>NZ_AP017928.1:4157500-4757500 GCF_003584645.1 Methylocaldum marinum
GAGACGTTATGACGGTGTCTTGGTTCGCCAAGACCGAAGTGATTGATGCCAGGCTTCCAAGAAAAACCTCTAAGCTTCAGGTTACATCTGGCCGTACCAAAACCGACACAGGTGGGCAGGATGAAAATTCTAAGGCGCTTGAGAGAACTCGGGTGAAGGAACTAGGCAAAATGGTACCGTAACTTCGGGAGAAGGTACGCCCCTGGTACGTGAAGTGACTTGCTCATGGAGCGGAAGGGGGTTGCAGTGAAACGGTGGCTGCGACTGTTTAATAAAAACATAGCACTCTGCAAACTCGAAAGAGGACGTATAGGGTGTGACGCCTGCCCGGTGCCGGAAGGTTAATTGATGGGGTCAGCGCAAGCGAAGCTCTTGATCGAAGCCCCGGTAAACGGCGGCCGTAACTATAACGGTCCTAAGGTAGCGAAATTCCTTGTCGGGTAAGTTCCGACCTGCACGAATGGCGTAACGATGGCCACACTGTCTCCACCCGGGACTCAGTGAAATTGAACTTGCTGTGAAGATGCAGTGTACCCGCGGCTAGACGGAAAGACCCCGTGAACCTTTACTACAGCTTTACACTGGACTTTGAATTCGCTTGTGTAGGATAGGTGGGAGGCTATGAAGCCGGGACGCCAGTTCCGGTGGAGCCAACCTTGAAATACCACCCTGGTGACTTTGGAGTTCTAACCTAGGTCCGTGATCCGGATCGGGGACCGTGTATGGTGGGTAGTTTGACTGGGGCGGTCTCCTCCCAAAGCGTAACGGAGGAGCACGAAGGTGCGCTCAGCACGGTCGGAAATCGTGCACAGAGTGTAAGGGCAAAAGCGCGCTTGACTGCGAGACAAACACGTCGAGCAGGTACGAAAGTAGGTCCTAGTGATCCGGTGGTTCTGTATGGAAGGGCCATCGCTCAACGGATAAAAGGTACTCCGGGGATAACAGGCTGATACCGCCCAAGAGTTCATATCGACGGCGGTGTTTGGCACCTCGATGTCGGCTCATCACATCCTGGGGCTGTAGCCGGTCCCAAGGGTATGGCTGTTCGCCATTTAAAGTGGTACGCGAGCTGGGTTTAGAACGTCGTGAGACAGTTCGGTCCCTATCTGCCGTGGGCGTTGGAGATTTGAGGGAAGTTGCTCCTAGTACGAGAGGACCGGAGTGAACGAACCTCTGGTGTTCCGGTTGTCACGCCAGTGGCACAGCCGGGTAGCTATGTTCGGACAGGATAACCGCTGAAAGCATCTAAGCGGGAAGCCCCTCCCAAGATGAGATCTCCCTGGGACTTCGAGTCCCCTGAAGGGCCCTGGAAGACCACCAGGTTGATAGGTGGGATGTGGACGGTCAGTAATGGCTGAAGCTAACCCATACTAATTGCCCGTGAGGCTTGACCATATAACACCCAAACCGTTTGGGTGAAGACACCAAACGCCGTGTACATTGTCCGAGTGAAGAGCCAAGCAACAAAAACAGCTCGACATGAAACCAGTTTTGCCTGGTGGCCAGAGCGAGCGGGAACCACCCGATCCCATCCCGACCTCGGAAGTGAAACCGCTCAGCGCCGATGATAGTGCAGTTCCCTGTGCGAAAGTAGGTCACCGCCAGGCTCCTCTTCCCTAAAGCCCCGAGGCTCAAACCCCGGGGCTTTCCTTTTTTCAGAAACTATTCCCTACTCCACACGGCGCTGAAATCGTAAGCGCGCTAACGCTACCGCCTGGCTGGGCCACGCGGTAAGAGAAGCTGACGGCGCCGTAATCGCTCGAGATGTGTCGGGCAAAGGAAAGCCTATTCGCACCACATGCTTTCTGGCCAGGCCAAGCACCTAGGCGCACAACGCGATCAACCCCCCTCTACTTTTACCTTGCTTGTTCGGCTTGTTGGTCCACTTCCTTTTTCGTTTCTTCATATGCCTCGTAAGGTACGCTTGACATTTCTCGGCCCTTCAATAGAAGGACTCCGACAATCACTACGACGATTAAGCCTCCAATGTAGAACCAGAAATAGTCTTTTTTCGGCTGATCCGGTTGCTCTTGCCCTGATTGTTGCGCCATTTTTAGTAACCTCCGTTGAAATTGGAGCTTCCAATTCTTTAGGACAAATTGATGAGTATGATAAATCCGTGTAGGTTCGCCCGCTTTGTAAAAGGCTATTCCCGTGCAGAATGGCCTTTCGTGCAATTCTGTAGAATTGCTAATGTCAGTGTGCCGCTTTAATTCTGCCGTTCGGAACGGTTTTGCGCAAGCAGTCTCCCAAATGTTGAATCGGGAGATACGAACCAGGATTTCGAAGCTTCACCGCCTAAAATGGGAAGAGAACGAAAACCTTAAGTCACTTGATAACGAAGATGTAGACTGCCGAACCGTTCCCGGTTTCTCCGGAAACCAAGCAGAACTCGCCGACTCTTACGACTTTCGCACGGCCAATACATCGGAGCTCGACTATTCCCGGTAGTCGCTGCACGTTTTTATCTATTGAATGGAGACTTTAATCAACATCAAATACAAGAACTTAACGAAGCTGCCGTTGTCACTTTAGATGAGGCAAGGAATCGCTTTTAAGGATGGAGCTTCACAATCCTCAATATGAATGGAGATAAGCTGATGAAAAAGCTGATTGCCCTTGGATTAGTATTCTTTTCTCTCCTATTCGGTGGCTGTCAGAACGAGACAACTCCAACCACGCCGGGTGGCGGCAGCCCAGCAGGCGAGCCACAGCCAGGACAAACACCTAGCGAGCCTTAATCGGAACTCTCGAGGCTTTAATCGCGCAAACAGGCATTTCTCACTTGAGGCCTGCTTTACATGGCAGGCCTTTTTTGTCCGTTGAGCTTGGGAAGATGCCGCACGTTCGGTAAAAACGCCGATGTTGACTCCACCGGACGGCATGTAGGAAGCAACACGAACGACCTTACTTCTTTTCTTGCATAACTCCGGGCAAGCGTTTCGAGCGAAACCGCTCAATAGACAGTGAAATCCGGCACTCCGTATAGCAAGTGCTCTATCAATCTAAATGACCGTGGCGAGAAATCCAAACGTGAGCAGCGTTTTGTTTCTTTCCCGACCAACGCTCAAGGCCGAGAATAAGTAATAATCATGATAGTCGTAGAGGTCCAAATCGTGTTGAATCGTAAACGAATTAGGAATACGGTCTAGTTCGACAGCTTTTCTGAAATGATCTTCCTTGGTGGGATTCTTCAATAGCATCAGTTCACAAACAATCAGGGCAACGCCCAAAGCCAGACGCCGTAACTTTTGCCTTTCAGTGCCGTAGTGGGTCAATCTACCGCATTTTCGGCATTGGAAAAGCCTTTCATAGTTTCGGTGGCCACATTCTTTGCATTCGACGAGGGACATGCACTCAATACCTCAAACGTAATAGACAGCAAATCATACCCGCGCAGGAGGGAGACTCCGGCGAGATTCCGCAACATAAACGAATTCGGCTGAAATCGAAACGCGATTGCGTCGCCATTTTTTGCGAAACCTTTTGGGACCTCCAAGTCACCAAAAGGAGCAAAAAATTGGCGACGAGTTATTGCCTTCGGCGCCCCGGCCGTCCCCGCTCGTCTGGTCCGGACCCAACAAGGGGTCCGGACACCGCTCGCAGATGACTCGACGCCCGGTCGCGATGCCTTGTGTGAGACCTCCGACCGCCGCTATCGCGTCGACCTTCGGTCTCACACCCGGCGCTCGGGCTTCCGGGGACTACTCGACTCGCTCGCTCACTCGCTCCATGTCTCGCAGCGAACGAGTCTATCAAGAAACCGAATGCAGCGAGGGGCTCGAAGTGAACTCGTGTCGCGCGCGGGTCAACCGGTTTATGCCATCAGTATTTTATACTGCGCGGAGCGTGCACGGGCTGATCTGTCTCTAAGTTCATTGTTGATGAACTCGGGTGGACAGGCGGGTTCTTCTTAACGCGTCGTTCTCCTGACCCTGTTGAAACTAAATTCGATGCCGCCCCAAGGGGCTGGCATGTGTGCACCCTTGCGGTCGGGGCAGTTGATGCTGCTGCGGTGATTCCGCTGGGTGAAACCGATTTGTCGTGGGCGGCGGCCGCAGCGAGGGCGACAAGCGTAGTTTGGGTATCGGGTCTGCTTTTTTCGCACCATCCCCTGCAAGATTCCTTTTGCAGTGCTGTCTGCGGCCCGGCTCCTCGGCCGTAAAACCGATCAAGCGGATTCCATTATCGCCGCCGGTTAGCCCTCAGATGCAGGACGATGAGATATGCGGGTTAGAGCAAGCCGTGGATAATCACGGTATCAAGCACTGGACAGTACAATTACCCATCCGGCAGAGGCCTTCAAGGCAGCGGCTACCGAAACCGCTGCCCGACCGAAACAGTGCGGTTCCCGTTTAGATTGGGGGACGACGACCCATCAAGAAAAAGACCAAAGCAAGGATTAGTCCGACTACGAACAATATCCACGCAATGTTGACCGCTGTTCCGGCAATTCCGCTGAACCCCAGAAGGGCGGCGATAAGGGCGATGACGAGAAAAGTGACTGCCCAACCTATCATGGCAGATCCTCCGTAGTTGGATTTTTACATTTCACCCGGTCGAGGAGAAATGTCGACACAATTAATAAGACAATCACCGCGCACGCTTTACTCAATTGATCTCGTCCGTGGACCCAGTCCTCCATAAAGCGATTCCATGCACCTCAGCGGCTAAGTTGGAGCTGCCGGTTCTAACTGGCCTTAAATTCGGGATGCGGATGTTTCCACCTGATTGTACCCATCCACCGCTTTGGCTGCGTGTCGCCGATTTTCCGTGATTCCCAGGAAAATATCTCGGAACATCACATAATTCACCGCCATCCAGAAGCCTTGAACGACAGGAATGAGCGGATACAGGTCAAGTGTGATGAAAGCCAGCACGCTCACGAGCGAGAACGCAGCCACGATCAGAATCGAATTTCTGTTCAGTATGGCGCCATGTTGTCCATGTGCAAGCGCTCTGACAAATCCTGCGCCAAGACTTCGTAATGGATAAAGAAATCCGAGGCCCACCGGTAAAATCATTGCCCATTCAATTAGATTGTTCCCACTTTCCTCGTATACGTGTACGAGATCTACCGAGAAATCGCCTTCATTGTGGGGCTTGACACTGTCGTCGGCTATTACCGGTATATTCTCATTGGCCACGGTTGCGGCTTTGCTCCCGGAAATGGCCATGTTGAGCGGAATTGTCGTCAAAAATACGAAAATGCCCACCTGAAAGCCAAATTTGACTGCATCGCTAAACATCGCACGGAATCGCGAGCTTAAGCCAGCCCAGTCCGACTCGTGGTCCGTCGCTACAGCGAGATTGAAGCCCAAGGCGAGCGTTAGATATTCAGCAATCGGTTCGGCAGCTCCCGCAACTCCGGATACTAGGCTGCACGCGGTCATCACGGCGATCCATACCGGCCATTTCCGGGAAACCAGTTCAAACCCTTGTTTGATCCAGTTTTGCCACGCATCGGGAGAAGTCCGCCGTGGTTGAATAAAACCGCTCGCCATGTAAAACCTCGCGCAAAAATTTCGTTGAAAAAATAGGCGGTACAGTTTACAACAGCCCCGGCACCGTTAACGGTTTGTAACACTGTGTTTTCAGTTTGTATTCTATTCATGTTCCGCTCCGTGGTTTCGGGGCGTCGTCCGGCAATTGGCCGATCACATCTCTATTCCTTACGTGGAGCCGGATTAGCCGCAATCGGGCTGCGGTTTTCAAACATCCGCATCCTGCCGTTTTGAAATTTGGCCGCATGAAGCCGAGGATTCCTAGATGGGCGTATTTTCCAGGTTTGTCGAAGTCGAGTGTCCCTCTTCATTAGTGTGCGAGCCGTCGGGCAAGAACCCGGCTTTCCGGCTCGTTTTTTAAGGTCGACGGCGAAATTCCGTTCCCGCAAGTCGTTCTACACGGCCATGGCACCCAGAAACTTATCAAAGGAGATGACGTTCGACCGGCAGCGGCCTCGGATGGCGAGTGGACTTATGTTGCCTCGGTGCCGGCAGGATTATTCGAAGCCGGGGAAATTACCGTTCAGGTCGAGGGGTGTCGTAAGACCGAAATCGAGCAGGCTTGCGGCAGTGACTGGATCAAAGAATTCCGAAGGCTGTGTTTGGAAGCTGTTCCTGCGTCAAAACCGGAGGTCCGCGCGCAGATGATTGGCGGTTCCGAAATCAAAGTGTATTTCGGCATCCATAAGCATATGCACCAGCCGTACTATGATGCTACCGACCCGGACGGGTGGGATGGGGAAAAAGAAGCTATTTTCGGTTCACGGGTCGGCAATTACACCGATTTCATCCCTGCTGCCGTCCAGCAGTACATCGACGCCGGTTTGCCCCATGCCGGCCTATCCACCAGCTGGAGCGGATCCGTGATCGAACAACTCGATCGTTGCGCAGTCGAAGGTCTGTGCAGTGGACGCTTCTCCAGCTGGAACGGTGTCTTACGTGAAATGGCCGGTGCGAAAACCAGACTCGGCAATCCCCGCATCGCTTTCACCGCCTTCGGCTTTTTTCATCCGCTGATGCCGCTGATACCGGCACGTGATATCGTCCGCCAAATTACGTGGCATCGGCAGCTCGTTCGGGACGCATTCGGTGTCAAGGCATCGAACGTACTGTTTCCGCCGGAAACGGCTTTTCACGTGCGGATGATCCCGGCCTTGGTCGAAGCCGGCGTTACTGCGGTTATCTACGATTCGATTCATCGTTTTCGTGCCTGTCGAGACTATCCCTATGCCGGCATCAATGAAGGCATGCTGCCGCCGAATTCCTCGGATCAGGTTAACCGCCCGGCGAACGACTGGGTACAGCTCCGCAACGTATGGGCGGGCTCAAAAATTTCGCCGTCGCTACTAAGTCCCGAATACGTAGCCTACGAAGATGCGGACGGTCATCTGCACAAGCTGATCGCCATCCCGGCCGAGCGCTACATCGGGAACGAAGATGCCAGAGGCGGCTTCGGAGCACTGCACTATCCCGATGTACTCGGACAAGTGTACGACCGGATCGTCGAAACCGGCTCATTCGACCCGGCTCATCCCCCCTTTTTCTTGCTGCACTCAGACGGCGACAATCATGGCGGCGGTGCCGACAGCTATTACAAACACAACACAGGGCAGCTGGTACGCTGGCTGAGTGAGGACCCGCGCTTCGAACTGACCACCATCGACGATTATCTGCAACGGTTCCCTCCGGACCCGGCCCATGCCGTCCATATCGAGGCCGGCTCCTGGGCCGGTGCCGACAACGGTGATCCGCAGTTCATGAAGTGGTTCAGCCGCTATGATCAGCCGTATTCGCCGGATCTCAATTCCTGGGCCCTGTTAACGGCATTCCAGAATCTTGTCCATACCCTTGAAGACAGCGAACCCGGACACCCTCAGCTAACCCGTGCGATTCGGCTATTGCTGACCGCGGAAACCAGTTGTTACTGGTACTGGACCGGTCAGGATGTATGGGATCGCCAGGTTACCAATGCCGTCAACCGAGGCTATGGGTTGCTGAAACCGGCTGTCGAGCGGCTCGTTGCCGCCGGCCTGGATCGCACTGGGCCAACAATCTTTGCTCCTTGGGTTACGCCGGAAAATCCCGGCGGAAAACGATGGAGGCACGGCTGTTTGGCAGATGCTCCGCGCCAGGGCACCGCACACACCTTTGTTTACGATGCTTCCGGCATCAAGCGAGTCAACCTGGTTGTTCGTACGGCTAATGGCGAAACCGCCCTGGCGATGCAGGACCACGGCCCTTATCCGTGCGAAACCGGGGCAGAGCTGACAGCACGGTATTACACAGTAGACTTGCCGGTCGGGGTGGGGGACGTTCGCTATTACGTCGAAGCGGAAGACCATGCGGGAAATGTCGTCCGGGGTACTCTTGAACGTATTGCCCTGCTCTAAAAGTGAACATATCTCCTCTCAAATTGTTGCATAATGAAAAACATCATGTTTCCTAAATGATGATATCTGTGTCGGAACGGAATCACTTGTATCGATATCGAATCACGAAAGAGCAAGAGGACAGTTCCGTTAACTGGAAATTTCGCGAGAGCAGTGACCGTTCTCCCGGTGGTACGCCCCGGGGGTAAGAGGATGCACAAGGAGGATAAGGATATGAAGATGCGTAAAAGCGCGATATCGATAGTGTTGACATGTTTGTTTTCCGGTTCCGTATATAGCCAGGAAGGACCGTTTGTAGCGAATTTAAGGGGTTCGGAAGAAGTTCCCCAGGTCGAGTCCACGGCTCGAGGCATAGCGTTGTTCCAGCTTAATGAAGACTCGACGGAGGTAACATACAGACTCAGCGTGCACCAAGTTGGCCAGGATGAAGGTGCAAGACTGACGGAAGCCCAACTCCATTGCGCTCCCCAAGGTGAAACCGGTCCGGTCGTGGCCGATTTGCTGGGGCAGGTCAGGGGTGGTGTGACTGCACCACTCGAAGTCAGCGCAACCATGTCGGATGCCAATATCATTTCCGAGGAAGATCAAACGGCTGAAGACGGGACGACTTGTTCGACTGCGATCGGCACCCCGGTGACCACCTTGGCTGAATTGCTACAGGCCATAGAAGCCGGGAATATCTACGTGAACGTGAGTTCGGAACAGAATCAGGAAGGCGAGATTCGCGGACAGGTTGTGTCTATCACTGCCGGCGAACAACCCACTCAGCCCCCGGCCGAGTAGGCGATTTCCCGTTTCAAGTTCAATCAAGCTACCAATTAGCTAATTCGTGTCCAGTACGAAAACTGTCTCTCGATTCCAAGCACTATCCGAAAGGCCTGCTCGTCGGCGGGCCTATTTTTCAGTCCAAGAGCAGTTCAAAGCCACCCTTTCTCAAAGGGAAGGACCGTTTGCCATTTCCGCACCGCTTCGACGAAACTCGCGACAGCCCTTCGACTCGGCTCAGAACAGGTTTGCCATCCGACCTCCCGGCCGTACACACTCGTCTGTGTTCAACCGCCGTTTCCAGGTTTAAAGCCTGTCCCGAAGTTTCGGGAAGGACCTGCTTATCGCTGTTTCACGGCTTCAATACAACCTTGATGCATTCGTCATTCTTATGCTTGAACATCTCGTAGCCTGCGGGCGCGTCTTCGAGGCGCATTTGATGCGTAACGATGAAGCTCGGATCGATCTCCCCGTTCCGAACTTTCTCGAGCAAGGGTTGCATGTAGCGGTGCACGTGGGTCTGCCCGGTTTTGATGGTTAAGGACCGGTTCATGACGGAGCCGATGGGGAATTTGTCGACAAACCCGCCATAGACGCCCGGAACCGACACCGTACCGCCGTTTCGGCAGGCCATGATGGCCTCGCGCAGGACGATGGGTCGGTCGGTCTCCAGCATCGCAGCCTGCTTGGCATGATCATACGCATATTGAATGCCGTGTCCGTGCGCCTCCATGCCGACGGCATCAATGCAGGCGTCCGGACCGCGGCCGCCGGTCATGTTCATGAGTGCATCGTAGACGTCGACCTCCTCGTAATCGAGTGTATGCGCTCCGCCTTGTTCCCTTGCCATGCGCAAGCGTTCCGGCACACGATCGATCGCGATGACCCGCTCGGCGCCGAGAAGGTAGGCACTCTTAATAGTGAGTTGGCCTACCGGCCCGCAGCCCCAGACCGCGACCGTATCGCCGGCCTGAATGTCACAGGCTTCCGCCGCCATGTACGCCGTCGGAAAAATGTCGGAAAGAAACAGAACCTGCTCGTCCGAAAAACCGTTTGCGATCTTGAGAGGACCGACATCGGCGAACGGAACCCGTGCGTATTCAGCCTGTCCGCCGGCATAGCCGCCGACCAGGTGTGAGTACCCGAAAATCCCTGCGGGCGAATGCCCCCAGAGTTTCTCGGCCATCACCGCGTTCGGGTTGGAGTTTTCGCACAGCGAGTACTGGTGTTTCCGACAGAAGAAACAGGCACCGCACGAAATGGGAAAGGGAACTACTACACGGTCGCCGATTTTCAGATTTTTTACGGCGTGCCCGACATCGACGACTTCGCCCATGAATTCATGGCCGAGGATGTCGCCCTTTTCCATTGCCGGGATGAACCCATCGTAAAGGTGCAAATCGGAGCCGCATATCGCAGTCGACGTGATCTTTATGATGGCATCCCGCGGATTGAGGATTTCCGGGTCAGAGACCTGTTCCACCCGGAGATCGTTCTTGCCGTACCAACAATTCGCTTTCATGACAGCGTTCCTTGTCCGAATTGATTGCTGCTGAATCTCAGAATGAAGCTTCTGCGGCGTTTTGGTGTCAGGTTTGGACGATTTCGTCGTATTTTCCCGACAGGCTGCGGGGGCGCCCGGCAGGTTGTCCTTCGGTGGTTGCGATCTCTCCGGTTTCCATGAGTTGCTTGAGTCGGTGCAAATCCACGGATATCTGCTTCTCCGGCGCTTTGCCGAACAGCTTTGCTATTTTGGCACCGACTATGCCGCCCGGCGGCCGGTAATCCATTTCCACTTTGACCACCGTTCCACGCCCGCCCGGTGCGCGTTCGAAGCTAACCGAGCCGGCGTTATCGACGTCAGCGCCTTCCAGCGAGCGCCAAGCGATCCGTTCGCTCGGCCGGTCTTCGATTACCTCAGAGTCCCATTCGAGACGCATCCCCGCCGGAGCCTTTGCGACCCAATGTGAGCGGCCGGGACCGATCTCCCGCACCGATTCGATGT
Source organism: Methylocaldum marinum (assembly GCF_003584645.1). GTDB lineage: Bacteria > Pseudomonadota > Gammaproteobacteria > Methylococcales > Methylococcaceae > Methylocaldum > Methylocaldum marinum. The sequence continues at coordinate 4,168,165 of NZ_AP017928.1, forward strand.
GATTCATGATACGCGGCAGATGCTCGAGGGCGTGCCAGAACCGATAAAGGTCCTTTGCCGAACGATCGATCGTGATGCTTTCTCTGAAATGAATGGCTCCGGACTGCATTCCTGCACTACGGCTTAATTGTTCGCTGCCGATGATGTCCAAGGCTGTGACCCCGGCGACCGCCGCGATCGCTGCCGCCGTTCTCTCGCGTTTAGGGTTGTCTTCGCTCAAAGCCGATCCGAGCAAAGCCAGATCCAGCGCGTCGCCTGCCACCCGCGCCTGAAGCCAATTGGGATTCGCGGGCTGCATGAGAATGCCGATGCCGGTCGCGATTTCGCGCAGTCCGAACAATTGGAGCATGCCGCGGCGACCGTCGAGGCCGACCATATCGGCGATTTTCTTTGGTGCCGCGAACTCGGCCAGCCCCAAGCCGATACTGAACCAGCCCAAACTCTTTGCCATTTGCTTCTCGTCCATAATGTGTCGCTCCCGTCCTTTTCAGGTACGCCATGGGTGTTCCGGCAGATCGGAAACTCCGATGACCTCGCATCCGGCCATCGCAACCTTGTGATCGTTCTCGACCGTGCTGCCGCTAGCGCCGATTGCACCGATCAGAACGCCGTCGGCATTCACGATCGGAAGGCCGCCCGGAAACGTGATCAGGCCCTCGTTCGAAACTTCGATTCCGTACAAAGAGCCGCCGGGTTGCGACATCTTGCCGATTTCGCCGGTGGGCATGCCGAAGAAACAGGCGGTTTTGGCTTTGCGGATCGCGATGTCGATGCTGCCCACCCAAGCATCGTCCATACGGGCAAACGCTTTCAGAGTCGCGCCCGAGTCCACCACCGCAATGCAACTGCGCGCGCCGATCTCCTCGGATTTCTTGAGTGCCGCCGCGACGGCGCGCTGCGCTTCCACATAGCTGACGTGCATGGCCTTTCCCTCCGTCGATTCGATAAATGTCTTCGACCATCCGGACAGCGGCGGGTTGCAGCTCCGGTGCTCGAAATTTGTGGCAGGTGACCGCAGCCGGGAGTTAACCGCAAACGGTATAAACTCAACCGTCGGTGTGACGGATCGGCACCCCTCGCATTACGTATGGTCTAACGTTCCAAGGCGGAGCCGATCTTCGGAGCGGCATCGCCGAGCAGTAGTGTTTATTAAGGTATCCGGAGATGAATTCTTAAGCGAAAGAAGGAGGGTTTATGTCTGAAGACTCGGCACATATAGCCGCGCGGATGGTCACGCCGGGCAAGGGACTGCTGGCGGCCGACGAGAGTACCGGTACGATCGGGAAGCGATTCAAGAAACTCGGCATCGAATGTACCGAGCAAACGCGCCTGGCGTATCGCGAGATGTTATTTACCTCGCCGGACCTCGAAAAGTATATCAGCGGCGTGATTTTGTTCGATGAGACGATCCGTCAGAGGGCATCCGACGGCAGGCCTATTCCGGAGCTCCTCGCCGAAAAAGGCATTATTCCCGGCATCAAGGTCGACAAGGGGCTGGTCGACCTACCGTTCTTTCCGGGCGAACGGTTCACTCAAGGGCTCGACGGCCTGGCCGACCGGCTCGACGAATATCGCCGGATGGGGGCACGCTTCGCCAAATGGCGCGCGGTAATCGCTATCGGCGAGGGCACCCCCACGTCGCAATGTTTGCGCGCCAACGCCGACGCGCTGGCGCGTTATGCGGGTCTTTGCCAGGTTCACGGGCTGGTGCCTATCGTCGAGCCGGAAGTGCTGATGGACGGTGCGCATGACATCAAAACCTGCCGGTGGGCGACCGAAGCGGCATTGCACGAAGTCTTCGATGCGCTCGTGCGCTACCGCATTGTATTCAAGGACATGATCTTGAAGCCCAACATGGTGCTCTCCGGGACGGACTGTCCGCGCCGGGCGCCACCGGACGAAGTCGCCGACATGACCGTGGCTTGTCTCAGACGAACCGTGCCGGCGGCGGTCGCCGGTATCGCTTTCCTGTCCGGTGGCCAGAGCGATACGACGGCCAGCGCCAATCTCAATGCGATCAATGTCAAGGCTCAGACCATGAAAACCCCCTGGACGCTGACTTTCTCGTTCAGCCGCGCCTTACAGGCATCACCCATGGCCATCTGGCTCGGCCGGCCGGAAAACACGGCCGCGGCTCAGCAGGCCCTCATCCGGCGCGCACGCTTCAACGGAGCCGCGGGGCTGGGTCAATACGATCCCGAGACGGAACACGCGGCCTAGAACTTAGGGCAGGCCGTAGCCTAGGCCGGTACACGCTTATGCCAAATCGCTTTCAATAAGGAATTCATTTTCGTAGGGTGGGTTAGGCGCACATTAACACTGACCGATGACCGATCACTGCGCTTCGCGTGCGCCGTAACCCACCGAGCGACCTCGAATCGGTTGGTTACGCGGAGGCTGTCCTGAGCCTGTCGAAGGGCTAACCCGGCATCGATGGGTTTCGCTTCGCTCTACCCATCCTCGATGAATGTCCACTTGAGTGCCGATTGGAATTAGGTGTCGCTCACACGGTTTGTCGCCGTGCCCGATCAACCCGGCCTACATTGATAGCCGGGTTGATAAATCCTACCGGCTCAAAAAGATTGACCGTAAACTGAAGGTGTGGTCTATAATTTCTGTTAATTCTGAAAATTCAGGAATGCTCTATGAAGCTCACGCCGGTCATGGAAAAGTATGTTCTGCACTGGGGCGAAATGGGCTCCCGCTGGGGTGTCAATCGCACCGTGGCGCAGATCCACGCTCTCCTTTACCTTGCGGGAAAGCCCCTGACCGCCGACGAGATCGCCGAAACCCTTGGGGTGGCGCGTTCGAATGTCAGCACCAGTCTCAAGGAGTTGCAGAGCTGGGGCTTGGTCAAGCTGCTGCATGTCAAAGGCGACCGCCGTGATCACTTCGAAGCGCTTTCGGATCTGTGGGACACCTTTTTTGCGATTGCCGAGAACCGCAAGCGTCGCGAGCTGGACCCGACCCTGACCGTGCTCCGGGAGTGTGTGCTCGATGGCGATGAGGACGAAAGCGGGCCGGAGGTGCAGCGCCGTATCGAGGCGGCGGCCCAGTTCCTGGAACGGCTGCTGTCCTGGTACGACCAGATGCGGCGCTTGCCGAGGCCGGTATTAGTGAAGCTGCTGGATCTGGGGGCAAAGGTCGAGAGACTGTTGAGCTCGAAGGGCTGATTTCTTTTGTCTTTATATTTCTGTCATTACTGAAAATTCGGAACATAAAGGAGGTAATGCGATGCGAGTGTTTGTGACCGGAGCCTCCGGATTCATAGGGCGCCATATCGTGCCGGCATTGCTGCGCGAAGGCCACGAGGTCATCGCGGGCGTGCATCGACGCTTCGTATTTCTCGATGTGCCGGGCGTGGAATCAGTTGCCGTCGATTTCGCGTGTCAGACCGGGCCGGACGACTGGGTTCCTCGCTTATCGGGGGTGGACGCAGTGATCAACGCGGTCGGAATCATCGCCGAGCGCGGGAACAGCCGCTTCGACAACCTGCATCGCGATGCCCCGATAGCCCTGTTCGAGGCGTGCCGCCGGGCCGGCGTCCGGAAAGTCATTCAAATCTCGGCTTTAGGCGCCGACGACTCGGCGTTCAGCCGCTATCACCTGAGTAAACTGGCCGCGGACGATTTTTTGGAAACGACGGATCTCGACTGGACCGTCCTCCAGCCTTCGCTGGTGTTCGGACCCGGCGGTCAGAGTTCGGATCTGTTCTGCGCGCTGGCGGCCTTGCCGCTCATACCGCTGGTCGGCGACGGAGGCCAGAGAATTCAGCCGGTCCACGTGGACGATCTGACGCGGATCGTGCTGCGGCTGCTGAAACCCGGTGCGCCGGCGCGCCTCCGGCTTCCCGTGGTGGGTCCCGAACCGATGACCTTGCGCGAATGCCTGAGCGTGTTCAGACACTGGTTGGGCTACGGGCCGGCGCGTTTCGCACCGATACCTTACGGCTGGATTCTGCCGATTGCGAACGGAGTCGGCGCGGTGACGGCGACACCGCTCAACGGAGAAGCGCTACGTATGCTGGAGCAGGGCAACGTGGGGGATCCCGAGATCTTGTCCGACCGGCTCGGCTTTCGGACTCGAGCATTGACGGATGTCCTCCGGGAGCGGCCGGCAACCCCCGCGGAAAGAACCTATGCCGGGCTGTCCCTGATCATCCCCGCGCTTCGGTATGCTTTGGCGCTGCTTTGGATAGGGTCGGGACTGACCTCGGCCTTCTTTTTCCCGGAGCATGAAAGTCTCGCGCTTTTGGCGGCCGCGGGGATTACCGGCGCGCCGGCTCCCTGGGTGCTGTACGGCGCCGCAGCGATGGACCTGTTTCTCGGTGTCGCTTTGCTGGTGCGTTTTCACGTGGTCCGGGTCGGAATCCTCCAGCTCCTGGCCATGCTGGCCTACACCGCGGTCATCACCGTAAACCTGCCCGAATTCTGGCTGCATCCCTTCGCACCGATTGCGAAGAACATTCCTATTTTCATCGCCACCTTGGCGGTCATGGCTGCGGAGAAACGCTGATGGACGTTCTGATCATCAAATGGGTCCATATCCTGAGCTCGATGTTCCTGTTCGGCACCGGCATGGGGACGGCCTTTTTCAAATTCACCACGGACCTGAGCCGGAATGTGCCGGCGATGGCGATCGTCAACCGGCGGGTGGTGCTGGCCGATTGGCTGTTCACGACGCCGACCGTGATCGTCCAGCCGGTGTCCGGCTTTGTCCTGGCCGCGCTCTACGGCTATCCGCTCGATTCGCCGTGGCTGGTCGCATCGGTGCTGATGTATGTCGTCGCCGGCGGCTGCTGGCTGCCGGTCGTATACCTTCAAATCCGCATGCGCAACGACTGCGATCGGGCGCTGGCCACCGGCGAGCCGCTGCCCGACCGGTATTGGCACGACCTGAACAAATGGGTTTGGTTGGGGGTGCCGGCCTTCTTCGCCATGCTCGCCACGCTATATCTGATGGTTTACAAACCGACATTCGATTGAACAAGGGGATGATAGTGATGACCGTACACGATTTGCCCGTCTTTCGGCGGGTTCTCGGCGAGGAACATTGGGCCCGGCTCGCGCCGGCCGTGCGCCGCCATTACGATCTTTCGCCGGCGTCCGCCGAGGGCCTGATTCTCCAGGGTGTCATGGAGGAAATTCGCCATTCGCCCCTGATCAAGCCTTGGCTGGTGATCGCCCGATGGTTCAAGGCGCTGGTGCCTTATCCGGGCGACAATATCCCCGTCGAGGTTCGGAATGCAACCGATCCGGACAAACCCGACGTCCTTTACTGGCATCGAACCTTTTCTTTCCCGGACGGCCGGACCACCGAGTTCTTGTCCCGCATGGAGCCGGCGGGCAGCGGCGAGGTCGTCGAGATTCTACGCTTCGGGGTCGGCATCCGCATGCGGCTGGCCGTGCGGGACGGGGCGCTGGTGTATACGGGCCTGGAGCACTGCTGGAAAGTCGGGCCCGTGATGATCGGAATTCCCAACTGGCTACTGCTCGGGAATGCCGTTATCGTCGAGAGTCCGGTGTCCGATGACGAAGTGCGCCTGGACTTCGAGATCGTGCATCCATGGCTCGGGCGAACCTTCGCCTATCGCGGCCGGTTTCGGACGTGATGGCCGTGGCCGTACGAGCCGCCGGCCGGAAACCGGCCTACGGCCGCGGAACCCGGAACTTACGCCCTTCCGACTGCAGTACCAAACTGTCGGATCGGATCTCCAGCAGCTCCGCGCCGGCCTGGATGCGGTCACCGACCTGGTATTTTTTCATATCGATAATGGCGAAGCGTTCCTCGGGCTGCTCGGAATACGCGAATACATTGATCGTGATGGGCCCCAGACGCTGCTGAAAATCGACGGGCAGGGCGTTGAGCAAGGGAAGGTCTGGTTTATCCGCGTGATCCCGGGGCGGCGGATTGCGAGGTTCCGGTTTGATTGCGGGAGCCCGTAACGCGACCGCAGGCTCAATGCGCTCGCTTGCCGAAGGTTCGGGCACGGTTTCCTGATCGATCGGTTGCCGCGTTTTTTCCGCCGGTCTGCCCAGTCGCTCATCAGCCGTCGGCGCCGACGGGTGTTCCGGGACTTCGGAGGCGACGGGCTTGGGCCTGGAAACCGTTGGCCGCGATGCCGCCGGATCGCCGCCTTTGTCGGCCATCGCGATTGGGCGCCGGCTTGTCGGCGGCGGGGCCGTCTGCACGAGTGCCGGCGGCACCGGCGCTTGGATCTTCGCCGAGCTCGGCTCGGCCGGGGCCGAGTCCGGCGGAGCAGTGGGAATGCCGGAAGTAGCCCTGGTTCCAATCGTCCGTTCCGCGGACTCGGCCACGCCGGGCCGGATGACCGGCTCGCCGGGCGCTCCTCGGGTAAACCAAAGGTAGCCCAGCACGGTGCCGTTCAGCGCAATGAGAAACACTGCCATCCAGGCCCAGCCGCGACGCTCCGGCGGCGCCCGATCGAGCGGGACGGGAGCGGGCGGTGCGGTCGGTACTGCTTGCCGTTCGCGTTCCGATTTGCGGAGTGCTTCGAGTATATAGGACATCGGCGCTGTTCCAGTATCAATGAGAACGTGAGCTTAGCCTCGGAACGCCGGAATCGTCGGCTCGCTTGGCAAGATGAACCATGGTGTAGGGACCTGCCACGCCGTCCGGAGCCAATCCGTGTTCCGCCTGAAATGCAATGACCCTGTCCCTCAACGAAGCATCGAAATAATCGTCGGCGCCGTCTTGGGCCGGTGCGCGCAATACGTGCCTCAGCCACCTCACGGTTTCGCCCTTGCTGCCCATAGCCAGAGCCGGAGCGTCGCCGCCCGGCGGTTTCCAAAGCACGATGGCGCTGCCCCTCCAAAACGGCAGGATGTCGGCGAGGCCGAAGGTACGCTTGCGCTCGCCGAGACTGAGTTCGATCTTTTCGTCTCGAATGCCCACTATAGCCGCATAGCGCTTTGCCCCATCCGGCGTGGCAAACTCGAGTACGGCGGGATGGTCGAGATTTCGCAGTTGAAACCAGTTGCCGTTGATCGGAAGACAGCGAAGTCCTTTCTGTTCGGCGACTCGGCACGGGTCCGATGTCCCGTCCGGCAGGTCGATTCGCCACAGGGACAAGAGGCTGGCAAAAGCTTTGTCCCGGGTCAAGCCGGGATCTGCGATCAGCTCGGAAAACGAGGGTTCGGCTTCGGCCGTCACGATCGGGACGGTATCGGCGGATTTTGCCGGCGCTGCAACTTGCGCTGAGAAAGACGGGGCGTCCGGTTTCGATGGATCGTCGGTCGCGAGCGGATTCCACAATGTCGACAGCTGTCTCGGCACGGCTGCCGGCGCGGAGCGGAGCGCATAGCCGGCATAGAGCGAGCCGGCGACGGAAAGTACGGCCAGAACCGCTAGGGGTGTGGCGGCCGAGGAGCGCACGGACACTCCGATGCCGCGCTTGGGCATCAGTTCCCGGGCCGCCTTGCGGGCGATCACAAAGCTTACGGATGGTTTGCCCAGACTGTAGGCTCCCAGCAACGCCCGGTCGCAAATCAGATTGATGAGACGCGGAATGCCACCCGACCGGCGATGGATTTCGCCGACGGCCAGCCGGCTGAATAGCGAATCTGCGGCGCCGCTGACGGCAAGCCGATGCCGGATATAAGCTGCTGTTTCCCGGACATTCAGCGGACGCAGGTGAAAGCGCGCCGATATTCGCTGCGAAAGCTGCCGCAAGTGCGGTTGCGCCAGGAGCGCGCCGAGTTCGGGCTGTCCGACCAGGATGAATTGCAGCAGTTTGGCCTGATGGGTCTCCAGGTTGGTGAGTAGGCGGATTTGTTCCAGAACTTCGTAGCTGAGGTTCTGTGCTTCGTCGATGAGAACGATGGTCCGTCTGCCTCGTGCGTGCCTTTCGAGCAAATAACGGTTCAGCAGATCGATCAGCTGTTTCAGGCTTGCCAGGTCTTCGGAATACGCTATGTGCAGTTCGTCGCAAATGCTGGCGAGCAGTTCGCGGGGACTTAGACGGGGATTGAAAATCAGGGCGAGGTCTACGTCCTCGGGGAGCTGGTCGAGAAGGCAGCGGCACAAGGTCGTTTTTCCGGTTCCGACCTCTCCCGTCAACACGACGAAGCCTCCGCCCGCGCCTATCCCGTAGGTAAGATGTGCTAGCGCTTCCTGGTGCTGTGGGCTCGGATAGAGATAGCGCGGGTTCGGGGCGATGGAAAAGGGCGGCTCGCTGAGATGAAAATACGGCGCGTACATGATGGAATGCGAGAGGTCCCGAGTACCGGTTCGGTTTCAGATCTGATTCGACGATACCATTGCGTCGGCGGTGACTGTCAAGCGTAGGTTGCGCATGCCGACGAAGGCGGGTAGCCGCTTCCCACATGCCCTCTAAGCATCCGATCCCGACGATCGGGCCATCATCCAAATCAGCATTTCTTCGTTAATGTCCTCGGCTTCCTCCGAATCGGCTGGAGGATTAGTAACTAAGCCATCGGCCTCGTGCAGTTTCAGGAGGTGCTCGACGGTCTCGTTGAGGGTCATCCCCCGCTCCTTGGCCAGCTTGGCGAGAGCGGCATAGGTGCTCTTCTTGAGACTCATCCGCTGCAAGTTGGCCGAGCATTGGCGCTGGTTCAGGGCATTCTGGAGGCGTTTCCAGCCGGTATCGTTCAGATGCCGTTCTATCCATTCGTTCAAACGGCAGAGGTCCGAACACAGAGCGAGCTGCTCGGTCGCGCCCGATATGTGAGTTACTAATATTTCCCGTGCTTTGCCGGGCTCTTTGAGCATCCGCTGTAAGTAAATTAGCGCAGCTTCATATTTTTCGGCTTTCAGTCCGCGCATAGATCATCCTCATTAGTTACTCATTAAAGCCAAAAACCGATAGACCTAAGCCATGGCTTGAACTTTGTGAGTTACTCATGAGTATTAAGACCAAACCTGGACGAAAGGTCAATTCCGGACTTTAAGCATCGTGTGGAGCCTCTTTAAGGAAGCTCTGATTAAGTCTCCAATTCGGAGAAGCGAGCTGTGCCACGGATTTCCGATATGGCCTCGTGACCGTTGGGGTGGGGAGTTCAAAATACGCAGATCAATCCCAACCGACGACATCATAGCCGCGTTCCTGCAAGCATCGGTTGACAAAGGCCTGATAAGCGGGATCGGGTCCCGATCGACCGAACAATGACCGAATCAGTCCTGCGGTCGCGCCGCTCGCCGCACCTATTGCCGAACCGGCGCCGGCCGATCCGATTACGGCGCCGCCGACCGCGCCGCTCGCCGCGCCCACGGCGGCGCCGCCGAGCGTGCTTCCGGCCGCGCGGCCGGCACCGCCTCGTCCGCCGCCGGCCCCGGCCGCTTCAGCCAGGGATTTGCACTCGGCGATGTCGCGGTCGGCGCTAGCCTGCCCGACGTTCTGAAGATGCTCGTTCGGATAGAGTACCGGCCTTGCGGCGGCGCAGCCTCCCAAGGCTGTCACAAACGCGAAAAAGATCAAACCAGCAGCGGCTCTCATGCGTCATCCTCCATCATTCGACGTGTAACCGGCTCCGAGCGTGCTTTTCTCGCTGCCCGTCGCTTTTTAATTCGATCCATATATACGGGCCTGATTAATTACGGCAGACACTATTGTCGGTGTTTAATTCCATTTTATTCATTAAGGCCGCGCAATCGCGAGCGAATGCTTCTACTGGCGCGGCGAGGAATAACGTACGGGCCGAAATGTCCCGGACTTACCGGGACAATCGATCTTCGACGGGCGCCGCCGAATCGACTGCCATGCAGCCGGGGAGCCCGGCATTACGGCGACGATAGTCAAGAGCCTGAACCTTGAATAAATTTTGGCGTCATTTATTGGTCTAATTGGGAGTGCTTTAACAGGAGGTTGTTATGAACATGCGTTGGATCGCAATAGGTTTGTGTTCAGTGATGCTGGTCGGCTGTACAACCGATCCGCACACAGGCGGAAGGCGTCCGCTGGGTAAAGTCATGGGCGTGGACCGCGAAGGACGTGCGATGCGTCTAGCCTTGGAGGACGCCGGGGTAGACGTGGAGAGAACATCGGAAAATACCCTCGATGTAGATGTCCCATTTTCGTTCGGCTCGGCTAACTTGACGCAGCAAGTGCAAAGCTCATTGAAATCGGTCGCGTCGGTTTTGAACCAATATCCCGAGTCGACCGTCACCGTCACGGGGCATGCCGATGACGTCGGGTCGGACAGGCAGAACCTGCGGCTTTCCGAACGGCGTGCCGACAACGTGGCCGACTATCTGATATCCAATGGAGTCAATGCGGCCCGCATTTCGCAGCAGGGCGTGGGTGAGCGAGATCCGAAGTTTTCGGGTACCGACGAGGCCAGCCGGGCACAGAACCGCCGCGTGGAACTGACGATCGAAACCCGTAAGGAGATGCGTGAACAGACTTCAGGGCGGCCGTCTGCGGCCGAACCGTCCGCTCCACGGACTTATCCTCCGTCGGGAGTCGAATAAGTCATCGGTAGCGTCCGGTGTACCGCTGAAGGGCAGTAAAACCGAATCCGCCGCCCGCTGTCTTCTCGCCGGCGCATCGCGTCGCGGCGGCGCTGTACCGTGAGCGCGGGCGTCGCCTATCCAACCGTGCGGGATTCGGGTCAGTTCTTATCCGACAACCGCCTGGCCGGTTGTTTGGAGCGAGACAGCGGACCGCTCTTGTTCATGACGCCCGGAATCGATCGGGTGGGCTTGCGAAACTTCTTTTTCAGCGCATCCACTCCGCTCTGAGGCTTGGCCAAGGGAATCAGGTCTCTTCGGTCAAGCCGCTCTTGTGCAATGTCGGTTCCCATACGCCGGTCCCGTTCTTCCAGCAGGCCCGGCAGAGCTTCGCCGTCGCGATTGAATGACCATTCCAGGATAGGAGCGCCGAGAGGCATGTTGTCGCCGTGTTTTCCGAAGGGTGCCGAGTTCCATAAATGCCAGGTCTTGCCGTAGCTGTTCATTTTTCCTCTCATGAGCTCTTTCTCGGCAAGATCGGAGATGCCCGGGCCCGTCAACTGGCCGGAGAGAATCTCGTAATTGTGCGGGTGCCAGTATCGTTTCTCTCGGGCGGGCAAGGATTCGAACAGCGATTCCGAGATGATGTACTCGATGCCGATCAGATTGGCATCGGTGGTATTGCCGTCGAATAGCACGCATTGTGCAAAGTCCTCGTTGACCTGGCGGCAATAGTGATGAGCTTCCATCTGATGGGACGGATCTTTTTTTGCGACATGGAAACCCGATAGGTAAATATCCATCGGGCGCAGGGGCGACTGAGCCTGCAGCAACGCGGCTCCGGTTTCGAGCATCTGGGTTTTCGCGGTTTTTTCCCGGCCTTCGGGCGAGGCGCCCGGGGCAGTTTTCTTGCTGCTTTGGCAGCCCGATATCACGGCCGCGAATATCAGCACGGCCAGTTTCCACTCAGTGCTGTCAGACACCGACTTGTCCATGGCGTCCCTCGCGGAAGATTCGTGGATGAAAACACCGCTTGGATTGTTCCTTTGCGACCCGCCGGCAACAATAGGGGGATATACCTAGAGCATTTTCGTACCTGCTGTAAGGGCGCTCCGAGTAGGTCGGAAATCCTTTCCAATCGCAAACGGTGTCTCCGGGAGCGCCGGAGCCACCCTCCAATCGCAAACGGTGTCTTCGGGAGCACCGAAGCCGCCCTTCCCGACGCCACACGGCCCGATCAAGCGGCTTCGTCGGCAAAGGATTGCCGACCTACGACTGTGCCGCTGTAGGTCGCGAATCCCTTCGCGACATTACGCCGCTCGGCCTGTATTTTTAAGGGATCGTCTTCGGTCCCCGGGTCGGTGCGGCAGCCTGCCAGTCTTCGCGCCGGACGCTCCCCGACAGCCAGCGGTGAGCGAGGCCTGCGAGAGCGGCTCCGATCAATGGAGCAACCCAGAACAGCCAGAGCTGCGCGAGTGCCCAGTCGCCGACGAATAGCGCGGGTCCGGTGCTTCGGGCGGGGTTCACCGAGGTGTTGGTGACCGGGATGCTCACCAGGTGAATCAGGGTGAGGCCCAAACCGATGGCCAGCGGTGCGAATCCTTGCGGAGCGCGCGAATCGGTGACGCCCAGGATGATCATGAGGAACATGAAAGTCATGACCACCTCGGTCAAAAATCCCGCACCCACGGAATATTCCCCGGGGGAATGAGCGCCGTAACCGTTTGCGGCGAATCCCGCGGCGGTGTCGAACCCGGCCTTTCCGCTAGCGATCAGATACAAGACGCCCGCGCCCAGGATGGCTCCGAAAACCTGGGAGGCGATATACGGCGCCAGATCCGAGGCCGGGATACGGCCGCCGGCCCAAAGGCCCACGGACACCGCCGGGTTGAAATGACCGCCGGAAATGTGCCCTACGGCATAGGCCATGGTCAGCACGGTCAGACCGAATGCCAAAGAGACGCCGAGCAAACCGATTCCGACGTTCGGGAAGGCGGCGGCAAGAACGGCACTGCCGCAGCCGCCGAAGACCAGCCAGAACGTTCCGATAAACTCCGCGGTACAACGACGATAAATCGACCACATGATCCGTTCCTCCAGAGTGTTGTTCAAATCGAGTCAAGATCCGTTCTGCTTGAAGGCAGTACGAGCGGTCATTTGTTAGATCATGTTTTGACCGCTAACTCACAGCATCCGATGAAAGGAATGCCGGCGTCAATGTGATACCGTATTTTTCGTCGCGGGAGTCATGGACGCGGTGAAAGGAAGGAGCGAATGGAACAAAAGGAACCGGATTACGGGATCGAACATCTTTTCGTGGGCAAGGACCCGTTTTTTCGCCTGCAGCGCGCGGCCGGCCTGGCGCCGCCCCATGATCTGGGCGTCAAGCGGCGCGCCCTGTTCTTCGCGCTGTTGTGCTGGCTGCCCATCGTGGTCACGGCCGGCTTCGCCGGTCGGGCGTTCGGCGGCGAAACCGCAGAACCCTTGCTCCTCCACTTCGCGATCCACTCGCGCTGCTTGATTGCCATTCCGCTTTTTATCATCGGGGAAAGCGGCCTGCTGCGCCTCGAATGGTTGATCCGCCATTTCGTCGTTTCGGGCCTGGTCGGCGAATCTTCGTTGCCGAAGTTCCGCGCGGCTTTGAATAGCGCCGATCGTCTGCTCAATGCCTGGTGGATCTTCGCCATCCTTGTCGGCATCGTGGCGGCGAACGTGATCTATCCGGTACAGCAATTCGAGCGTCTGCACGAAGCGTCCTGGGCCATAGAACAGGAGGCCGACCGGGTCAGGCTCATCTTCGCGGGGTGGTGGTATCTCCTCGTGCTGCGCTCGATTTTCAGCTTGCTGATCGGCTTGTGGATATGGCGCATTCTCGTGTTTGCGATTCTGTTGCGCCGGATTTCCAAGCTGGATCTCGATTTGGCGCCCGTTCATCCGGACCAGGTCGGCGGCTTGGGTTTCCTGAAATTAGCCCCGCTGGTTTTTGTTCCTTTCGTGCTGGGCGTATCATTCGTGCTGGCTTCCCACTTCGCCCATAGCGTTCTTTACCACGGCGTGTCCGTCGATTCCTTGAGGCTGCCGATAACGCTTTATCTCATAGTCGTACTGGTTTTGTGCCTGAGCCCGCTGCTGGCGCTCGCCGGCAAATTGCTGCGGCTGCGGCGCAAGGCCCTGCTCGATTACGGCGCCCTGGCGGGCCGCCACGGAAGACTCGTCGACAGGCGCTGGATCCGGGGAGAAACGATTCGCGACGACGCCCTGCTCAACGCCCCCGAACTCGGTCCGGTGGCGGACGTGCGCACCATGCACGAGTCCGTAAGCGACATTCAGCTCGTACCCATAGGCCGGCAAACGGTCCTCATGCTGGCGGCGGCGGCGATCGGGCCGATGGTTCCGGTCCTGCTCATCGAAATCCCCGTGAAGGACCTGTTGAAAATGCTGGCGGGATACTTGTTCTAACGCCATTCGGCATTCGAGTGATGATTAATCGTCGGATGGGTAGAGCGAAGCGAAACCCATCGATGGTGGGTTAGCCCCCCGGCTCCGCTCGGGACAGGCCCTTCGGCTAAGCTCAGGACAGGCTCGCCCCGGACTGCTCGCGCGTTTCCCACACCCCTCGCCAAGAACCTTACGGATACGGCGAGGTCGGCGGACGCTTCTGCTGAGGCAGAGGCTGTTGACTACCTTGCTGATAACCTTGCTGGTAGGCGCGCTCCTCGGCCTGTTTATGCCGGTCGTACAGATAACTTCCCACCAGGCCCGCGCCCGCACCGACCGCCGCACCCAGACCGGCGTTGCCGCCGATGGCGCCGATCGCCGCGCCGGCCGCGGAGGTGCCCACCGTGCCGCTCAGCATGCGCTGTTCGGTGGGCGACATGCCGGCGCATCCCGATATCACGGCTGCGCACAAAAGACTCAGAAGTCTCGGTTTCATAGCTTTTTTCTCTCTCCCGTCAATCGGTCATGCCGCGCGGAGCGGTCGTTTTGCAGGGCCATCTTTCGGACATGAACCGGAACATCACGTCCACCGGACGCTCGTTGCCGTATTCCGGGTGAGCCCGTGCCCAGGAAACGAACTCGGCAATCGCCTGTTGGCGGGTTGGCTTGGGATCCGGCGGGCATACAAAGGGGTGGCTGTTCGGCCCGGAATGCTGGGACTCGTGATAGTGGTAGGCGCCCACCAGGTAACCGGTGCAGAAATGTACGGCGGCGGCGTGGAGCGGATCGTCTCGGGGCGTCGTACAAAGGTCGATGAGATCCCGGACGTTTCGAACCAGAAAATTATCCTCGGTAACGGCGAAGACGCCGGACATGGGGACCAGGGTCGCCGACAGAATTATGGCAGTGTTCATCAGGCGCTTGACTTGCATGGTTTAATCTCCTTGCGTCCATGTCCCGCCGAGTTTTGAATCCATCCGGATTACGATCCCGCTTCGAGTCCGCCGGCTTGGTTCGTGCCTTCATCCATGAAAATTTCGACCTTTACAGTGGTGATGGAGTTCGAAACGGCCGGCGTCAGCCGCTTTCGGAAGGCCTGAAATTGCTTCCCGCCGAAACCGTAAGGAGCATTCGCAAGACTCCGCGACCGGCACTTGACTCTGGACCATAGTCCAGGGTTTACGCTATCGGCACGTTCATTGAAGAGGAGGTTATCTATGCTCACTATCGGTAAAGTGGCGGCTCGAGCCGGGATCAGTATCGACACGGTACGCTTCTATGAACGCTCGGGCCTTCTCAAAAAGGCCGATCGCACGGAGGCCGGCTACCGGCTTTACGCGGCCGACGACGTGAACCGGCTGAAGTTCATCCGCCGCGCCAAGGCGCTCGGATTTTCACTGGAAGAAGTCGCCGAGCTGCTCGCGCTCAACGACGGCGTTGGCGAGCGCAGCGCGGTTCGGGCGATTGCCGAGCGCCGTCTCGCGGAACTGGAACAAAAAATCGCCGAACTCGACCGAGTCCGGCGGACTCTGGCCGGACTCGTCCAGGCCTGTGACGGCGCCGGTCCCGTATGCGGCTGCCCGATCATCGAAGCGGTCCTCGGCGACGATACCCTGGAATCAAAGCGCGACGATGCCACGCCAACAACATCATCATATACTGCCAAAAACCCATCCGGGGGAAAGAAACATGGTCACTCCTGAAGAAGCAAAACACCGGGCGGCCACGGCCTATAATGCCGCCGCCGATCTATTCGACGCGCCGGAACTGGGCTTTTGGGATTACTATGGACAGCGAACGATCGAGCGGCTCGGATTGTTGCGGGGAGCCAGGGTGCTGGATCTTTGTTCCGGCAGCGGCGCCTCGGCTTTGCCGGCTGCCGAGCGGGTGGGACCGGACGGTAATGTTCTGGGCGTTGACGTGGCTGAAAGATTGTTGACCCTTGCCCGGACCAAGGCAGCGAACCGCGGGCTTTCCAATGTCGAATTCCGCGTCGGCGACATGCTGCAACCCGGTTTGCCGGAAGCCGGCTTCGATGCGGTGGTCTGCGTGTTCGGTATTTTCTTCGTGCCGGACATGGCGGCGGCGGTCCGCGAGCTGTGGCGCCTGGTCCGGCCGGGCGGCAAACTGGCGATAACCACCTGGGGACGGAACTTTTTCGAGCCTGCCAACGGTCTATTCTGGGACGCCGTGCGTTCGGTGCGTCCGGAGCTCTACAAGGGTTTCAATCCTTGGGACCGTATCGACGATCCCGCGGGATTGCGTGCTATGCTCGCGGAAGGCGGTGTCGGCGAGGTCGAAATTGCAAGCGAAGACTACGCGCACCCGCTCGCGTCGCCGGAGGATTGGTGGACCATCGCGCGCGGTTGCGGGTATCGGGGCACGATCGATCTGCTTTCGGCGGAAGAGCAGGCGAGGGTCAGGGAAAGCAATTTGGTTCCCCTGCGGGAGGGCAAGGTTTCCGCTATCGAGGCGAATGCCCTGTACGCGATCGCCGTCAAGCAGAGTTGATGCCATGGCCGCAAACACGCTTCCGCTGTCCGATGTAGGGTGGGTTAGGCGCGCGGCAACGCCGAAGGAACTTTGCTGGTTACGGACGATGCGCGCCTGACCCACCCTACAGCGAAAGCCTTTTCGGGTGGAACGCAACACGGTTGGCGGCCAAATCCCGAAGCGTTTGAAGTTCCCGAGAACACTGCTTAGGAGACGACGGTCCGTGCAAACCGTAAATGCCATGATCCGACAATGCCGAATCGCGGGCTTCTGGCTCGCGATTCTGGCGGCGCTGCCGGTACAGGCCGGAAGCTATGAGCTGGTCATAGACGAGAAAGCGGTGAATCTGACCGGACGGGAACGGACCGCCATCACGGCGAATGGCTCCCTGCCGGCGCCCACGCTGCGCTGGCGGGAAGGCGAGGAGGTCGCCTTGCGCGTGACCAACCGGCTGGACGAGCCTACGTCCATCCACTGGCACGGCATCGTGCTACCGTACGACATGGACGGGGTGCCCGGCATCAGTTTCCCGGGCATTCCGCCCGGCGAAACCTTCACCTACCGCTTCAGGCTGATGCAGAGCGGCACCTACTGGTATCACGGTCACTCGGCGATGCAGGAACAGCTCGGCTTGATGGGCGCGATCATCATCGATCCTTCAGAGGGCGAAACCCACGCTTATGACCGCGACTATACCGTGATGCTTTCCGACTGGTCGGACGAAAATCCGCACCGGGTGCTTTCGAAGCTGAAAAAGCAGAGCGATTATTACAACTTTCAGAAGCGCACCGTGTTCGATTTCTACCGGGATTTGTCCGACAAGGGATTCCAGGAAACCATGGCCGACCGCCTGGCCTGGGGCGAGATGCGGATGGATCCGACCGACATCGCCGACGTCACCGGCTACACCTACACTTTCCTGGTCAACGGCCAAAACCCCGCAGCCAACTGGACGGCTCTGTTCAAGCCGGGCGAGCGCATCCGGCTGCGCTTCGTCAATGCTTCGGCGATGACCCATTTCGACGTCAGAATACCGGGACTTAAGATACGGGTGATTCAGGCGGACGGACAAAACGTGGAGCCGGTTGAGGTGGACGAGTTCCGCATCGCTGTCGCCGAAACCTACGACGTGCTGGTCGAACCCCGCGATGCCCGGGCCTATGCCATTTTCGCGGAAGCCATGGACCGCAGCGGCCATGCGCAGGCGACCCTGGCGCCGCGCCGCGGCATGCGGGCGGAAGTCCCGCCGCTGCGGCCACGTCCCTTGGTGAGCCTCGCGGATATGGCGGCGGCCCACGGTATGGACCACGGTTCCGGGGCCGAAGGGCCGCACGCGGGCATGGAGCATGCGCCGGAGCCGCCGCCTCCGACGAACGGCCATGAAGGCCATGCCATGGCGGACATGGATCATGCCGCGATGCAGCACCAGGCTTCTCCCCATGCCGGTCACGAGGGCCATGCGATGCCGGATCACGGGCAGGAGCACGCCGATACGGCGGAGCGCGTGCTGAGCTATGCCGATCTCAAAAGCGCGGAGAAACACGAGGACTGGCGCGAACCCGACCGGGAAATCGTTCTGCGCCTCACGGGCACCATGAACCGTTACGTCTGGTCCATCAACGGCAAGAAATACTCCGAGGCCGAGCCGATCCGGCTCAAATACGGCGAACGGGTGCGATTCACCTACATCAACCAGACCATGATGAACCATCCTCTGCATCTGCACGGCATGTGGCAGGACCTGGACACCGGCAAGGGGCCGTTCAACCCGCGCAAGCACGTGGTCAACGTGAAGCCCGGCGAGACCGTGCACGTCGACGTCCCCGTCGACGCGTCCGGCGAGTGGGCGTTTCATTGCCATCTGGTCTATCACATGGAAACCGGGATGTTCCGCAAGATCATCGTGGAGCCGCCCGATGCCGCTGCGAAAAAGGGAGCCTGAGAAGGTGATTCCGAGTCTCGAACACTACCGTGTCCGGCGTTCGGTTCCGGTTTGCGCCGCGGCCATTTTGATGATGTTCGGGAGCGGCCGTGCGACCGCTCAAATGGACGACGCGATTTACAACTATCTCAGGTTCGAACGGCTCGAGTACGAGGGAAACGGCGACGTTCACCTCTTCAAATGGGACGTCGAAGGCTGGACCGGCAACGATGACAACAAGCTGTGGGTAAAAAGCGAAGGCGATTACGTGTTCGAGCAGGATATCTTCGGGCGCGCCGATCTGCAGTTGCTCTACAGCCGCAACATCGCCACCTTCTGGGATGCCCAGATCGGCGTGCGCCGGGCCTTCGAGCCGGAACGTACCTTCGACGGCGTGATCGGCATCCAGGGCCTCGCGCCATATTTTTTCGAGACCGAGGCGGCCCTGTTCATCAACGAGAACGGTAATGTGCTGGGGCGCTTCAAGCTCGCCTACGAGCTCCTGCTGACCCAGCGCCTGATTGCCCAGCCGCGTGTCGAAGTCAATGTCTCCGCGGACGACATCGAGAATCGCGGCGTGAAAGCCGGCATCACCGAATTCGAAGCGGGCCTGCGATTGCGCTACGAGATCGTTCGCGAGTTCGCGCCGTATATCGGATTCGACTATGTCGAAGAACAGTCCTTGCGCGAGCACAAACACAGCGTGCGCGCGGTGGCGGGTATAAGAGCCTGGTTTTGAAGCGTTTTTCGCCGCGTTCATCGGGGGCGCCCCGCACTTGAACAGGCTCGCCGTGGATGGTTTCAGCGTATGAGATCCCGCAGTCATGCCATTTAGCATTTGAACCTAAAAACCGCAGTTGACTACCGAAATGACCGCAATGCCCCATCAGCCGCCGCATTCCCTCACCCCAACCCTTCTTCCAGAGGGAGAGGGGCTAAACTCCCTTCTCCCGAACTTCAAAACGCCCTCTCCCTTTGGGAGTGGGTCGGGTGAGGGTCTTGGAGAAGGGCTGGGGATGAGGGCCTGGCGCTTTTCAGGTTGTATCCAACGGCCGGATTTAGGTTGAATCAATATTGATGTAGGGCGAGGTAGCGGAGCATAACCCGCAGACTTGCGATCGCTTTCTAACAAGGACGGTTTTATGATGACTGAGTCGAGTTATCGAAAAATAGATCGGTATCGCCCCGTTGGGAATGGGTCGTCTGCGGCTTGCGGAAACGAATGCCGCATGAGCATGATCCCGAGCCGGATGGCGGCGGCCTTGCTCCTGCTTTCGACCGGCGCCGTGGCGCAGGGCGATCTCGGTCACAAGATTCTCGGGGCGGTGGGACTCGACGCCGGTATTCAGCCCGAGGAAGGCGTATACGCGGGCGACCGGTTCATCTATTTTTCCGCCGACCGGCTGAGAGATCGGCGGGGCCGCCCGGTGCCGGTGAAAGGCTTGGATATCGATGCTTACGCGAACGTGGTGGGCATCTCCGCGACCTACAAGCCCGAGGGAGGGCCGTATCTGAGTGCCGCGCTCGCGGTTCCGGTCGCCTGGCTGTCGACCAAGGCCGATGCCCCGGCCGCCGACATTGACCGCTTCGGTCTCGGGGACGTCTTCGTCGAGCCGCTCAAGGTCGGATGGCGCCTGCCGCACCTGGACACCGTGGCGTCCTACAGTTTTTACGCGCCAACCGGCCAGGCCGACCGTAAGGGGCTGGGGCGGCCGCAATGGACCCAGCAATTCTCGCTGGGCGGAACGCTTTTCTTCGATGACGAGAGAACTTTTCGACTATCGGCTCTTGCCAGTTACAACCGCTATCACGAAAAGATCGGAATCGACGTCACCCGTGGCGATAGCGTGCAATTGCAGGGCGGACTCGGGGGACGATGGTTCCAGGTGTTGGATGCCGGAATCGTGGGCTATGCGCTGTGGCAGGTCGCCGACGATCGCGGGTCCGATCTTCCGCCGGCGCTCCGCGGCGCGCGCGAGCACGTCTTCGGCCTAGGCCCGGAGATCGGCGTCACCATCCCGGCGCTTCGGGCGCGCCTGACGGCGCGCTATGAATGGGATTTCGGAGCCGAGTCGCGGCCCGAGGGCCAGGTCCTGGTCGTGGGGCTGTCCTTCCTCGCCTGGCGCCCGCAGTGAGGCGATCACGGCAGTACGGGACTTCCACCGCCGGTGTCGTTTGCTTGGTGTCCACTGCTCCGACAGCCCGAGGACAAAGCACCCGGCCCGTACGTCGGCAATCCTTTGCCGACAGCCGACGACAGCTGTCGTCGCCTTCGCGATTTCCACAGAAGCTGTGGGCGGGCTTGTGGATAATTATGTGAAACATTAAAAATACTCAAGCCATATCCAAGATTTACCGGAAGTGGCTAAAATCCGAGCATCTCCGGTACAGTTGGTTAAACCCGAAAACACGTCATGGCGAACCCCTTCACTTTACCGTTCGATCGCTTGCCGGCCACGCTGCCGATTTTTCCGTTGCGGAATGCCATCGTCATGCCGGGAGCCCAGTTGCCTCTGAATATTTTCGAGCCGTGCTACCTCAACATGGTTTTCGATTGCCTGGGTACCGACCGGATGTTCGGCATGGTGCAGCCCAATTCGGCGATCGAGGACGAGCATCAGCCCAGGGTCTATCAAACCGGCACGGCGGGGCGCATCACCTCGTTCAGCGAAACCCCGGACGGCCGCATGCTGATCGTGCTGACCGGGGTCTGTCGATTCGATATCCGGGATGAAATCCCGACCACGCGGGGTTATCGCCGCGTCGTTCCGGACTGGGACCGGTTCCGTGTCGATTACGCGTTGTCCGAAGCCGTTCCCTGCGACCGGGAAAAGCTCCTGCAACTGCTCAAGGAGTATTTCCAGCAAAAGAGCCTGAGTGCCGATTGGACGGTCATGGAGCAGATGCCTATTGCCGTTCTGGTAAATGTTCTGACCGGTCAGTTGCCGTTCGATGTGCCGGAACGGCAGGCCCTGGTGGAAGCGGTGAGCGTCGAGGAGCGCTATGCCAAATTGTTCGGACTGATGGAGTTCGCGGTCGCGGCGGGCCGGTCCGGCGGGGATGTCAGACCGCACTGAGGCTTCGCTCGCCCATATCCGCGGCGAGCTCGATACGGGTTCCGTTGCCGGGATCATTTTCGACATGGACGGAACCCTGGTCGATTCCGGTCTCGATTTCGCCGCGATGCGCCGCGAGATGGGACTGCCGGACGGTGTTCCCCTCCTGGAAACCCTGGAAAATCTGAGCGCAGCGGAAGCGGCTCGATGTCGCGCGATCCTCCTCCGCCACGAGGAGGCCGGTGCGGAGCGGGCATCGGTGCTGCCCGGCGTGTTTCAATTCTTGGAGCGGCTGCGCGGATTGGGCGTTCGCCGGGCCGTATTCACTCGCAATAGCCGGAGCGTCGCCGAGGCGACCCTGACCCGCTGCGGCCTGAGGTTCGACTTGGTGGTGACGCGCGATGACGGTCCGGTCAAACCCGATCCGTGGGCGATTCGTCATATTTGCGAGGTTTGGGGAGTGGCACCCGCGCAGGTCGCGGTGATCGGCGATTACCGGTTCGACATCGAAGCGGGAATTCGCGCCGGGGCGAGGACCGTGTTTTTCACCCGCGGCCGCTCGGGCGAAAACCTGCCGGGGGCCGATCTCGCCGAGTTTCACCTGGAGAACTTTCAGGAGACGGATCGGCTGATGCAGACGCTCGGACTATGAGGCGGGCGCTTCTTTACCCCGGAAAATGCGAGCCCAGCGGCGTAATGTCGCGAAGGGATTCGCGACCTACAGCGGCACGGGTCGGCAATCCTTTGCCGACGAAGTCGCTCGGCCGGAGCATGGCGTCGGCAAAGGATTGCCGACCTACTCGCGAACGTCTCCATAGCCGACCTACTCGTCACTCGCGAACGTCCCCATAGGGTAGATATGAATTTGTTCCGGCATGATCGGCATCACGGTCCCGGCGCAACAAGCTCGAACGCATTCCGAAAATCCGCGAAAGCGTCTTGCCAGGACCGAGGTCTATCAAGCCACAGCCGTGCCCGGTAACGGCGTCGCAATTCACGGTCCGACAGCAAACGCTCCAGGTTCTCCCGGAATCCGCGACGATCGGCGGCCGGCGCCACCAGGCCGGTCTCCCCGTGCCGTACGATCCGCGAAGCTTCTCCGACGTCCGTAGTGACGACCGGCAGGCCGACGGCCGCCGCTTCCGCCAAAGCCATGCCGTAAGCTTCGAATCGGCTGGCAAAAGCGAAGATGTCCATTGCGGCGAGAAGCCGCGCCAGTTCCGGCGTATCCAGAACGCCGTGCAGGGTAATCCGGATCTGCAAGCCAAGGTCCGCGATCCGAGAGCGGAAACGTTGGGTGTAACCGGGATCGATTCGCTCGTCGCCCGCCAAGTGCCAGGTCCAATCGTAATGCCGGAGTTCGGACAGGATTTCGAGCAGTTCGATCAGCCCTTTTGCGGGCAGGCAATTGGCGACCGTTACGATTCCAGGAGGCCGGTTCTCTGCCGGTTCGCGCGAGACTCGTCTTGCGGCAAGAAACGCGGCGTCGACCCCCGGTTCGGAGAGAAAAACCGGCTTTCCGGCGTAACGCCGTTCCAATAGCTGTCGAACCGACCGTCCGGTCGCGATAAAAAATTCGGCGCGCTGTGCAGCCCGATCGAACCGGCGCGTCTCTGCTTTCCTGTGCTCCGCGTCGAGCAGAGGGTTCAGAAAAGGGACATAATGCACCAACAGCCCATGGCGGACTCCGATCCGATCCGCCGGATAATTCGCCAAACCGTCCAGAAGCAGGCTGTCCCAAAGAACCCGCGTATCGCCGCGCGGACGGGGAGTCGCGCCGCCCGGCGAAACCTCCGCGGCCTCGAGCGGGAAACCCTGCTCCTGCGCGAGGCCGATCATCCGGAGATTGAACACATGGCCCCCGGATGGACGGGCGGCCGGCGGCGGAAGAACGAATACGAATCTCATCGAATCAAACAACAAGCGAGAATGAACCAGAATCTGTCTCTTGAGTCCAGGCTGGCCGCATGGAGCCAGCGCCACGCGATATTGATGGGCCTCGCGATCGGAGGCCTATGGTTCCAGGCGCCGCCCGAGTTTCTTGCGGCAATGGCCGCGGCATCGTTCCTGGGCTTTATCCAGCAGTTCAGGCGCGAGTGGACCGCCGCCGAGATTTTCGGGACGGCTAACGTCGTCACCCTCATCCGCTTGATCGGAAGCTTTTTCCTGCTGCTTTTTCCGATCGAAAACGGCTGGTTATTGGCATCCACGGCATTGGTCATACTATGGGCCGATGGCCTGGACGGTTGGCTGGCCCGCCGCCGCGGCCTGACTTCGCCCTTCGGCGACTGGTTCGACAAGGAGGTGGATGCATTCTTTTTCCTGGTCTTGTGCGTGCTTCTCTACAAACGTGAGCAACTCGGCATTTGGGTGCTGTTTCCCGGCATGCTGCGCTACCTGTTCGTGTTGTTCGTAAAGTTGGCGGGGCCGCCCCGCGGAGTGGCCGAAGGGAATTGGTTTACCCGCTCGGTCTCGGTGATCGCCATCATCGCCTTCATTCTGTGTCTGCTGCCGCTGGAACTGTACTGTGCCGAGATTGCCGTGACGGCCACGGCTGCACTGTGCGCCTCTTTCCTGTACTCCCTTGTTCAACTCTATCGGCCGCAACTCTCGGCGTGACCCGATGAGCCTCCGAACCACGCCGGTCAAGGACCCGGACGACGTTCGGGCGTTCTTCGACCGTCTCGCGCCGGCTTACCGCGACTGCCACGGCAAGGCGGAAGAGCTTCTGCGCTATCGGCTCCGTATCATAGCGCGCCTGCTGGACGGTGCCGGGCACGGCCTCCTGGTCGAAATCGGCTGCGGCACCGGGATGCACCTTTTTCCCCTGGCCGGCCGGTTCGACCGTGTGCACGGCACCGATCTTTCGCCCGGCATGATCGAACAGGCGGAATTTCTTCGACTTCGACACCCGCATGCCGAGCGCATTCGCTTGAGCGTAGCTTCCGCCGAGGCCCTGAGCCCGGTCGGCGATGCCCAAGCCAACGTGGTCCTCTGCGTCGGCGCCCTGGAACACATGCTCGATCAGCGGCGGGCGCTGCGCGAAGCCTGGCGCATTCTCAAGCCCCGCGGCATCTTCGTCTGTCTCACGCCGAACGCGGATCATGTCTGGTACGCAAACCTCGCACCCCGGCTGGGGCTCAGCACCCGGCATCTCAGCACGGACCGGTTTCTCGGCAAGGAGAAACTGGCCGAACTGCTGGGGTCCGCCGGATTCGAGGTCGAGCTTATCGGCTCTTGGACCTTCATTCCGCGCGGCGATATGCCGCCGTATCTCGCCCGGCTACTGACGCTGCTGGACAGCGTCGGGCGTCTCTTCCGCATCCCGTCGTTTCGTGGCGGACTCTATTGCCGCGCGCTAAGACGCGGCTGATCCGCATCCTTCGGGTTATCATTACGCCCGCTTCCCTGCCGGCGCTGTCGCGCTGAGAAAGCTCTGAACAAATCCGGCGAATTTCCGTTTTTGACTGATAACGAAAAAAACTGATGCTGTATTACCTCGAACCGAACAAAGATTACCGCAACGATAGCCTCCGCCATGGCGCCGAGTTTTCCGAGGAAGAGATTCGCGTAGACACCGCGAAGCATTACGACGACTGTTATTGGGATTACCGGACCGCGTGGTTCGATAACGAAAATCTGGCCCTGCATTACGGCTATTGGGACGCGAATACCAGGACCCACAGCCAGGCCTTGCTGAACAAGAATCGCATACTCGCCGAAATCGCCGGCATCAAGCCGGAAGACCATGTCCTGGATGCGGGCTGCGGGATCGGCGGCAGTTCGATCTGGCTGGCGAAGCATATCGGCTGCCGCGCCACCGGCGTCACGGTCAGCGCCCAGCAGGTCGGGCACGCCAGGCGCAACGCCAAGCGCCACAGCGTTTCCGACAAGGTCGATTTCCAGCAGGCGGATTTCTGCAAGACGCCGTTCCCGGACGAATCCTTCGACGTGGTTTGGGCGGTCGAAAGCAGCTGCTATGCGACCGACAAGCGGGATTTCTTCCGGGAAGCCTACCGTTTGCTGCGCAAGGGCGGCACGCTGATCGCCTGCGACGGTTACGCCACGAAGCGGGAATTCAACGAAGAGGAATGGCAGGCGGTCATGGACTGCCTGAACGGATGGGCCGTGCCGAACCTTTCCAGCGTCGAGGAGTTCCAGTCCGGCATGGAGGAATGCGGCTTCCGCGACGTGCACATCACCGAGGCCACGGCCGAAACCATGCCCTCGTCCCGCAGAATGTATCGGACCGCCCTGTGGACCTATCCCATGCAGCTGACCATGCAGTGGCTGGGACTCCGCAGCAAGGCCCAGACCGCGAATTTCAAGGTGGCGCTCGCCCAGTACAAGGTGTTTCGCGACAAGATGGTCCGCTACTGTATTTTCCGCGCGAAAAAGTGATGGTAGGGCGGGTTAGGTACGCGCCCGTGACCCTCTCGTAGCTCAGTGGGTCCGGCGCGCACCGTAACCTGCCGAAGCAAACTAGGGAGTCCCTTCACCGCTCCAGGGAGAGCGTGATGCCGAACGATCGGGGCGGCAGGGCATAGGCGAGCCCGCCCCCGACGTAGCTCCAGGCGAAGGCGTCGGTGACGTTCTGCACCGTGAAAAGCACCGAACTCTGCACCGAGTCGAAGCGGTGCGTCCATTGCAGCCCGAGATCCCAGCGCAGGTAGCCCGGTGCGAACACGGCGTTGTCGTCGAAGGTCGCGCGCCGGGACACGCCCTCGGCGGAGACGCTGAGGGTCCAGGGGCTTTCGGCGCCCAGCCGCTGTTCGACGTACAGCGTCGCCCGGGCCGACGGCACGCCGGGCGGCTGCTTGCCGTCGAGATCGGCCTCCCCGGTGCCGGTCACGCTCGCCTCCAGGAGCTGGGTCGTGGCGGCCACCTGGGTCCCGGTTTTCTCGGACTGCCATTGCAAGGTTGCTTCGATTCCGCGGTGGCGCTGCTCGCCGCGCCAGACCGAGACGACCTGCCGCTCGAAACGGTAGGGACGGGCGATCTCGAACAGGGCTAGCCCTGCGCGGACCTGCTCTCCGCTCCAGCGGACGCCGATCTCCGTTTCGGTCGATACGGTGGCGGGCTGGATCAGGGACGGCGTCTCGGAAGTCAGCGAGGCGAACTGGCGGCCGTAGGCTCCCCAGCTGTGGGTCGCCACGACGCTCAAGCGGTCGGTGAGGGACCGGCCGACCGACAGGACCGGCAGCCAGCGCGCCGTCTCCAACTGAGTACTGCCGTTGTCGTCCTCGAACAGCGCGTACTGCACCCCCAGCGTCCCGAACCAGGGCTCCCAGCGCAGGGTGTCGCTCACGGTCAGTCGCATCTCCTCGGAGACCAACTCCCGGGCGGCGCTCGCCGGCAGGGCATCGACCGAGGGCAGCACAGCGCCCTGGCGCCATGCACCCACCACCTGGCCGGGCCGGACCTGGTCAGGCTCCTCCGCCCGAAGGCGGGAGAATCCGGCCCTAAGGGTGTGCGCAACCTCTCCCGTCCATCCTCGGTGGGTCACGTCGGCATGCCAGGCGTCGAACCGGTAGGCTTGATCGGGGTAGACAAAGTCGATCAGGGTGAAGGCGTTCCCGTCCGTGGGGTCCAGGTACAGATCGTGCCAGTCGGCCCGGTAACGCACCCGCGTCACCCCGGCGCGCCACAGGGTTTCAGGCGAACTGGCATGCTCCAGGGCAACCAGGGTGGCGAGCGAATCGAAGCGGTAGCGGGCCCAGGGCTGAGTCAGACTGGTCGTTCGATCGATGCGCTTTGGGAGGTCCTCGAATGCCGGCCAGCCGACCCCCGAGCTCCAGTCCGCACGGCGCCACTCGGCATCCACCCGCAAGCGGGTGGCCGGCGTCAGGCTCAAGTCGATATTCACCGCGAGATCACCGCTCCTGTCCTCGTTTTCCGCCGCATTGCGAAACCGTTCGAACCGGCCGGCCAGCCGTCCGGCTAGACGCTCCCCCATCCGCCACGGCGTCTCGATGCGCAGGTTCGCGCTGCCGTAGTGATCGAACTCGGCCACCGCTCGCCGCAAGGTCTCGTGGTCGCGGCGGCTGACCAAATTGATCATGCCGCCCGGCGCGGTGTAGGCGCAGCCGAGCCCCGGTCCGCCTACCAGCGCCTCCTGCCGTTGCACCAGCAGGTTGGCGCTGTCCTCGAACCGCGCCCAGGGATAGCCGTCGCGCAGCAACTGGAACGCGCCGTTCACCCCGTACCCGCGGATCTGATCCGGATCGTGATCGACGAACCCGTAGCAGTCCGAGCTGAGCTGCTGCCGCAATTGCTGGGCGAGACCGGTGTCGTAGGTGTGGATGTCCTCGCCCATGGCCCGGCCGGTCCAGACCGGGCCGCTCGTGACCAGGACGAAGCACGCGGTGCGCACCAGAATGGCGTGATCGAATAGGCTAAGCAGTCGTCCCGTCTCCCGAACGGCGGCCGTGGGCGCGCCGCGCCGCGCGTTTTCGCCACCAGATGACCGCGCCGGTCACCGAGAGCATCGCCACCGCGAGGCCCATGCCGCAGACGAACAGCTTCATGGGCATGCCGAATACGGCGGCCATGTGGAGGCTCATGAGCCAGGTGCCGATCGTGTCGCCGCCGGCTTCGCCGGTGGGGAGGTAGGCCGCGCGGCGCTCGCCGGTGTTGGCGTCGAACGCGACCCAGGTAGCGCCCCAGTGGTGCTGAATATCGCGATCGCTGCTCACGTAATAGAAATACAGCGCCTTTTCCGGGTCATAGGACAACTCTTGCTCTTCCATCACCCGAAACCCCTTCGTCCTCGCCTCGACCGCCATCAGCTCGCGACCGATCTCCCTGGCATTGGCCCAGGACACACCCGGCTCGAATTGCCTTCTCGGTAATTCGGGCAGCTGGTCTTCACCGTACTGAAGAGTGAAAACAGCGCTCATGACCGGCCGATAGACTTCGGGCAGGTTGAACCCCACGGCGGACCAGGCCGACACCAACAACATGACACAGGGCCACAGACCGCTGGCCCGGTGCAGGTCGAAGTTCAGCTTGTAGGCGCCGCCTTGCCAGCGCACTTTCCAGGCCGGCCACCAACGGGCCAGCCATGGCTTCCTTTCCCTGTCCTCTGCCGGGCGCATGCGCCGCCGCAGCGGCAACGTGAGATAAACCCCCGCGAAGCAATCGGCCGTCCACAGCAGAGCGACGGCGCCCATGAGATAGATGCCCGCCGTGCCCAGCGCCAGCGAATAATGCAGCCGGTAGACGAAGGGCATCAGATTCTTCAGTCCCTGGGTGATGTCGCCCCACCGGCGCGCGCCCAGCACTTCGCCAGTATACGGATCGACGAAAACCTGGTTGTCGGGAAGCTCGGCGGGTTCGCCGGTCGCCGGAACGGTCGGTCCCTCCATAAAGAATGCGATGGCGCGGTCGGGTTCGACTTTGAGCGGCACATTGATAACTCGGGCATTCGGGTAGCGCTCGACGACCCGTTCGCGCAGCGCCAGCGGATCAATGGGTCGAGCGTCAGGCGCGGGTGGCGTGACGAAGAACAAGTGTGGACTGATCGCCGCCTCCAGTTCGTCGTTCCAGGCCAGCAGGCTGCCGGTCAGCCCGGCGACGAGCAGGAAGCCCGCCATCGTCAACCCGATGTAGCGGTGTATCAGAACTATCGTATGCCGCATGGCGTCACTCGCGACTTCCGGACGTTTCCGGTGAAAAAACGGAATCGGCCCTCGCTCGTTCCCGAACTCAGACTCGGAAATGAGCCGAAGCGGACTCGATATATCGGCATGGCCGGCCTCCGGCGTACGGTCGGTCACCAGTTGTAGCGCAGGCTTGCCAGCACCGTTCGGCGATTGCCGTAGTAGCAGAGCCCGAAACCGCAGTCGGCGAGGTATTCCCGGTCGAACGCATTGGTCAGGTTGACCGCGAGGCGCGCGCCTTTGAGCGACTCGTGGAGCTTGCCCAGATCGTAGTGCACCGCCGCGTCGATCAAGGTGTAGGAAGACGTCTTGAGGCTGTTGTTCAAGTCCCCGTAGCTCGAACCCACGTAGCGTACCCCGCCTCCCAGCCCGAAGCCCGCCAAGGTGCCGCCCTGGAAGGTGTAATCCAGCCAGGCCGATCCCTGGCTCCGGGGCGTGAGGGGCAAATCCTTGCCCAGTTGATCGGGCTCGTTGGTGCGAGTCGTTTCCGAATCGATAAAAGCGTAGCCGGCGGTCAGGTCGAGCCCTTCCGTCAGGGTCGCCTTGCCTTCCAGTTCGAAGCCCCGCGACCGCGCCTCGCCGGTCTGGATCTGGAAGCCGATGTGGGCCGGGTCCGGGTCCGGAGTCAGCACGTTCTGCTGGGTCAGATGGAAGGCCGCCAGAGAGATGAAGGCGTTGATGCCCGGCGGCTGGTATTTGATGCCCACTTCATACTGCTGGCCCGTGGTCGGCTTGAACGGGGTTCCGGCAAAATTGGTGCCGGCCGCCGGTTCGAAGGATTCGGAATAGCTGAAGTACGGCGCGAAGCCGCTGTCGAACAAATAAGTGAGGCCCGTCCGATAGGTGAAGGCTTCATCGTCCTGCCGGGTCTTGGTCCTGGTGCCGAAGAACCGATCGTCCTCCAGGGTATCGGTCATCGCCCAGTCGTTGCGTACCCCGATGGTCGCAATCCAGCCGCCGTACTTGATCTGGTCCTGGCCGTACAAGCCCACCTGGTCCTGATCCTGGAACAGGAAAAGGTCCGGGGTCGGCTTGACGACCGGTGAGCCGTATACAGGATTGTAGATGTCGAGGTTGTCGACCGAGGTGAAGCCGATGGCCCGTTTTCCCGAGAGGCTGCGGTAATCGACGCCCATCAGCGCGGTGTGACGCAGGGGGCCGGTCTCGAAGCTTCCCTGCAGTTGGGTGTCCAGGGTAAAAGTTCCGGCCCGGTCGCGCCACAGGCCGGCGCCGCGTTCGATGGTGCGGTAGTCCAGCGGATTCCCATCGTCGCCGAGCAGGTATCCTAGGGTATAGACGGTCGGATGGTCCGACTCCACGCGGGCGTAGCGCAGATTCTGCCGGAACGTCCACAGTTCGTTGACGTGGTGCTCGAAGGCGTAGCCGACGCCGTATTGTTCGCGGCGGTAGTGATCGTATCCGGGTTCGCCTATGTTGCGGTTGATCGGGATCTTGCCGTTGGGGTTCGGCAGCCGCGAACCTTCCGGCGGCAGCCACTGGATCGTGTTGCCTTCCACTTCGTCCTTCTGGTAATGGCTCAGGAAGGTGAGGCTGGTGTTCTCGTCGGGCCGCCAGGTAAAGCTCGGCGCCGCGAAATAGCGGTTATCCTGGCTGAAATCCACCTGGGTCTCGCTGCCTCGCGCAAGACCCACGAACCTGTAGAGGAAGCGGCCTTCCGAGTCGATGGGCCCGGACAAGTCCAGACCGCCCTGCACACGGTCGAAACTGCCGCCCAGCACCTGGATTTCATGAAACGGAACGTCCAGCGGCCGCTTGCTCACCATGTTGACCAGACCGCCCGGCGGATTCTGCCCGTAAAGCACGGAGGCCGGGCCTTTCAACACCTCGATCCGTTCCAGGCCGTAGGGCTCGATGCGCAGTTGCGCATAACCCGACGCGAGCAGGCGCGTGCCGTCCAGATATTGGGGCGAATCGAAACCCCGGATGTTGAAGTAATCGTCGCGGGTGACGGGGCCGTACATCTCAGTGAGCAGGCCGGGTGTATAGGACAGCGCCTGGCTGATGTTTTGAACAGCGCGCGCGGCAATCTCGTCACGGGTGACGACGTTTACGGTCTGCGGGGTTTCGATCAGCGGGGTATCGGTCTTGGAACCGGTGGCGCTGCGTTTTGCGACATAGCCTTTCGCCGGTCCCCAGGCGCTTTCCCGTTCGGCGGTCCCCTCTACCGTGATCGTCGGCAGAGCCGTTTCCGCCGCGCCCGGTTCCGGCTTCGGCGCCGCGGACGGAAGTGGCCGCAGCGAATACGTCCCGTTGGCCGCCCGCACGGCTTCCAGCCGGTGCGGCGCCAAGAGAATCGCCACGCCGTCCTGCGTGGTGTAGTCGCCCCGCAGGACGGCGGCGCGCTTGCCCGCAACCAGTGCGGGGTCGAAGGCAAGCGTGATGCCGGCCTGGCGCGCGAACCGGTTGAGCGCGTCTTCCAGGGTTCCGGCAGGCACGCTGTAGGTTTTGCGGGCAGACTCCGCACCCTGCGCCCATGCGGCCTTCTGAACAGGCACTGCGCTCAGCAGGGTGACCACGAGCACGGCCGGCAGGACAAGCGCCGAACGTGCGTGGGCGGCGGGCGGTTCCGACGGTGCCGGAGGGGTGGAACGGCAAGAAAGGGTACGGCGCATGATGATGGATCCTCTTCGGTTTTCAGGTTTCAGTACCTGGTTGCCGAACGAGCCCAGCAAAACCCGTAATCGTTCTTGAAATTTTTTCGTCAGGACTGGATCACCCTTACCCAATAGCGCGTGCGGCGCTCGATTCTCACCGGGAGCGAGCGGGTTAGCGCATCCAAGGCATGGTCCGTGTCGTCGAGCTGGAACACGCCGGAAACACGCAGATCGGCCACCCCGGGGTCGCAACGCAGCCAGCCGTCACGGTAGTGCGAAAGTTCCGCCAGAAAGTCTTCCAGCCGCATCTGCTTCGCGACCAGTGCACCGTCGATCCAACCGATGGCGTCGAAGCGGCTTTCGGTCACCGGCATCGGGCCGGCACCGCCGACCACGAACTCCTGGCCCGATTCGGCGATGACGCGTGATCCGGCGGCTTTGGCAGGCAGGGCGACGGCGCCCTCTTCCACCCGCAGACGGGTCTGGCTTTCTTCCTGCCGGACGAGAAAGCGGGTGCCGATGGCCTCGAAGCGGCCTTGCGCGGTCTCGACCAGGAAGGGACGGCGGCCGGTGGACGACGACACGTCCTTGCCAGTGCTGATGAAGATTTCGCCCTGCCTCAGGATGATTAGCCGAAGGTCGGGCGCAAATTTCACGTCTACCGCCGTGGCGGTGTTGAGCATGAGTTGCGTGCCATCGGCCAAGTCGACGGCACGACGCTCGCCGGTGGCGGTGACATAGTCGGCACCTAATCCCGCCGTCCAGTGACGCCAAGGCGACTGCCCGGCCACGAACTGACTCACCGCAACGCCGGTAGCGCAGAC
Organism: Methylocaldum marinum; assembly: GCF_003584645.1. GTDB lineage: Bacteria > Pseudomonadota > Gammaproteobacteria > Methylococcales > Methylococcaceae > Methylocaldum > Methylocaldum marinum. The sequence continues at coordinate 4,200,601 of NZ_AP017928.1, forward strand.
GCCCAACAGCTTGAGTGCCTTGCGGCGACGCTTATCGATGCCGCGATGCCGCTGCGCGGTTTCCAATGTCTTGAAAGCGTGCTCCCGAAACACCGGCGACACCGTGCGAAATTCTTGCTCGACGGCCTGCAATGCCTGCCAGGTGCGCTCATGGATCGGGTCGGCGGCGCGCCAAGCTTCACAGGCGGACCGCATGGCCGTATCCGCCGTGCCGGACTGGAGCGTCACGAGCCAGGCAATGGCCTGATCGAGGACGTGCGGGGGAATGTCGTTGCGATCGTGGCTGGAGACCGATGCATTCACGCTGTTTACTCTAGGAACTGCCCTGTCAAAGGGAATAGCGGTTTAAATAGCAGTGGCGCACGGCCGCCGCCATGTACTTTTCGACCGAACTCAAGGACACGCCCAGGCGCTTGGCGATCTCGGGATAACTCAGGCCCTCCAGGCGGGACAGCAGGAACGCCGTGCGCGCCTTGGGAGCAAGGCCGTTCAGCAGGGCATCGATGCGGATCAAGGTTTCGAGCAGCAGCAGCCGGGTTTCGGGCGAAGGCGTGTCCGGCTCCGGCAGGCGGATGATCGCTTCGCGGTAAGCGCGCTCCAGTTCCTGTCGGCGCACGTGGTCCACCACTAATCCATGGGCGATGGTAGTGAGATAAGCGCGCGGCTCGCGGATGGTGTCGAACTCCCGCTTGAGCATCACCCGGACAAAGGTGTCCTGAGCCAGATCGGCGGCGTGGTGCGGGCAGCCGAGCCTTTTCCTGAGCCAGCCCAGCAGCCAGCCATGGTGACTCACGTAAAGAAAACTCAGGAAATCGGTTCTGGACAGTTCGCTTACCCACACACCCCACCCCTCGCCATGCAATGGCATCAGACACCACGGCCTTATTTTTGTAAATGAGAATCGTTATTATCTTTTTTGGGGGGTAGCTCGTCAACTTCCGACGCCTCGGGTGTCTTCGGATTGTTGTACTTTTTATGGTGCCTGCGATCTGCCTCCATCTCTCTTATTGTTTCCGTCTCGTCGGCATTGCCCGGCCTTGCACTTTTTCCACCAAATGACCATACCGGTAACGACGAGCACCGAAAGCACCAGGCCCGAACCGCAAATCATCATCCGGCCCGCGAGCCCGAAGGCGCGGCCGGAATGTAGCGGGAACTGCCAGTCCATGAAGCGGTCCCCCGCCGTGCGTGCGGTTCGTTCGTCGATACGGCGCGCGCCCCCGGTTTGTGCATCGACGTAAACCTTGGTTTGCCCGTAATCGGCGATGTCGTCCTCGCTCCGAAGCCTGACCCGGTAGAGACCGAGGTCGGGCGCAAAGCCGACATCGTCGGGCCTGAGCCCGGGCCGTACCGCCGTGGCGATGCGAATCGCATCTTCGAAACCGAGCGGCGGGTTTTCGAGCGGCACGGCCGGTCTCGGCGCGATGTCGCCGTAAGCGGGGGTGAGCGGCGACACCCACGCGACCGCCGCCTTGAAAGGCAGGCGTAGATTGAACGACAGCCCGGAGAGCGCCACCGTGAAGAGGACGATCCAGGCGTACAGGCCGCCCGCGCGGTGCAGATCGAAATTGAGCCGGTAGCCGCCCGCTCGCCGGCGGAGACGGAAAGACTTGAGCCAGGACTTCGGGCTGGGGAAGGAAAGGTAGATGACCAAAAAATGGTCGAACAGCCAGACCAGCGCCACGATACCCATCAGCCATGTGCCGGCTTTGCCGGCGTGCAGCGTGTGATGAAAGTGGTAAAGGAAGGGAATGACGTGACGCCGGTCGAGCCGGAAGACGCCCGTTTGGCGAGCGCCCAGCACATGGCCCGAGTGAGGATCGATAAATATTTCCCACTGCGAAACTTCCTTGCCGGTCCCGGCTGCCATTAACAGGACCTGCGCCCGTTGCGGTGCGCCATCGAGCCGCAGGCGCCTGACCGCAAGCTCCGGATAGTGCGCCTCGGCGCGGCGTACGAGTTCGTCCAGGGGCAGGCGCCGGCCCTTGGGCGTCACAAAATGCCAGTCGCCGTTGAGCCAGGCATCGATCTCCCGATGGAAGGCCAGGAGACTCCCCGTGAGCGCCGCCAGCAGCAGGAACAGCGCCAGCGTCAGCCCCACATAGCGGTGTGCCGCGACCCAGAATTGCCGGCTCATCACACGGCGTTTCGCGGGCTTAGCCTCGCGCTCGGCGCGAGTGGATCGGGATCCGCCATTTTGACGGATGACCGGCAAGGCGTGTCGGATGCCGCACTCCGCTGCACGAACTCATAAACGGCGAAAGAATCAGTTCCTGTTGTTCGGGGGAAGATCAGACTCCAAGTCAGGGCCTGATCTGTGATCAAACCGCCTGGCGTGGCCTCGACAATGTCAAAGGCGGATTCCATGGTTTTGTACTCAGAACGTCAGCTCGAGCGTGCCCAGCACGGTGAGGGGCGCGCCGGGATAAACCTCGGTGCGGGACACCGGGGATTCGATGTATTCCTTGTCCAGGAGGTTCTTTAGGCCGACGGTGACGCGCCAGTGCTTGCTGCGGTAGAACAGCGAGGCGTCGGCGCGCACGTAGCCGGGCACTTGAAAACTGTTGGCAAGGTCGCCCTCGCGTTCGCCGGCGGCGAAAACGCCCGCGCCGAATCCCAGGCCTTTCCAGTCGCCATCCTGGATTTCATGGGTGACCCACAGACTGCCGGAAACTTGCGGCACGCCCTGGATGCGATTGCCCGGGGTGAAGGTGTTGTCCTTGGTGACCTCGGCATCGGTGTAGGCGGCCGACCCGATCAGGTTCCAGCCGGACCCGATATTGCCCGTAACGTCCAGCTCCACGCCGCGGGACCGCTGTTCGCCGGTCTGCATCGAAAAACCCGTGTTGGCGGGGTCCGCGGTGGTCACGTTCTGCCGCTTGAGTTCATACCAGGCCAGGGTCGCGCCCACCCGTCCGTCGAGAAATTCGGTCTTGATTCCCGCCTCCACCTGCTCGCCGGTCTCGGGATCGAAGGGCGCTCCGTCGAAGGTGGTTCCGGCCACCGGCTTGAACGACTTCGAATAGCTGGCGTAAAGCGAAACCCAGTCGGCCACGTCGTACATGAGACCCGCGCGCGGCGAAAACCGCCGTGCGTCGTTCTCCACCTTGGTGGTACGGTTCGTCGTCGTTACCGTAGTCTGCGTGGTGTCGTCGTAACGCAGGCCGAGCAGCAGCTTCCAGCGCTCGCCCAGCCAGATCTGATCCTGCACGTATCCCGCGATGTACTCGATCTCCTGATCGGTCAGCGTGGGATCGCCGAACACGCCGGGCCGGGCGCCGTACACCGGGTCGAAGATATCGATCGCGGCGAGCGACGCCGTGGCGAGGCGCACGTCCTTGCGCGCGGTGCCCGCCTCCACGCCCAGCAACAGCTTGTGGCCGATGGCGGCGTCCGTGAAATCACCTATGGCGTCCAGCTGCAAGGTCCATTGGTCGGCGTCGTCGTGCTGGTCGGTCGCCCGGCGATTCAGTGTTCGATTGTCCGCGCGCAAGCCGCGGGGGTCCGCGCTGAAACGGTCGGCCTCGCTTTCCTGGTAGCGGCCGGTGTGACGCAGCATCCAGGTGGCGTTCAGCTGGTGTTCGATGATGTAGCGGCTCTGATACCCATTCAGGTCGAACGTCGAAAAATCCTCTCCGAAATAGCGGCTGATCGGAACGTTGGCGACGCCTTTGCCCGATGCCACCAGGCCGCGGTCGAACGGCAGTTCCTGGTCCACGTATTCGAAGTCCACCAGCACCTTGGTCGATTCGCTGGGCTGCCAGCCCAGCACCGGGGCGACGAACACGCGTCGCGAGCGCTTGAAGAAGTCGCGGAAGCTGTCCCAGTGCTGATAGGCGGCGTTGACGCGCAAGGCCAGGGTTCCGTCGGCATTGAACGGTTGCGACAAATCCGCCTCGGCGCGGTAGAAATCGTAGGACCCGGCCTGGCCGCGGAGCTTGTATTGCGCCTCGCTCAGCGGCCGCTTGGTGACGATGTTCACCAGTCCGCCGGGGTCGCCCAGGCCGTAGAGCACGGAGGCCGGTCCCTTGAGGACCTCCACCCGCTCGACGCTGGCCAGATCGATGAAACCGGGGTCCCCGAACAGCTGATTGGAGAGGAAGCCGTCGCGGGCCGAGAGAAAACTCGAAAACCCGCGGACGATGAAGGAATCGGCGCGATTGCCGAACGAGCTGCCGGGCCGGACGCTGCTGACGTTCTGGATGACGTCGGTTATCCGGGTCGCCTGCTGGTCCTCGATCACCTGCTTCGGAACCACCTGGATGGCGGCCGGCGTACCCCGAATCGGCGTATCGGTCTTGGTGGCGGTTCCGGTGCGTTCGGCGCGGTAGCCTTCCACCGGGCCGTAGGCCGACTCGCGGATCTCCGTACCGGTCACCGTGACCGCCGGCAGTTCCTGTGCGTCCGGCTGCGGCTGCCGGACCAGCGTATAGCTGCCGCCCGGGCTTTCCACGATGTCCAGCCCGCTGTCGGCCAGCAAGCGGGTGACGGCTTCGCGCGCGGAGTAGGTTCCGGCGAGGGCCGGGCTGCTCAGCCCTTGCGTCAGGCCCGGTTCGAACGATAGGGCGAGGCCGGCGCCGGCCGCAAAGTCGGCCAGCGTGCGGCCCAGCGGACCGGACGGAATGTTGTAGGGTTTGGCGGCAATGGCATCGAGCGCTTGCGCTTCGGCGCCGTAGGCAAGGGAGCCGGTGCCGCCGGCTGCGGCCAGCGAGGAGCCCAGCAGGGCGGCGCGGACGGTATGATTGAAGCGGCGCTCGGTTGGGCGCGGCTGGCTAGAGGGCATGTAAAGGCTCCGTTACGAATTGGCAAGTGGGGTTCTTTACCCTGATTGCCAATCGAGCCGGAAAAAAGTATCAGCCCCCGGCGAAAATTTTTGCGTCCGCGTGCTTTCAGCGCGCCGAGAGGTTCACCCAATAGCCGCCCATGCGGGTCGACACAGCGACGGGATAGGTCGAGACCAGCATGGCCAGTGCCCTATCGGTGTCTGCGACGGGGAATGCGCCGGAGATGCGCAGGTTCGCGACAGCCGGGTCGCAGCGCACGATGCCGTTGCGGTATCGCGCCAGTTCGGCGGCGAAGTCGGCCAGCCGCATCCTGTCCGCTGACAGCATGCCCCGGATCCAGGCCGTGGCCGTGTCGTCCGCCGGCATGACCGGGCTCACGCCGTTCGCGGTAAACCAGGCTTGCTCGCCGGCGCGCAGGATTGGCCGGGCGGGCGCTTCGGCAGACCGCGGTTCGATGCGTACCGCGCCCTCCAGCACGGCGACCCGGGTGCGTCCTTCCTCCCGCCGCACGCTGAAACGGGTGCCGAGCGCCTCGAGCAGGCCATCGGCCGTGCTGACGTAGAAGGGACGGCGCATGACCGAGGCGTCCTTGGCGGTATGCACCAGGATCTCGCCGGCGCGCAGCTGGACAAAGCGCTGGGCGGCGTCGAAACGCACGTCGACGGCCGTGGCGGTATTGAGGGTGACCCGGCTGCCGTCGGCCAGTTGCCGTTCGCGGCGTTCCCCGGCGGCGGTGCGCAGGTCGGCGGTCCAGCCTCGTTCTTCGGCCAGGCGGCACGCGGTCCGGGCCATGGGGACAACGAGCAGCAGCGCGCTCAGCTTGGCGAGGGCAGCGCGGCGGCCGTTCTCGGGCGGACGGTCCAGGGCAGGCATGGCCAGCGAGGGCGGCAGACTGCCCAGCTTGTTCAAGAGCCGCTCGGCGCGCGCCCAGGCGCGGGCGTGATCCGGGCTGGTCTGGCGCCAGCGTTCGCAGGCGGCACGGTCCTCGTCGGTGACCATGCCGGCGTTCAGGCGCATCAGCCAGTCGGCGGCCTCTTCGAGGACATGGGGGGCGATGGGAGCGCTGCGCGCGGTGCGGTGCATCACAAGTGCCCCCTCAATCCATGGATGCCAGGCAATGCAGGAATGCCTGTTTCATGTACCGCTTGACGGTGATGAGGGAAACGCCGATCAGTCGGGCAATGTCTTCGTACTTCAGACCCTCGATCTGCGACAGCAGGAAGGCGCTCTTGACTTGCGGGGACAGGGCACCGAGGAGGGCGTCGATTTCGTACAGCGTTTCCAGGATCAGGGCGCGCTGCTCGGGCGAAGGGACCAGCGGTTCCGGCTGACAGGCGAGTGCCTCCAGGTAGGCCCGCTCGATGTCCAGCCGCCGCCAATGGTTGACCACCAGCCCGTGGGCGATGGTGGTCAGGTAGGCGCGGGGTTCGCGGATGTTTTCGTACTCGCGCGCCAGCATGACCCGCAGGAAGGTGTCCTGTGCCAGATCGGCGGCGAAATCGGGGCAGCCGAGCTTGTTCCGGAGCCAGCCCACCAACCACCCGTGGTGGCTCACGTACATCAGGTTCAGGAAATCGGTTCTGGAAAATTCGCTTGCGGACATACCCCACCCTTGCAGCCCAAAACGTCAGACACCACACCTCATTTCTGAAAATGAGAATCGTTATTATCTTGTCGTCCATATAGGGCGTCAAGCCGGGGAACGAGTCCGCGGCGGAAAGGGGAAAACGGCGGTTTTCGGCCGCCGGCGCGGCGACAAGTCGCGTGATTAATAAGTTCTCGGCCGGCGCCGAAATACCGGCAGGCGCACTCTGGCTTCCAGGCCGCCTTGCGGGCGGTTGTGTAGGCTCAGCGTACCGCCCTGGGCGCCGAGCAGATTGGCGGCGATCGAAAGCCCTAGGCCGGTGCCGCCGGTTTCCCGCGAGCGCGAGGTTTCCAGCCGGAAAAAAGGCTGCATCACTTTGCCTAGGGATTCTTCCGGAATGCCGGGGCCGGAGTCCCGCACCCGGACCAGCCAGTCGTCGCCGCAGCGTTCCAGGCTGATGTCGGCCTCGCCGCCGTATTTCACCGCGTTGTCGATCAGGTTGAGAAAACTGCGCCGCAGGGCTTCCGGGCGGCCCGAGATGAGCGCGCTCTCCGGTCCTTCGAAACGGGCCTCGCCGCCGGCATCGACGGTATCGTCGCAGAGGCTTTGCAGCAGGGCGCCGAGATCGATGGTTTGCGGCGGCGGTCCCGAGTCCAGGCTGCGCGCCAGGTCCAGCCCCTCGTCGACCAGCGCCTGCATGGCCGCCACGTCCTCCGCCAGCCGGCTCCGGAGCGGCTCATCCCGGCATTGTTCCAGCCGCAGGCGGAGCCGGGTGAGGGGCGTCTTCAGGTCATGCGTGATGGCGGCGAGAATGCGGGTGCGTTCTTCGATATGGGATCGCAGGCGTTCCCGCATGCGGTTGAAGGTTCGGGCGGCCTGCCTGACCTCGATGGGCCCCGATTCGTCCATGGCAGGATGGTCCGGATCGAGTCCGAAGGATTCGGCGGCTTCAAGCAGGTGTCGCAAGGGCTGCAGGACCAGGCGGACGGCAAACCAGGCCACGATCGCCAGAAGGCCCGCCACAATCGAAAGTCTGGCGATGAACCCCTCAATTCTCGGCTGCCGGGGCGGCGGCAGCTCGCGGCGCGCTTCTATCAACACGCGCTGGCCGTCGGCAAATCGGACCCGGGCGCCGACGGTGCGGGACGGCTGGCAATCTTCCGGCTCTTCGCGGCAGGCGGAATTCCGCGTTCGCCAGCCCGCTTCCACGGCCACCGACGGTCCCGCCGCTTCGACCAGAGCGGCGGTGAACGACGGCAGGGACTGCACCGGCTCATCCATCCCGTTCGCCGGTTCGATGCTCCATTGCCCGGAAGGCAGGGCATGGACCGTGGCCAGGCGCTGCTCCGGCGGCAGGGCGGCGAGCAGATGGAGGATATCGGCAATGCGATCGGCTGCACCCTGTTCGCGAAAACTGTGCACGATGTGGCTGCGCTCGCGCAAGGCGAGGCCCAGGCTCACGAATACCGCCATCAGCACGCCGCCGAGGAGAAGCAGGAATAGTCTGATCGCGAGCGAGCGGGGCGGGAAAGCGAGGCTCAAGGTTCCTGCTCCACCGCGGCGGCCAAGACATAGCCCTCGTTCCGAAGGGTCTTGATCAGACTCGGCGCCCGTGCGTTGTCCCCCAGCTTCTGGCGCAGCCGGCTGACCCGGAGATCGATGGAGCGGTCGAACGGCTCCGCGTCGCGCCCGCGGATCAGATCCATGAGCTGATCGCGGGTGAGTACCCGGTTGGGGTGGGTAAGGAAAACCTCGAGCAAGCGGTATTCGGCGCCCGACAGGGCTACGACCACACCTTGCGGCGAGGTGAGCTGGCGGGTCTGCCCGTCCAGGGTCCAGCCGGCGAAGCGCCAGCGCTGCGCCGGCTCCCCGGCGCCCCGGCCGGGCAGCGAGCGGGCGCGGCGCAGAATATTGCGGATGCGGGCCAGGAGTTCGCGTGGTTCGAAAGGTTTGGCGAGATAATCATCGGCGCCCATTTCCAGGCCCAGCACCCGGTCTATCGGTTCGCCGCGCGCGGTGAGCATAAGCACCGGAAGATCGGAGCGAGCGCGCAGATCCCGGCACAGGCTCAAGCCGTCCTGGCCCGGCAGCATCAGATCGAGGACGATCAGGTCGATGCCGCTGCTGTCTAATATGTCGCGCATCTGCCGGCCGTCGGCGGCCAGGCTCACACGATAGCCGTGCTGTTTGAGATAGTCGCCGACCAGCATGCGGATTTCGCGGTCGTCGTCGACGACGAGGATATGTTCTGTCGTGTTCATGGAAGCTTTTTACCGCGCTCGGTGAGCGGTGTCATAGGTTTTTGTATCCGTTTGTATCTTTCCGGGCCGGGGAAAAAAAGCGATACAAAACCGCTGCCGGGCGGACACATGTCCGATACACGAGCGCTGTGAAATAGATCCCGAAGACGGCGGGACGGTCCCGCCGGTCTAGAAGGATCGGCTTCAGCCGACTTTTCGCAACTGTATGAGGAATCCATATGAAATCTTATCCTAAAGCACTCTTGATCAGCCTTGCCCTGCTCGCTCCGGTAGCCGCGATGGCCGAATCCGGGGAAGCCAAGCCTGAAGCCGGCGCCTACAGCCAGGGCAACGGTGGTTCGCGGGCAGAGCGCCGGGAGCGCTTCATGGCGGAGCGGATGGCCGAATTGCGCCAGGATTTGAAGCTTACCGCGGAGCAGGAAGCGAATTGGAATACCTGGACGGCCAAAATGAAGGAAATCAAGGAAACCAAAAAACAGTCGCGTCCCGATCGCGAGGCCATGAAGAACCTGTCGGCACCGGATCGCCTGGAAAAAATGATCGCCCTGCAAAAGGCGAAAACGGCTTACTTGGAAGAAGCGCTGGCGGCGACCAAGACCTTCTACGCCACGCTGACGCCGGAGCAGCGCAAAGTGTTCGACGAAAAGACGCCTTTCGGCAAGCACGGCAAGAAATGGAAGCGTCACGGCGGTCCCCGTCATCAGGGCGCGAAGTAACGAGTCGTTTCGTAACTCGGAACCCATAGGCTTCGTAGGGCGGGTTAGCGGGGACACCCGCGTAACCCGCCGAATGCCGAAAATCAAACCTTTTCCGCCAATAGATCAATCTGATGAACGATCAAGCCGAGTTCTCCGGCCGCCAGTCGTTCGGAACGCTCGCGGTGCCACCGGTCGAGCATATCCTCGGAGAACTCCCCCGACCGGGCTGCTTCGTCCCGGATCATCCCAAGCAATGCGGTTAAGCAAACAGCGTCGCCATCGCGATAGGTGCGGCGCTGGGGGGTGATATTCCAGTCGGAGCTGCCGTAGGCGATCATTTCGAATCCGGTTTCGCCGAGAACGCGGTGCAGCCGTCTTCCGGAGCGGGCGCCGCCGCTGTTGTCGTCCCATACCCGGCGCTCTTCCATGGAGGCGTCGTATATGCCGAGGATGCGGTTTTCCAGCGCTTCGTCGGTATAGATGGGAAACAGCACGGTCTCGCCGTCGTAATTGACGGTGCTGTAAAAAATTCCCTTCGGCCGCAGCCAGCGCGCGATTCGTTCGGCCATGGTTGTCAGGGGCAGAAGATCCATCACCGCGTGAGCGATGATCGCATCGATGGAACCGAAGGTTTGATTCGGCTCGAATAGCCGTAGGTCGCCGCAGACGAAATCCACCGCAACTTCACGGCCTTTTTTTTTTGAGAGAATGCCGGCCGGTACTGCCGAAACATCGAAACCTCGGTCCCGAAGAAAAGCGGCCGTTCCTTCTCGAGCGATACCCAGAAGCGTCCGGTCCCGATCCACGGCGGTGATGTGCAAATCGGTTTCGGGACTCAAGCCCAGCAGCCGCAGCACGGAGGCTCCGGTGCCGGTGCCGAGGTCCAGGCAAACCAGCGGCGATTCGCCCGGCAGCATTCGGGCGAACTCGTTTTCCACTTCGCGGTTCAGGCTGCGCCCGTCCAGCGCGAATTTGGCTTCGAGATAGTCGTGGAACGGGATGTCCACGGCCGACGCTTTAGTTAAAGCGAACCGCCGAACGCCGCCCAATCCGTTTCGTTTTCCCAGAGTTTGACCGTCATTTTCACGCCGCGCAGGGTGAGCCGGTCCCTGAGCCGCTCCCAGAATATGCGGGCGAAACGTTCGAGGCTGGGATTGAGCCCGCGAAAAGGTTCGAGATCGTTGAGGACGCGGTCCCTGAACTCTCCGATCAGCGTCATCGTCGCCTGCTCCAGGTCGACGATGTCGATCAGATAGCCGTGCCGGTCAAGCTGCTCGCCTTCGATCAGCACTTCCGCCTTGTAATGGTGGCTGTGCTCGAGGGTTTCGTCGCCCCAGTCCCCGCCGATCAAAAAATGCCGGGCGATGAAGTCGCGGGTAATGGCAAGCTGGTACATCGCGGTTCCTCGGATCTTCAGATGTATTCGAAAATCGGCTGCAATACCCCGGCCTGTTTGCTTTCGACCAGTTCGAAAGCCTCCTGGCAGGCGCTGGGGGCAAAATGATGGGTAATCAGCCGTTCCGGGCGAATTTCGGCTAGCCATTCCCAGGCGAGGTCCAGTCGTCGTTTTTTGTTCCAGCGGCCGGACAATTGCGGGTCTATCGTGCTCACCTGGCTGGAAATCAAGCGAATGCGCTGCCGGTGGAAATGGCTGCCGAACTCCAGCGGCGCGGCCGATTCGCCGTACCAGGAACCGATCACGATGCGGCCTGAAAAACCGGTCAGTTCTATGGCCTGGTTCAGGGCGCTGGCATTCCCCGAGACTTCGATGGCGGCATCCAAGCCGTCGGCGCCGTCGTAGAAAAGGCAGTCCTTGAGTGCGGCGAGTTCGCGCCCGACCGTCGGGTTGATCGCCAGGGCCGCGCCCATCTCGGTCGATTTTTGCCGGCGGAAACCGAGCGGTTCGGCCGTGATCAGTTCTCCCAGCGGAAATCGGCTGAGAATTGCGGTGGTGAGCAGCCCGACGATACCCTGCCCGAAAACCATGATTCTTTCCCCGGGCAGGGGCGCCGCATCGAACACCAGGTTCAGCGCCGATTCCATATTGGCGAGAAACAGGGCGCGTTCCGCCGGGACGTCCTCCGGCAGGACCAGGCAATCCTCCTTATCGACGACGGCATAGTTTTGGTGGGGGTGGTAGGCGAAGACCCGCTGGCCCAGCCAGTCGCGGTCTCCGTCCGCTCCCACCGCGGCGACTTCGCCGACTAGGGCGTAACCGTACCGGAACGGATAGCCGAAATCGCCCTCCAGGCCGCCGATACGGGTGTCCTTGGGCAGGTTGGCGGGCACGCCGCCCCTGAAAATCAGGGATTCCGTGCCCGGACTGATGGCCGAGCACAGGGCTTTGATTAGCAATTCGCCGGCTCTCGGGGCGGGCAGGTCGATTTCCTGGATCGCCACCGACTGGGGGGCTACGTGATAAACGGCTTGCACTCGCATCAGACGTATCCGATCGGGCCGAAGGCGATGATGTCCGATCCCAGGATATGGTACCGACACTCGGTGATGTTCAAAGGCGCTTGCTCGCCGGAGCGGCATAGATCGTCGATGGCTTTGAGTCCGCCAATGATTTTAGGTGTTATGGTAATCACGCAATAATTCACTAAATGATATTTGAGAAAGGTGCCGATGATCTTCGATCCGCCCTCGACCATGAGGGTGCGGATACCGAGCTGGCTCAGTTTCGTCAGGGTTTCCCCGAGGTCGACGCAGCCGCCTTCGCCGGGTTGCACCACCAGGATCGTCGCGCCCGCCGAGCGTAGCGCTTCGCGCTTGTCGGGGTCGGATTCGGCCGTGGTTACGATGATGGGCGGTTTTTCCGATTGCCTCAGAACCCGGCAATCCGGGGGCGTGCGCAGGTTGCTGTCGAGAATGACGGGTTGCGGGTTTTCGCCTTCGTAGTAGCGAACGTTGAGCTGGGGATCGTCGCTGAGTATGGTGTTGACCCCCACCAGCAGGGCGTCGTGGTGCGCCCTCAGGAAATGAGTGAGCGTCAGCGACGGCCTGGAGCTCAGCGCGTAGGGGACCTGGCTGTCCACGGCAATGCTGCCGTCGATGCTCTGGGCGTAGGTCAGGGTGACGAAGGGGCCGCCTTCCGCCGGCGCCCGGGCCAGCGACAGCTGGCCGATCAAGGGCTCGATGAACGCCAGTTCGTGATGGAACGGGGTTCGCTCCCGGAAGGTCAGCAAATGGGCCAGTTTTTCGGCCTTGGAGCGCAAGTATCCGGCGTTGTCGTCGTGGTGGCCGACTTCGATGGGTATGCGGGCATCCACCTGGATGCCGTATTCGGTGAGTTCGTCGACCTTGCGGGGATTGTTGGTGATGAGCCGGATCGATCGAACGCCGAGATCCTTGAGCATCAGGGCGGCAACACCGTAATTGCGTTCGTCCGGTTGATGGCCGAGGCTGATATTGGCCTCCACCGTGTCGAGGCCGCGATCCTGAAGATTATAGGCTTCCAGCTTCTTGCGCAGGCCTATGCCGCGTCCTTCCTGCCGGAGGTAGAGCAAAACGCCGCAGCGTGAGCGGCCGAGATACTGGAGTGTGTGTTTGAGCTGATCCCCGCAGTCGCAGCGCCGAGAGCCGAATACGTCGCCGGTCAGACATTCCGAATGGACCCGAACGGGAACGCCCGTCTCGCCGTCTACGTCCGACTTCACCAAGGCAAGATGATCCTTGCCGTGCTCGGTGTAGAGATAAAGGGTGAATTCGCCGTAACCGGTGGGAATTCGAGTCTTGACGAGGTTCTTCACTAGAGGTTTTTTCGGAGTTTCAGGGTATTAAAAGAGGCAAACAGTATAAACCGCTATATTGACGAGTCGATACCGAACCGGCTCCATGGAGCGGGATCGGGCGTTCTGTCCTGGAAATGCGATCTTGCCGACGGAGCCCGGCCGGCATCGAGCGAGCCGGAATCGCTCCGCCGATCGATTTCCTGCCGAGCCGGAAACGAAGACGTCAGTATATCGCTATTTCTTCCCATAATCCGGGATCAGGCCGACGGCATCGATTCCCGCAATCGCACAGCTTTCGTCCAGATCGGACAAGTCGCCGCTGATTCCGACGGCACCCACGATCCGATTGTCCGGCGAGCGGATCAGTACGCCGCCCGGAACCGGCATGAGCCGGCCACCGGCCACTTCGGCCAGGGCCGCCATGAAATGGGGCCGCTCCTTCGCCATTTTACCCAACTCCCGCGAGGAAACGCCCATCCCGATCGCTCCCCAGGCTTTGGCCAGGGCGATGGAACTACGCATGAAGGATGCGCCATCCTGGCGCTGCATCGTTTTCAAATGGCCGCCTTCGTCGAGAACGGCCACGGCCAGCGGAGCCAATCTCAGATCCCGCGCCCTTCTGAAGGCACCGTCGATGATGGCATTGGAAATTTCAAGTGTCAGAGTGCTCATGGTTTTTCCTTGTTGTGTCTAAATCTAAGTCGAACCCGTTCGGTAATGCCGAGGAGCGGGTTGCCGTTCCGCGTCGCCCTTGCGCAGAATAATTTTATCCCTCTTTTTCGTCATGTCATTGAACAAGGCCGGTTTCAAGGCGCGGCGCGTTTTCCTGTCGATTGGATACAGGCGTCCGCTCGATGCGGCTTGTTTCAGCAGCCGTCCGGCTTGAAACAATTGGCGGACATGGCTTCAGGCGAGTCGCGGAGGTCGCCGGCCAGCGCGAGAACGAAAAAAATGACGACAAATCCGGGGAAGGACACTCTATCTTTAAGGCACTGAATCAGTGAAACAAGTTCTGCTTAAGGCAGGGGCGCGGCTCAATCGCCGGGGCGTCCGCCTAATCGCAATGCTGGCGGTCATGGTCTCTATTTTCGCCAAAATCGACCGTTCCGCGCTGATCGCGCATCTGGCGCATTTCGATCCAATCGTGGGCGTCGCCATCGTCGGGGTCTTTCTGCTCTCGGTCGCGCTGTTCGCGCGGCGCTGGTGGCATATCAGCCGAGCTCTGGGGGTGAACGCGCCATTCAAGGATTTTGTGCGGGCACTTTGGATCAGCCAGAGCGTCAGCGAGTGCGGGCCGCCGCTGGTGGTCGGCGAACTGGCGCGATTTCAATTCATGCGGGGCGTCGCGGAAACCTGGCAGCTCGTCGTCGGCCAGGCCGTAGACCGGCTTTCCGGGGCGATCGTCCTGCTGTTCTTGGTGCTGGGCCTGACCCCGATTTATCTCGGCTGGTTCAGCGAGTTTCCCGGACTTAAGGTCGCGGTGTTCGCGGCAATCCTGGTTTCCTCGGCGAGCGCGGCCGCAATCCTTGTTCGGCGCTTCCGGCGGACGGCGCGTTCACATACCGAGAGGGTGCTCGCCGTTTGCAATCCCTTGCGGTCGCCCGGTCATTACGGGCTGTCCGTGCTGCTCCAGCTCCTGTTGGCCGCGAATTTCGCTCTGGCGGCGCTGGGGCTGGGTCTTTCCGGCGTCGCTCCGGCCGTGTTCTTGCTCGCGCCGCTGCTCTTGCTCGGCGTCAGCGTGTTGCCCGGGCTGGTTTCGGATTGGGGCAAGCGGGAAGCGGCGGCGGTGTTTCTGCTGGCTCCGGCGGGGCTGACGGCCGAGCAAAGCGTTGCCGTGTCCCTGATCTTCGGCGCCCTGCACTTGTTGACCGCCTTGCCGGGAGCGTTATTGCTACTGCTGGCGAGGCGCCGACAGGCGGTTTCCGTCGTAGAGTGAAAGGCTTAACGGGTTTCGGGGCAGGATCGCTTGTCACAGGGCAACGGCCTGGAATATCGCGTGCGGAATACGCGCACCAAGGTATTTACAGTGCCGGGCGGCACGGTATTCGCGGTGAGCGCATGGCGGCAAGTGCGCGGCCTCGAGACGACCTCGAGCCGGGAAGTTTTCCCATTGCTCGGCATTAAAACGCGTGTGTTATCCTGCGGTTATGGTCAGCCTACAATTCGCCCGATCCAAAGCGTTAGCGCCTCGCAACGCTTTATCCGCCGTCGCCGGCTGGCTGCTGGCCATCGCTTCGCCCGCGATCTTGGCTCAGCCTGCTAGCGGGCCGGGCGCCGGCCCCTCCGAGCCTCCCCCATCGACCGACGCCGCGGCAGCGAAGCTTCAAACACTTTCCGAGCTCGACCGGCGATTGGACGGCATCTTGTCCGACGCCGTTTCCGCATTGAAGCAAGGCATCGAAAACGGCCTTCCTTTTCTGCTCGATGAGCGCCGCGGCCGGATCGAGCGGCTGGAAAAGCTGGTCGGCGATCCTGCCGCGGATATGGCGGAGAAATATCGGCGCGTTCAGGAGGCCTATCGGGTCGAGCTCGACTACGCGAGGAGCGTCGAGGCTTACCGGGCTGTGCTCCGGACGGGGAACGACGAACG
This sequence comes from Methylocaldum marinum, assembly GCF_003584645.1. Classification (GTDB taxonomy): domain Bacteria; phylum Pseudomonadota; class Gammaproteobacteria; order Methylococcales; family Methylococcaceae; genus Methylocaldum; species Methylocaldum marinum. The sequence continues at coordinate 4,216,253 of NZ_AP017928.1, forward strand.
CCTGGTGGATTTCCTCAGCGTCGGCCGCCTGGCGCTTTACTACCAGACCCTGGACGGTCACGAATCGGGGATCTGGCGCAACGATCAGGAGCGCTGGCAGCGGTTGTCGGGCGAGGAGAACGAGGCGATCGCCCGCGGGCTGCGCGCGGCGCGCAAACTCGAACCGCCGCAACTGATGGTTCTGCCCCTGCCTGGGGCCAAGTCGCCGTGAAGCTTCTGCGCGTTCTCCGCTTCCTCCGAACCGCGGCCGTTTGGGCGGTGTTCGCGGCTTTTCCTCCATCCGTCCTGGCCGCACCCGAGGCGCAGGCCGAACAGCCGGCCTCGCCGTCGGAAGCGGAGGCCCGGTTGACGACGGAGCTGGCGGCCAGGGAGGAGCTGTTCTTGAGCATCCGCGAGAGTGCCGCGAATCTCAAACCTTATTATCAGCAGCTGGTTCTGGCGGGTGACGCCGCGAGCCAGCGGGAACTGATCGACCGGCTCTCCGACAGCCGCCACATTCCGACCGCCGACGAGCTGACGCAGCTGTTCGCCAGTCTGCAGAACCAGCTCGACGCCCTGGGCAGCGTCTCGACCTTCAGGGCTCCGGTTTATGCGCCGAATGGGCAGGCATCCGAGAAAGAAGTGCTTCGGCTGGGCGGATTCACTTTCCTTTCCGAAGGGCGTTACCTCGCTTATTCCCCCGAGGTCGACCGCTTGATCGAACTGTCCCGGCAGCCGGCTCCGAATCTGCTCGACTTGGCTCGGGACTATGCCCGCGCGGATGCACGGTCGCTGGCGTCGGTGGCCATCGATCCGTCATCAGGGCAAACCCTGCAGTTGATCGTGCAGATTCCGAATCTGCGCGAACGCATCGCCCAGGGGGGCATTGTCGGCTACCTGATCCTGGGGCTCGCGGGGTTCGCCTATGCGCTCGCCGGCTACCGCTTCGTCGAGTTGACCCGGATCGGGCAGCGTATCCGGAACCAGCTACAGTCGCCGCGCCCCCGGCTCGACAACCCTTTGGGCCGGGTGCTCGCACGGCTCGACCAGGCGGACACGAACGAGGAAGAGGTTTTGTATCTGACCGTAGAGGAGGCGTTGAGCCGCGAACAGGCGCGACTGGAGCGGGTCCTGCCTTTCCTGAAACTGGTCGCAGCCATCGCGCCGATGCTGGGCTTGCTCGGCACGGTGACCGGCATGATCAAGACTTTTCAGGCCATCGCCCTGCATGGCTCGGGCGATCCGAAACTGATGTCGGGCGGGATTTCGGAAGCTTTGGTAACCACCGTGGAGGGGCTGGTCACCGCCATTCCGATCCTGCTGTTGCACAGCCTGCTGATGGGAAAAAGCCAGACGCTCACCGCCTTGCTGGAGGCGCATGCCTCGGCCGCGCTCGCGGCTCGCCTGGAAAGGCGGAACCCGCCTGCGGATGAGGATAATCGGTCGCCGGGCTCGGTCTAATCGGCTCACGACGAGGAGGTACGATGGGCGGCCGGCTTCTCGAAACGTTCTTGAGCTTTTTTCACAGATCCGAGCAGCACATCGAGGACCTGATGGATTTCGGCGGGCCGGTGATGTGGCCGCTGCTGGCCGTCTCCCTGCTGCTGTGGACCCTGGTCCTGGAACGCTACTGGTTCTTTCTTCATGCCTTGCCCAAATTTCTTGAACGCCCCGTGCCACCCCCGCATTCATCCGCCGCGACGATCGGGATGGCCGAGATGAAAATCGCCTTGCGGCGCCATTTGCGGCTGATCAAGACCCTTTCCGGTATCCTGCCGATGTTGGGCCTCCTGGGCACGGTGACCGGCATCATCGAAACCTTCGACCTGATCCGCCTATTCGGCAGCGCGGAAACCCGCATCGTCGCACGCGGCGTCTCGCAGGCGCTGATCACGACGCTGGCCGGCCTGGTGATGGGGCTTTTCGGCGTCGGGGTCTTTTACAATCTCAACCGGCGCGCCAGGGCCTTCGAGCGCCGCTATGCCGAGCGTTTACTGCAACCATGAGAAAGCGCGGCCTGTTCACGCGCCGCATCGACGGCGGCGATGAAAGCAGCGAGGCGATCAACCTGACGCCGCTCATCGACATGGTGTTCATCCTGTTGATCTTCTTCCTGGTGACGACGTCTTTCATCCGCGAATCGACGGTGGCGGTCCAGCGTCCCAAGGCCGCAACAGCCGTGCCCCAGACGAACGCGGCGGTGATCGTCACCATTACCGCCGACGAACAAATCTGGCTCAACGACGTTTCCGTCGACATACGCCTGTTGCGCGCCCGGCTCGACCAGCTGGGGCTCGCCAATCCGGCCCAGGCCGCCATCATTCTGGCCGACGTCCAGGCCAGCACCGGTTTGCTGGTCAAAGTGATGGATCAGTTGCGCCTCGCCGGTTTCGTCAACATTTCGGTCGCGGCCAGCTCGGCTCCGGACATCCCATGAAAACGTCCCTTGCCGCTTTTCCGAGCCGACCGGGCTGGGTGCTGGCCGGGGCTTTCGCCGCGGCCATGGTCGTCAATCTGGCCTTGTTGTTGTTGATAGGCGCTCTGATCAGTCATCGAGAGGCCGCGCTGATCTCGGCGCCGGATCCGCAACCGGTCGATTTCATCCGCATCATTCCCAAGACCGAGGAGCCGAAACCCGCTCCGCCCCCCGAGCCTGCCCCGATGACCGAGGTTGCGCCCGAGCCTCGGCCGACGACGCCCGGGCCGCCACCATCCGGTACCGCCAAGCCTTCAGCCAAAAAGCCGGCGCGCGGAGCCGGCCGCAGCGGCGCCCCCAAGTCCCGGAAGGCACCAGCCCCGGCGCCGGGCACACCGGCTCCCCGGCTCGACATTCCGGAGCAGGGCACGGGCGCCCCGTTCGCCCCCGTGCCGGGTTCCGATCCGCGCCTCACGGCGCCCCCGGGGCAATGGAGCCCGGACAGGAAGCCCGGCGGCGAGGGGGAGGGCACGAACGGCGAAGGTGGCACGGGCGGTGGCGGGCTGGTCGTGATCTCGCGGGTGTTGCCGGAGTATCCGCCGCGAGCCCGGGCGCAAAGAATCGAGGGTTGGGTGCGGCTCGAGATCGAGGTCAGCCCTTCCGGTACGGTCAGCGCGGCGAGGGTCGTGGCGGCCAGCCCGGAGCGGGTATTCGACGACGCCGCCCTGAAGGCAATCCGGCGCTGGCGCTTCCAGCCGGCCTTCAGCGAGGGTCGCGCCGTATCCCAGCGTGCCACGCTGACGATGAGATTCCGGCTGGAAGAGCGCTGAAGGATGACATCGCGAGTTTCCGCGGGATAGAGACGATTTCACCCGCTCGTGCGGCGGCTCGTGATTGTTAATGAATAAGATGGCTCTTATACTCGAATTCGGAATCCGACTTGAAGAACAAATGCGGACTGCCGAATCAAATTCTTAAGGGATTCCGATGTTACCGCCAAAACTAACGGAGGCGAAGCTATGAAAGCGCGAGTCGCAATAACGACATGTGCCGCACTATTTTTGTCCTTGGGAGCTACCGCGGCATTCGCCGAAAAATTCAAAATGCCGCCGACCAAGGTCAGCATGGAAAAATGCATGGAAGCTGCGCTGGCCAAGAAGGACGGCGAGGTCGTCAAGCTCGAATTCAAGATGGAGCGGGGCACGCCCACCTACGAATTCGAGATCGCCGGGAAAGACGGCAAGAATTGGGAATACGAATGCGACGCCAACACGGGAGAAATTACCGAGGAAGAGCAGGAGGTCGATAGCCCCGACGATCCGCTGTTCAAGGCCAAGATGAAGATCAGCGAGGAGGAAGCCAGGAAGATCGCCCTCGAAAAGCATCCCGGCGAGATCGTCGAGACCGAGTACGAGATCGAATCCAACGGCGACGCGTCCTATGAATTCGATATCAAGACCGCGGATGGCAAGGAAGTCAAGCTGGAAGTCGACGCCACGACCGGCAAGATCGTCGAGGACGACCAAGAAGAGATTTACCAGATCGGGCGAGAGTGAGATTTGTCCGATCCGACTCATCTTAGAGCGTTTTCTTCGCTGATGTACGCTCGAAGGGTTTGCGCCAGGGCAGGCGCGAATCCAAAGTGACCCAAAGAAAGGGCACCCGGATGGCGCGCTGATCCTGCGCGTCGCCGGCTTGTGCCGGGGGCGACAGAAGGCACTTCCGCGTGCCTCTGTCGCCGCACGCGATCCCTCGCGTGCCCCTTCGGGCGGTTCCGACTCAAGCCGGCGATGCTCGGGCGCGCCATACGGGACGATTCAGCAATGCGGTACATCTGATTAATGCTCTAACGGACTCTTTCGAGCCCGTTTTTTTTGCGCTCAATACAGGGAAAGAGTGAATCGATCTCGCAGCAAAACCGGTTGCGGCGTGGTTTGCCGGCACCCGAACAGATCGCGCTCGGCGGGACGAAGCGCCCGCAAGCGCAGCGATTCGCTCAAGGGCGGATAGGCCATGGACGCGGACCTATCCCAGGCCGGCCACTGCGAGAACAGTTCGCGCCAAACCGCCGGTTGCCGGCGGCGCAGTATATGAATCGGGTCGAAGCCGTACCAAGCCGCCGCCGGTTCGATCAGGCGGACGCCGTATGTCTTCGCGAGCCGTTGTAATTCCTCATGGACGCGGAGTGCCCGCTCGCGCAGCACCGGCCACGCGATCCGGTGCGCCGGAAAGAAAGCCCTGCGCAGCAGTTCGAATTTCCAGGGCGGCAGCCTCTCGATGCTTGCCATCGGCAGCGACATCAGAACGATCTCGCTGCCTTGCTCGGCCAGCCGATCGAGGCAGGTGTCGACCCAGGCGAGCAGGTTCGGTACGGTGACGCCGTAAACCAGATCGTTGCCGATATCGGTTACGGCGGCGAGCGGCGGAAGACAGTTCGGACCGTGCTGCGAGAGAGCCCGCCATAGTCCGCACTGAACGATGCCGGGAAGCGTTCGTCCCGGCACCCGGCTCCGGAGCCCGTAAGATCGGCCGTGCCCGAGAGCCGCCAGCACCGTCAGAGGCTCTCGCAGCCCCTCGCGCAGGCCGTTCACGACTAGGGGGAAGGCCTGGGCGAGATTGCTCGCTCCGATGAGGATGACGGGGCGGACGAGTTCCTGATCGATTGGGGTAGTCATGGGTTGAGTCGTGTAGTTCCAAATCGCCTTCAATCAGGAATTTCTTTTCGTAGGGTGGGTTAGGCGCACATCAGCACTGACCGATGTCCCATCACGGCGCTTCGCGTGCGCCGTAACCCACTGAGCGACCTCGAACCGGCGGGTTACGCGGAGCCTGTCGAAGGACCTGTCCTGAGCGCCGTCGAAGGGCCAAACAGCCATCGATGGGTTTCGCTTCGCTCCACCTGTCCTACGATGAATGTTCACTCGAATGCCGAAAAGACATCAAAGAAAGCGCATCCGTGTGGCAGGCTAATTCTGTGCGCCACCGCCTGAAATCGAGGGCGACAAAAGGCACATCCTATGCTTCGTCGGCGTGTGGCATCGTGCGGCGCCTCTGCGGGCTGAGCGGCTTCAGGCGGCGATGCCCGGGCGCGCCTTGCGGGCATGCAAATGATGCGAAAATGCTGTCGTTCAGGCACCGCGGTCATGATTCGGTGGTTACGCGACGGCAACAATCCAGCGATTACAATAACCGGGTCCCAATACGACGACGCCAGCGCCTCCAAATCGTTTTAAACCTCCACGATGAAGAAAAACTCCTGTCTGACGATTCTCCTAATTGTTCTGATCCTGTCCCCGCCCTCGGCGGTTTCTGCCCGGTCCGGCCGGAATTCGGGGCTGGACCGGATTCGCCACATCGTCGTGATCTACCTGGAAAACCACAGCTTCGACAATCTCTACGGACTATTCGCGGGAGCCGACGGATTGGCGAACGCGCCAGAGGAGACGATGCGGCAGACGGATCGTGAAGGCCGGGTCTACACCGCCTTACCCAGAACCCTAAACACCGCGAAAAAGCCACCGGTTCCCGATGACCGTTTTCCGTCCGACCTGCCGAACCGGCCGTTCGAGATCAGCCAATACGTTCCGATCGACCGGAAAATTGGCGATCCGCTGCACCGGTTTTACCAGCACCAGGCCCAGATCAACGGTGGGCGCATGGACCGTTTCGTGGCGGAGTCGAATGCTGGCGGCTTGACCATGGGTTATTACGACGGGCGCAAGCTTCCGCTGTGGGAGTACGCGAAAAAATACACCTTGGCAGACCGTTTCTTTCAGGCGGCATTCGGCGGATCGCTGCTGAATCATTTCTGGCTGATCTGCGCCTGCACGCCGCGCCACGACCATCCGCCGCCGGAATTGACCGCGGTCCTGAACGAAAAAGGCGAGTTAATCAAGGATGGCGTGTACACGCCCGACGGCTACGCGGTCAACACCATCCAGACGATGCAGGTGCCCCACGACCCGAAAATCACCGATCCGCGCCGGCTTCTGCCTCCGCAGACCTTTCCGACGATCGGCGACCGCCTCTCGGAGAAAAATATTTCATGGGCGTGGTACTCCGGCGGCTGGAACGACGCGATTGCGGGGCACGCCGATAAAAGTTTTCAGTACCATCACCAGCCATTCGCCTATTTTGCTCGTTATGCCGAGGGGACGCGCGAAAGAGCGGAGCACCTAAAGGATGAAGCGGATTTCTTGGAGGCTATCGAAAAAGGCACCCTGCCGGCGGTTTCCTTCTATAAACCCATCGGTGCCTATAGCGAACATCCGGGGTACGCCGATCTCATGGCGGGAGAAAACCGGGCCTTCGAAGTGATCCGCAAGATCGAGCGAAGCCGGCTGTGGCGGAATGCCGTAATATTCGTTAGCTACGACGAATACGGCGGATTCTGGGATCATGTCCCGCCGCCGCCGGGCGACCGCTGGGGACCGGGTAGCCGTGTGCCGGCGATCATCATCTCCCCGTTCGCCAAGCGTGGGTATGTCGATCGTACCGTCTACGACAGCACCTCCATCCTGAGATTGATTGAAACCCGCTTCGGTCTGAAACCGCTGGGCGAACGGGACGCCAAAGCCAACGACTTGTTGAACGCGCTGGATTTGTAAATTGGCCGGACCCTATCGGCTCTGCAGCAGTTCGTCCAGACGCTTTGTGGAGTTCCGAACCGTCCGCAAGGCCAGCATCAGCCCCTCGGCTGTCGCCTGCAGCGTCGCTTCCCGCTCGGCCAAGGTATTGATTTCGGCTCTAAGTTCTTTGAACAGCCGGTTCTTGTCGTCCTGGTAAGGTTTGCCGAAACGATGCCGGAACCACTCGGCGGCTTTCTCCTGGAGATGCCTGAAGTCATCCTCGGCGAAATCCGCCTCGGAAATCCAGCGTTCCAGTTCGGCCATCGGGTCGATCAGTCTCCGCTGGAACCGCAGCTGATAGCCGGATCTCAGGCGCTCCAGGAGTTCGCGGCTCTTTTCGTCCGACTCGCAAACGTCCGGCGGCAGGTGAACGATCGCGTCGTCGGCGTTCTCGGCGGGCGCTTCGCCGCGGCTTTGGTATATGGCTTCCAGCGTACGGCAGATCTCATTGATATCGTTTTCGGAGAATTCCTTCGCCTCGAGTTCGCGCCGCAGCATTCGAATCGTATCGAATGGAGAAGTGCTAACCCGGTCCGTATCGACTGCGATTCCGGATGTCACGGTTTCTTCCGCGGGCGCGGGGGGGCGTGCGTCGGATTCGGCCGAAGCCGGACCGCTCTCGGTGTTCGGCGGGTGCTCCGGTTCTTCGGCCGTGTCCATTGGCGGCGGTTCGGGCATCTGCCCTGTCAGGTCGAATTCCGAACCGCCCCAGTAGCGGCTGAAGTTCGAGGTTTCTCCTATGGCAGGCAATTGTTCCCGAACCACTTCGGCGATATGCTTGACCGCCCAGCGCGCCGGCGAACTCGGGTAGGCCGGCGAAACCGCGGACAGCGAGTTCGCGCCGTTCAATAGCGCTTCGTCGAGCGGCACGTAGCCAAGATAATCGACGTTCAGGTCCAGGTAGTTCTTGATCGCATTCTGAAACCGGTCGAACACTTCCAGGCTTACCGCGCGGTCCTTGGCCATGTTGACCAACACGTGAAAATCGATCCCGGTCTCGCGGTTTTTCAGGATCCGGATCAGCGTAAACGCATCGGTCAGCGACGCGGGATCCGGCGTGATTACCAGAATTGCCGTGCCGGCCGCCAGCAGAACGTCCGGAACGCCTTTCTCCGTGGCGACCGCCGTGTCGATCAGGAGATAGTCATACCGGCAATCCAGTTCGGCGAGGCCGAGGATAAGGCGGCGGCGTTGCTCCGCGTCGAGACCGGCGCATTCCGCGATGCACGATGCGGCAGGAACGATGTGCAGATTCTCGCGGAAGCGCAGTATGACCTCGTCCAGACGCTTTTGTCCCTTCAAGTAGTCGGCAAACGTGACCTCGGGACGCATGCCCGATGGCGCGTCGATGTCGGCGATTCCGTCAGCGGCATCGAGCAGGCAGATTTTTTCCGCGTGGTCGGATAGAGCCAGGGCCAAGCTCGCGGACAGAATGCTTTTTCCGACGCCGATCTTGCCGCTGGTAATCGCGATGACACGAGCCATGAATGAGGATCCTCGTTGGGTTTTCCGAATCGCCTAGTGTATCCGGGGAGAGACTTAGTGTGATGCTTTCGGCACAGTTTTGGAAAACTCGTTTGGTCGAGCCGCAATTCGCGCCGGGATCGGATTTGCTTACCCGGTCGACGCGCGCGGCCGTATCGTTTCGCCGGACATGCACAACCCGGCCGGTATCGAGGAGGACCTCTATGCGGCGCTGCACGACTTCGACCCGCACGGAACCGACCGGGAATGACGGCGGTACACCGAGTAGTACGATCCGTGCCTCGCCTGTTCACGCGATTTTCTCGATCTGAATGTAGTACGATCTTGGGCCTCTGCGTTTCGAGAGGCGATTTCAATGACCGATCATTTACAGTTTGTCGCGCGGCTGAGACTTCTGCCGCTCCTGCTCTTAACCTTGGCGGCATGCTCCTCGGCTTATTACAAGGCGGTGGAATCACTGGGTTTCCACAAGCGCGACATTCTCGTGCACCGCGTCGAAAAGGCCCGCGACAGCCAGGAAGAGGCCAAGACACAGTTCAAGAACGCGCTGGATCGGTTTACCGCGCTCACCGGATTCAAGGGCGGTAGCCTGGAGGAGAAATACCGGGAACTCGATGCCCAGTACGAGAGCAGCAAGGCCCGGGCGGACGAGGTACGGAAACGGATAGACGACATCGAGGATGTTTCCGAAGCCTTGTTCGCCGAGTGGGAAAATGAACTCTCCCAATACCAGAATGCTTCGCTCAAGCGCAGCAGCCAGCAAAAGCTGAGGGCGACGCGCCAGCGCTACGATCAGCTCATCGCCGCGATGAAGCGCGCCGAATCCAAGATGGAGCCGGTGTTGCTGACCTTCCGCGATCAGGTCCTGTTCCTGAAGCACAACCTCAATGCCCAGGCCATCGCCTCGCTCAGGGGCGAACTCGACAGTCTCCAGACCGATATCTCGGCCCTGATCAAATCCATGGAGGCGTCGATCCGGGAGGCGGACGAATTCATCAAATCGGTCGGCGGACCGGATTGACCGGGCTTTTCGACTCGCGCTAAAAGCGCCTCGGACATGCGCCGTTCACAGCGATCGAGTCTCGATGCGCGGCCGCTGTTCGAGACCGGTTGGAGACGTGTGACCCAAATGCAGCCATGACCTCCGTCGCTCACCAAAATGTTTACCTGGGACCCTCCGCGCTCGGACGCCTGCGGGACGACGAATCCGTGGCTATCGCGGTGGGCCGGGATGGGGTCGAGCTCGAACGGGCCGGGGAGACCCTGGTCGAGAAGCGGGTGCGCCTGCCGGTGCGCTGGGTCAAGGGATTCAGCGACGTGCAGGTGTATCAGCCCGGCCTCAGGCTCTTCTGCGAGTGCAGCGGCGCCGAGGCGCGCCGCTTTCTGCGTTCGGTGCCCCGAAACCCGGCCGCCGGCGCTTATCTCGCAAGGAGCGGAAACACGCTGCGTCTCTCGCAGCTGGCCGTTGGCGGCGGCATGCGCGTGGGCGGTCTGCATCGGCTCCGGGTTCTCGACCCGCTGCTGGGACGCATCGCGGGGCTGCGCATCTGGGGATATGCGGATGCCGGCGTCAGTGCCTGGGACCTGAACTTCGGCGACGCCCGCCTGTTCCTGCTGCTGAGCCCCGAGGTGCAACGGGGGTTCTCCGGCGAGGGCCAGGCCTTGCAGATCCTCGCCGGCGGCGGTTGGGAAGGCGCGCTGGCGCGGGTCCGGGCGGAACTGCGCTGGCAGGCCGAACTCGATCCCGCACGCCTGGCCGGCAACACGGGACTCGGCGAGCCGCAGGTCGCGGCGGTGCTGACGGCCTTGGGTGCCCGCGGCCTCGCCGGTTTCGACGTGACCACGCAGCGCTATTTCCACCGCGAACTGCCGTTCGACCTGGAGCGGATCGAATCTTTCCGGCGATGAATAAATCCGCAGCCGATGCGACGCTGGCGTCGATCGCGAAGCGGGTGCGGCGCCTGGATTCGAATGGCATAGCGGAGGCCCTGGCGCCTCTGGACGAGGCCGAGAGGCGGACGCTGGGACCGGGCGTATATCGGCTTTATCAGGGGCTTGCCCGTGGCGAAGGTATCGTGACCGGCAGTCAGGGCATGCTCGATAAAGCGCTGACGCCGCTTCGGCCCAGGCCGTCGAGCCAAACCTCGTTTCAGCAGCTTTGTACGGCGGCGATTGCCGTGCTGGGATGCTGCACGCTCGGCGAGGCCGGACGCATCCGCTTTTACGATCACTGGCGGCATGCCGAGGCCATCGTGCGGGTGCTGAAGGACCGCAAGCCGAAATGGGCGAATGCCTGGCTGGATCATTGCCTCGCGGCGCGCGATGTTCCGCTGCTGGGCTGGGACATCGTGCGAACGCTGGTTCGGGAAGGCGTCTGTGCGCCGCCCGAATCCCCGGGCTATGTTGGATTGATGGCTCAGTCCCTGGGCCGTTGGCGAGGGCCGCGCGATGCGCGCTACGTTCCGATCAGCGTGCAACTGCGGGCGAATCCCGATCTCCTGGAAAGCGCGGTGTGGCGCTTGTTCGAGGTTGACACCCCGGCCTTCGCTTTCGACTGGCGCGCCAAGGATAAGGATCGTCCGGACACTTTCGAAACTTGGCCGCAGGCGCTCCTGAATCTGGCCCGCGACGGTTTGCTCGCGCGCGAGCGCTTGCTCGACGCGAGCCTGGATGCGCTTTGGCTCAACGAGAACGGAACCGTGTTGGGCAATCTGTGCCGGTTCCATGCGGATTTGGCGCCGAGTCCGTCCGAAATGGCGGAGCGCTGGGAGAAATACGCGGATTTGCTGCGGCACCGGTCCGGCCATGTGGTGGGTGTTGCCTTGGCGCGCCTCCCCGTTCTGCTCGAAGCCGAGGCATCGAGCTATGCCGTGCTCGTGCCACGGCTCGCCGCGGTGTTCGACGCGCGTGCCAAGGGTGCTCCGTTGTCCGCACTCAAGATCCTGAAGCGCGGGCTGGAACTCGACGAGTCCCTGGCCGACGCGGCTTTGCCGGTGTTGTCGGCGGCCTTGCTGCATCCCGCAGCAGAGGTTCAGTCGACTGCCCTGACGCTGCTGTCGCGCTGTGCTCCGGGGCGGGAAGAGGAGGTCGCGAGCGTGCTCGCGACCTCGTGGGAGGAACTCTCGCCTTCCGTACGGGCACGGACCGGCGTGCTTTTTCCCGGCTTTCCCGGTGCGCGCGAAGCGGACCATGCCTCGGGCGCCGACGCTCCGCCGGCCTTGCCGGAAGATGGCCGGGAAAGCGCCGGTGCGATGGGCTGGGGAGGCGATCTTCAAGAACTGCCGCCTCCGTTGCCGTTCTCGATACTCGACGTATCGCAGCTCGCGACGGCGACGCCGGTCGCTCTCATCGACGATCTCGAGACGCTGATCCAGCAGGCCGCTCACCTGGTGGAGACGGCGGATGACGGCTTGGCCGTGGAACGGCTCATGGACGGGATCAGTCGCCTGTGCGATCAGCGTCCGGCGGATTTCGAAGCGCGTACCGCAGCGCTCGCCCGGCGCATCGGGAAGGCCGGGAACAGCGAAGTGACGCACGGTATCATCGGGTGGCTCGCGCCGAGCGGCTTGTTGAATCTGTTGCATGCCTGGCTGCATCGGTCGCGGCGGGTGAACGTCATACCCGGCTGGGGCCGGTATCGGGGGCCCGTGCGTTTATTCCAGGATCGATTGAACGAGCTCAGCGGCCGGGTCGCCCGCGGCCTTGCCGCGCCGCTTCTTTCCGCTCCGACCCACGCAGGCGGTTGGATCGCCGCGCCCGTCCTCGTGCAGCGTCTGCGCGAGCTACAGGAGCGCAAACTGCCCATCCCGACCTTCGATTTTCAACAAGCGCTGTTTCGGCTCGCACCCGACCAGAGGATAACGGCACTGGAGCAGGCGTCTATGCTCGATGGCGAGGCGGGACGAGTGCTGCGCTTTGCCCTGGGTTCGGAGCAGGGGCCGACGAAGCGCGACCGGCGTGCTGCGCCCTTGTGGGTCGCCGCGGCACGTGCACGCTGGCCCGACGTTGACCTGTCGCTGCCGTTGGCGCCTCTCAAGCTTCCGCGCGACTGGCCCGACCTGGTCACGCCCGCGCGCTATACCTGGAGGAGCGAATCGAGGACGCGCAAGGTTTGGCGCGAAACTCGATGCCATCCGCATATCGCGCTGGAAGTGACGCCGCGCTATCCGCGCCACGTGCGGCCGCGCGAGCACAGCTGGGACGACTATCTGCGCGGGTTCGGACGCGGACGTAAATTGCTCGACCAAATTCTGGCCTTGCCGAGGATAGCATTCCGAGTCGCTCAGGCCGTCCGGGATGCCGCGCGCTGCGGCCAATCGTCCGGCGCCTACGCCTTTCCCACCGTGGTCGCCCATGAGCCCGTTCAGCGGGGTTGGTGGCTGTACGGCTACCACGCAAATTGGGTTATCGAAATCCTGGGATGGTCCATGCCCCTGGCGACCGATGCTTTCTTCGCCGGGGCCGTACCCTTGTTGATCGCGCGCCTGGACATGGACGGATCGTCCTCGGAGCCCAATGCCCCGTTCCTCCTGCCGCTGATCATGGGTGGCCGGCCCTGGAGCGAAATGGGCATGCTCGTTCTCTGCCTGGGACTCGTGGCGAAAGATGCTGCCTTGCGCGGCATGGCCGTCGATGTGCTTATCACCGGAATCGAGGATGGCAGGGCAGGTCCGGAATCCCTGGCGTCCGTGCTGGCGCGCATCGCGGAGGGTCAGTGGCTGAAGCGCAACCGCCTGGCCAAGGCGCTGGCCGAGGTTTCACGCGTCTCCGCGTTGCATGCGTTGACCGCAGCTCGGCTCATCGAGCAGATGCTGTGCGCGTGCGGGAGCGTTTCTACGGACGATCTGCCGCTGTTGGAATTGCTGCACGAGCTGCTGATCGATCTGGCGGGACCGGTACACGAGAAGCTGTGTGTTCTGCTCGAATCCGTGGCGGGCAACAAGAGCAAGACCGCACGAATCGCGCGTCAGCTTTGCGACATCCCGCCCGGCGAAGCTTCCGAGCGCTACCGCGAAGCGCTGCGGGCAGCGGTTGCGGCGCGAACGCGCCGTGATGGGGCATCGGTCAGTGTTGACGTGCGCCTAACCCACCCTACGAAAATTGATTCCTGATTGAAAGCGACTTGGAATTACCCTCTGGCTCTTCTCTCCCGGAGGCCCGGACAGTTCAAGCCGCTTTCCTTGAAACGGAAGTCTCTCCTTGCGCTCGCCGTCCGCCGCGCCATGGGTCCCCGCTCCCGGTTTTTGCCGGAGAGTTCCTTGTATTAGTACCAATCCGTAACTAAGCTTTTCCCCGCTTGCACGCACTGGAAGTGCGAAGTCTCGCGTCATTTGGGGGAGTCCGTTTGTCGTTGGTTGAACCAAACCAAGGGGGGATTAGTCGTGCGATTTTCAAACGGAGAGACTATTTTGGGGACGGTCCGGCGGTTCGGGCGCTTTTCTCGCAGCGCCCCGCCGGCGTTGTTCCTGGCCGTCGCAGCCACCGACGGGAAAGCCGTAGACCTGGACGGCGCCTACCGTCACGCGGTGGCGGATGCCGCGTTTGCCGAAAAGTCGGAAATCACCAAGACTCTCGTTTCCATCACGCGGGACAACCAGAATCTGGTTTGGAGCGTGGACGGCAGCAAGATTCTGGTGGCCACTTGGAAAGCACGGCCCGCTTACGAGCAATTTTTCAAGCCTTACGACAAAACGTCCGAGAATCCGGAATACGCTGTCTGGGTGACTGCCGTCCCGCAGGTCAAGCGCCTGTGCGCCGATTTGCTCGCCGCCGATTCAGGAATTTCCAAAGAACAAGTCGATTTGCGTCTGAAGCAGTATCTGGGGCTCAACCCCGAATGGCAATACGACGTTTTCGTCGAGATGTGGGTGGACCCCGAAGATCTGTTCCGTCCCTGTGTCGATCCTCAAATCGACGACACGACCTGCAACCACCAGTTCGGTACAGAGACGCCGAAAGTGAAGAATATTGTCGATTATCGAAATTTTTATACGGATCTCTACTATAAGAGCTTCCGGGGCAGCGCCGGAGTGCCCTGGACCGGGTTGGGTTACACCTACGACTGGGGCAACTCCGAGAGCGAAATAGGCGCGAGCGAGTATATCCTGGCACCGGAATCGCCTTATCAGATCAGGCAAGCCGTTCCGACGATGACCTATTGCCGCGGATGAGACTGCGCCGGGCGAGGAGGCGGTTGAGTCGACTCGTCCGGGGTGACTGATGGGCGGATCCGGCTGCGCCGTGATCGGTTTATTTCAGATCGCTTTCAATCAGGAATTCATTTTCGTAGGGTGGGTTAGGCGCACGTCAACACTAACCGATGACCCATCACTGCGCTTCGTGTGCGCCGTAACCCACCGGGCGGCCTCGGATCGGTAGGTTACGCGGGGCCAAGGGCCCTTCCTGAGCCTGTCGAAGGGCTAACCCGGCATCGATGGGCTTTGCTTTACTCTACCCATCAATTACTGTTTACTCGAATGCCGAACGGAATTACTCGTTGGGTAAGGGAAAGCACATGAACGCATCCGTTTTCTGCCGAGAAGCCTTGGAACAGGATCTTCCCGAAGTTCTCCGGTTGTACGCCCAGCCTGATCTCGATAATGGACAGGTGCTTGACCTATCCGCGGCCGAAAGTCTTTTCCAGCGCCTCGCGCGTTATCCCGACTACAAGATTT
Organism: Methylocaldum marinum; assembly: GCF_003584645.1. Classification (GTDB taxonomy): domain Bacteria; phylum Pseudomonadota; class Gammaproteobacteria; order Methylococcales; family Methylococcaceae; genus Methylocaldum; species Methylocaldum marinum. The sequence goes on from NZ_AP017928.1 coordinate 4,231,435, forward strand.
ATGTCGCGTGCCGTGAAGAACGGATCGTCGGCACCTTCGCCCTGCTGATCATGGACAATCTTGCCCATATGGGTGCGCCTTCTGCGGTCATCGAAGATGTCGCCGTCGATCCCGAGTGGCAAGGGCGCGGCGTGGGCAGGCAAATGATGTGGTTCGTTCTGGACCTGTGCCGCGAGAAGGGCTGTTACAAGGCGATGCTGTCCTCGAACCTCAAGCGGGAGCGGTCTCACGCGTTCTACGAGTCGCTGGGCTTCGAACGTCATGGTTACAGTTATCGCATAAGCCCCCAGCCGGGCCCTCCGCCCGGGGCTGCAAATCGAAACGACTGAGCATGTGCGCACGTCTGAGACGGCGTACGGGAAGCGTCGCGAGCGGGCCAAGCGCGTGCCTGTCCCGCGCTCAGTCGAAGGGGGGATGAGCGGCACGGTAAGGTCGGGAAACCCTTCACAGGTCGGCAAAGGATTGCCGACCTACGACCGTGTCGCCATGGCTTGTGTCTTGTTTTCCGGGACGGCTTTCGTTCAGGAAAGCGCTTCTGCCAGCGGCAGTTCGACTCGGATGCGGGCGCCCTGTTGGTCCTGTCTAGGTTCGATGCTCTCGACTTTTCCGCGGTGATTCGCCACGCACTCGCTCACGATCGCGAGTCCCAATCCGGCGCCCTCGGCGCCGATCATGCGAGCCGCCTCGCCCCGAAAAAACGGTTCGAAAATCCTTGGACGCTCGGCGGGGTCGATGCCGGGGCCGTCATCTTCGATCTCCAGCTCCATGCCGGTTCCCGAGGCACGAAGAATAATCCGGATGGTGCCTCCATTCGGGGAAAATTCGATGGCGTTGGCGATCAGCTTGTCGACGATGGTTCGCACCTGGTCCGGGACGCCGCGAAACTCGACGGGCTGTACCAAGTCCTTGATAACGAGGGATTTCGCCTTCAAGGAACCTTGATGAGCGTCGATGACGGATGCCACCAAGGCCTTCATGTCCATGGCGGCTTTCGGTTGCGGCGAAGGATGGTCTTTGACCCGGTCGTAGCGCAGCGACTCATCCAGCAGGTTTTGCAATTTCCGGACATCCCGGCCCAGCCGCGCCACGAGGTCGCGCTGCCTCGGGCTCAAGGCCTCGGCCGCCTCGCTCATGAGCTCGCCGGTATTCCTGGAAATACCGGATAGGCGCGTTTCGAATTCGTCCGAAATATTGTGCATGAACTGCCGTGTCGACTGTTCCCGCCCTAACAGGCGGGTGCGCAGCCAGTCGAGCCGGTTTCCGAGATATCGCAGCTTTCTCGGCCCGGCAACCCGGATCGGGTTGCCGAGTTCTCCCATACCCAGCTTGCGGATGGATTCATCCAGCTGCCGAACCGATCGGCCGAGTACGGCCTGAAAGCCCGATCCCAGTCCGAAGCAAACGAGCAGCATAATGCCGAGCGCGGCACCTTTCACCGGGAGATCCTGCCGAACCGCTCCCGAGCGTCCGGGAAGGCTGCCGCCCGTACGATCGGCCCGGCTCAAAGCGCCCTGCCGGAATTCGGCCATGGCATCCTCAAGGCGCCGGACGGCTTCGTCTATCGACAAGCTCAGTTTGAGATCCGTCCCGAAACCGACGATTCGGTCGTAAATCGGCTTCTTCTTGTCCGACAGTTTTTCGACCAGCGGCGAGATCTTGTCGTGGACTTCGTCTCGGGAGAGGCCGCCCTGTTTCGGTTCTATCGATGCCGGAGCGCCTGTGAGCGCGGCCGGTAGGGCTGTAATGCGATAGGCAAGCCGATCGAGCCCGCCGTGGTCCGGCAGCAGCCAGAAGACGCCGAGTCCGAGGAACGCCGAGAGCGCAAGGCGCCGCCATACTGTCCCGACCGTTTTTCCGGGTCGGTGCACCTTGCGTCTTTCGCCGGGCACCGATACCCGATCTTTCGAATAATCCCGATCTCGCACCACCATAGGACACCCCTCGAGAGTCAATGCAGGGAGAAGCCTCGAGACCGAAACTTGACACCAAACCGCCAAAAAGTCCAATCGTGCATGCCGAGTGCCTCTCCGGGGAGGTCTTCAAGGCCCTTCGACAAGTTCGGGGCGGCTGACGCCCGAAAGTATGCCGGATGCCTCACCCGCTGGCAGAAGGGCTCTCGTTGGCAAGTATCTCCGGCGGTTCGAAGGACGTCAGAAAATGCGTCATTTCATCGGCCGGTATCGGCCGGCTGATGAGATAGCCTTGAATCACGTCGCAGTGCAGGGATCTCAGGTAGCTGGCCTGGGCCGGTTCCTCGACGCCCTCGGCGATGACTTCCAGGCCCAGGCTGTGGCCGAGCGCGATGATGGCCTTGACGATAGACGCGTTGCCGCTATTAGTGGTCATGCCGCGAACGAAGGAGATGTCCACTTTCAGCTTGTGCACTTCGAGCTGCTGCAAATAGGACAGCGAGGAATAGCCGGTGCCGAAATCGTCGATCGACAGGCGCACCCCGAGTGCGCTCAGTTCGGCCAGTGCCTTGAAGGACCGGTCGCGTTCCATCAGCACGCAGCTCTCGGTGATTTCGAGTTCCAGCTGCTCGGGCCGGCTTCCGGTTTCGGCGAGGGCGGCCTTGACCGAATCGATCAGACGGCCCCGGCTCAATTGAACGGCGGAAACGTTCACCGCCGTGTGGCGCGGTGTCAGCCCGACCTCCGACCAGCGTTTGATCTGCCGGCAAGCTTCGCGCAGCACCCAATCGCCCAGGCGCACCACCAGCCCGCTTTCCTCGGCCAGCGGAATGAACTCGTACGGCGGAATCATGCCCCGCTCCGGGTGCTGCCACCGCAGCAGCGATTCGAGGCCGACAATGCGGCCGCTAGCCGGGTCGATCTGGGGTTGATAGTAGAGGAGCAGCTCATTGCGCTCCAGCGCCGCCCGCAACTCGGCGTCAAGGGCCAGCCGGTGTTTCGCCCGGCGGGTCAACTCCGGGCAGAAGAAGCACACGGTGCCCTTTCCCTGGGCCTTGGCCTGATGCAGCGTCGCCTCGGCGCTGCTGCGCAGGGTTTCCGCATCGCGGCCGTCGGCGGGGTACAGGGCGATCCGATGCTGGCGCCGATGTACACGCTCTTGCCGTCGAGCACGTACGGCTCGGCCAAGGCGTCGATGATCCGCTGCGCCGTCAGGTCGATCGGCATGCCCTCGTCGTGTTCGAGAATGATGTTGAATTCGCCGCCGCCGACGCGTGCGATCGCATCGCGTCCGGGCAGCAGGGCCTGCAAACGCCCGGCCACCTCGGTCAGCAGTTGGTCGCCTGGGTGTGGCCCAGGCTCTCGTTGACCGTTTTGAGATTGTCGAGATCGAGAAAGAGCAGGGCGAACGAATCCCGGCTGCTCTCGGCATGGAGAATGGATTGGGTCAGCAATTCGGTGAACAGCACGCGATTCGGCAGGCCGGTCAGCGTATCGCGGTTGGTGAGGAAATGAACCTTCTGTTCGGCCAGGCGCCGGTAGGTGATATCGCGAAGCGAACCGCGCACGCTCCGGAATTCGCCGGCGCCGTCGAACACCTGCTTGCAGACATGTTCTATCCACTGCTCGCTGCCGTTCTTCGTGCAGATTCTCGGGCACGTCATCGACGATGAGTATGCGCGCCCGGTCGTCTCTCCTCGCGGTCATGGTCCCCCTCCCTCGCAAGCTTGTTTTAGGTTTTCTCGCAATGTTATGAGCAGTGCCAGCGCCTCGTCGATGTCGAAAACGTCGAAGCCTGCGGCGATGGCGGCGACTTGCGCTTCGTAGGATGTGTCGGCGGTGTCCGCCCGCAGCTCTCCGAGCAGGGGATCGACCGCGCCGAGATCGCGTTCGAGCGCATCTTCCAGGCGCGCCAGCCGCTCCAGCAGTCGGCCGGGATCGAACGGTGCAGGGCTTGCCACGGACGCCGGCAGCGGCTCGCCGGGCAAACGGCCGATGTCGTGCATCACGGCACCGCAAAGCTGCTGAAGCTCGGCCAAAGCCTCCGTGCACGGCACGGTTCCCTGCTTGAGCGGGGCATCGATTTCGCCGAGCTTCCGGTAGAGTTCCCGGGCTCCGAGATTGCCGGCCGTGGCCGTCCCGGCCGGCAAGCGAATCCACCGGGAGAGCGCGGCCATCAACTGATCCGGCGCGATCGGCTTGGTCACATGGTCGTTCATGTCGGCGGCCCGGCGCTGTTCGGCATTCCTCGCCATCGCCAGGGCGGTCATGGCGATGATCGGCAGCCGTGCGAAGCGTTCGCCGCCGGGCATCTCGGCCAGCCCGCGGATTCGCCGCGCGGCCTCGAGCCCATCCATCACCGGCATCTGGATGTCCATCAGCACGGCATCGCAGTCGCGCTGCTGCACCTTTTCCAGAGCCTCGTTTCCGTTTATCGCCGCGTCGACTTCGATGCCTTCGCTGCGCAGCAGCTCGATGGCGAATTCCCGGTTGATGTCGTTGTCTTCGACCACCAGCACTCGCGCGCCGGCCAACCGGCCGCTGGCGTCGAGATTCGGGGGCTCGGACGGCAGCCGTCGTTCGCCCGGAACAGACGCCCGCGCCCGAGCACGGAGAGTGTCGTGTCGAGCAGGATGGAGGGCGACACCGGTTTGATGAGAAACCCGTCCACTCCAACCTGCTCCGCCAGGCGGATCACGTCCTCGCGGCCTTAGGCCGTGACCATGACGATCTTGGGCCGGTGCGGTATTTCGGCGTCGAGGTGGAGGCGCTGTATCGCCTCGTCCCCGTTCATGCCGGGCATCAGCCAGTCCATCAGCACCCGGTCGTAAGGCTTGGCGGCTGCCACCCGGAGTTCGGCAAGCGCCGCCGCTCCGCTCGCCACGGTGCCCACATTCAGGCGGAAGAACCGCAGCATGTCGGCCAGGATGTCCCGCGAGACCTGTTTGTCGTCGACCACCAGCACGCGAACGCAAACCTCCAGGGTGATCCCGGTGTCGTCGCTGTCGAGGCGGTGAAAGGCCAGCTCGACTTCGCCGCGCTCGGTGAACTTCACCGCGTTGCCGCACAGGTTGAGCAGAATCTGCCCCAGGCGTAGCGGATCGCCGATCAGTCGCTCCGGGATGGACGGGTCGTGGCGGATCAGGAGCTCGATGCCCTTGTGCTCGGCCTGGTAGCCCACGGTGTCGGCCAGTTGCTCGAGCGCCGCGTCGAGTCCGAACTCGACCTGCTCGACATTGAGCTTGCCGGCCTCGATCTTGGAAAAATCGAGGATGTCGTTGATGATGCCGAGAAGCGAACGCGCCGCCGCCTGAGCCTTGCCGAGCTGATTGCGCAGACTCGTGGGCAGGTCGCTTTTCAGGGCCAGATACAGCATGCCGAGTATGGCGTTCATCGGCGTGCGGATCTCGTGGCTCATATTGGCGAGAAAATCGCTCTTGACTCGGGTCAGGCGCTCGGCTTCCTCTTTTGCCGCGACCAGCTCCGCGGTGCGCGCGGCGACCAGGTGTTCCAGGTTGGCGCGCTGGCTCTCCAGTTCCCGCGCGGTGGCCGCCAGTTCGCGGGTACGGTGCTCCACCTGGCGGCGCAGCAGCAGGCTGATCGCCGCCATCAGCAACAGTCCGCCGCCCAGCCCCGCCAGCGACCACAGCGCCCAGATCGGAATCAGCGTTTCCGGCGGCGCGGCCATGGCACGGTGCAAGGCGTCGAAATAGATCGAACTGTCACTGCGCCACCAGGCGGTCAGATGTTCGTCGATACGTTCCAGAAGGTCGGCGTTGCGGCCGTTGCCGGTGGCGAAATAGAGATTGCTGGGCAGAAAAACGATCGGCGTTTCTCTGAGTTTGTACCTGGGGCCGTTGTGCGCGGCGAAAAAGCTGTTGGTTACCACCGCATCCGCCTTGCCGCTCGCCACCGCGGCATAGGCCTGATCGAGCGAGGTGACCGGAACCGGCCGGTAATCGAAGTTGCCGGCGGCCATCAGCTGGGCGAAGAAGGATTGCTGAATGCCTCCCTCCAGGAGGGCGACGCGCTTTCCCGCCAGATCGGCGAGGGACGTTACCTTGAGCCGCGGGCTGCTGTAGACCTGCGACCAGCTGCCGGCCACCGATACCGTGTGAAAGTCGAAACGCTGATCGCGCTCTGCGGAAAACGCTGATCGCGCTCTGCGGAAAAGGCGACGTCGGGCAGCAGATCGAGTTGTCCCTGCTCCAGCCGATCGAGACAATCCGACCACCGGCAAGGCACATAACGAAGCTGCCAGTGCTCGATGCGTGCGATCTCGTTCAGCAATTCGACGAACAGACCCGCCGGACGGCCATTCTCGGCCGTATAGACCTTCGGCGCGTTTTCGTACAACCCGACCGCGACCACTCTCTGACTTCCAGCCCCTCCGGAGCGGCTGTATCCATGCCATGCGACCATAACGCCCAGCGTAAGCAAGACCGCGAGAATAGCGACGGATATCACGAATCGGGAATGCTTTATCACGGGTGGATCGGATTGCGGCGGCAGTCTGGTAAATAGTGCCTGAACGGAAATCAATTAAAGTCATAACTATCAATGTATTATAATTATTTCGCAGCACGAAGATGTGTTGTTCTGACACCAGTTTTGCCCTATTTCGGGCGAAAATCAGCCTGCAACCACCTCAAAACCAAAATCTTCGTTACCCGAAATCGTATGCGTACCGTCATTCAGCCACAACTCAAATTCGGTGAAACCGATATTGCCGCCATCGTCCTCGATCCCAAATCGCGCGATGACATCCCTCAATTACTGCGTGGACTGCAATACATTTATACCGAGGTCAGCTTGCGTCAGCGGGTATTTGCCATTCTGGAAGAGATGATACCTGACCGTGCGAACGGGCAAGGCAAAGCCAACCGCCAAACCGGGCGGCCTGGCATGGAGCAGTGGAAGATACGGGTGTTGGGCGTACTGCGCTTGGGTCTCGATGCGGATTACGACCGGATTCAAGAGTTGGCCAACCAACACAAGACGATCCGGCAGATGCTGGGGCATAGCGATTGGCTGGACGAGCAGGAGTACGAGTTGCAGACGATTCGGGACAACGTCAGCTTGTTCACGCCCGAGCTATTGGACCGCATCAACCAGGAAGTGGTTAACGCGGGGCACTCGCTGTTAAAAAAAAGCCGAGGAAAGCCTCAAAGCCCGCGCTGATTCCTTTGTGGTCAAAACCCACGTGCATTTCCCCACCGATACCAACTTGCTGTGGGATGCGATTCGCAAAGTCATTCAAACCTGTGCGGCACTCTGCGATACATTGGATTTGACCGAATGGCGGCAAAGCGCTTATCACTTGCGGTGTTTCAAGAAAAGCTACCGTCTGATTCAAAAGCTCAAGCATTCCACCTCACAAGATGAAGCCAAGCGGCAGGCCAAGCAGGCGCAAATCGAAACGGCTTATCAGACCTATCTCGACCAAGCTGAAACCTATCAGCAACGGGCACATGCTACCCGGCAACGCCTGAACCAAGCGCATGGCCTACCGACACCGATGTTGGCAGACCTTGATGCCTACCTGGCGCATGCCGAGCGGCAGATCGACCAGATTCGTCGCCGCGTCCTGCGAGGTGAAACCATTCCGCATGGCGAAAAAGTCTTTTCCATTTTTCAGCCCCATACCGAGTGGATCAGCAAAGGCAAGGCGGGCGTACCGGTCGAATTGGGCTTGCGGGTGGCGGTCGTCGAAGATCAACACCGCTTCATCCTACACCATCAAGTCATGGAAAAAACCACCGACGATCAAATCGCCGTGTCCCTGGTCGAACACAGCCAAACCCGCTTTCCGGCAGTAACGGCCATCCGCTTGGACAAGGGCTTTCACAGTCCAAGTAATCAGGTCGAGCTCAAGCAACACCTGGAAAACGTCATATTGCCGAAAAAAGGCCGGCTATCGGAAGCCGACAAAGTCCGCGAATCCGACCCGACATTTGTCCGCTGCGCCGCCAACACTCGGCTGTTGAATCGGCAATCAATGCACTCGGTGTGCATGGCCTGGACAAATGTCCCGATCATGGCATTGACGGCTTCAAGCGCTATGTTGCCCTCGCGGTCGTGGCGCGCAACATTCAGCGCCTGGGAGCCGTTTTACGCGAGCAAGAACAACAAGCGGCGGATCGACGACGAGGGCCGTATAAAAAAGCGGCCTAAAGACAGGGCTGATGGCAGAAAAATCCCGAAGTGCAGGAAAGATGCGTCCAAAATTTGCCCCCAAATGGCAAATTGGCATCATGGAGTGCGCCTGGCGGGAAAAAATGCTGGCCTGGGCCGAAAAACGGCTGACGTGACTCCCAGTGAGTCAGCAAAACCATGAAAAAATCGAGTTTTCTTACAGACACTAAATAGATCCAAGTATAGGAAATACGTAAGCGTTCGGCGGTACCCGGACTTGTGGTCGCAGTGGCGAACGGTTAAGTGGTCGCTTGTTACGCCCCGGGCAGCTTGCAGTTGTGAGGAAGCAGGCTGTCGATGTCCTTCTGCTTGGTGGAAGGCAGGCGGTTGAGGACATCCTTCAGATAGGCCTCCGGATTGATGCCCAGCTCCTTGCAGGTCTGGATCAGGCTGAAGACGGTGGCGGCGACCTGGCCGCCCTTGGGCGAGCCGAGGAACAGCCAGTTCTTGCGGCCGATGGTCAGCGGGCGGATGGCCCGTTCGCTCCGGTTGTTGTCGATCTCCAGGCGACCGTCTTCGGTATAGCGCTCCAGCGCCGGCCAGTTCTTGAGGGCATAGCCGATGGCCTGGGCAGTGGGGGTCTTGGGCGCCAGCTGGCGCAGCCGGTCTTCGAGCCAGGCCTTGAACTCGGCCAGGATCGGCCGCGCCTGTTCCTGCCGTAGCTTTCGGGTGCCTTCGGCGTCGAGTTGCTGTTCCTTGGCCTCCCGTTCGATGGCGTAGAGCCGGCCGATGTACTCCAAGGCCTCATGGGCGCTGATGCGCTTGCCGTTCTCGGTCTGTCGGGCAATCTCGAAGAACTTGCGGCGCGCATGCGCCCAGCACGCCACTTCCAGGACCTTGCCTGCGGCGAAGATCTGGTCGTAACCGGCATAGGCGTCCGCCTGCAGGTAGCCGCTGTAGCCTTCCAGTTTGGCCTTGGGATGCTTGCCCGCCCGGGTTTCGGTGTGGTCATAGACGACGATGGGCGGCGAGTGGCCGGCGTATACCCAAAACCGGGTTTCCCGCGTCTTGCCGCGGTCCTGCACCGCCACAGTGGTGTCGTCCGAGAAGATCACCGGCTGTTGCTTGAGCAACGCCAGCATCCGCTCGACCAAGGGCTGCAGCTGCCAGCCGCTCTGGATGACCCAGTCGCACAACGTGGTGCGGGCAATGGGGACACCCTGGTGGGCAAAGATTTGCTCGATGCGGTACAGCGGCAGGTGATAGCCGTATTTGGCCATCAGCAGATGTGCCAGAAGACCCGGCAGAGGGATGCCCCGCTCGATGATTTGCGGCGGGGCCGGTACCGTGGTCAACTGCCCTTGGCACTTCGCGCAGGCGCACTTTTCCCGCCGCGTTTCCACGACCTTCAGTTGCGCCGGGACGTAATCCAAGCGTTCGGAGCTTTCGTAGCCGATCACCGGCCGTTCCTCACCGCAGGCAGGACACTGCCGGTCTTGTGCCGACAACGGCAATACCACGATCTCTCGCGGCAGATGCGCCGGCAGTGCGGTGCGCTTCGGTTGATTCTTGGCGGGCGATTGCACCACCACCGTCTTGAACGCCACCGGACTGGCGACGGGGGTGTCCTCGGGCACCTCATCCCACAGCGGCAGTTGGTCGATGTCGGGGAGGGTCGCCAGTCGCTCGGAACGGGCGCCGAACAGCAGCTTCTTCAGCTGCGCCAGGTCGAATTCCAGCCGTTCGATGCGCGCCTCGCGCTGGGCCAGGGTGGCCTTTAGAGTACGATTTTCTTCGGCGAGAGCGGCGGCATTCATGGCTGCCATTATACCCGGTGGACCACCCGAAAGCCCAGCTCTGATGCGGGTTTCAGGCACTTTCGACTCAGCCGACCCGACCCGCGCGAACCGCGCGGAAACGGGCCACCGTCAGGTCCACGCCTTCCAGCAACAGCAGCAGGTCCGAGCGCGAAATCGTCCCCTGAACCGGCTTGCGGAAGCGGCCGTTCTCCAGCCGCTTGTAGGCCAGCCAGAAACCGTGACGATCCCACCACAACAGCTTCACCTTGTCCCGGCCCCGGTTGAAAAACACGAACACCGCACCCGATAACGGCGAATGCCCCAGACTGCCCTCCACCGCCAGCGCCAAACCATCGATGGACTTGCGCAAATCGACCGGCTCGGCCACCACATACACCGCCGCCGCACTCAGAATCGTCGCCAGCATCACGAGACCAATGCGGCCACCACCTGCTTCAACAACCCGGCATCGAACCCCGGTTTCACCTCGATGCGAACCCCGCCCACCGACAACCACAGACCACCGACTGCTGTCTCACCGCCATCTACCCGCATCAACGTCAGTGGCGCCACCACCGCTGGCTGCGCTACGCGTCGACGCCAGTAGATGAACGCCGCATAGCTGACCGCCTCGCGCGCACACCAAGCGCGCACCGACAACCCACTCCCTGCCTGTTGCTCCAGCAGGACCCGCCAATGCATCTCTCGTTCTTGTTTCGTCATCGCCATCTCCTCCTCTTCGGGAATATGGCGATACTGTGACTCAGGCGCTAATCGGTGGGAATTATGCGGACAGCCGGACGCTTACCAAAGAACAATCTGTGTTTTCCATAAACCAAGACGCAATTGTATTTATATCAAGAAGACTATCTTCCTTGCTCAACCCGAATCGCTTTATAAAATGTACTCGTACGCGCATCTCTGAACATAACAACGAGTCGCGTTCATCTTTGTCAGCAGATCGGGCTATATACTCATATACTTTGATAGCAAGATGAGCCCATTGTAGGGCTCCAGTCTCTAATGCCCGTCGTGCCAATATTTCAGCCAAACCTAGCCAATTGAAATTCTTTGGGGCATACGACCTACTATCCAATATAGCGTCAAGCCAATCATTGAGTTCACTGGGAGCAAGCTCTACAACATGATTCATATTGCCTTCATTACAGAGACAGGCGGCGATCGCTCGTTGAAAAGTCAAGTAGTGCCCCCTTACCAGTGCAGCGGGGGCTCGGAATCGTGCCCTTCTTGATACCCGAACAGAACAGAATCTCTACCAACTTGCGCGATTCAAAGGCGAAATGTGGCGATACGGCTCCAATAAGCCGCAATTCAGCTCAAAGTCGAATTGAATTCCACCAAGCTCATCGTACGACGGTTGGATTTACTGAAAATTTCGGCTTATTGGAGGTGTTCGAAGGTCATCTATCATAACTAAATCGCAGAATTTGTCCGCTTGCTTTGTCAACTTCAACTTGAAAGTTAGGTGTGCCTTGAATCGATCCTCGAAAGCCCTTATGAAGATTCTTATATTCAAACGATATAATTACTTCTGAATCTGACTCTAAGATATTTATCATATAATCGTTGGCATCTAATCCTGTCTTGCTAAATTCATCATATGCGTGCTTGATCGGGAGTAGGTAATTTCCGGAAAACCATGTGATTTGCCTTATGTTGGTCATGAAGTTAATCTGACCGTCTCTGATATGCTATACAATAGCAGCAATGAACTTAAATTGACGCGCTATATTATTTTAAAATACGCACCAATCTTTTCGATGGATCATAAATTTTGAAGATGCGACTTGGAGTTCCGAAATATCCTTTTTAATCAGGTATGCCTTTACCATCGGCGGAATTCTATCAATAGAGTTGTACCTGATGCCAATGCATGGTATTGATAGCCCAATTGTTTCTCAAACAAATCCGAATATAAAAACCTTCCGTGATCTACGACAAATTTAGCAAAATAACCGACGACCGCATCGTGGCATCGTTGATTGGAATGCCCAAGGCAAAGTTCACAGCCCTCGTCAAAGTATTCGAGTCGGCCGCTCTCGCCATCGATCGAGAGCGTGTCGAAAAGGGCGAAATAAAACACGTCAAACAGGGTGGCCCTAAAGGTTATCTTGATTCTTACGAGAAAAAGCTGTTTTTCGTTTTGTACTATCTGAAAACCTATCCCACTTTTGACGTTCTGGGCTTTCATTTCGGTTTCAGTGGCGGACATGCCCATGCCCACATCGACCGGTTGCTGCCGGTTTTAGGGCGAGCGCTGACAAGCCTCAACGTCATGCCGGAGCGCACGCTAACAACCCCAGCAGAATTCTCTCAACTCATTGATCAATATAAGAACATAGCGATCGATGGCGTGGAGGTCGCTTGCGTTCGACCCCAAGATGAAACTGAACAGGAAAAGCATTACAGCGGAAAAAAAAAGACATACGCTCAAATCCCTCGTAATCTCCGACTTTAATCGAAGGATATTGTTTTTGTGCTGTATTGTGGCAGGCAGCGTACATGACTACACACTCATGAAAGACGTCTTCACGCCGGGTTCAGCGTGGTTCGAGAAGGTCAATTTATGGCTTGACTTAGGATTTCTGGGCGCGGACAAAGATTATCAAAGTACCCAAATATATCTACCCCACAAGAAACCTAGAAAATCCAAGAAAAACCCTAATTCGACATTGACGCCTGAGCAGAAGAAACAGAACAGAAAACAAGCCGCCACGCGGGTCATCGTTGAGCATGCCATCGGCGGAATGAAGTTCTTCCACTGCTTGATGCATCGGATTAGAAATCATCTGGGTCACTTCGTAGATTATTTTTTCTCACTTTCCGCCGGGCTTTGGAACTATAAAATCTGTTGATTTACAATTGTTTAGCATCTGAAACAACTCTAATATTAAATGTTCGTCATGTTTGAATTTATTCTTTTAGTTTCGATATGTTCTTCCGCTACAATTGATTCCGGCAAGAAATCATAGACATATAATTCGTCACCAAGGTTAACGATATCAACAGATTTTCCAGACTGAAATAGTAGTCTGACACCCATACAGACATTATTATCTGCAATTAAGACAAAGCTATCATTGAGTTTTTCACCAACACACTCACGCCAAGGACCTTGGTTAGAAATATATTTCAATATTTCGTTTCCGTACCGGCCAAGGTCAATTTCAGCAGGAGCATTAGAGTCATACTCTATAGACTCCCCATCGCTAGCACACCTGACACATCCGTGTAGATTGTTATCAAACTCAAGGTAGATGGCTTGCGGCGAGTTATTATCTTCTCGATCATCGTAAACGTAGATTAGGGCTAGAACACCTGTCAATCTTTGACCTGCAATTTTGTTTAACCACTCAATTAGTTTCTTCAATTGTGGATTCATATTAAACTAAAGTGCTTTAAGTGCATTTTGCACGGATGTATTGTTTATGTAAGCGTCCGGCTGTCCGCATAATTCCCACCGATTAGCGCCTGAGTCACAGTATCGCCATATTCCCGAAGAGGAGGAGATGGCGATGACGAAACAAGAACGAGAGATGCATTGGCGGGTCCTGCTGGAGCAACAGGCAGGGAGTGGGTTGTCGGTGCGCGCTTGGTGTGCGCGCGAGGCGGTCAGCTATGCGGCGTTCATCTACTGGCGTCGACGCGTAGCGCAGCCAGCGGTGGTGGCGCCACTGACGTTGATGCGGGTAGATGGCGGTGAGACAGCAGTCGGTGGTCTGTGGTTGTCGGTGGGCGGGGTTCGCATCGAGGTGAAACCGGGGTTCGATGCCGGGTTGTTGAAGCAGGTGGTGGCCGCATTGGTCTCGTGATGCTGGCGACGATTCTGAGTGCGGCGGCGGTGTATGTGGTGGCCGAGCCGGTCGATTTGCGCAAGTCCATCGATGGTTTGGCGCTGGCGGTGGAGAGCAGTCTGGGGCATTCGCCGTTATCGGGTGCGGTGTTCGTGTTTTTCAACCGGGGCCGGGACAAGGTGAAGCTGTTGTGGTGGGATCGTCACGGTTTCTGGCTGGCCTACAAGCGGCTGGAGAAAGGCCGCTTCCGCAAGCCGGTTCAGGGGACGATTTCGCGCTCGGACCTGCTGCTGTTGCTGGAAGGCGTGGACCTGACGGTGGCCCGTTTCCGCGCGGTTCGCGCGGGTCGGGTCGGCTGAGTCGAAAGTGCCTGAAACCCGCATCAGAGCTGGGCTTTCGGGTGGTCCACCGGGTATAATGGCAGCCATGAATGCCGCCGCTCTCGCCGAAGAAAATCGTACTCTAAAGGCCACCCTGGCCCAGCGCGAGGCGCGCATCGAACGGCTGGAATTCGACCTAGCGCAGCTGAAGAAGCTGCTGTTCGGCGCCCGTTCCGAGCGACTGGCGACCCTCCCCGACATCGACCAACTGCCGCTGTGGGATGAGGTGCCCGAGGACGCCCCCGTCGCCAGTCCGGTGGCGTTCAAGACGGTGGTGGTGCAATCGCCCGCCAAGAATCAACCGAAGCGCACCGCACTGCCGGCGCATCTGCCGCGAGAGATCGTGGTATTGCCGTTGTCGGCACAAGACCGGCAGTGTCCTGCCTGCGGTGAGGAACGGCCGGTGATCGGCTACGAAAGCTCCGAACGCTTGGATTACGTCCCGGCGCAACTGAAGGTCGTGGAAACGCGGCGGGAAAAGTGCGCCTGCGCGAAGTGCCAAGGGCAGTTGACCACGGTACCGGCCCCGCCGCAAATCATCGAGCAGGGCATCCCTCTGCCGGGTCTTCTGGCACATCTGCTGATGGCCAAATACGGCTATCACCTGCCGCTGTACCGCATCGAGCAAATCTTTGCCCACCAGGGTGTCCCCATTGCCCGCACCACGTTGTGCGACTGGGTCATCCAGAGCGGCTGGCAGCTGCAGCCCTTGGTCGAGCGGATGCTGGCGTTGCTCAAGCAACAGCCGGTGATCTTCTCGGACGACACCACTGTGGCGGTGCAGGACCGCGGCAAGACGCGGGAAACCCGGTTTTGGGTATACGCCGGCCACTCGCCGCCCATCGTCGTCTATGACCACACCGAAACCCGGGCGGGCAAGCATCCCAAGGCCAAACTGGAAGGCTACAGCGGCTACCTGCAGGCGGACGCCTATGCCGGTTACGACCAGATCTTCGCCGCAGGCAAGGTCCTGGAAGTGGCGTGCTGGGCGCATGCGCGCCGCAAGTTCTTCGAGATTGCCCGACAGACCGAGAACGGCAAGCGCATCAGCGCCCATGAGGCCTTGGAGTACATCGGCCGGCTCTACGCCATCGAACGGGAGGCCAAGGAACAGCAACTCGACGCCGAAGGCACCCGAAAGCTACGGCAGGAACAGGCGCGGCCGATCCTGGCCGAGTTCAAGGCCTGGCTCGAAGACCGGCTGCGCCAGCTGGCGCCCAAGACCCCCACTGCCCAGGCCATCGGCTATGCCCTCAAGAACTGGCCGGCGCTGGAGCGCTATACCGAAGACGGTCGCCTGGAGATCGACAACAACCGCAGTGAGCGGGCGATCCGCCCCCTCACCATCGGCCGCAAGAACTGGCTGTTCCTCGGCTCGCCCAAGGGCGGCCAGGTCGCCGCCACGGTGTTCAGCCTCATCCAAACCTGCAAGGAACTCGACCTCAACCCAGAGGCCTACCTGAAAGACGTCCTGACCCGTTTACCCACCACCAAGCAGAGGGAGATCGACAGCCTGCTACCCCACAACTGGAAACCAGCCAACGTATAAGGTCCTGACGGTTAACTGTTCGGCGGCATCAGGAAAAGACTGTCCTCCAGCGGACGCTTACTTGTTTATGCCGTCTTTCAGAATCGTAACGAATTTTCCCTCAGGTGTTGCCACCAAAACGTCACGCCCTTGGATCATAAAGTTGACAGGCCCTCTGTCGCCATTAGCGCCTTGCCCTCTAAAAGTACCAGGGACTACTCTATCTGGGTTATTCGCTATGTCACTGATACGATCGATCACTCGCTGCCGATCAGCTGCATTCGCAGGGTTGCCACCAAAATCTCTAACGTGCTTCCCAAGCTTTTTCCCGAGCTGGCTTTCGCCAATACTAATTGCATTTTTTGTAACATTCTTCACCGTTCCGGCCAATCCTCCGGCCGGCAGCATGGCCGAGATCAGCTCATCGGTTGCCTCCCGATCGCCTTTCGCCACCCGGTCCAGGACTTCGAACTGCCGGTCGAGGTTGTTCGCGAGGTGCTGAACGGGATCGTTGACCAGCGATCGCAGCTGTTCACTCAGGTTTTCCGCGATGCTCGCGGCCTCGCCGCCAAGCACTCCCAATAGATCGCTCCCCGTGCCGGCAGCCTCGTCCACGTTGAGGTCAACCCGGTCGGAGCCGACGATCCGGACATACACGCCGTTCACCGAAATATGGCCGTCCTTGTCCATCTGCAAGGTGCTGTTCCCCACTTTCAGGGTAATGCTCTCCGCCGCCTCGAGATAGAGATGCCCGGACTGGACCACGTTGCTCTGGTTGCCCTCGGTGACGATCAGCTGCAGGTCCTTGCGGATGGTCTCGGTGTGATGGCCGTCGACCTGGATGGTCCGGTCCGCCATCACGTGCTGGGTGTCGTTGTTGCGCACCGTGGTGCTCATGTCCTTCTGCGAATGGAGGACGATCTTCTCCTCGCCGGCCCGGTCGTGGATCACCATCTCGCAATAACCGTTGCCGCCCGGCGTGGAGTTGCTCTTGAAGCCCATCATGTGGGCCGCGGCCGGCAAGGGATACGGCAGCCGCTGCTGGGCGTTGTACACCCGCCCGGTGATGAGGGGCTGGTCGGGGTCGCCTTCCAGGAAATCGACGATGACTTCCTGGCCGATCCGGGGGATCGCTACCGTGCCCCAGCCCTGGCCCGCCCAGGGCTGCGATACCCGGAGCCAGCACGAGCTGTTCTCGTTCCGCTGCCCTTCCCGGTCCCAGTGGAACTGGACCTTCACCCGGCCATGGCGGTCGGTGTAGATCTCCTCGCCCGGGGGGCCCACCACCACCGCGGTCTGCGGCCCCTGGACGAAAGGCTTCCGGGTCTTGCGCGGCGGCCGGTAGGGCTGGCGGCTGTCGAGGGCGGTCAGGGTGCAGTGGAATGCGTCCCCTTCGAGGACGGAACCGCCCGACAGGTACGCATCGCTTTGCAGCCGATAGGTGGCGGCGACGATCAGGTATTCGCGGTTCTGATCGGCGCGGGGGTAATCGGTCAGGTTGAACAGCGCGCCGCAGCTCAGGCCGCGGGCATTGCCCTCGGCCCGGGCCTGTTCGTGCCGGGCGTGGAAGGCTTCGAGACGGGTGCGGGCGTAATGCTCGCCGTGCTCGGGCTGGGCATAGCGGCCCGGGTAGTCGAACACTTCCCATTCGGCCTGGGCATGAGGGCGCGGCTGCCGGTGCTTGACCTTGAGGTCCGCCCGGGGCTTGGTGAAGTCATCATCCTGGAAACGGCAGTTGACCGCTTAGATGGCGTAGAAACGCCGCATGGATTACGAGCACCGTCCCTTCTAGCGAGGTCACTGCTTGGGTGAAGCCGCTACGTACCCGATTGCACGGCGGGCGGGCCACCTGGCGGCGTTGCTCCTTCTTGCGGGAGATTACCCCGCGGCGGCGTCGCGCCTTGCCAGCCGACCCGCCCGCCGCACACTCGAGCACGTCCAACTGCCGTTTCCAGGATCATCGGTGAGGACGTACCGGCCCGGCTGGATTGCACGGGCGAACGACCAGGCGTACAGGTGATCGCGCTCGCGCCGGACGCTGTTGTTCGGTTCGAAGTAGGGGATGGATTCGTAGCCGGGCATCTTCGGGTGGGCGGCGGCGGCATCGGCCAGGATCAGGGTGTGCTTGCCCCGGGTGTGCTCGAAGAAATAGTAGAGGCCTTCTTCTTCCATGAGCCGGCTGACGAAGTTGAAGTCGGATTCGCGGTATTGGACGCAGTAGTCCCGCAGCGGATAGGTGCGGGTGAGGCGCGCTTCGAAATCGGTGAAGCCGTGGTCGCGAAACACCTTGACGATGATGTCGGGGGCGGTTTTCTTTTGGAAGATGCGGCAGTTCGCGGTGCGGGTGAGCAGCCAGAGCCAGGGTCTCAAGGTGACCCGGTAATGGACCAGGGTGCGCCGTTCGTCCTCGGTGGCGCCGAGCTGGGCGAAGCGGCAGACGACGCCGTTGAAATAGCGGACGCTGTCGTCGGGGAGGGTCAGGGCGACATCCAGGCGGTCGCCGAGGAGCTGGTCCGGGTTGAGGCTGCCGGCGGTGCTGAGGAGATCCAGTTCATAGCTGAACAGGCCGCCCAGGCGTTCCCGGCCGGTCATGTCGTGAAACAGCAAAACGTCCGGGCCGAGCGGGGAATAAACCTTGATCAGTCGTGTTCCTTGGATGTATGTCATGGGCGCTGTTTGGTCCTGAGCCGATGTTTCGGGCGAGTTCGCTACAGTTGGGATTTCAGTCCACCGGGAAGGAGGCCCGGCGTCCCCGATGCGCTGCAGCCGAGGATAGGAAGTGGCGTCCTGCGT
Organism: Methylocaldum marinum; assembly: GCF_003584645.1. GTDB lineage: Bacteria > Pseudomonadota > Gammaproteobacteria > Methylococcales > Methylococcaceae > Methylocaldum > Methylocaldum marinum. The sequence continues at coordinate 4,249,795 of NZ_AP017928.1, forward strand.
GGATCGTTCTTGTTAGGTAACGCTTAAGGCTAGCCGAGAATTGTGCGGACGCGGTTCGAAAAAAGTAAATTTTGGGTTACTTTTTGGTTGGGATGCCGGGATGGGGCAACGAGGGTTCGGCTTTCGCCCTGGTGCAAGTGGCCATTCAGACTCTCCGTGAAACTATCAGCGCGCCGAAGCCCGGGATCTCCGGACGCTGTCATTCGAGGCGTCCGCGCCGGCGCTTGGCCACTTTTTCAGCAAGATGTCGCCGACATTCGCGGCGATCATTGTTGCGAGATCTTCGGTGGGAAGGTCATTGGCAGCGTCGCCGAAGGGATCCTCGATTTCCTCCGCGATCAGTTCGAGGCTGGCCAGGACGAAGAATACGAAGGTGGTGAACAAAACGGTCCAGTAGCCGAATTCGTGCGCGAAGCAGAACGGCATGGTGACGATATAGACGAAGATGAATTTCTTGATGAACAGGCTGTAGGAATAGGGAATCGGCGTCTTTTTGATGCGTTCGCAGGCGCCGCAGATCTCGGTCAGCGAGGTAAGCTCGTGGTTCAGGTTAAGAGAATGTACCGCGGCGAGATGCCCTTCCCGGTGCAGGCGGTCGATTTCTCTCCACAGGCTGGCGGCGATAAAATTCGGTCTGTGCGTGCCGCCCGGCTGCGGTGAGCCATCGCGAAGATGCTCGTGGAGTACCGCGGCATACGCGGCGAGATGCTTGGCGATGATCGGTCTGGATGAATGGTCCGGTCGGAGAAAGGCGTTGCATTTCAGTGCCAGACTGCGGGTCGTGTTGACCAGGGCGCCCCACTGCCGCCGGCCTTCCCACCAGCGTTCGTAAGCGGTGTTGGTGCGAAACACCAGGAGCAGCGAGATGACGAAGCCCAGAAGGGAGTGGACGAGATTGGTGCCCTTGAGTTCGTCCGGCAGCAGGTCGTGATCGATGAAGGCGACTGCGGCGCTGAACGAGGCCACCGAAACCATGGCCGGCAACAGCCTTCTGAAGGTATCGCTCTTATGGAATTTGAAGATGAGACCCCACCATGATTTGGGATTGTAATTGATCACGCCGGGCTCCTGGGCTGGTTTCGACCTTGGAAGTGAAGCTTATTACTGGATTATAGAATGCTGAAAACAGTCAAGACGCTATGGTATCTGCTACGGGAAATGAGCGGCGACGATGCCTACGAAAAGTATCTGGCGCATTGGCGGACTCACCACGCGGGTGAGGGCGGGACGCCCTTGAACCGCAAGGAGTTCTTCGATGCCGAACTGCGGCGGCGGTGGAGCGGCGTCAAGCGCTGTTGCTGAGCGGGACGCACATCCCGCCTACGGAGTCATCGGCGGGATGGCGCAACAGAGGGGGGATTACAGGCGGCTCTTGATCCGTTCGTAGGCGCTCTTGATTTCTTCACCGAGCATTTTCACGCTGGTCAAGACATCTTCCGATGCGTCTTTGGCTTCGTCGGCGACTCCGGCGAGTCTGCTTTTGAATTCCTCCAATTTTTCTTCCGTTTTCTGCCATTCTTCCTGGGCTTCGAGTTTCGCCAGGTTGATCTGCACTCGCAATTCATCCCGCTGCTGAATCAAGCCGTCCCGAAATTTTTCCAATTCGTCTTGAATGTTCATGATGTTTTCCTCGATGTTGGTTCGCCATGCCCTCGCGGATACAAGGCCTCCTCCGATGTTCCTGGTTTCACTCAAACGGCGCGTATTGCGAGGATTCGTAACAGCAAGCTGTACCATCAATCATGGTAACAATCCCGAGCGGATTTCTACCAGTATGATTTCAAGCCGGAATGCAAGTTTATCGATTCGGTGAGACTGCGGCGGATTTCAAATCGCCGGCCCGGTCTTTGCCGAAAGCGCGCGGCGGGCAAAAGCCCGGAAAGACGCCGAGTTTCGTTCCTCGACAAGGCTTATCCGGTTCGGCTCGCGCGATGCTCGCTCGGGTCTTATTCCCTTCGGCATTCGAGTGAACATTGATCGGATGGGTAGAGCGAAGCGAAACCCATCGATGGCGGGTAAGCCCTTCGACGGCGCTCAGGACAGGCCCTTCGACAGGCTCCGCGTAGCCCACCCTACGAAAATGAATTCCTTTTCATATCTACCGTACGGGCACTCGCGAGGTCGGGAATCCTTTCCCGACGCCGCGGCCGAGTTGAGCGCCTGCGTCGGCAAGGGATTGCCGACCTACGAAGGCTCTTGCGATGCTCTTTCGGGGCTCGCGTACGGGGGGGGCGCTCTTTCGAATCCGCGGGTTTCCAAAAATCCCTGCAGCAGTTGGGCCAGGAGCGAGCGTTTGAGGTGCAGGGATTGTTCCAGCGCTTGCCGAGCTAGGGCGGCGTCGCCCTCGCCGAGCCGGGCGACCGCCTGGCGCAGCTTCGCGCACGCCTGTGCCTCGGCGGCTAGCGGGAGACTCAGATCGGTCCGGCAGCGGGCGCACACCGGGTCCTCCCGCAGCCGGGCCTGACAGGTGGGACAGCGCTCCATCAGGATTCGAGATAATAGAGAATGTCGGCGAGACGCTCCACGGCCGCTTCCACTGCCTGAAAATCGCCCTTGGCGATACCGTCCCTGATCTCTTCGATGAGGTCGATCATGTCCTCGCGGTCTTCCTCGGACGCCTTGTCCAGCAGGCGTTCCGCTTTCTCCACCAGTGCCCGGGCGGTGACTTCGGTGTGCTGCTGTTCCTTGACCTCGCTCTGCCCCAATGCGGCGACGGCGCCTACCGCCTTCCCGAACAGGGCGTCGATGCGGGCTTTGGCTTCGCCCATTTCTTCGTCCTGGAACCGGGCGATGGCATTATTGATGGTGATGGATTTGGAAAGACCGGTGTCCTTCTCCCGCGCCGAAACGTGCAGGATGCCGTTCAGATCGAGATCGAGGCTCACCGTGATGGTATTGCCCGCGGGCACGTTGCGCAGACCCTTGATCCTGAATTCGCCGATCTCGATGTTGTTCAGGGCATCCACATTTTCGCCCTGGTAGATCCGGACATCCACCTCCTGCTGGCCGTCGTAGCTGGTGAAAAAGGCTTCGGTCTTGCTGACCGGCAGCGGGGTGTTCTTGCGGATAATGGGCACATAGACGTAGGGGTAGAATTCGCCGTCGAGTTCGCCTATGGCGGAGGTGCCGTAGGTGTAGGGGGTGATGTCGACCAATACCGAGGCTACCGATTCTCCCGCGATCATTCCGGCCTGGATGGCCGCGCCCGTGGCGACGCAAAGATCGGGATCGATGTTCCGGTGCGGTTCCTTGCGGAACTCGGCGAACAGCCGCTCGCTGACGACGGGTGTGCGGGTGCTGCCGCCCACCAGCAGGATTTCGTCGATGTCTGAGGCGGTCAGGTTGGCGCCGCGCAGGGCGATATGCACCGCTTCCAGGGTTTCGTCGATATAGCCGGCGATCATCTGCTCGTACTCGTAGCGGGACAGTTCCAGCGACAAATGCATGGGCGTCCCTTCCTTCTCGAACAGATATTCTTCCTCGATGCGCACGAACGGCTGGTCGGACAGGCTGCACTTGGCGCTTTCGGCGACCCGGTTGATACGCGCCATGATCTGCCGCGACTCGGTGATGTCGAAATCGTGCTCACGCTTGATGTGCTCGACCAGATGATCGACGATGCGGGCGTCGAAATCATCCCCGCCCAGCCGGTTATTGCCGTGGCTGGCCAAGACTTCCACCACCTCGTCCTCGATGCTCACCACCGACACGTCGAAGGTGCCTCCGCCCAGGTCGTATACCAGAATGCGCTTGCGGGTGTTGGTTTTGGCCTCGTAAGCCAGTGCCGCCGCGGTCGGTTCATTGATGATACGCACGACCTCGAGACCGGCGATTTCCCCGGCTTCCCGGGTAGCCTGGCGCTGGGCGTCGGAAAAATAGGCGGGGACGGTGATCACCGCCTTTTGCACGCTGCGCCCGAGGTAGTCCTCGGCGACGGACTTGAGCCGCTTGAGGATGATGGCGGAGATTTCCTGCGGGCTGAAGTGGTGGTCCGCGAGCTCCACCTTGAGATCCTCGCCCATGTGGCGCTTGATCGACTTGACCGTGCGCTCCGGGTAGAGGATGTATTGATTGCGGGCCGGTTCGCCCACCAGGACGTCGCCGTGCTCGCCGATGCCGACGAAGGACGGCAGGATCTTGCGCCCTTCCCGATCGGGGATGACGGTAACCTTGCCTTTCTCCAGTATGGCCACTTCCGAGTTGGTCGTACCGAGATCGATACCGATGATGATGTCGTTCATAATTTGTTGGCCCTGACTTCCGCTAAACGTAAGACTTCGTCGCCCCACAGAAATCCCTTGCGAAGTTCTGCCGTGACGACACCATTTTCCAGTTTCGGCTGCCGGTCCAGTTCCAGCACTTTCATGCTGTGGGGGTCGACCGGCAGACCCATGACTTCGATCGGCCGGATTTCGTGGCGCGCCAGGATTTCCTCCAGCCGCCTGAGGCTCATGCCTTGTCCTTCGCGTATGCTCTCGATGAAGCGACGGTCTTCCCGGCGTGACTTGATGCGAAACCAGCCCTTGACCGGACGGTAGTTGCGCAAGGCATCGAGGCCGGCGGAGAGCCGGTCGTGCAGATCGAGAAGATCCAGCAGCGCGGGACGCAGGGTGTCGCGGCGGAGAGTGGAAAATTCGCCCTGAAATCGCTCCACGGTCCGGCTCAGATTCTCCTGGCTGTTCCGGAGCCATTCGTGCGCCTCGCCGATGGTGTCGAGGGCGGTGCGGAACTGGCGGGATTCGGTCCGGACCTCGGTCCGGAGCGCCGCCAGCTCGCCGAACAGGGAGAACAGGTCGGTCTGCCCGGTCTCTTCCTCGACTACCGTAGTCGCATCCAGGTACTGCCGGAATTCTTCCAGTAGACGGGTTTTGTCGGTCTCATCCATCACGAATCGGTACCCGTCCCGGACAGGTGTTCCGCCAGGCCGTCGGTGAGCGCCCCGATCAGGGTGCCGGCATCCGGCCTGCCGGGGCGGCCCGGTTTCAGCGCCTGGCGCAACAGGACGGAAATTTCGGGTTTTTCCCTATGGAACAGCCGGTATTCGCGGCGCTTCTTGTCGGTCTCGATGTGCTCGTAAGCCGCGCGGATGCGCCGGAACGCTTCGGCATTCTGCTCCGGCGGGAATTCCCGGACCTTGCGCAGATATGCCTTCTTGATCGCCTCGTCGCCGGCGTCTTCCTCGACTTCCAGGACTTCGTAAGGGGTTTTCATGAGTTCTCCTAGGATTTTTTCTTGGGTTTCTTGCCGCGACCGGCGCCGGGCAGGGGCAGTCCGTCCAGGATCTTGCCCAGGTCCAGGTCCACATTCAGGCCCCCGAACAGTTTCTTGAGAATCAGGCCCATCGCATCCTGTTCCGACAAGTTCTTGAGCTGTTCGGGCGAGAATTCACCGAACAGCTCCTTCGCCCTTTCTTCGGGGGAAAGCCGGTCGATTTCCTCCATCCGTTCCGCGAGCTCCTCCGCGGCCTCTTCGTCGAGATTGTCCAGCCCCGGAAATCCGTCCGGAAACACATCATGGAAATCGGGCTGTAGGGATTCCTCGTGCTTGCGCAGGAACTGATCGATCAAGGCCGCGGAGCGGCGGTCGCCCGCGTGGTGCGCCTCATCCAGGTTCATCTGGAGCCGGAACTGGTCGACCGGCATCAGCATGCCCGCATCGCCCCGGCAGTTCGCATAAACTTGGAAATAGACGAACGCCGGTGCATAGCGGTACCGCCTTCCCCCCTGCTTTGCGCATTCGGTCAGCAGTTCGTACTGGCCGGCACCGGCGAAGCCCTGGCAGAGACCGAAGAAATCCTCCTCGGACAGGTCCGCCTGCTTGAGGCTACGCTTCAGCATCGGCACCAGCTTCTTTAGAGCCAGCGAGGCGTTCTGCCGGCCTTCGCTCTGGTATTGGCCAAGCAACTTGATCAAGGCCATGAGTTCCGACTTGCCGGCCAGGTGGTTCTTGTCCAGATCTTCGACCAGGCGGCCGGGGCCTTTCAAAGGCAGTCCCGCCCCCATAACTTCCATGGCCCACTGAAACCAGGCCGCCGCACCGCCGCCGGCGGCGGTCCACGCTTCCCGCCACAGGCTCCGGCACAGTTCGTTATCGGCCTGCCAGTAGGCCAATAGCCCCTCGAGCCAGAGCAGGGCCGCGCTACGGCGCTGGAGATCGAGCTTGCGCGCCGCGGCCAATTCCTGCTCCGCGAGGTCGGGGCGTTTTGATTTCATCTGTTTGCGGGCGTGGCCCAGATGAGCCTCCAGCAGAAGACGGCGGGCATCGCTGTTGATGGGGTCGATTTCCAGGAGGGTCTTGGCATAGTTCGCGACTTTCTTGAACGCCTTGCGGCGCTGGGCCGCCCGCATCGCCGGAAGCAGAACCTCCGGGTCCCGCGGATAGCGTTTCACGGCACGGTCCAGCCAGGACAGGGCGGCCTTGGCGTCGTCGAACTGCTCCAACAGTCCGATCAGCCTCAGGTAGGACGGCTTGTCGTCCGGGTCCAGTTCCAGGCTTTTCTCCAGACACTCGATGGACAGTTCGGGGAGTTCCTTCTCGGCGAGATGGGCGACATGGCGGAAAATCAGGGCCTGGGTGAGCGGTTCGTTGCGGCCTGCCGGGGCATTCTTCAAGAGAATGGTATATTCCTGCCAATACCGGCTCGCCAGCGGAAAATCGCGTATCTCCTCGGAATGGAGCGCCTTGATGCGGTATTGCTCGAGCGGGGTAAGCTTGCCGAAAGCCCGCTCGTAGAGCGGGATGGCTTCCGGCGCATACACGAGGGCCGCGAGGCAGAAGCGGCGGCTTGCCCACTCGCCCAGTTCGCTGCGGTGGCGCAGAACGGCCTCGATAAGCGGCCGCATGCCCTTGGCCTGGGCGGCTTTCTGGATGTCTTGCAACAGCGCGAGTTCCTTCTTGCCGTAGCCTTTCAGGCTATCGACGACCGCACGGAGCTTCGGCGGAAGCTTGAAATAGCCGTCGGCGTCCGGCACGGCCCCTCCGAGTTGTTCACGCAAGGCCGCGGCGAGATCGCCACAGGCCGAATCGGTATCGACGCGACCGAGGAGTTCCGACGCTTCGGCGGGATTGCGTTCCGCCACGAGGAGGCCTTTGAGCAATGTACGCAGATTCCGGTACGGCGAGCGCGACGAGATCTGCTGCAGGCATTCCTCCGCTTCGGCGTCCCGGCGCTCCGCATAAGCCGCAAGGGCTTTTCGGAGCAGCGGCCGCTGCCGCACGATGGCGTGTTCACCGGGTAGGGCATCGACCAGCTTATCGTTTTCCAGGGCCAGCAATGCCGCGGCCTCGACCAGACGCCGTCCCAGCGGCGAGCGGAGAAACTCCTCGGAGAGCGTCCCGAGTGCCTGGCCGAGCTTTTTCATCGTACCGGCTTTAAGCAGCCATGTCAGGTACTCCCCGGATAGGGGCGTGCCGGGGCGAAGGCCGGCATGGTTCTCCCACAGTATCGCCGCCTCCTGGAACATGCCTTTTCCGGCCACCTCGCGCGCGCGTCCCAGGTAGGCTTCGGCCAGTTGTGCCTCCGCCTCGGGGCGCCGCTCCCGTTTCAACAAGTCTTTCAGCGTCCCGATCGCATCCTTGAAATACCCGCTCTGTAGTGCGTTCTGGGCAGCGGCTTTCAGTTCCGATAGGGATTTCGGAGGCGGAGTCTTGGGTTTCATCGGCAGGCTTGGAATGTTAGTGGCACGAAGCGTATGGAGATTATCGCAAAAAAATCGCCATTCGTGATTCAGGGAGATGTACGGATGCGGTATCGAATGAACCTGTTTTCCTCTGTTGACGGACTTGAAAAGGCCGCAAGCCGCGGGCCGAGCGGCGTAATGTTGCGAAGGGATTTGCGACCTACTGCGGCACAGTCGTAGGTCGGCAATCCTTTGCCGACGAAAGCGCTTGGCCGGGCCGTGACGTCGGGAAAGGATTCCCGACCGACAAGGTGGCACGGTCGTAGGTCGGCAATCCCTTGCCGACGAAAGCGCTTGGCCGGGGCTCTGCGTCGGCAAGAGATTTCCGACCTACTCGCGAGCTCCCGCAGGGTAAATATGAAAATGCTCTAGCGGATCTTGAAGCGGCCGACCTGTTCCTGAAGATGCGAAGCCAGCCGGGCCAATTCCTCGCTGGCGGCCGCGGTCTGTTCGGAGCCTTGGGCGGTTTCGTGGGAAATGCTGCTGATGGTGACGATATTGCGGTTGATTTCCTCGGCGGTGATGCTTTGCTCCTCGGCGGCCGCCGCGATCTGGGTGTTCATGTCCTTGATGGTGTCGATGAAGCGATTGATGGTTTCCAGCGACTGGCCGGCGTTCATCGCCTGATCGACGCTGTTCCTGGCCGCGCTTTTGCCTTGCAGCATCGCCGACACCGCCTGGTTCGCCCCGGTCTGGAGGCGCTCGATCATCCCCTGGATTTCCCGGGTCGATTGCTGGGTGCGGCTGGCCAGGGTGCGTACCTCGTCCGCCACCACCGCGAAGCCGCGGCCCTGTTCCCCGGCCCGGGCCGCTTCGATGGCGGCGTTCAGCGCCAGCAGATTGGTTTGTTCGGCGATGCCCCGGATCACGTCCAGAACGGCGCCTATGGCCACGCTGTCCTCTTTCAGTTTGTTGATGGCCTCGGAGGTTTTTTCCACTTCCACGGCCAGGCCGTTGATGCTCTCGATCGTGTGTCTGACGACCGAAGTGCCGTTTTGGGCCTGCGCGGTCGCGTCCTGAGCAGCCCCGGCGGCATGCGATGCGTTCCGGGCGACCTCGTGAACAGTCGCCGACATTTCCGTCATGGCCGAAGCGACCTGCTCGGTCTGCTGGTTCTGATTGAAGACGCGCTGCCGGCTCTGTTCGGTGATCGTCGACAATTCTTCCGCCGCTGCCGCGACCTGTTCGGCATCCTTGGCGATATCCCGCACCATGCCGGCCAGATTCTTGACCACCGTGCCGCATTTCCAGGCCATCCAGGAAAATTCGTCCTTGCCTTCCAGCGAAATGTTCCGGGTGAAGTCGCCGGCCGCCATCGCGGTCAGCGCGTCGACCAGCTTTTCGGCGCGTTTCGCCGAGAGGCGTCCGAGGTAGGCCGCGAATGCCAGCATCGCGAGCGATGCCGAGAACGCCGTGACGATGACGCCGGTGATGCCGTCATTCTCGCCCGCAGTCTTGATGCCCATGAAAGCCACCGAGGCGACGCCGACGATGCCCACGCCCATGGCCAGATACATCTGGCGCGACAAACTCAGTTGCTCCACGAAAGATTTCAGCATGGCTCGAACCCCGGCTTTGTTCTACTTATGTGACCTGACTCACAAGTGTAGTCAGAAATTTTCGAGCCGTTTGAGGGAGGCCAGGCGTCGTTTTCTAGGCGGTTTCGACGATCTCCCGGATCAGGGCCGGACCGCGGTAGATGAAGCCGGTGTAAATTTGAATCAAGGCCGCACCCGCCGCGAATTTGCGGTGCGCGTCGTCGGCGCCGGCAATGCCGCCGCAGCCGATGATGGGAACGGCCCCGTGCAAGGCATCGGAGAGCTGCGCCACGATATCGGTCGATCTTGCCAGCAAGGGGCGGCCGCTGAGTCCTCCGGCCTCGTTGCCGTGGGGAAGTCCTTCCACGCCCTGGCGGGAGGCGGTGGTGTTGGTGGCGATCACGGCATCGATGCCGTGATCGACCAGGGCTTCCGCGAGATGGTCGAGCTGGCCGGGTTCCAGATCGGGCGCGATCTTGACCGCCAGCGGCACGCGCCGGCCATGGCTTTGTTCCAGTTCTTCCCGTTCCTGCCGGAGGCCGGACAGGAGATGTTCCAGGTTCTCGCCGGCCTGGAGGTCCCGGAGGCCCGGCGTATTGGGGGAGGAAATATTGACCGTGACATAGCTCGCATGGGGATAAACCTTGCGCAGCCCGATCCGATAGTCGTCCAGCGCCCGGTCCAGCGGGGTATCGCGGTTCTTGCCGATGTTGATGCCCAGGATGCCCCGGTAGCGCGCTTTTTTGACCTGTTCGACCAGGTAGTCCACGCCTTTATTATTGAAGCCCATGCGATTGATCAGCGCTTCGGCTCCGGGCAGCCGGAACAAACGCGGCCTCGGATTGCCCGGCTGCGGGCGGGGGGTTACCGTGCCGACCTCGATGAAGCCGAAACCCAGCGCGGCCAGGCCGTCTATGCATTCGCCGTTCTTGTCGAGCCCGGCCGCCAAACCCACCGGATTCGGAAAGTCGAGGCCCATTACCCTGCGCGGATTGGCGCCGGCCGGCCGCTGAAGCGGATTGAGCGGTCCCAGCCGGCTCAAGCCCTGGAGCGCAGCCAGGCTGAGATGATGGGCGGTTTCGGGGTCTAGCCGAAACAGCAGGGGGCGGAGCAATTCGTAAAGCATGGGTTTCCGGATTTCAGGCGACGGTCCCTGGCGAGGCCCGGCCGCGGACCCGTCTCGAGATGTTGAGCACGGCCTCGGGGTCCAGGGCATCGGTACGGTTCCCGCCGCACAGAGCGCCCCGGAAACCCAGGTAATCGGGTTGCAAGGCCAGCAGCGGCGCGACGTCCGCCGCGCGCAGCGATCCCGCCAAGCCGCATAGCAAACCGTGGGCTCGGGTTTCGGCCACGAACGCCCGAAGAAAATCGTCCGGGCAGGCTTGCCGCAGCGAACCTTTCTTCTTGTCCCGGGTATCCAGCATGGCGCCGGCGAAACCGGCCGCTGCAAGCTCTTCGATGCAGCCGAGTTCGGGCGCATCGTCGCCGAACAGGACGGCAACGAGACGGACGCCGCGGCGGGCGAGGGCGGATAAGCCGCGAATGACGCCGGCCCGGTCGCCGCCCGGGAAAAAACCGATTTTCACGTAGTCGACGCCGGTTGCCGCCATCGCTTCCGCGGCGGGCAGGACGATTTCGGGCTGCATCGGCAGGTCGCCCACGGTGGCGCTGACCGGTCGATCTTTCAATTGACCGACGATGCGGACGACCTCGGCGAGGGGCAGGGCACCCAGGGCGCCTTCGGCGGGATTTTTCAAATCGATGATGTCCACGCCGCTTTCCTCGACCAGCCGGGCTTCGGCAAGGGTGGCGACGCTCGCGAGCATGCCGGTCATGTGCGAACCGCCTGGTTGGGGTTCGAACGCCTGAATGCTTCGACCGCGTCCATCAGCCAGCCCCAGGCCTCGCGTTCGGCGGGGCCCGCCGTCTTGTCCAGGCCGATGCGGAGATAGGCGAGTTCGGATTCGATCTTGTCCCACGGCAGCATGTGCAAACGGCTGACCAGGATCGCCGCTTCCAGTACCGCGTATTGAGCCCGGTTGAAGCCGCGGAACGGGGCATGATTGACGTCGTGAACCACGCGGCAGTAAAGCTTCGGCCGCAGTTCGTCCTCCTCCCAGCGCAGCAGCTCCAGTTCGGCATGGGCGAGGGCTCCGGCCAGCCGCCGGCCGGGAATGCGTTCCGCCGGAAGCAGGGGCCAATCGCGCCTGCCGGTCAGGCAGCCGGCGAAGATGCGCACGTCATCGGTGTAATTGATGACGGCCGTGCGGGTGGCCAGAACGTTATCCAGGGTGGTGGACGGACGGAACGGCATGATGAGCAGTTCATCGTCCAATACGTGCACACCCATGGGCGCGATGTGCGCAACGCCTTGCGGCGAACAGCTCGTGATGATGGTTTCGCGAATCATTCTTCGTCTTTCGTGTCGGAAGCGCCGCCGGGCGGCACCTCTTTTCCCTCTCCCTCTGGGAAGGATCGTCCTGGTGCTCCCGGGACGACCGTTTGCGATTGGAGAGGGTTAGGGTGATCGTTTTTTGAGCGACGGCTCTCTACCACTGCGGAGCGTGAATCGTCATGAACGCCCGGCGCCTTCTGCAAAGTCGACCCCGCCGGTTTGTAGGCATGAGGATCGATCGTCGGCCCCGCCGCTTCCACGTGGCAGCCCCACTGCAAAGGCTCGTCCTGCGAGTAACGCTTGCCGAGCTGCCAGGCGATTTGCGCCCGCGCCAGCTCGACCCCCAGGTAAAAGGCATGGCCGCCGTCGGTCTCCACGCCCAGCTTCGGATAAAGTTCGAAGGGATCGGTTGCGGTGTGAAAACCGTCGCGATTGAAGATGTGCATGCCCTCCGGGCTGATTTGAATGCGGTAGCTCGGATCCTTGATCCGGCGGTAGATTTCGTCGATTTCATCGCGGCTGAGCGGAAACGGCGCGCGCTCGTGCAGGGCCATCAGCCGGTCATCGATATGCTTGGGCAGGGTGTTCAGTTCGCGGGCGGCGAACAGGATGCGGCGCGCCAGATCGGCTTCGCGCACCGCCTTGCGGGCGTGCTTGCTGACTTGGGTGGCGAGAATCTGTTTGATGTGCAGCTCCGAGCAGATTCCCAATAGGGTCGCATTGATGCCGGCGGTGTCGGCATGGGTGAGCTCGGTCAGATTGCCGACCCCCATCATGATCTCGACATCCGGGTGGCGCCTCCGGACCTCGTGGTAGCGGACCAGCGACTCGGTGAATCCGAAATGGATCGGGTCCAGGATCGGATCGACGATAAAGGCCCGGCCCTTGGCCCGCATGGCTTGAACGGCTCGATCCAGTGAATCCAGGTCGCCGTGCTTGGCGGGAATCAGAATCGGGGTCGAGGGCACCTGATCGGCGATCCACAGCGTTTCTTCATGCAGGCTGAGCAGATAGTCGGCGCCCGCCGTGCCGCCCCGCAGCAGATCGTCGTTTTCCAGCGAATCGACGCTGACCTGAAAACCCTCGGCCTTGAGCGCGCCGACCGCTTCCTCCAGATGCGGAAACGGCGTCTCCGGCAAACAGCCGACATCGATCACGTCGGCGCCGTCTTTCCGGTAGCCCCTGGCCTGACGGAGAATGCCGTCGATGTCCATCCGAGGCGCATCGACGATTTCCGCGAAGATGCGGAGTTCATAGCGTGTAATGTCCGGCTTTTTCTTCTTCTTGCCGAAAAACTCCGGCAGATCGTGCAATTCTTCCGGCCCGCGTTCGATCGCGATGCCCATGTCCTTGGACAAGGTTTCCAGATCGCCCCGGCAGCGTCCCGGCACCAGCACCCGGTCGGCCCCGAACGTGTCCTTGAGCCGCCGCCGAATCATGTCCGCCGTCATCAGCGCCGCCACCGTCAATCCCAGCTGATGCACGGTGTACCCGAACTCCGGCTCCATCTCCTCGAGAGTGCGGCGCAACTGCTTTTCCGCCAGCTTGCCGGTGAGAAACAGGATGTGCTCGGGCATTGAACGGTGGGGAAGGTGGTGGAATCGAAGCGTTAGGGGATTGGACCGCGGGATTATAACAAAGATCGGTGGGACGCTCGCCGAAGGCTCTGAGCTCTGTCGGACGGATGTAAGCGTCAGATATGTTCATTCCGAAGAGCGTATAGAATTAAATGCTTCTCTCGCTTCTAGTCTCATCATCAATCTCTAAATCGCACAGGACCGCCATGTTCGACATTACCGGCAAAGACATAGCCGATCTTAATGATACAGACCTTCGGAAATTGGTGGCTCGATTGTGCGAGGCAGAACTTTGGAGAAACGGACTTCCCGTGTCGGGCGTTACGGCGGGTGGTGACCAGAACGCGGCTGACGGTGGATTGGACGTCCGAGTCGAGCTGGAAGCGGGCAGCAAAACGACCGATTTCATCCCTCGACCCAAGACGGGTTTTCAGGTGAAAGTGCCTGATATGCCACGTGCCGAAATACTGAAAGAAATGCGGCCCAATGGGAGCATTCGCCCGGTCATTCAAGAACTGGCATGTAATTCCGGTGCATACGTCATCGTAAGCTCGTCTGGATCGACGGCGGATCGCGCCCTTCAAAACCGAAAGAAAGCCATGCGAGAGGCAGTTGACGGTATACGCAATGCCGCCGACTTGGTTCTGGATTTTTATGACCGGGACCGCCTTGCATCTTGGGTCAGATTGTATCCAGGGATTGTGTCGTGGGTGCGCGAACGATTGGGAAAGCCCTTGCAGGGTTGGCAACCCTTCGGGAACTGGTCCGCGCCCATGGAACCAACGGAAGCGGAATACCTTCTGGATAGAAGGTGCCGCTTGTATGATGCTCGTACACCTAGAGAAGGCAGTGTGGCTATCGAGGAAGGTATTGGCCGTATCCGCGATATCCTCTCGCGCCCGACTGGAACAGTCCGGTTGGTTGGCTTATCCGGGGTGGGAAAAACACGGCTCGTCCAGGCACTTTTTGACCAGAGAGTTGGGGTAAATCACCTCAATCCATCCGAGGTGATTTACACCGATCTTGCGGATGACCCTACCCCCTCCCCACGTGACTTGATCGCCCGTTTGGTGCAGTCTCGCCAACGCGCCATCGTAATTGTGGACAATTGCCCACCAAAAGCACATCGGGCACTCACGACCGCCTGTGTAGTTAGAGATAGTTCTGTCAGCTTGCTAACTGTGGAATACGATGTAGGCGACGATGAACCGGAGTGGACAGAGGTCTTCCGGCTCGAAGCGGCTTCGGACGACATCATCGAACAACTCGTTGAGCGACGTGAGCCCCACATCTCCCAAGTGGATCGACAACGCATTGCCGGTCTATCAGGTGGAAATGCCAGGATTGCACTTGCGTTGGCTCGGACGGTACGGCACGGCGAAAGCGTAGCGGCCCTATCAGACCTCGATCTGTTTAAACGCCTATTCCACCAGCGTCATCCCGAAGATACCAGCTTGCTTCGAGCTGCCGAAGCCTGTTCCCTCGTCTATTCATTCGATGGAGAGACAGGAGACGGTGGCGATGCAGAGTTGCCAATTCTTGCTGAACTGTCGGGACTCTCGATCGATGAACTTTATCGCCATATCCGCAAACTGAAAGACCGCGACCTTCTCCAGCAAAGAAGTAAATGGAGAGCGGTTTTGCCGCATGCGTTGGCCAACAAACTTGCTCGTCATGCACTTGACAGCTTAATGCCAGACCGCATTACCGAAATAATGATTAAAGGTGCCCCCGACCGGCTACGGAAATCATTCTCGCGCCGCTTAGGGTATTTACATGACTGCGAAACGGCTCAAAACGTCGTAAATGCTTGGTTATCTGAAGGAGGGCTGCTGGCGGACATTGGTACTTTGGGGCCGATTGAATTAGCAATGTTTCATAACGTTGCGCCGGTTGCCCCTGAAGCGGCCCTTGATGTACTTGAACGATCACTGCAGGGGAGCACAGCTAGTCTCGTAATGGACCTCGAGAATCGAGAACGGTACAAGATTGCATCATTGCTGCGATCACTAGCCTATGAAGCGGCATCCTTCCGTCGCGCGTGCATGCTGTTGGCCAATTTTGCGATGGCCGAACCCCCCGGATACAACTACAACGCCACAAGTGGGCTATTCAAAGAACTTTTCCATCTCCACTTGTCTGGCACGCATGCGTCTGCACAGCAACGTTTGCAAGTAATTGAAACATTGTTGAGTTCAGGCGACAGCCTCAGTCAAGAATGCGGGCTTACTGCACTTAATGAGATGTTGGAAACATGGCATTTCTCGTCCACTCACGACTTCGAGTTTGGTGCGCGCCCTCGGGATTTTGGCTGGCAGCCGAGAACTATCGGCGAAGTGTCAGATTGGTTTCATGAGGCGATAGGCTTCGCGTTAAATATGATCGCCACGAACAGTCCTGTGGCTGAACGGCTTTCCTCCATCCTTGCGGCTAATTTCCGAGGGCTTTGGGTCAATGGCAACGTTTACGATGACTTGGAAACGGTTGTCTCCGCAATGACCGCACGAGGATTCTGGCCTGAAGGCTGGATAAGCGTAAGAGCTACCCTTCGTTTCGATGCTGACAAGATGTCGGATGACATTCTGCGTCGTCTGCGAGTGCTTGAGGAAATTCTAAGACCAAGCCAGTTGTTGGATGAAGCGCGCGCCTTTGTGTCCTCAAAGCCCACGAGTGCCTTCGATATTGCTGATGGCGAGGAGGATGATCAGGCAGAAGAGATTGGATCGGGATATCAAAGAGTCGTGGAGCGAACGGAGGCTATCGGACGCGCAGTTGCAATCGATCCAGGAGTGCTATCAGCTCTCCTTCCCGAACTCTCAAGCGGTCAAGATGGTGGAAGACGCTGGGCTTTTGGGATGGGCCTCGCGGATGGCGCAACGGACCTCAACGCAATGTGGAAAACCTTGGTTGCTGGCATCGCATCTACTCCCGAGAATGACCGTAACATTCAGGTATTGAGAGGCTTTTTATCCCGCGCCGCCAGTTTGGTTCCTGAAAAGATAGTTGCTTTTCTTGACGATGCGGTTTTTGACCCTGTATTGGGGCCATGGCTGCCGATCCTACAATGTTCCACAGATATCGACGAGAAAGGCATCAACCGACTACTCGCCGCTATCGAGCATGGGCTTGCTCCCGCGTGGACGTACGGACATTTGAGCCTTGGTCGGGCTACAGACCCGATTCCCTCGCCCGACCTTCGTCGTCTCCTCACATCGATCTCCCTATTGCCCAATGGATCTGAGGTGGCAGTAGATATTTTGTACATGAAATTGTATTCAACGCGTAAAGACGGAGTTGCCATCGACGATGATCTGATCCAATGCGGCCGGACTTTACTGCTCCAATATCCATTCGCCAAGTCAGGGCAGCGGATTGACCACAAATTGGCTGATATTGTTGAGGCCTGTTTAACAGGCACGGAGGCTGCTGAATGTGCTGAAGCCATTTGCAAGAGACTTGCCGAGGCTTTTTCGACCTACAGTGCCTCAGCCTATGATTACGGCAGTCTTCTCAAAAGCCTCTTCCAGGTTCAGCCGATCGCGGCTCTCACAATTCTCTTGGCTGGGTCACGAAACAGCATTAGTCGTTGGCTCATGAGAGACGTCCGGTCAGGTCGGAAGCACCCGCTTGATGAAGTACCGCTGGAGATATTGATCGGATGGGCAAATGACGACGCATCAGACCGTTTTCCGGCATTGGCCTCAGTCATCAGGCTCTTTGTTGGAGGTGATGAAGAAGGAAGTGAAGCGATATCACCAAACGCCCTTGGTCTACTTGACGCTGCTCCCGATAAGGAAGCAATTTTGTCCTGCTATAAATCACGCTTACATCCATCATGTTGGTCAGGCTCTTTGGCTGATATTCTTGAGAGGCGGCGGACGGCTATTCAACGGCTTATGTCTTATTCAATCCCAATCGTTGCAGACTGGGCTGAAAAATGGGAACGCAAACTTGCAGAGTGGATCAAGGACGAACGCGCGCGAGATCGATCGGAAGACCAGGCTTTCGAATGAATTCCAGTTTCGCTCGTTCCCAAGCTCCCGCTTGGGAACTCTCCCGTCGAAGCTCCAGCTTCAAAACCAACTCACCACGCCCGCACCACTTCGATCAAACCTTCCTGGCCGGCATGGTTCCGCGCTGGAATCGCGCCAATGCTCGAGCATTTTCCGGTGTGGTGTGCGACCCAGGCTGCCGTAGATACTGTTATCCGGGTCAAGTGCCATGGAGTGCTGGATCGAAGGGTTTTCCGGACTTGAGGACGCCGAAAGCGACCTGGAGGAGCTTGCGCATCATGGCACCGATGATGAGCTTGGCGGGCTTGCCCGAGAGCGCGAGCCGGTTCTTGAAGGGCTGGCCCCAAGCGGTCTTATACAGGATCACCATAGCCGGCATGTAGAGGGCTTTGCGCAAGAAGGCATGGCCGACCTTGGACAGCCGCGGCTTGGTTTTCACGCTCGTTCCGGACTCCTGCCGGCGCGGGTCGAGCCCGGCGAAGGCGACGGCTTGTCGGCTATTGGCGAAGCGGCTGGGCTCGGCATAGAAGGCGAGCAGAATGGCGATGGTGCGTTCCCCGATACCGGGGATGCTCTCGAGTAATTCGCGCTTCCCCTTCAGATCGGGGTTAGAGTCGATGTGCTCATTGATGGTTTTGATCAGGCTCTTGATCTGCTGATCGAGCCAATTCAGGTGTTCTTGAATGTTGGTGCGCACCGCGTCCCGGGCGACCTCCAGGCGGTTACTTTCCTGGGTCCGCAGGGCTTGCAACGCATCCAGACGCAACACGAGCGCGCGCAAGGCGATTTCGGCTTCGCTTCTCGCCTGCCAGGGAGGCGGATGGCGCTCGGCGCAAAATTCGGCGATGAGGCGCGCATCGACGGCATCGGTTTTGGTCCGGGTTAAGCGGGAAGCGGCATAGGCTTTGATTTGGGCAGGGTTGATGACGCTGACAGTGAACCCTTGGGTAGCCAAGCACTGGGCGACGTCTTCCCAATACACCCCAGTGGCTTCCATACACACGTGAACATTCCGTGCCTCTGGGCCGGTGAGCCAAGTGACGAGGGTGGCGAACCCGTCTTGGGAGTTGGCGATGACTTTGGTTCGGAACTTCCCGTTGGGGAGGCGTAACGCGCAGTCCAGTTTGGCTTTGGCGACATCAATTCCGAGATAAAACGTGGGCATCATGAACCTCAAATGATCTACCTTGTGAATGCGGGCTGCCGGCAAGCCGGGCCGAAGATACTGTTCGATCGCTCGATGAGGGTGAGCGACTGCTGCATCGATCTACGCAACGGGCTTGGTGTCCCAAGGGCGGGAACGGCATCCAGTCGCTCAAACCTGGAGCGCCCTCCAGGCCTGTGGTGACCGGTCGGGAGTCTTCTCCAACCCCTTCCGAACCACACGGAATTCATAATACAAGGTCGGGAATCCCTTCCCGACGTCTTTGTCGGCAAAGGATTGCCGACCTACAACCATATTTGTGCCTGCATTCAGGGTGTGTGCCGAGTTCCCAATTCACACCGCTATGCTGCGGTGAAAAACGCTCTCGGCCTGATCCACACAGCCGCGCTTGACCGGGTTCTGGTCGATGTAGTCCATTTTTTGCCGCATGACCGCTTCCGATTCGATGAGTTGCGGGTGATTGCCTTCTTCCCAAATCTGATAAGTGCTTTCGGTTTTGTGATGTCGCTTGAATAGCGCCAGCAGCTCCAACATCCTGACCGATCCGCGTTGCTCAAGGTACGCGACGATTTGCCTGGCCGTGTAGGATTTGAAGCGCTGCATGTCCCGGCTCAAGTCGGGCGAAGCGGCGATGAGATGCAGGTGATTTTCCAGTATGACGTAGCCGTAGAGCTGGAAGCCGGATTCCAGCTGCAGGAACCGCCAGCAATCCAGCACGATATTCACCGTTTCCGGGCGGGTGAACAGCGGCAGCCAGTGGTTGATCGTTGCCGTTAGGAAGTGGGGCGATTGATTTTGCAGGATATGGTAGCGGCTTCGGGGCATGGGGGGTGAGTTTAGTCGATGTTTAGCCCGGATATTTCATCAGCTCCCTTTGGGGGGCTGCAGTAGCAGAGTGGCGGGCTCAAAGGCGTGCGATTAGGGAGGCGATATGGCAAAACGAGGGGATTTCTGAGCAATAGACGCAATTTCCCCTTACCCCCTGGTTTATCAGCGTGCCGGGGACAGCACTCGGGCCGGGTCAGGTCGCCAGGACGCGGGCGGCGGTGAGAAAGGTCTCGCGCAGGGGATGGTGCGAGGCTAAGAGGATGCGAATGCGGCGCGTATTGCGCACCACCGAGGCGCCGATCTTGAGCCGTTTCACCCGAATCGTGGCGGCGGTCGCCCGCGCCAGATCGGTACCGGCGAGGGCGATCTCGCGCAGGCGCTGCATCAGCGTGTAAGCGAGGGCGGCAAACATCAGGCGTAGCGCGTTGGCGAGAAAGTTATGGCAGCTGGCGCGGGTGCCGAAGAGGTCGAGTTGCGTTTCCTTGATCCGATTTTCCGCTTCGCCGCGGAGGCAATAGAGGTGGTCGTAGAGGGCATCTGCCGGAAGGTCAAGGTGGGTCACCACGAACCGGGGATTGGGGCCTTGAGCACCAAACTCCAGGCGGGTGATGAGGCGCCGTTCGCGGTTCCACGAATCGGCCGCATAGCGGAATTCATGAATGCTGCGCTGCTTGAGGCCGGTTTCAGCGAAGGTGACTTTGAGCTCGTCTTCCCAGGCCGCGACGGCGTTGTGCAAGCGGGTATTGCGCGCCACGCCGATGACATAGCCCACCTCATACCGTTCGCACCCGCGCAAGAGCCTCTGCCGGCAGAAGCCGGAATCGCCGCGGACGATGATGCGGACCTCAAGCACGCTTGCCGCAAGCGGGTCACCAAGAGCTTGATCACCGCCGCCGAATGCTTGGCGCCATCGATGCGGGAAGGTCGCAATAGACAAGCCAGCAGCCCGCGTAGGGCGCAATAGCGTACACGCGTATTGCGCCGCATGCCTTCGACACATTTAGGTCAGTCTTTTCCCGTGTACACTCGCCTCGAAATGGATATCCCAATGCCCGACTATCGACGTTATCGCGTACCCGGCGGCACCTATTTCTTCACCGTTAATCTGCTCGAACGTTACCCGAATGACTTGCTTGTCAGGCAGATCGACCTACTTCGAACGGTAGTACGGCATGTTCGGGCCAAACGGCCGTTCCACATCGACGCTTGGGTGGTTTTATCGGATCACCTGCACGCTGTATGGACGCTCCCTCCTGGCGATGACGATTTCACCAATCGATGGCGGTTGATCAAACAAGGTTTCTGCAAAGGCTTACCACCAACGGAACGGCGTTCGAAGGTACGCATCGCACGTGGTGAACGCGGGATATGGCAACGTCGATTTTGGGAACACGCAATTCGTGATGAAGAGGATTATGTAGCGCACGTGGATTATTGCCACATCAACCCGGTGAAACATGGCTATGTCCAACGCGTCGCAGAGTGGCCCCATTCGACGTTTCATCGCTATGTCGAACGTGGTGTTTATTCGCTGACGTGGGCTAATGGGCCGGACACTGACTGGGCCGTGGGCGAGCGAGCTTAAAACTCGTGCGGCGCAATACGCGAGTACGCTATTGCGCCCTACGAGCTGACGCCGGAAGGGGCCGAGGCCCTTATCGGCGACAAGGGCTATGACAGCGACGCCCTCGTCCAGACCATCGAGGCGCGGGGCATGGAAGCCGTCATCCCGCCCCGCAGCAACCGCACGGAACTCCGCAAGGTCGATTGGTTCGTCTACAAGGAGCGCCACCTGATCGAATGCTTCTTCAACAAAATCAAACATTACCGTAGGATTTTCTCACGCTATGAAAAGACCGCCCGCAACGACATCGGTATGCTGCGATTCGTCTCAGCCCTCATCTGGCTACGTTGATACGTCAACAGAACCTAAGGCTTCGAATCTTTTTCGGACGGAGATGTGAAGGAATATCAATTCATAGAATCGCGGCGAGCGGCGTGGGAGGCTTGGGATCGGTGGCTGGTCGGGGGGCTCCGCGGAAAGGGGAAGGGGAACGATGCTTCGGACGCCGAGCCGCCGGGTTCCGGGGCGATTACGGCGGAGAGCTTGCCGCGGGAGTTTCGGGGCTTGTGCCGGGATCTGTCCCTGGCCCGGGACCGACGCTATTCGGAGCCATTGCTCGATGCCTTGCGCGACCGGGTCCTGGCGGTCCACCAGCGTATTTACGGCGCCCGCAGGGCGGCGGGGGGGGCAGTGGCTGCGTTTCGTACTGCACGACTTTCCGGTTCTGGTCCGGTCCGAGGCCCGGCTGGTCTGGGCCTCGGCGGCGCTGTTTTTCCTGCCGCTGTTTCTTGCTCTCTACACACTTCAATTTTATCCGGACGGCGTCTATTTCCTGCTGACTCCGGAAACCGTGGGTTCGGCGGAAGAAATGTATGCTCCGACGGCGGAGCGGCTGGGTCGCCCGCGGGAGGCTTCCGACGACGTGATGATGCTGGGTTTCTACATCGGCAATAAGGAGTACTCTCATGCCCAATAACTACACCGAAGAACGTACCGCCCCGAAAGTTCCCATCTGCATGAAATCTCGCATAGCGCTTGTATTCGACGGCTCCTTCCTGCGCGCGAGCGGAACCAAAAGAGCGCTTGTCTTTCCTTCAGTCTCGGGAAAGCGAAATTAGAACGGAAAGTTCGACTATTCTGCTGAGCGCCAGAAGATTCCCTACAAAGGTCCAATACCAGCGGGTGAGTACTGGATTCAGCCCTCGCAAATGTGGGAAAACAATAGGTTCAAGAGCCTCGTTCGCACTCCACGATCCGCGTGGGGAAACTTTCGCCTGACGATACATCCGTATCCAAGCACCCAAACACATGGAAGAGGCGGTTTTTTCATTCACGGAGGTTCAGTCCCCGGAAGTGCTGGCTGCATCGATCTTATGGTGAATATCGATAAATTCGTTGAGAGACTCAAAGACGAACTGGAAGGCCTGCCAGAATGCTACATTCCTCTGACCGTACGCTACTCATCAAAGTAGTATTTAGCTTGCTTGTGTTCATCCCAACCGCTGCATTGGCCGAGGTAAGCGACAAAGAGCCATCTATACTCCATGTATGGATAGTGGGAGTTGCTGCTTCGGTTGTGTGTTTTGTTGGCTCCTATCATCGACAATGGCTTGTCCCTGTCCTTGCGGCTTTACCTTCCCTATGGTTTGCTAGCCTTCTTATAGAATTTCATTCAGCAGATGTTGGTCCGTACTTGTACGCTGAGCAAGGAATACCCTATTTCATCCAGACATACCTTTCACTCACTATTTTTGTATCCGGCGTGGTTTTGGGATTGCTCAAGAACAAACGCCGAAGCAATTTCTAACATCTCGTTCCAGCGGACCGTCAAAAGTTGCGTTTTTGTCGTCCGCTGAACTCCACGTTAAGCGATTTCCCGAACAACAACGAGTCAATAAAAAGGAGAAGAAAATGGAAATCAAGCTGCTGAAGGATATCTTGATTCAGACGGACCAAGTCGATGCTTATTATGAGGGGCATGTACCGCTAGATCTTTGGCGGGCGCTGAATCGTCGGAAAGCCTCTGGGCTCTTCGAGCTTGTAGAAGAGCCTTTCATGCTGTCAAGCGGCCGGCCTCGGCCAGCAGATATCCGGATTATCGACCGCGCCGGCACGAAGTGGGTGTCGGTAAGCCAGAGGCCGCGGGGCGTTAGCACGTTCGACAAGCCTGGAGTCCCTCCGGGTAAAGACTGGAGCTATTACCGAATCCCAGCAGGAACAGCTCTCCCTCTGGGATTAGCTATTGTTCGTGACGAATATAACTCGCGCTTCGGTGCCACTCACTACACGATTGCCCCCACACACGATATGCCGCTTAGCCGGTTTAAGTTGTTGCTGAATAAGCTCGCGAAGAGCGGGGTAAAGGAGGCAGTTTGATGAATATCCCAAATACATGGGCACCTTTGTTGGTCTCCGCAGTTCGTGACGCAATGCTCTACCAGGAGAAGTTGCTTGAGAGCGAAACCCTCCGGGATCGCGCAGACTACGAAGAGCATCTGGTGCAATTATCGCAGTTCCTGGAGTACGTAAAAGCCGAATACAAGAAAGTGGAAGACGAAGCGGGAATCCCGCTGGAGAAGCTTCTGTAAGCAGTCAGTGTATGCTTAACCATCGGGTGTGGCGCCGACGCTCAAAGCTCGCGCGGCTCACCCGTCCCGTTAGACGCCGTAAAACGATCCTATGCTTCCAAATTGGACGAATGGCAATTTTTGGATCCCGCACTACTTTGGAATTTGAAGAAAGCCGCCATCGGTGAATGGCTGGTGTTAGTCAACTCGAATGGCAGAAATGGCAGAAAACCGGTCACCGTGAACACCTAGGGTGAATAACCAGAACTGGTAAGGAGGAGTGGCGGCTAAAATCATCTGATCGCGTTGGTCAGACCCCAGCATTATTACGGCAACGTTTGGGTCATTCGGTACGCTCTGCCTCTGAAATCGAATCCAATCACGTTCGCTCGTTCCCAAGCTCCCCCTTGGGAATTCTCCCGCCGAAGCTCCAGCTTCAAAACCGACTCACCACGCCCGCACCACCTAAATCAAGCCTTCCTTGCCCAGCCCAGCATAGTTGCGCGCGCTGGAATAGCGCCAATGCTCCTTTCGATTCACGTAGCCGCGTTTGACCGGGGTCTGATGAATGTAGTCCGCCTTCTGCCGTATGACCGCTTCCGATTCGATGAGATGCGGGTGGTTTTCCGGTATGACGTCGCCGTGAAGTCGAAAGCTGGCTTTCCGCTGCTGAAACCGCCGGCAATCCATTACGATGTTCACCAATTCCGAAACCGGGTGTCGCGAATCCGCGACCAAGATCACACATCTGGTCTAAACTAAGGCTTCGAATCTTTTTCGGACGGGGATGTGAAGGAATATCAATTCATAGAAACGCGGCGAGCGGTGTGGGAGGCTTGGGATCGGTGGCTGGCCGGCGGGCTCCGCGGAAAGGGGAAGGGGAACGATGCTTCGGGCGCCGAACCGCCGGGTTCCGGGGGGATTACGGCGGAGAGCTTGCCGCGGGAATTTCGGGGCTTGTGCCGGGATCTGTCCCTGGCCCGGGACCGACGCTATTCGGAACCATTGCTCGATGCCTTGCGCGACCGGGTCCTGGCGGTCCACCAGCGTATTTACGGCGCCCGCAGGGCGGCGGGGGGGCAGTGGCTGCGTTTCGTGCTGCACGACTTTCCGGTTCTGGTCCGGTCCGAAGCCCGGCTGGTTTGGGCCGCGGCGGCGCTGTTTTTCCTGCCGCTGTTTCTTGCTCTCTACACACTTCAATTTTATCCGGACGGCGTATATTTCCTGCTGACTCCGGAAACCGTGGGTTCGGCGGAAGAGATGTATGCTCCGGCGGTGGAGCGGCTGGGCCGCCCGCGGGAGGCTTCCGACGACGTGATGATGCTGGGTTTCTACATCGGCAATAACGTGCGCATCGACTTCCAGTGTTTTGCCGGAGGTATCGTTTTCGGTTTGGGCAGCGTTTTTTTCCTGATTTATAACGGATTGGTGATCGGCGCGGTGGCGGGGCATCTGACCCAGATCGGCTATATCGAAACGTTCTGGGGTTTTGTCGCCGGACACAGCGCGCCGGAACTGATCGGCGCGGTTCTGTCCGGTGCGGCGGGACTCAAAATCGGACTGGCCCTGATCGCGCCTGGAAGACTGCGCCGCGCCGACGCGCTCAAGCAGGCGGCGCGGCAGGCCGTGCATCTTCTTTACGGCGCGGCCGGTCTCACTTTCTGCGCCGCTTTCGTCGAGGCGTTCTGGTCGCCGATCCGAACCGTTCCCGTCGAAATCAAATACGGCTTCGGAACTGCTTTCTGGCTCGCGCTGCTGGCCTATTTCTCCCTCGTCGGACGCGGCCGCCGTGCAGCTTGAACGCCTTTGCCTGGATTTGCGTCGGCGCACGCCCTGGGAGGCCCTGGATCTGGGGCTGGTGGTGCTCCGGCATTGGTATCGGCCGGTTTATCGCGCCTGGTTCGCCACCGTGCTGCCGTTCGCGCTGATCGTGTCCATTCTCCTTTGGCAGTGGCCCGGCGTCGCCGTCATCGTCGTGTGGTGGCTCAAGCCGCTGTTCGACCGGGTACTGTTGAAGGTTTACGCGGAAGCCTCGTTCGGCACGCCTCCGAGCGTGAAGGACGTTTGGCGGGCCTTGCCGGGGCTGGTCCGGAATTCGGGTTTGCTCAGGGGTTTGACCGTGGGGCGTTTCAGTCTGGCCCGTTCGTTTCATCTTCCGGTCGTGCAGCTGGAGGGGCAGCGCGGGCGTGAGGCGGCCGCTCGGCGCCGGGTGCTCGACAGCAGAACTCGCGGATCCGCGGTTTGGCTCACCTATGTCTGCGCTCATTTTTCGGCGTTTCTACAGATTTCGCTGATCCTGGCTATCGAATTATTGCGGCCGCAGGAAGTCGCGCCGTTTTTCGACTGGGCGGCTCTTTTTCGCGGCGAGTCGGAACCCTGGCTGGAGGTGTTGACCGATTTGGCGTACGTGGCGGGCGAAAGCCTGGTCGAGCCGTTCTATGTCGCCGCCGGTTTCACCCTGTATCTGAATCGCCGCAACGAACTCGAGGGCTGGGACATCGAACTGGGTTTCCGCCGCCTGAGCCGGCGTATCGAGGCGGAGTCGGAAGGGCGCGGGAAGACCGCCAGGAAAGCCGCGCTGCTGGCGGTCTTCCTTTGTTTCGCCGGTTTCTCGTGGCTGCAGGCGCCGCGCGAAGCTTTCGCCGACCCGCCGGCGGCGAGCGTCGCCGAGACCGGCGAGGCGAAACGGGCGATTCGGGAGGTGTTGGCCGATCCGGTATTCGGCCGGCAGGTCGAGGAATGGGGCTGGCGCTACCGCGATTCGAAAAAAGAATCGCGGAAGCACGATTCCGACATCCTGAAAATGCTGGCGACGATTGGGGAGTGGATGGCGAAGGGGTTCCGCGGTTTCAGTTTCGCTGCGGCCGCCGTTTTGGTCACGGCGCTGATCGTACTGCTTTATCGCTATCACGAGAAATGGCTGATTCGGAGTCCCGCCGCGCGCCGCGTTCCGGAAACCCTGTTCGGCCTGGACGTGCGCCCCGAGTCGCTGCCGACCGATCCGGTCGCCGCGGCGCGACGGCACCTTGCCGCCGGGGAACATGCCGCCGCGCTGTCGCTGCTCTATCGGGGCGCGCTGGTGTCCTTGATCCATCGCGCCTATGTCGACTTCCGTCCCGGCGATACCGAGGGCAATTGCCTGGAGCGGGTGAGGGGGCGCATCGACGCGGCCGGCGAAAGTTATTTCGCCGAGCTGTTGCAGGCCTGGAAGCTCACGGCTTACGCCGGTGCCGCGCCGCCCGTGGCGCAACTGAGCGATCTGTGCACCCGCTGGCCGGAACATTTCGCGGGCTGAAGCATGAAGCGAACAGTGTTGTGGTCCTTGACGGGGATTTTGGTGCTGGCCGGGCTGGTTGCTGCCTGGTTCTTTTCCAACTTCGATTATCTGCCGGAGACGACGTGGGAGAAGCCTGGCAAGGAAGCGCTGCGCAATCCATATCTGGCTTTCGAGCGTCTTCTGGAACGGCTGGGCCGGCCGGTGGTGCGGGTCAGCGATGCGCCGGCACTGGATCAACTGGCGCCCGGCGGCGTGTTGCTGCTGGATAACAGCCGCCGCATCCATGTCAACGCGCGCCGTACCGAGGCCTTGTTCGATTGGGTGGCGCGCGGCGGTTATCTGATCGTCGCGGCGGAGCCCCGCCGGATCGACGATCCCGTCCTGAAGCACCTGGGAATCGAATGGTATCAGCCTCCGAAGGCGGTTACGGGCGAGAACGACGATGCCGGGCAAGACGATGGCGAACCCGAACACGACGAGACGGATGCGTGCGAGTCTTCGAATCCGCCGTGCGAGCATGGAACGGACGTGATTCCGGTGCATCTGCCGGCGCGCGGCCAGCCCTTGAGCCTGCGGCGTTCGTCCCGCTGGAATCTCTGGGGCCTGGCGCCGACCTCTCCGGCGCCGGTCTGGAAAGCGGGGGGCGTCGATTCGGCCAGCGCCGTGCTGCATTACGACTATGGGGCGGGAAGCATCACGGTGTTCGATGACTTCGCTTTTCTCGGCAACCGGCAAATCGGCGAGTACGATCACGCCGAGCTGATCTGGACGCTGATACGCCATTACCAGCCGCGGGGCGAAGTTCGCCTGGCTACCCGGCTCGAAGTTCCGACGCTTTGGGAATGGCTGGCCGAATCCGCGTGGATGGCGCTGATCAGCGGCGCTCTGCTGCTAGCGGCCTGGCTCTGGAATATCGTGCCGCGATTCGGCGGTACCCTGGTTTCGCCGAGTCCGGTCAGGCGCAGCCTGGTCGAGCATCTTGCCGCTGTCGGCCGCGCCGTATGGCATCTCGGCGAGAACGGCCGAGCCCATTGGGAAAACGTGATGCGGCAGGAACTGCGAAGACACGTGCTGCAGCGGCATCCGCACCTGGCCGACGTCTCCGAGCCGGAACTGGCGAGAATTCTTTCCGCCGCGAGCGGGATTCCCGAGAACCGGGTGGCGGCGGTTCTGGCCGCGCCGGAGAACCCTTCGCCGCGGCATTTCGTCGATTGCGCCCATACGGCGCAGCAACTGGAACAACGATTGTGAGGATTTATGTCGGTAATACGTTTGCTCGATGAACAAGTGGATAAGGCCGGGACCCTGCTCAGGGCGATTCGTGCCGAGCTGCGCAAGGTGCTGATCGGCCAGGATCGAATTATCGACGAGGTGTTGGTCGGCCTGCTCTGCGGCGCCCACGTGCTGCTCGAGGGAGTGCCCGGTCTCGGCAAGACGCTGCTGGTGAAAGCACTGGCCAAAACCTTTTCCGGCCGCTTCGCCCGGATTCAGTTCACTCCCGACCTCATGCCCTCGGACGTGGTCGGCCACACCTTTTTCGACATGGGCAGCAGCCAGTTCATTACCCGCGAAGGGCCGGTATTCACTCATCTCCTCCTGGCCGACGAGATCAACCGCGCGCCGGCCAAGACCCAGGCGGCGCTGCTCGAGGTGATGCAGGAGGGCCAGGTGACTCTGGAAGGCCGGTCGATGGCCGTGCCGCAGCCGTTCATGGTGCTGGCGACCCAGAATCCGCTTGAACAGGAGGGCACGTATCCGTTGCCGGAAGCGCAGCTGGACCGATTTCTGCTCAAGATCTGCATCGATTATCCCGATCTGGAGGAAGAGCTGGCGCTCACCCGTCAGGTGATCGAGCGCCGATCCGGCGGCGATCTGGCCGTGGAAGAGGTTGCGGTCCTGATCGGTCCGGAGCAGGTGGCCGCCCTGCAGCGGCTGGCGGCCCATGTCGCGGTGGACGATCGCGTGCTCCACTACGCGGTTTCCATAAGCCGGGCCACCCGCGAGCATCCGCGCTTGTCGTTCGGGGCCGGGCCCCGCGGCAGCATCGCTCTGGTGCGCGCGGCGCGCGCCTGCGCCCTGCTTTCCGGCCGGACTTATGCGACCCCGGACGATGTCAAGGCCATCGCCTTGCCGGCCCTGCGCCATCGCGTGGCGACTTCTCCCGAGGCGGACATCGAGGGATCGAGCGCCGACACGCTGCTCCGGTTTCTGCTGGACCAGGTTCCCTCGCCGCGGCTCTGATCGGGTTCCCGCATGCTCCTGCCCAGTCGCGTCCTGTTGATCGCGCTGGCCGCCTGGTTCGGCCTTGCGGGTCTGTCGACGTTCTGGCCGTGGTGGCTGCCGGCCTGGCAAATTGCCGGTGTTTTGCTGCTGAGCGCGGCGGCGGCGGATGCCTGGCTGGCCTTGAGTCGGCGTAATCCGGTTCGGATCCGACGCGAGATCAAGGACGCGTGGCCCGTGGGCGTTACCCAGACCGTGCATCTGCGGCTCGCCTGTCCGGACCGCGGCGCCGCCGGCTGGGTGTTCGACCGCCATCCCGAGGCTTTCTCCGCCGAGGGTTTGCCCTTGTTTTTCAGGCTCGAGCCGGGGTACTGGGCAAAGGTCGGCTATACCGCGCAGCCGCTGGAGCGGGGCGAGCATGCGTTCGGCCCGATTGAGCTGAGGCTTGTTTCGCCGCTGCGGCTGTGGCTCACTCAATACCGGGTCGGCGGCGGGGAAACGGTGCGGGTATACCCGGATTTCGCAAAGATCACCCGCTATTCGCTGTTGGCGACCGATAACCGGTTGTCGCAGATGGGGGTCTTGCGCCGCCAGCGGCGCGGCGAAGGCCTGGATTTTCATCAGCTGCGGGAGTACTGCCCGGACGATGCCTTGCGGCAGATCGACTGGAAAGCCACTGCCCGCAGGCGCAAGCCCATAGCCCGCGAATATCAGGACGAGCGCGACCAGAACATCGTGTTCCTGCTGGATTGCGGCCAGCGCATGCGCGCCAAGGACGATGGCCTGTCGCATTTCGACCATACGCTGAACGCGTTGCTTTTGTTGTCCTATGTCGGCCTGCGCCAGGGCGACGGCGTGGGATTGTCGACCTTCGCGCAGGCCGAGCCCCGGTTCTTCGCCCCGCGTAGGTCGCTGACCACTGTGCAACGCTTGCTCAATGCGGTGTACGACCTGCAGCCCTCGCTGCAGACGCCCGATTATCTGATGGCGAGCCAGGCTCTGAGCGAGCGGCTGAGCAAGCGCTCGCTGATCGTGCTGCTTACCAATTTGCGCGACGAAGACGAGTCCACCCTGGCGCCGGCGCTGGCCCTGTTGAGGCGGCGGCATCTGGTGCTCCTGGCCAATTTGAGGGAAACCTCGCTGGACGCTGTCCTCGGCGAGACGGTGATCGATCTGGATGGCGCCCTGGCTTATGCGGCGGCGCTGGACTACCGCCGTGGGCGCCGGCGGCAGCTGGCCGACTTGCGTGCTCAAGGCATCACCGTTCTGGATGTCGCCCCGGCGGAACTGCCGGTGGCGCTGGTCAACCGCTACTGGGACATGAAGCGTAGCGGTGTTTTTTGAATAAACCAAAAAAAGAGAGGTATTTATGGAAACGCCCGGCCAAGATATGTTTTCGAAGAATGAGCCGCACAATCCCTTTCAGGCGCCCCGTTCGCGGGTGGCCGATCCGGTTTCGGAAAATTCCGGCGTACTTTTGGAAGCGCCGAAGCGGAACAGTGCCGGAAGCGGTATGACATGGTTGAGCGAGGGCTGGGATTTGTTCAGGAAGGCTCCCGGGACCTGGATAGGAATTGTCGTCGTCTGGTTTTTGGTGAGTATCGCCATGAACCTGATTCCGGTCGTGAATCTGTTGTCCAGCCTGGTCTACCCGGTGCTGACCGGCGGCTTGATGCTGGGATGCCGTTCTCTCGAACAGGGGCGGGGACTCGCCTTTGGCCACCTGTTCGAAGGATTCCAGAGCCATTTCGGAAAGCTCGCACTGGTCGGTTTGCTGTATCTGTTGGGAGCCCTCGTGGTCGCGGGGGGAGTGTTCGCGGTCGTACTCGGCGGCTCCGGTGCGCTGGGCATTTTCACGGGAACGCCGCCGGATGAGTCGACCCTCTTGATGGTGATGGTGGCCGCCTTGATCGCATTTGCCCTTCTGGTTCCGCTGATCATGGCTTTCTGGTTCGCGCCGGCCTTGGTCGTGTTTCATGACAAGAGCGCGGTCGAGGCCATGGGGCTCAGCTTTCGGGGGTGTCTGGGCAACATCATGCCGTTCCTGGTCTACGGTATCGTGGGCTTTATAGCGGCGATCGTCGCGACGATTCCCGCCGGCTTGGGGTGGTTGGTCCTATTGCCCGTGTTCATCGGTTCGACATACAAGGCATATCAAGACATTTTCACTGCTTGACCGCCCATGCCCGCCTCCGCCACCGTTTCTCTCGACACCGTCCGGTCGGTCGCGACCCCGGAAGGCTGCGAGCTCAGGCTTCGCGTCGCCGGGCCGGTGGCGCGGGCGCGCGCCTTTCTGATCGACGCCGCGATCCGTTTCTCGATTTTCGTGGCGGCCGTCGTCCTGCTGCAGTATTTCGGTTCATTCGGCCGGGGGCTGGTGATCTTGGCTTATTTTGTTCTCGGCTGGCTGTACAACATCGCGTTCGAGGCCTTGAACAACGGCGCCACGCCGGGCAAACGCCTGTGCCAGTTGACGGTCTTGCGCGAAGACGGGACGCCTGTGGGCTGGGACGCCGCCTTCATAAGGAATACCCTGCGCTTCGTTGACGCAATGCCGGTCGGCTACGCCTTCGGGCTCATCGCCATGGGTTGCAATGCCGCCGGCAAGCGGTTGGGCGACATGGCGGCCGGGACGGTCGTGGTGCATCGGACGGATGCCGCGCAATCGGCGGTTGCCGATGATTTTTCGGAGGCCGAACTGCCGCCTTTTCCCCTGACCCCGGCCGAGCGGCATGCGCTGATCGAGTACCGGCGGCGTTCCGCCACGCTCACCGAGGAACGTGCGGAAGAGTTGGCGGAATTGGCGGTGCCGCTGACCCGGGGACTTGCTCCGGCGCAAGGGCGGCGGAAACTGTTGCGCATCGCCAATTTTCTGCTGGGGCGAGAGGTTTCGGTCGGCGGCAAGACGGATTAAGTGAATGGCCGATCGCATTCTCATCGTCGAAGACGAGCCGGCGATCGCGGAAACCCTGACCTATGCGCTCGGCAGTGAAGGTTTCGTGCCGGTGCATGTCGGTTTGGCACAGACCGCCCTCGATCGACTCAGGGCGGAGGACTTCGCCCTGGCTATCGTCGACGTTGGGCTGCCCGACGCTACCGGGTTCGAAGTCTGCCGCGAGCTCAGAAAGTTTTCCGAGCTGCCGGTGATTTTTCTCACCGCCAGGACCGACGAAATCGACCGCATCGTCGGCCTCGAAATCGGCGCCGACGACTATGTCACCAAACCTTTCAGCCCCCGAGAGGTCGTGACCCGAGTACGAGTCATTCTCCGCCGCAGCCGGGGCAACGGCCTGGCCGCCGGCAAGGCGGCGCATCCCCCTGGTTCGGCATTCGAACTGGACGGCGCTGCGGCGCGCGTCCGCTACCGCGGGCATCTGCTGGATCTGACCCGGTACGAATACCTGCTGCTGAAACTTCTGATCGAACACCCGGAACGCATCTTTTCCCGCGAGCAATTGCTGGAACGGGTTTGGCAAGAACCGGCGGCAGTCTACGATCGCACCGTCGACACCCACATCAAGACCTTGCGCGCCAAGCTGCGCGCGATCGATCCGACGCACGATCCGATCCGCACCTACCGTGGCCTGGGCTATGGTTTGAGCGGCCAGGCTCGAGCGTGAAGCTTTCGGTTCGCCTGTTCCTCGGATATTTTTTCATCGTCGCCGTTGCCGGCCAGTTGGTGCTGAACCTGGTGGTTCGAGAGATCAGTCCCGGCGTGCGCACCGCCCTGGAAGCCAGCCTGGTGGATACCGCGAATCTGCTCGCGGAACTGGCCGCGCCGGATTTACGGCAGGGACGCCTCGCCACCGGCCCGTTCGCCGAAGCGATTCAGCGCTATGCGGCTCGCCCGGTTTCCGCTCAAATTTTTCATTTTCCCAAGCAAAGCCTCGATTACCGCGTATACGTCACCGATGCGCACGGCGTGGTTTTGTTCGACTCCGCCCACCAGGCGGTGGGGCAGGATTATTCGCGCTGGAACGATGTTTATCTGACGCTCCAGGGTCGCTACGGCGCGCGCTCCTCGCCCGACCCGTCGCAGACTGCCGGCCGTTCGGTCATGCACGTGGCGGCGCCGGTGCTGGCCGGCGACGAGCTGATCGGCGTGGTCACGGTGGCTTATCCCACCGCGCTGTTGCAGCCCATCGTCGAAAACAGCGAAGCCGAGGTACGCAGGGACGCGCTCGCGCTTTTCAGTGCGGCGCTGCTATTCGGGGCATTGTTCAATTGGCGCCTGACGCGATCGATAGGCTCGCTGGTGGCTTATGCCCGGGCGGTCACAGCCGGCAGGAAGGCTCCGGCCCCAAGGCTGCGCAGCTTGGAAATGGCGACGCTGGCCGAAGCGCTGGAGTCGATGCGGGAAAAACTGGAAGGCAAGCAGTATGTGGAACGCTATGTGCAAACCCTGACCCACGAGATGAAAAGCCCGCTGGCCGCCATACGCGGCGCCGCCGAGTTGCTGGAAGAGCCCATGCCCGATGCGGCCCGGCGCCGTTTCGCCGGCAATGTCAGAGAGCAGGCGGAACGCCTGGATCAGTTGATCGAGCGCATGTTGGGACTGGCGGCGCTGGAGCAGCGCCAGCAATTGTCGGAGCCGGTTCCGGTGGATTTGGGGCATCTGGTACAAGCGGTCATCGACGAGAAAACCCCGCTGTTGGCCCAGCGTCGGCTCAAGCCCGTGGTTTCCCTGGGCGAAAGATTGTACATACACGGCGAGGCTTTCCTCTTGCGGCAGGCGCTGTCCAATCTCATCGACAACGCCGTGGCTTTTTCTCCGGAAGAATCGGTCTTGGAAGTCTACGGCGAGCGGCGCGACAGTATGGTCGTTCTCCGGATTCGCGATCATGGCATCGGCATCCCCGCTTACGCAGCCGATCGGCTGTTCGAGCGCTTTTACTCGCTGCCGCGCCCGGATACCGGCCGCAAAAGCACGGGATTGGGCCTGTCCTTCGTGCGCGAAGTCGCCTTGCTGCATCAAGGCGGCATCGAGGTCGTCAATGCGAGCGGCGGCGGGGCGGAGGCGATTCTGAGCCTGCCCGCCGTCCATTGTTGACCCGGCCCAAAATAACGTTCGCCCTGAGCTTGTCGAAGGGCACTCGGCTTGGGGCTTCGACAAGCTCAGCCCGAACGGAATCAATAGGGTATTTAAGGGCCGGATTAATAAGGACGCTCTGATTAGAGCATTTTTCGATTCGGTGTAAGGGATCCCGATAGGTAGGTCGGCAATCCTTTGCCGACGTACCGGCTCGGCAAAGGGCTTTGTCGGCAAGGGTCGCGACTAAAGCGACCGTTTGCGATTGGGAAGGGATTGCCGACCTACAGTCTTCCTTCCCGACACGAATCCGTACACCGACATGAAAAACGCTCTAAGTCCTTCGACAGGCTCAGGACGAACGGTAACGTATTGATTCCGTTCTTGGTGAGGCAGGCTACCCATCGGCTCCGCGTAACCCATCGATTCGAGGTCGATCGGTGGGTTACGGCCTGGCGGCCTAACCCACCCTACTAATATCCCTCGGAATTTCAGGCCGCCGCCGCGGCCGAGTCAGTAACCGGTAAACTTCACCCCCGCTTCACAATTCCCACACGCAGGGCACATCGTCCCATCACCGGCAGCAGGCATCCTGAACCCGCTCATCATCCACACGTTTCAGGAGAACCTGTCATGCGTAAATCGTTTTGGCTCAAGACCGGCATCATGTTCGGTCTTACCCTCTTGCTGCTCGTGCCCCTGGGCATGATCGAAGGTCTGGTCGGCGAGAGAGCTGCGCGGCAGCGGGCCGTTCTCTCCGATATCGCCGCCAGTTCGGCGGGATCGCAACAACTGTTCGGGCCGGTATTGGCCATTCCATATGCGGAACACTGGATCGAAGTGCTGGAATCGAAGGCGGACGGTGTTCCCAGACGGGAAGAGAAGCAGCGTGTCGACAACCGCGTTCTATATTTCTTTCCCGAGCAATTGGACCTGAACGGTTCTCTGACTACGGAAATCAAACGTCGCGGGCTTTTCAAGGTACGGTCCTATGTCCTGAATGCGGAAGTGAAAGGGCGGTTCAGCCTTCCGGCCGGGTACGCAAAGCCCAAACCCGTACACAACGGCAGGATCGTCATCGGAATTCCCTACGCTTCCGTGGTGGTAACCGACATGCGCGGGGTACTGGAAGCGCCCGGAATGAGCTGGGACAGCCTCGATTATGCCTTCGAACGCGGCGCGGAGCTTCCCATCGATCAGGTTTCCGGGATGCACGCCGACGTCGGGTTGCGGACCGACGCGGAAGATCCGGTCACGCTGCCGTTTGCGTTCAGCCTGAAGCTGCGGGGGCTCGAGGAGCTCCACTTCGTACCGGCCGGCAAACAGACCCGGGTCGTCTTGTCTTCCGATTGGCCCCACCCGAGTTTCCAGGGACGCTTCCTCCCGGATCCGCAGGGACAGAAAGTCGGGCCGCATGGTTTTCGTGCGTCCTGGTCGGTGAATGCGCTGGCGTCCAATGTGGCCGAGGACTTTTACCGGTGCCGGAATATCGCTTGTTTCGACAGCTTCGGCTTGAGACTGGTGGACCCGGTCAGTATCTATTCGCTGTCCGATCGGGCGACGAAGTACGGCTTTTTGTTCGTGTGCCTGACTTTCGCGTCGATTTTTCTGTTCGAAATCCTGAAATCCCTGTCCATCCATCCGGCCCAGTACACGCTGGTGGGCCTGGCTCTGGCCATGTTCTTTCTGCTGCTGCTGAGTCTTTCGGAGCATATCCCTTTTGCTCTGGCCTATCTGGTCGCCGCCGCTGCGTCGGTGGGATTGATCGCGTTCTACCTGAGTGCCGTTCTAGCCAGCACCCGGCGCGGTTTGGGGGCTGGCGCCCTGCTCGGAGGATTGTTCGCCTGCTTGTACGGCTTGCTGCAATCGGAAGACAACGCCTTGATGCTGGGTTCTCTGCTCCTGTTTGCGCTGCTGGCCGCAGCCATGGTGGCGACGCGGCGGGTGGATTGGTATCGGCTGGGGCTTACGCCCGCCTTGCCGGAAGATTCGTCTCGGCTGAAACCGGGAGAACCGGAGGTTATCAGTTAGCGGGAAGAGCCTGCGGAACGGGCGTAAAGGCGCCCGTTCCATGCTCGCTGCGTCCGTCCGATGATCCCGGAAGCGGCGACAGGCACCGAGGCACCGTTCTCAGGGCAGCCGCAGAATGCGATCCTGCGAACCGGGCGCGATTTGTACACCCGGCGTGGCCGGATCGGAATCGGCTTCCGGATCGGCGAACCAGGCTTCGAGGGCGTCGAGATCCTGGGCACCGCCGAGGCGATCGGTGCCCAGCTTCAGTACATGGAATTTGTCTCCGCCATCTGCCAGGAAGCTGTTGACGGTGATCCGATAGCTCGCGGCCGGGTCGATGGGCGCGCCGTTCAGGCGAATGTCTGCCGGGTCGACCTTGTCGCAAGCGGGACCGCCGGCCGACCACTGATAGGTGAAGCCCCTGGAGACCTGCAGGATGCGGTCGAAGGCCTGGCCGGCATCGCCGTCCGGATAGTTGAATGCCGCCGGCGCGTTATCGGCACCGCAGCCGGTGAATTGCTGTTCCAGCAGGATTTCGATCTGGGCGCCGGTCAAGGTCATGGTGACCAGGCTGTTGCCGAAGGGCTGCACGGTAAAGCCTTCGCCGTAGGTTACGTTGCCGGCGCCTTCGCCTGCCTCGCTGGATTCGTAGGTCAGGTCGGCGCGTATGCCGCCCGGATTCATGAAAGCGGCGACCGCCTCGCCGAA
Source organism: Methylocaldum marinum (assembly GCF_003584645.1). Classification (GTDB taxonomy): domain Bacteria; phylum Pseudomonadota; class Gammaproteobacteria; order Methylococcales; family Methylococcaceae; genus Methylocaldum; species Methylocaldum marinum. The sequence goes on from NZ_AP017928.1 coordinate 4,286,368, forward strand.
ACCCGGAGCGTCGGTTGCTTTCAGCTGCGCATCCGCGATCACGTCGCCCAGGGGGGACTCGCCGGCCGCGTTGCCGGCGCGGGTGATATCCGCGGTGACGGCACCGATTACCCGGTTGGCTATGGGTTGGGCCAAGGCCTTGTAGCCGTCGACGACGGCCTTGATGCCGGCGTCCGGGACGACCGTCGTATCGCTCCGATCCACCCGGATATTGGTGGCGCGGACCGCCGTAACGTCGCGGGTTTTCCGGTCGATGGTCAGGTCGATGTCGGTCAGGATACGGCCGATGGAATTGGCGCTGGTCACCGGAATTTCCCGGCCCGCCCGGTTCGCGATCATGCAGTTGTAGGCCTGGTGGGTATGACCGGAAATCACCAGATCCACGGCATCGTCCAGTTGATTGACGATCGGCTTAATAGGCGTTCCGTCCAGGTTGCCGACGCACTGGTTCATGGTCGTGGCGTTCTGGGCGACGGGCTGGGTGCCGCCCTGATGGATCAGGACCACGATGGCTTCGATCCGTTTCTTCCGCAGTTTGGGGATCAGTGCGTTGACCGTGGCGGCTTCGTCCCTGAATTCCAGCCCGGCCACGCCGGAAGGCGTTACGATCGTCGGCGTTTCCTTCAGGGTCATGCCGATGAAAGCGACGCGGACGCCGCCGTAGTTCTTGATGACGTAAGGCGGGAATAGCGTTTTGCCGCTACCCGTGTCGACGACGTTGGCGGCGAGAAACTTGAAGCGGGCGCCGGCAAACGTGCCGTCTCTACGGGTCGGGGCTCCGACCGCGGCCCCCTGGCAGGAATTCGGATCGGTGGGATGGCAGCCGCCCGTCTGCATGCGCTTCAGCTCGTCCCTGCCTTCGTCGAATTCATGGTTGCCGACGGCGTTGATTTCCAGTCCGGCCATGTTCATCGTCTCGATCGTGGGTTCATCGTGGAACAGGGCCGAAACCAGCGGCGTGGCGCCGATCAGATCACCCGCGGACACCACGGTGGCGTAGCGGTTTTCGCTTTTCAGTCTTGACAGGTAGCCGGCGACCCAATCCACACCGCCGACCGGCTTGCCATCCAATGAGCCCGGCGATTCGAGCTGGCCGTGGAAATCGTTGAGAGCGACGAGCTTGATCGTGGTCTTGGGCGCGCGCCCACCGGCGCAGGCGGTGCCGGCGACCAGAATCAGCGTCGCGACACAGGCGATCTTGGGGAGTTTCATAGGGTGATGTTCCTCGGTTCAGTCCTAAAAGCGTCACGTGGTTTGCTCGGGCGGCACGGGGCCGAACAGCGCAAGACCCGCTCCGTCGGCGTATGGAAAAACGGTTTGACGGGAGAGAATCCTTTTTCGGTTCTCTTACCCTGCCTTCTCTCAGCGAGAGTTCTTGATAAGGGCATCGCCTCCGAGGCAGGTAGCTGCCTATCAAACAGCATCCGTGTTAAGACCGCCTGACAGTCTCGTTACCAGGGCGTTAAAGGCGGAGAAACGGTCATTAAGCTGAAACTCGGGAATTCCATACTTTTCGGGTCGCGCCTTATCGAAAATTCAGCGCGTAGTGTCCGCCGTCGGAAAGCAGGGCCGGTTCCTGTTCCTTGATTCGGGAGGGGCGGATTGGGGTTAGGCTTGTCCAATCATAGAGGAGCTACGGCCGGAAATGGTTGCCCATCCGGAATGTTGGGACATGGAGAACGAATTCAGGGAGATCCCCGATATTCAGGACTTCGCCGAGGAACCGTTCGGTGTTCCTGTGGGTGAGTCCGACGTGGACAAACCCTGCGTACGGTGCCGAAATATCAATGTCCATTATGGATCCAAGCATGCGATCCGGAACGTGAGTCTCGACGTCCGCCCGCGGGAGGTTCTGAGTCTGATAGGTCCGTCGGGTTGCGGCAAATCGACCTTGTTGCGCTGCCTGAACCGGATGAACGATCTGATCCCGGGCTGCAGGGTCTCGGGCGTGGTCGAGGTTAACGGCTCGGATATCTACGGCCGCGAGATCGATGTCGTGAACCTGCGGAAACAGGTCGGCATGGTGTTCCAGAAACCCAACCCTTTTCCCTGGTCTATTTACGAGAACGTCGCGTACGGCCCGCGGATTCACGGACTCGTCGATAGCCGGGAAGATCTTGACCGCGCCGTCAAGGCTGCGCTCAAGCGTGCCGGCCTTTGGCAGGAGGTGAAGCGGCGCCTGGATGAGCCGGGGACGAGCCTGTCGAGCGGACAGCAGCAGCGGCTCTGTATCGCCCGAGCCCTGGCAGTCAAGCCGACAATCCTTCTCATGGACGAACCCTGTTCGGCGCTGGATCCGATCGGTGCCGGCAAAATCGAAAGTCTCATCGAGGAATTACGGCAACAGTTGACGATCGTGACCGTGACCCATTCGGTGCAACAAGCCGCGCGAGTGTCGCAACGCACGGCTTACTTCCACTTCGGACGCCTGATCGAGGTGGGGGAAACCGACCAGGTTCTCACGCACCCGCGCCACCCGTTGACCGAAGCTTATCTCACCGGTCGGATCGGTTGATCGTTCGGAGGATTTCGAAGTGGCCCTGGATGAGGTGGTCGACGAATTCGGTCCATACCATTCGGCGGGTGGGTTCGAGCTCCTGCGGCCAGGCGGTTTCCTCGTAGCTGATCAGGACCGTGTTGGTGTCCGCACAAAGTTCGACGATCTGAAAACGGTAGCCTGTGAGATGATCTATTCCGATATGTGGATGCATGCACTCCGGCTCCGGCTTGGCAAAAAATCGGTTAACGACATGAACAAACTCCTGGGCTTTCCCTCCTGTCCGTGAGACCAATTCCTCCGTCTTTCGATGCCAGGGTAAACATTAAAACGTCAGTATAAAGAAAAGAACAGTGCCATGACGGAAACGCTCCGTACAATAAGCAAGACAGTACAAATCGAGGCGGAAGGACGTTCGCGTTCGGCGCCGCACCGCGTCCTAAAACAGGAAGAAATTGACCGCAGCAAAGTAGATGAGCAGGCTCATGACGTCTTGCAGAATGGTTGCAAGTGGGCCGCTGCCGTAAGCCGGGTCCGTTCCCAGTTCCCCCAGCAGCCAGGGCAGAAATAAACCGATGGTCGTCGCCACGCAGCCGGCCGAGAACAGGGCTACCGCAACCGCCAGCCCCAAATAAAGGTCCGCGAAGATCAGCCAGACGATAGGGAGAGTCACGACCGCCAAGGTCAGGCCGATCAGCACGCCGGTGCGCATCTCCCCGCCCAGCAGCGTGCGTAGGTTCGCATGGGAGAGCGATAATCCGCGTACGGCAATGGCTTCGGTCTGGGTGCCGATGGCATCGGCGATATAAACCAGTCCCGGAATGAAAAACGCGATCGCAATCCGGTCCTGTAGTTGCGCCTCGAACTGCGCAACGACCTGGGTTGCCAAGGCACTGCCCGCCAATCCGATCAGCAGCCAGGGCAAGCGATCCCGCGCACGCCTCAAGGGGGCGGATTCCATGGCTTCCCGGGCTTGATGATTCTCGCGTTTGATCCCGGCAAGGCGATGCAAATCCTCTACATGTTCATGCCTCAAGATGTTCATCAGCGCCAGCGGCGGCACCACGCCGAGGAAATGTCCTCCGTGGTCGACTACCGGAACCACGGACAATCGATGATGCAGGGCCAAGGAGGCCAGTTTTTCCTGGTCTTCGTCCACGCGTACCGAAGGTATTCCTTGCACAGCATCGTTTAAAGGCGTCTCTGCGGGCAGGGCTATCAGATCGGCCAGGGCAATAACCCCGACCAGCCGATCTTCCGGATCGGTGACGCAGATTGTGTGCGGGTGATCGAAGCGATGTTCCTTTAAGCGGGCCTGAACGTCCGCCGGGGTGTCGCTCAAATAGGCGCGGGGAACGCTGGCTGTCATGTGGGTGCCGGCCGTCTCACCCTGGTGATGATTCCGCTTTCGATTTTTGGCCGGGCGTTTTTTCTTTTCGATGGATTTTTCCATGGTCGTTCATTATGTGGCTGTTCGATTGGGAGCGACTAAAAATGAATAGGTTCGAAGATGCAGGCGATTCGTCACAGTTTAGATTTCCATTATGAAGACTCGAGGGCAATCTCTCGATTCAATTTTGTGCCCGGTCGCGATGCTTGGATAGCGCAGTCCGATGCTTGGCAATGGATGTAGAGAATCGGCACGCTATCCACTTTCGTCATAAAACCGTAATCTCGCGACGCTAATTTCCGGGTTCCGACCAGCGGTTTGACCGAAAAACGGACCACTATGAAGAGCATGCCCATGGCTTTGTCGCGCGAAGATTTCCTGAGTCTGAAGCGTGCGTATCAAAATCTTGAACAGCCCAGCCTTGCCATACGGTTAGCCGACAGTATAGGTACACCGATCGAGACGGGATTCAAGCTTTTGCCCGTATTTTGGCGCAAGCGTTTGCAACGCTGTACCGAACATGCCATCTGGAAGGCTTTGGGCACGGCGGTCGCGAGTTTGGAAAATAAACCGGGCACCGCATCAAGCGACATGTGCCACAAGCTGATGGGGATCGCGACCGGGGCGGTCGGCGGCTTTCTGGGCGGTCCCGCGCTGCTCGTGGAACTTCCTTTTACGACCACGATCATGCTGCGTTCGATTGCGGATATCGCCCGCAGCGAAGGCGAGAATCTCGATGATATCCGAACCCGCCTGGCCTGTCTCGAAGTGTTCGCCCTGGGAGGGCGCTCGAACCGCGATGATGCCGCCGATGCCGGTTATTACGGGGTGCGCATGGCTTTGGCAATGTCCGTCTCGGCAGCCTCCAGCCATATTGCTCGGAACGGACTGGCCGGTCGCGCCGGTGCGCCGTTGCTGGTGGATTTCGTTTTAATGGTTTCCAGCCGTTTCGGCATTACGGTCTCGGAAAAGATCGCTGCCGAGATTATTCCCGTCGTCGGCGCGGTCGGAGGCGCTTTGATCAACACCGTGTTCATTCAGCACTTTCAGGATATGGCGCGCAGCCACTTCACGGTCCGCCGTCTCGAGCGGAAATACGGGGCAAGTGTGGTACAGGCCGAGTATCATCGGTTACACAATCCCGAATACGGTCTGCTGCTCGCGGCGGCTTAGTCCCCCGTTTGAACTTTTCGTATTCCCCGGCCCGCTGGCATAATAGCTTTGGCCTTGAAGCGGGCCGGGGTTTCGTTTTTCATAGAACGGGATATTTCTAGGGTCCAGGGAGATTTCAATGGCTGGTCTCGGCGATTTGCTAAAAAATGATCTTGCAAAGGGCGTCGCGCTCGGGCTCGGCGTGGTGGCCGCGGGCGTGGTTCTGGCTCCGGCGCTGCGGCCGGCGGCACGCGCGGCGGTAAAAACAGGCATACTGCTCTTCGAAAAAGGCCGGGAATGGACGGCGGAAGCGGGCGAAACATTCGAAGACCTGGTGGCCGAGGTTCGAGCGGAATTGGCGGAGCAGGCAGCGGCAGCCGAAGGATTGGACGCGGCCCAGCAAGCCGCCGCGGAAAATAGTCAGAAAGGCTGAACGATGGTCTCGGCCTTTATCGTTCATGAACTTTCCGGCCGATTTCGATTAAGAGTTCCCGACAAACGTAATGATAAGGCTTTTTTCGATGTTCTGGCCGACCGTCTGAGCGAGTGTCCCGGCGTTACCAATGTCGAGTTCAATGTGCATACCGGCAGTGTTCTGCTGTTTCATGCTGCGGCGGTCCCTGCATCCGATGTTATAAGGTATGCCGAGCAAGCTGAATTGTTTTCCGTCAAACCCTTGCCGGCAACAGCCGCCCGGACGCTGGGGCAACAGGCTACCAAAGGTCTCGAGGCGTTCGACAGAGGGCTTGCCTCTCTGAGCGGCGGGTTAGTCGATTTGCAGTCGGCTTTTTTGGTTTTATTGGTGGGAATGGCGATTTATCAGGTGAGGCGCGGGCAGGTTCTTGCGCCGGCCGTGCCCTTGCTTTGGGAAGCAATCCGTCTGGTTGGTTCGGGCAAAATCGGCAAGCACTGAGCCGGTTGTGCTTGCATCATGGCAGTTCGAACGTTCTAAGTCCTCCCGGGCTTCCCGAGGTGCTAACTCAAGCGCTGATGCAAAGGGCTTTTGCGGGGAAAATGCGCTTTCAGAAATTCCATTTGATCGGTCAATACCCGGCGTCCCTGTAAATAGACGTATTCTGCATGTGTCGGGGTGAACGGAATGGCCAGTAGCTGCATTCCGGCTTGTTCCGGGGTGCGCCCCGCTTTATGGTTGTTGCAGCGCTTGCACGCGGTTACGACGTTGTTCCAGGTGTCGGCTCCTCCGAGGCTGATCGGGGTGATGTGGTCACGGGAAAGGTCCCGGTGGAGGAACCGGTGGCCGCAGTAGAGGCAAAGATTGTTGTCGCGGCGGAACAGGGCGGGATTGCTCAGAGGCGGCACGTAGTTGGGGTCGATGCCGTAGCCGTTGTTATGATGATGGTAGGTGGCGATGATCGAATTGACCTCGATCAGGCTGCGGTTGCCGGTCCTGGCATTGATGCCGCCCCTCAACGTGTACAGGTGGGTACCGCAGCTATAGGCTACTTCGCCGAGATGATAAAGTTTTGCCGCCTGTTGGTAGCCTATCCATTCCAGCGGCATGCCGGAAGCGTCGGTACGTAATACCTGTAAATGATAAATCTCCATAGATCCTCCATCGATAAACAGTTGTCTTTCATTGCAAGATGGTTAAACGCTTGATTTTCGGTTAGTGTCGTCGGACGACTTATCAACAGTGTATTCAAATTGTTTGTCAAGGAAAAATGTGAATCCGTGAAGCTGCGAACCCGTTTTTCAAAGCCTCTATAAGTCTTTGATAAAAATATAAATATAAGTTTTGACCAAAAGTTTTACAATTTAATGAAAGCCTAGTCGCCATGCTTTTTCCGGCAGTCTCCCGACACCTATTCCACAAAGTTATCCACAGAAACTGTGGATAAGCAAGTTTTTGCTTTCGTGCAAAGGGTGTTGCGGCTTTCCCGATTCTACCGGGATTTTGTGGCGATTGGTCGAACATGACGAAGATTCTGAAGGTTGCGGTCTCGGTGCCTCTACGGCGCCTGTTCGACTACGTTCCTCCGGCCGGCACGGATGCGGCTGACCTGAAACCCGGCGTCCGCGTGGAAGTTCCTTTCGGGCGCCGCAGAAAGTTCGGCATGCTTATGGGGCTTGCCGACGAGCCCGAGGTCGACCGTGGACGTTTGAAGGAGGCTTCGGCGATACTCGACAGCGAGCCTCTGCTGTCTCCCGACGATCTTCGCTTGCTTAGTTGGGCCAGCCGGTATTATCACCATCCGATCGGCGAGGTGGTCGCGGCGGCATTGACCGTCCTGTTGCGCAAAGGCAGTGCCGCCGAGTGGGCGGGAGAAAGGCTTCTGCGCCCGAGCACGGAGGATTTGGCGTCGGCGGAACAAGCGTGCGCGAGAGCCCCTCGTCAAGCGGCCTTGATCAGGCTGCTCCGGGAGCATCCGAACGGCGTTCCTCATAGCCGGCTTGGAGAGCTGGATTGGGATTGGCGCAGTGCCGCCGAGGGTCTGATTCGCAAAGGGCTGGCATCCTGGTGCGAGAATCGGGAAGCGGATGCACCTGCATGTCATTCAGCCGTGTCGCCGCCTTTCACGCTCAATCCTGACCAGCAGGAAGCGATTGCCGCCGTGCGGGCGGCCTTGGGAGCCTACACAGCCTTTCTGCTGGAAGGCGTCACCGGCAGCGGCAAGACCGAAGTCTATCTGCAATTGACGCAAGAGGTATTGGCTCGAGGGGGGCAGATCATGATTCTGCTTCCGGAAATCAACCTAACCCCTCAGTTGCAAGCCCGCTTCCGCAGCCGCTTTTCGGTTCCGGTGGCGATATTTCACTCCGGTCTCACCGAGGCTGAGCGCCGCCGTTCCTGGCTGGGGATGCAGCGAGGGGAGGTCAGCATTCTGCTCGGTACCCGTTCCGCGGTATTCATGCCGGTGAAGTCGTTGGGGATGATCATTCTGGACGAGGAGCACGATACGTCATTCAAACAGCAGGACGGATTTCGCTTCTCGGCTCGCGACGTGGCCGTTATGCGCGCTCGTCTGCTCGACATTCCCGTCGTGCTGGGTTCGGCCACGCCTTCCCTGGAAAGCGTCTACAACGTCTCGCAAGGACGCTATCGTCATTTACGGCTTCCGCACCGCGCGGGCGGAGCCGCCCAGCCCGGCTTTCGGCTGCTCGACATTCGAGGACACCGCTTGCGCGAAGGGCTTTCGCCCGCGCTGATCGCTTATATCGCGGAGACCTTGGCGCGGGGTGAGCAGGCCTTGTTGTTCGTCAATCGGAGAGGGTTCGCGCCGACCTTGACTTGTCATGCCTGTGGATGGGTGGCTCGCTGCCGCCGCTGCGATGCCAACCTGGTTGTTCATGCCGGTGATCACCGTCTGCGTTGCCATCACTGCGGTTTCGAGCAGTCCCTTGTCGGATCGTGTAGCGGCTGCGGCAGCGAGGATTTGCGTCCCTTGGGGCTGGGCACGGAACGCGTGGAAAAAGCCCTGGGCGAGATATTTCCCGGCGCCCGCGCGGTCCGTATCGATCGCGACAGCACCCGGCGCAAAGGGCGATTGGAAGCCCTGTTGAACGATATTCACGAGGGCCGGGTGGATATCCTAATCGGTACTCAGATGTTGGCGAAAGGCCATCATTTTCCCCGAGTTACACTGGTCGGAATCACCGACGTGGATTCCGGTCTCTACAGTACCGACTTTCGTTCCGGCGAGCGGACCGCTCAGTTGGTTACCCAGGTCGCCGGACGTGCCGGACGGGAGGAGCGGATGGGAACCGTCGTGCTGCAGACTCGGCATCCGGGCCATCCGTTGCTCCACGTGTTGATCAGGGAGGGCTACTCCGGCTTCGCAAAAGCCTGTTCGGAGGAGCGTCGCGCGGCGCTGTTGCCACCCTTTGCCTATCAGGCGCTATGGCGGGCCGAAGCGTCCGATATCGAGGCGCCCCGGCGTTTTTTGGAGCGTGTGGCAAACCTGGCGAACCAGCGGACCTCGCGTGACCTGCAGGTGCTGGGACCGGTGCCTGCGCCTATGGCGCGGCGCGCGGGGCGACAGCGGTATCAGCTGCTGTTTCAATCCGGGCTGCGTAATTTGCTTCACGGCAACATCGAGGCACTGCTGCCCAGGATTTCGGAACTTGATGAAGCGAAGCGAGTCCGTTGGTCTATAGACATTGACCCGATCGACCTTTATTGAAGGCAGGGTCGACTGGGTTCCTGGCCTGGCTTCTTTTGTTCCTGCGCATCACACGAGGATGATGCTGGAAGCGGGCGTCGCGGAACTTGTATGCTTCTCCAAAAATCAGGCCCGTACATACCCGCCTGATCTGTCGGGCTGCCGACGAGGCCGGTACACGCCTGAGCCTCGGTCTGCACGGCCAGGTGCCGGGGTATCCGGTTGCGGATCCGCTCGGTCCGGATTTATCGGCAGGGTTAATAAATCCTATTCAGAAATCATGCGAGGAAGCCATGTTCCCATTACGAGACGAGAATCCAATAGTCAGACGGCCAGTGGCGACAATCGTGATCATCGGCCTGAATATCGCTAGTTGGGTTTTTGTCCAAGGTTTGGGCAGCGGTGAGCCGCTCGCATGGTCCTTGTGCAATCTCGGATTGATTCCGGGGGAGCTGTTCGACCGCGTGCCGGCAGGAACCATTATTCCTCTCGGAGAGAACCTGGGTTGCGAGCTCACCGGAGATACCACCGTTCTAACCTTGGTGACCCACATGTTTCTCCACGGGGGGTGGTTTCACATCATTGGGAATCTCTGGTTCCTGTGGATATTCGGCGACAATGTCGAGGACGCGATGGGGCCGATCCGGTTCTTTATCTTTTATATCGCCTGCGGCCTGGCCGCGGCTGCCGCCCAGATTTTCACCGATCCGGCCGCGGCCATACCCATGGTGGGCGCGTCAGGTGCCATCGGCGGGGTCATGGGTGCGTACGCCCGGCTTTATCCGAGGGCGAGAATCGTGACCCTGATCTTTCTCGGATTCTATGTGACTACGGTGGCGTTGCCGGCGATTGCCATGCTGGGCTATTGGTTCTTCATCCAAATCGCCGGCGGATTGCCTGCGCTGCAGGAGGCCGGGGGCGGCGTGGCGTTCTGGGCACATGTCGGCGGTTTCCTGGCAGGCCTGATATTGGTCGGGCCGATGCATCGTCCGGATTATCTGGCTCAGCACCTGAGACATGCGGCGGGGCCGTACGACCGCTATTGAGTGCCGGTCGGCCGCGTTTCGTCCGGAGCGTGCTTCCGTGCCGGTTGCCGTTTTCCGAGCAGGGGCCGCACATCCGCCAAGGCGACAATCAGGAGGTACAGTGCCAGGAAAGCCGAGCCGATAGCCCAGGGTGTCCAGCCGCATGATTCCACCAGGTGCTTGTGGCCGCCGTACAGCAAAAGTCCGAGTAGCAGGTAGGCCGCGATTTTCCCGATCGGATAACGTACCGGGTAGTAATATTGGCCGAGCGCGTACGAAATGATGGTCATCGCGGCATAACACGCCAGCGTCGCCCAGGCCGAGCCCTGATAGCCCATGATCGGAATCCACCATATGTTCAGCCCTATGGTCAAAACGGCGCCGATCAGCGATACCCACGCGCCCATCAGGGTACGGTCGGTGAGTTTGTACCAGATGGAAAGATTCACGTAAATCCCCAGGAACAGGTTGGCCATGAGCAAGATTGGCACGACATCGAGTCCTTCCCTGTACTCGGCTCCGACGAAATACTTGAACAAGTCGATGTACAAGGTCACCAGCAGGAAGATGAATACGCAGAAGATCACGAAATATTTCATGACCAAAGCGTAAGCACGCTTGGCGTCTGCCCGTCCGGCATAGGCAAAAAAGAAGGGTTCGCCGGCGTAACGGAATGCCTGTATGAACAGAGACATCAGAATTGACAGTTTGTAGCAGGCGCCGTAGATGCCCAGCATGCGCATATTCGTCGCGAGATCGTAGGGCAGAAGAAATTTCAGAATGGCGCGGTCAAGCATCTCGTTGACCATTCCCGCGAAGCCGATGATCACCATGGGTAGCGAGTAGGCCAGCAAACTCTTCAGAAGTCTCGAATCGAGACCATGCCTCAGGCTTTTGAACTGCGGCAGGAGCAGTAGGAGCTTGAAGGCGCTGGCCGCAAGATTGGCCAGGAAGATGTAGCCGATGCCGACGGCCGGATCATACAAACGTGCTGCGAACGAGTTTGGCCAAAGTTCGCCGGCTTTCTTGCAATAAACCAGAAAGAACAGATTGAGTCCGATGGCGAGGGCGATTTCGATCAGCTTGATGCCCGCGAAACGCCAGGCGCGGTTTTCCGACCGCAGTTTGGCGAATGGCAGTGCTGCGATGGAGTCGAGCGCCAGGATCGCGCCGAACCACACCAGGTATTCCGGGTGCTCCGGGTAGCGAAGCAGCGCGGCAAGCGGTTCGCGAAAAACAACGATTCCGGATACGAACGCTAAATTCGCCAAAATCAGGAAGCCGAGTGCCGTCGAGTACACTGTGTCCGATTTCAGGTCTTTCCGATTGCTGAAGCGGAAATAGCCGGTTTCCAGGCCGAAGATCAAAAATATGGCAAAGAACCCGGCATAGGCGTAGAACTCGGAAACGACCCCGTATTCCCGGGCGGGAAACGTATAGGTATAAAGCGGAACCAGCAGATAATTGAGAAATCTGCCGATGATGCTGCTCAAGCCGTAGATGACGGTTTGCGAGGCGAGCTTGCGGAGAGGGTTCAAAAGCGGATGTGCCGAGGATGTTTGAAGGCGGTCATTTTAGGGCGACTTCGGATAGAGTCCAAAATCCCGTACGCTTCATGACGCGATCCGCCTTGACTCCGGCTGGTTTTTTAGCGGCGGCCGCCCGGTTGGTGGACCGGCGGGACCATCGAGCTCTCTCGTACAAATGTCATCAAATTATGTTCATCTTGGCTTGTCAAACTAGAATATTTTTCTTTCTATCGATGCGAATTCATTGATCGAGGCCGAGATCGAGCGGCTCTGTGTTTTGGTTCATTGGTTAACAAACAGCGAGGTCAGGCTATGGCGTCAATCATCGCGGAAAACCCTCTCAAACTCGACGAGCTGCAAAAACTCGACGCCTACTGGCGAGCGTGCAATTACCTTGCAGTCGGGATGATTTATCTGAAGGAGAATCCTCTGCTGAGAGAGCCTCTGCGACCGGAACATATAAAAAAGCGCCTGCTTGGCCATTGGGGTTCTAGTCCCGGTCTGAGTTTCAGCTACATTCATTTGAATCGCTTGATCAACAAGTATGATCTCGACGCGATTTTCATCGCCGGCCCCGGTCATGGAGCGCCCGGAGTGCTCGGGCCGGTTTATCTGGAGGGCACCTACTCCGAAATCTATCCAAATAAGAACGAGGATGAAGAGGGAATGCGGCTGTTTTTCCGGGAGTTCTCGTTCCCGGGTGGCATCGGCAGCCACTGCACGCCGGAAATGCCGGGGTCGATCCATGAAGGCGGCGAGCTGGGCTACAGTATTTCCCATGCTTTCGGCGCGGCTTTCGATAATCCGGATCTGTTGGTCGCCGTAGTCGTAGGCGATGGCGAGGCGGAAACCGCCGCTCTCGCAGCTTCCTGGCATTCCAATAAATTTCTCAATCCGGTGCGGGACGGTGCCGTGCTGCCGATCCTCCATCTCAACGGATACAAGATCAATAATCCTACCGTACTGGCACGCGTTTCCCATGACGAATTGACTCGATTGTTCGAGGGCTACGGTTGGACCCCTTATTTCGTCGAAGGCGGTGATCCTGAAACCATGCATCAGGCAATGGCCGCGACCTTGGAGCATTGCGTTCTGGAAATTCGCCGGATTCAGCAGGAAGCTCGATCCGGCAGCGCGGTGACCCGCCCGCGGTGGCCCATGATCGTGCTGCGCAGCCCAAAAGGGTGGACCGGGCCGAAAACCGTGGACGGGCACAAAATAGAAGGTTTTTGGCGGTCGCACCAGGTGCCGCTTGCCGGAGTGGCTCGGAATCCGGAGCACCTCGCGATGCTCGAGGAATGGATGCGCAGTTACGAGCCGGAGAAACTGTTCGATTCCGACGGGCGGCTCGTTCCCGAGCTGAAAGCCTTGGCACCGGTTGGAAGCCGGCGCATGAGTGCCAATCCACATGCTAACGGAGGCTTGCTCCGAAAAGCTTTGAAGATGCCCGATTTTCGCGAATATGCGGCCGAGGTTCCCAAACCGGGTGCCTCGGAGTCGGAAAATACAAGGCCCCTGGGGCGGCTTCTGCGCGATGTTCTGTGCTTGAATCCCGGCAACTTCCGAGTATTCGGTCCCGATGAAACCACCTCTAACAAGCTGGATGATATGTATGAGGCCAGCAAGAAGATGTGGCTGGCGGACTACTTGCCCGAAGATGCCGACGGCGGCGAATTGTCGCCCGACGGGCGTGTCATGGAGGTACTGTCGGAGCATACCCTGGAGGGCTGGCTCGAAGGCTATCTGCTGACAGGGCGTCACGGTTTCTTTTCGACCTACGAGGCCTTCGTTCATGTTATCGACTCCATGTTTAACCAGTTTGCGAAATGGCTCGATATCGCCAATGACATTCCATGGCGCGCGCCCGTGTCGTCCTTGAACCTGCTGATTACCTCTACCGTTTGGAGGCAGGACCATAACGGCTTCACGCACCAGGACCCCGGCTTTCTCGATCTCGTGGTCAACAAGAGCCCGGACGTGACCCGAATTTATCTGCCGCCGGATGTCAATACGCTGCTGTGCGTGGCGGACCATTGCCTGAAAAGTACCTATAACGTCAATGTGATCGTTTCCGACAAGCAAAAACATTTGCAGTATCTGAACATGGATGCCGCGATAATGCATTGCATCAAGGGCATCGGGATTTGGGACTGGGCCAGCAACGATCAGGGCTACGAACCCGATGTCGTCATGGTGGGCTGCGGCGATATACCGACAAAAGAGGCGCTGGCGGCAGTCGTGCTCTTGCGGGAACATTTCCCGGCGTTGAAGATCCGCTTCATCAACGTGGTCGACTTGTTCAAGCTACAGCCTGCCAGCGAGCATCCGCACGGTCTGAACGACCGTGATTTCGACAGTCTTTTCACCCTGGACAGGCCGATAATTTTCAACTTCCACGGCTATCCCTGGCTGATCCATCGTCTGGCCTACCGAAGGACCAATCACAAGAATCTGCATGTGCGAGGCTATAAGGAGAAGGGAAACATCAATACCCCTCTGGAGCTGGCTATCGAGAATGAAATCGACCGATTCAGCCTGGCGATCGATGTGATCAATCGTGTCCCGGGGCTGCTGGTGGCGGGCGCCCACGTCAAGGAACAGCTCCGCGACATGCAGATCGAATGCAGCCGTTACGCGTACGAACACGGCGTGGACAAGCCGGAGTTTGCCGACTGGAGGTGGCCCCAGTAAGGACTGCGGATCGGCTGGCACCGCGAAAATCGGCAAAACGATTCGCGTGCGCCGTACGCGATCCGGCTGAGAGTGAATGTAGAGGAACCTTGGTCCTCTAAGACTCGGGCAGCTTGTCGGTAAAATATGAGGTGTTCGATCGCGGGGCTTTTCCCACTGACTTGCCCCGGGATTTCTCCTGTGTCAAACATCAAGGCTCTCGGTACAGTGATCAATCCCTCCCGTGACAACCTTAAGAAAGCTCTGATTAAGTCTCCAATTCTGAGAAGCGACCTGTGCGACTGATTGATCCAACAGCCCCTCAACCACCCGGAGGGAGAGGGCCTATTCAGAGCTTCCTTAAGCGGTAGGTCAGTACCCCTTCAAGCGGGCCACCGGCTCCGACTTTCGATCCCCCCATCAAGGCCCGAAAATACACGCAGACGCCGCCATCCGAAACGTTCCGTATAGCCTTGACAAGGTAAGAATGAGTGATAGACTGCTCGGCACCCTAGGAGTGGGACATTTTGTCGCAGGGGTGAAGACTCCTGGGACGGGAATGAAAAAGAAAGGCAGGGAAGCGAGTTGAGGTAGCGGTGCGGAGACGCACTGGAAGTGAGTACTAACTTTGGAGGTAAAACTATGGCTGCAACGACTGTTGGTGGCGTAGAGGCGCAAGATAAGCCGCTGTTGGACATCAAATGGCTGACTTTTGCGTTTGTACTGTACACGGTATTTTACATGTGGGTACGGTGGTACGAAGGGGTTTACGGCTGGTCGGCCGGTCTGGACTCGTTCGCACCGGAATTCGAGACGTACTGGATGAACTTCCTGTACACGGAGATTGTGCTGGAAGTGGTTACGGCCTCGATTCTGTGGGGCTATCTGTGGAAGACCCGTGACCGCAACATGGCGGCCCTGGCTCCGCGGGAAGAACTGCGCCGGAACATGACGCACCTGATTTGGCTGTTTGCCTATGCATGGGCCATTTACTGGGGTGCGAGCTACTTCACCGAGCAGGACGGCACCTGGCACCAGACGATTGTTCGCGACACTGACTTCACGCCGTCGCACATCATCGAGTTCTACCTGAGCTATCCGATCTACATCATCACGGGTGGTGGCGCGTTCCTGTATGCGCATACCCGCCTGCCGCACTTCGGCGCTTCGAAGGGTTTGTCGCTGGCGTACCTGATTTTGTGGACCGGTCCGTTCATGATTCTGCCGAACGTTGGCCTGAACGAATGGGGTCACACCTTCTGGTTCATGGAAGAGTTGTTCGTAGCGCCCTTGCACTACGGCTTTGTGATCTTCGGCTGGCTGGCCTTGGCGATCATGGGCGTGTTGCTGCAGGTATTTGCGAGCTTCTCGAACCTGATGGGCAAGGAAATCTGTGAAGCGGTAGATCAAGGTCTGATCGCGAAATAAGTTTGGACAAGGGCGTGGCGGGCGTGCTGAAAGGCGCGGCCGTTGCGCCCGGCACTGGACGTGACGATGGCGGTCCGAGCGACGGGCAGTCATCTAGAACGACAATAAATGAACTTTTGGAGGTAACTCATGAGCGCACTTCAATCTGCGGTTCGGTCTCATGCCGAAGCAGTGCAAGTCTCCAGGACTATTGACTACCTGGGGATCTTCATTTTCTTCTTTGTAGTGTGTGGTTCGTATCACATTCACGCCATGTTGACCATGGGTGACTGGGACTTCTGGTCGGATTGGAAAGACCGTCGACTGTGGGTGACGGTGACCCCGATTGTGTTGGTGACGTTCCCGGCGGCGATCCAGGCGTGGGCTTGGGAGCGGTTCCGCAATCCGTGGGGTGCGACCATTGCGGTTCTGGCGCTGCTGTTTGGTGAATGGGTCAACCGCTACTTCAACTTCTGGGGCTGGACCTACTTCCCCATCAACTTCGTATTCCCGGCGGTTCTGGTTCCGGGTGCGATTTTGCTCGACACCTTCCTGATGCTTTCGGGCAGCTACCTGTTCACGGCGATTGTGGGCGGTATGGCTTGGGGCCTGATTTTCTATCCGGGCAACTGGCCGGTCATTGCGCCGCTGCACGTACCGGTGGAATACAACGGCATGCTGATGTCGGTTGCGGACATTCAGGGTTACAACTATGTGCGTACCGGTACGCCGGAGTACATCCGCATGGTTGAAAAAGGCACTTTGAGAACGTTCGGTAAAGACGTTGCGCCGGTGTCGGCATTCTTCTCGGCCTTCATGTCGATCCTGATCTACTTCATGTGGCATTTCGTGGGTCGCTGGTTCTCGACGGTTCGGTTCTTGAAGCAGACCTAATCGGACCGGGAATTCGGAAGAACAAAAGCACAACGCACCGAGCCTTTTGAGCGCCCTCTGGGAGGGGGCTTGAAGGGCGGGTACACCAGAATAGACTCGAGAGAGGAAGAATCTATGAAACTACTGAAAGACAGGATCGCCAAGTGGTCCATGGTCGGTTTGCTGGCCACGTTTGCCGCGACCAGTTTCTATGCGCCGAATGCGTCGGCCCACGGTGAGAAATCGCAGGCGGCGTTCATGCGTATGCGTACCATTCACTGGTACGATCTGAACTGGTCGAAAGAGAAGGTGAAGGTCAATGACACGGTTGAAATCACCGGTAAATTCCATGTGTTCGAAGGTTGGCCGGAGACGGTGGCGGAGCCCGATACGGCGTTCCTGAACATCGGTATCCCGGGTCCGGTTTTCATCCGTAAGGAATCGTACATTGGTGGCCAGTTGGTGCCGCGTTCGGTTCGCCTGGAAATCGGCAAGACCTACGAGTTCCGCGTGGTGCTGAAGGCGCGTCGTCCGGGTGACTGGCACGTTCACACCATGATGAACGTGGAAGGCGGTGGTCCGATCATCGGTCCCGGCAAATGGATCACGATCGAAGGCTCGATGAGCGAGTTCAAGAACCCGGTGACCACGTTGACCGGTCAGACGGTTGACCTTGAGACCTATAACGAAGGCAACACCTACTTCTGGCACGTCTTCTGGTATGCGATCGGCATTGCCTGGATTGTGTACTGGGTACGTCGTCCGGCCTTCCTGCCGCGCTACCTGATGGTGGAAGCGGGCCGTGCGGACGAACTAGTCTCCGGCGGTGACAAGAAAGTGGCCATGGGCTTTGCGGCGGCGACGATCCTGATTGTGATCTTCGCGATGTCGAGCGCCAACAGCAAATACCCGATCACCATTCCGCTGCAGGCCGGTACGATGAGAGGCATTCAGCCGATCGAGATGGCGCCGCCGACGATTGCGGTGAAAGTGGAAGATGCGAGCTACCGTGTGCCGGGTCGTGCGATGCGGATGAAGCTGACCGTGACCAACAGTGGCGACAAGCCGGTACGGTTGGGTGAGTTCTACACGGCATCGGTTCGCTTCCTGGATAGCGACGTATACAAGGACACCAGCGGTTATCCGGAAGACCTGATGGCTGACGATGGGTTGGAAGTGAGCGACAACAGCCCGCTGCAGCCGGGTGAGACGCGGACGATTGACGTGACCGCCAGCGATGCGGCGTGGGAAGTCTATCGTCTGTCCGACATCATCTACGATCCGGACAGCCGTTTCGCCGGTCTGTTGTACTTCTTCGACGATGCGGGTAGCCGTCAGATCGTTCAGATCGACGCACCGCTGATCCCGTCCTTCATGTAATTCCGACGGGCGCCGGTCCGACCGGCGCCCGTAACGGATGCACGACCGACGGTCGTTACTTAGAGCCCTCCTTCACGCCGAAGGGGGGCTTTTTTCTTGCGAGTCCGGCAAGTCCGAAGTGTCCAATGAACCTCGTGCTGTGGCGCTAAAATCCAGGAAGCTTGGGGAGGGACGTCGGATGTCCCGCATCCACCCGACCAAGAAGGACACCCTGCTCTGATCGACTCAGCCGGCGGCAAGTTCGTCGGCACCCATTTCTCCGCGCGACCCTTGGTGCAACGAGTCATCGATCACGGTGACGGTGAGGAACGTTCTCAGACGGCAAAACGTCGGCGTTGACGAGTCACTATCCGGCTAGACGGGACTACCTCGCCACGCTACCGACTCTTTTTGCCTTATGATGATATAATTGAGACGATTTTCCGAGATATCCATTGCTGGCGTAGCTCAGTCGGTAGAGCAGCTGATTTGTAATCAGCCGGTCGGGGGTTCGAATCCTCTCGCCAGCTCCATGTTGCCCTCCTGCCGTTTGAAAACGTTACATTAACCAGGCATCATTCAGCGGTGGTTCCGCTGGCTGTCTAAACGCCGCACGAATTCGGCCATAATGCTCTGATAGAGTAAGTCGCCGAGGATTCGATCCTCAATACCGGCATCAATGTTGGGGTTATCGTTGATCTCGATCACGTATACGCCGTCCTCGGTTTGCTTCAGGTCAACTCCGTAGAGACCGTCGCCGATTAGCTTGGCAATTGCGAGTGCGGTATCAACTACGGATTTCGGGGTCTCTTCGAGAGGTAGAGTCCTGAAATTTCCCTCGACGGCTTTTCCGGAGGATCGGTGCCGGACGACCTGCCAATGAGCACGGGACATGAAGTATTGGCAGGCGAACAAAGCCTGTCCATTGAGAATGCCGATACGCCAGTCAAATGGCGTGTAAAGGAATTCTTGGGCGAGGATCAGATCCGATTCCTTGAACAGTTTTCCTGTGAGATTTCTGAATTCTGCTTCGTTATCGGCTTTGAATACACCTCGGGAAAACGAGCCGTCGGGAATTTTCAGGACGACGGGAAAGCCGATATCGCCATTCATGGATTCCGCGTGACCCTTTTGAAGAATTCTGCTTTTGGGAGTTGAAATCCGGTGCGCATCCATTAATTCAGCAAGATATACCTTGTTGGCGCACTTTAGAATGGAATCTGGATCGTCTATGACGACAATACCCTCGATTTGTGCCTTCCTTGCGAACCGATAGGTATAGTGATCAATGTTGGTCGTTTCGCGGATGAAGAGGGCGTCATACTCCGCCAGGCGTCCATAGTCCTTTTTCTCGATGAGTTCGACATCAACACCCAGCTTTTTTCCGGCCTTGATGAACTTTTGCAATGCGCCGGCGTTGGAGGGCGGCATGGTTTCGGCAGAATTGCGCAAGATGGCCAAATCGTAACGCGACCTGCTCCTGGCTCGGGGCGTCCGCCACGGTTTGACCAAATAACTGTTCAGTGCTTCGATGAACAACCGGCGATTGGGCTCGCTCATGGCGCTGGCAAGATGCATTGGCTTGACCGTGTCGACATGCCACTTGCCCTGGTAACGAAACTCCACTCTTAACAGCGGGCATTGAAACAGATCGAAGATTTGCCGGGACAGGTCCTGCAAATCGGGGTCTTCGCACCGACCGAAGAAAATCGGTAGTTCGAACGTCTGGTCGATTCTGCTTTCGCGCTTTTTGAACCGTTTTTGAATCGTTCCGTTGAGGTCCTCGACATTGAGGCTGTAAATCGCCTTGCTGCTGAGGCTGGTGAGGGTTCTCACGGTTGGGATCACGCGATGGCTGCGCGGTTCAGCCAGGAGCGAGCAAAAATACCCGGTACTCAAATAGCGATAGCTGCGGCAGAGATTGATAACCCGCACATCCTTGGTCTTGAGGTATTCGGCCTTTGATAGATAGTCGCTGGCAGCAACAACCGGCACGCACGGAAAATCCGGCTGCCAGTCTTTAAGACTTTCGACAACGACAATGTGAACGGACATATCAGTGGCGCCGGCGGGACTTGGACTTGCGAAGAATCAAAACGGATTTTTGCCCGGTCTTTCCATAGCGGGCCATGCGTTGAAAATCTTTTTTCAGTATAGGCATGTTGATGCAGTCGGTAGCCGTTTTTCCTGACGGGTAATCGACATAAGGATCGTGTACGTAGAAATAATGTTCATCGAAGCCTGTCACCACGATCCAATGGGGGAATTTTTCTTGATAAAGCCGGTAGGAACTTATTAGTACCACCGGTATGCCGCCTTGCTCCATCTTTTCCTGAAGTTCATGACAGTTCAGTGCGGAATATACGATTTTGACCGGCAGCGCTTTCAATTCATCCAAGAAATCTTCCTGTACGATTTGCATGACCTCGCGCTTTTCCGGATCCCGAACCGAAGTAATGAAGAGTGCTCCTTCGTCGTTGACGTACACTTCGACGTCGAAGCCGCGATGAAACGCCGCAAGTGCCAGTCCATAAGGTCCGCATCCGCCGTGTCCCGAAGTCATGAAAACCGTGGTCGATTCCCGCCACAGCCGCAGCTCGAGTTTTCGGTTCAGTTCGATGTCGGATTGAAGCCCCTTCATGGCCATCATCAGGGAGGCTGGACCGCAGGTGAAATCGAGCGTTTGCTGATAATAGGGCACCCGCGCCAACTCGGGGTTCAGATGGGGGGCCAGATTTTTCTCGAACCGCAATGCGGAGGCGTGGTCCTGGTAGTAATCGGGCACGCTTTCCAAATAGCGGTATCCCTGTCCCTCGAAAAGCTTGATCGAGGCGCGATTGTCGCGCCGGACTTCAAGCCGAAGAGTCACGCACTCCCGATCCAGGGCTAAGTCTTCGGATGCCTTAACCAGGGCGCGGCCGACGCCCTGGCCGCGGTAGGGCGGGTCGACGGCATAGGAATACAGTCTTGCCAGTGAAGTGCCGGAATGAAACAGCACCATGGAGTAGCCGCGAATGACGCCGAACTGTTCATCCACGAGGGTCGCCGCATTCGCCTTGGTGAGGAGATATCTGAAATTGCGCCGCGAAATGCGGTCGGTATCGAAACATCGGTCTTCGATCCGAACAAGGGCGTCCAGATCGTCCAAAGTAGCTGCCCGAATCACTAAGGTCGAGAGGAATGGCTGTGGGAGAAGAAATTAGGCGGTTCTGCCTCGATATCTTACGCCAAAATCATAAGCGAATGTGCTTTCCTTTATGCGATAGCGATCAGCACAGGCGATTCGCGATATCGACGGTTTCCCAAGGAAGATCGGTGAACGAGGTGCCCAGGTGTCCATGCGCGGGCAGCAATCGATAAAATTCCCCTTTGTATAGCGCCGGCAAATACCGCAAGCCGAATTTTCGGATGATTGCGCCCAGGCGGAAATCGATACAGTCTTCGAGTCTGTTCTTGAGCGTATCCTCGTCGACAGTACCCGTACCGAAAGTTATCACCTGAATGCTCACCGGCCGGGCCAGGCCTATCGTGTAGCTCAGCTGGACCTCGCATTCCTCCGCAAGGCCGGCCGCTACCACGTTTTTGGCGGCATAGCGAGCGGCGTAGGCACCGACCCGGTCAATCCGGCAGGGATCTTTTCCGGACAAGGCCGATCCTGAATGCCGCGCGTAACCGCCATACGTGTCGCTCGCCGACTTTCGCCCGGTCATCCCCGAGTGTGCAGCGGGGCCGGTCTTCGGAAAAATGCCCCGAGGATTAATGAAGACATCCGTTTGATCGTCCGGCCGAACTGTTTCGCCGGCAAAAGCGGGGTTGACCACGTGGTTGAGGAGATCGGTGCGGAGCTGGGCTGCATCGACCTGACCGCCGCCTTGAGGGCCGGCGATGAGGGTAATGCTATGGATTCGGCCCGGTTTTCCGTTTTCGAATTCTACACCCACCTGAGTGGTGCAGTCGGGCGATAAGTAGGAAACGGTCTTGCTCTCGCGCGCCACGGTCAGCTGCCGGGCCAGGCGGTTGGCCATGGTTATGGGAAACGGCATCAGTTCGGTCGTGTGATTGCAAGCAAAGCCGAACTGAGTAATCTGATTGCGAACGGTGATCCGGTCGATTTCCTTGTCGTTCAATTCCCGCTCGTCCCATTCGTACCGCTGATCGAGGGGCTGTGCCATGAGGCTGGTAACCACGGTGCATTCGGCGGCATCGAAATCCTCCTTGCGATAGCCGATTCCGCCGATGACCAGTCGTGCCAGGTCAGGAATGTCCACGGTCGCTTTCGATGCGAAGCGGGCGGCGATGAAAGCGATGCCTTTCGACAAGGCGCATTCGGTTACGATATGAGAGTACGGATCCTGTTGGAGAAACCGGTCGACGATAGCGTCGCTGATCGTGTCGCACAGCCGATCCGGGTGTCCTTCCGTCACCGATTCCGACGTAAACAAAAAGCTCTTTTTCATGCTCGCCCCTCCTTCCGCCGTGAGACGGTTTTGAGCCCCTCGTTGATCAAGAACGGTGCCGTAGCCCCACCCGCGATCGCAATCCAATCGAGGATGCCGATGGGCGAGAGCCTAAGCAGATTGCGCAAGGGCGGCAGGAACGCCGCGCCCACTTGAAGCGCGGCCGAGCCCAGCAAGGCCGCATCCAGGAGCCGGTTGGGCGGCCGCTTATCCCTGTTGAATACCCCGGTGCGCTCGGACCGGCAACTGAAAGCGTGCAGCAATTGGCCGAGCGTGATGGTCATGAAGGCGTCAGTTCCCGCTTTGGTCGCTAAGCCGTATCGGCTAAGGCTGAATCCGTAAACGGCCATGGCGCCGCCGGAGAGAAGCAAGGATTCGCGCATCAAGCGTACCGCATCCGCTCGCCGTACGATAGGCTCTGTTGGATCGCGGGGCGGCTGTTTCAATACATCCTGCTCGGGTGGTTCGAGCGCTAAGCCGAGGCCGGGCAGAATGTCGGTCAACAGGTTGATCCAAAGCAGCTGAATCGGATTGAGCACTTCGCCGGCACCCAAAGCCGTGCCGATCAGCATGATCTCGACTTCGCTCAAGTTGCTGGATACAAGGAAATGCAAGCTCTTGCGAATGTTCGAATAAATCGTCCGTCCCTGCTCGACGGCGCTGATCATGGTGTGCAAATTGTCGTCTTCCAGAACGATATCGGCGACCGACCGAGCCACTTCGGCGCCGCGACCGCCAAGCGCCACGCCCACATCGGCGGCTTTCAAGGCTGGACTGTCGTTGACGCCGTCGCCGGTCATCGCCACCACGTGCCCGGTTCTTTGCAAAGCCTGTACGATACGCAGCTTGTGCGCCGGACTGACCCGAGCGAATACCGTCGTATCCTTGACGATGCCTGCGAGCAGTTCCGGGTCGACTTTGTCCAGGCTGGCGGAATCGATGATTTCCAGTGTCTTGTCTCCGTTCAGCCCCAAACGTTTGGCGACGGAGAAGGCGGTCGGGCTCTGATCCCCGGTAATCATCACGGTGCTGATTCCGGCATCGTGGAACCTGGCCATGAGTTCGGCCATGCCGGGGCGAACGGTGTCCTCCATGCCGATCAAGCCCAGCCAGATCAAATTCCGGCAGGCGGACGCGGTGTCGGTATTTTCGGCGTAGCCGAAGGCCACGCCGAGGACTCGCAGCGCTTGGCCGGCCAAGCGTTCGTTTTGCGTCATGATCGACGCAATGTGCGCTTCGCCGAGTTTCACGGGCTCGCCGCCACTGAGCCTGTGCGTGCACAAACCGAGCACGTCTGCCGGACTGCCCTTGACCGCTACCAGAAATTTGCCGTCTCCGGTCTCGTGAAGCGTGGCCATGTACGGACGGTCCTCGGCCCGATGTATGGTTTTGATGAGCCGGTGGCGTTTGCGGAGTACTCTTGCGTCTTCGCCCGCGTCCAAAGCGATCTCGACCAAAGCCGACTCGGTGGGTGTTCCGTCGAGCTGGAACCCGTCCCCGTTTTCGATCAGCTTGACCTCGCTGCACAAGCATACGATTTGAAGCAGTCGGTCGAGGTCTTTCAGCTCGGCTCGATTGAGCGGTTCTCCGTTTACCAATAAGCTGCCGTTCGCGCGGGTCACGGAGATCTCCGGCATTTCGATGCTTACGGCACGCATCCTGTTTTCGGTGAGTGTTCCGGTCTTATCGAGGCAAAGGGTTCGCACCGAACCGAGACTCTCCACGGCGGGCAATTGCCGGACAAGTACGTGGCGGCCTTGCATTCGTCGGATTCCAAGGGCCAGGGTGGTAGTCGCCACCGTCGGCAAGCCTTCCGGAACCGCCGCGACGGCCAGCGAGATCGAAGATTTCAACATCTGCAGCCAGCCGAAACCGCGCAGCAGGCCGAGACCGAACATCGCCGCGCAGATTCCGCCGGAAAACAGCGCGAGCTGCGTGCCCATATGGTCCAACTGGCGCTGCAACGGCGTCTCCGGCGGTTTAACGGTCCCTACCAGGGATTGAATGACGCCGATCTCGGTGCGGCGCCCGGTGGACACGGTTACGGCCGTCCCGCTGCCGCCGGTGACGACGGTACCGCGATGGACCATATTCTTGCGGTCGGCCAGAGGGGTATCCGCGGCAGCGAAAGCGTCATGATGCTTGCCGATGGGAAGGCTTTCCCCGGTCAGAGCGGATTCGTCGACGGTTAGTCTGCTGCTGGCGATGAGGCGAGCATCTGCGGCGACGAAGGTGCCCGGCTCAAGTACGAGAACATCGCCCGGCACCACGTTTTCGACCGCTATTTCCGTTCTTTCGCCATCGCGGATGGCCAGTGTCCGGGTCGGCGTCAGCGTGGCCAGAGAACCGATGATTCTTTCTGCTTCACTTTCTGTGAAATAGCCGATGCCGGCGTTGATCAGCACTACGCCAAGGATGGCCACGGCGTCGGCAATACCGCCGGTGGCAATGGAAACCACCGCCGACACGCCGAGCAATGCGACCGGAGGACTCATGAACTGCGCCGCAAGCATGGCCATGGCCGAACGCGGCTTTTGTTGGCGCAAGGTATTGGGTCCATGCCGGCGGAGACGGTCCTTGGCAAGTTTCCCGTTCAAGCCGCCCCGACCCGAATCCAGTGTCGCGAGGACCTCGTCGGCTCCCATCGTGTGCCAGAGTCGACTCTCGGAAGAATTTTCGAAATCCGAATTCTCGACCACGTGAAGCGGCGGTTTTCCGGGAACGGACTTTCTGCTGTTCGCCGGTCCGATTCCGAATACGCCGGATTCGTTGACGCGGGAATGTCCTTGATTCTTGTTCGGCCTGTCGGACTCGGTTTTGGAGTTTCGGTGTATTCGGGCGCAAGACTCGAGTTCGGCGAGGATGAGGGCGGCAGGCTGCTCCGCTCTGAACCGGACCAGGGCTGTGCCGGTGAGCGGATTGGCGCTGACCGATACGATCCAGCGACTTTTTCCCGGCAGCGCTTCGAGTGCTTGCTTCATGTCTTCCGAGCGGTAAAGGCCGAGGATTTTGACCCGAATGCGGCCGGGAGTACCCTGATGGGCGAGCATGGCCAGGGTCGGTCCGGCGGGGAGCGATTTGGAGGAGTGACTTTGCTGCCGGGCGCTTTGATCGAGCGGATCGTTCATCGAAAAAACCGCTTCGCGACGGGGAGTGATGTCTGCCTGCCGAGATGAACAGTCATTATGGCTTCGAGATTTTGCTGCTGGACGCAAGAGATCCAGTTTGCCTGAGCATGGTTACGAAAATGTGACACTAGGGCAGAGATCTATTGCGCGGTGCCGCCAACCGTCCATGGACGTATGTCGCACCAACGTGCCGCTCGTCCGCCAGGTGCAACAAACAAAACAGCTGATCCATTGCGTTTTCGCAGCGACCGAGCCGCGCGGCAAGATATGAGTCCTGCTCGTAGTCGAGCACGAAAAAATCGGCACTTTTTCCCGTTTCGAAGCTGCCCGCCTCATGCTCGAGGCCGAGTGCCTTTGCTCCACCCAGCGTCGCGAGATAGAGCAAGTGACAAGCATCCAAACGGCAGTCCCGCAGCTGTTGCACTTTATAGGCTTGCGAAAGTTCGCGCCACACGGAAAACTGCGTACCGGCACCGACATCGGTACCCATTGCCACCCGGATCCCGCGTGTCAAGTGTTTTTGCAGCGGAAACAACCCGCTTCCAAGATAGGCGTTGCTGGTGGGGCAGTGGCAAACGGCACAGGCCGCTTCGGCCATGCGGTCCAGTTCGGCATCCGTGGTATGGATACTGTGAGCCAGCATCGTACGTTCCGTGATCAGCCCGAAACCGTCGTAAACGTCGAGATAGTGCCGGCTTCGTGGAAATGCGGCCCGCACCGCGGCAGTCTCCGTTCGAGTTTCGTTGATATGGGTTTGCAGATAGGTTTCCGGATGGCATTTCAGCAGCGCGCCGCACATTTCCAGCAACGCGGGCGAACAGGATAATGCGAACCGGGGCGTTATGGCGTAGTACAGCCGCGGGGTAGTTCGACACAAGCCGATGAGCTTTTCGACCGGATCGAGCGACTGTTCGGCGGTTCGCAACAGTATCGGCGGTGCGTTTCGGTCCATCAAGGTCATGCCGGTGATCAGTCGAATGCCGGATCGAGCGGCCGCGTCGAACAGGGCGAGATTCGCGTCGTAGAACTGTGAGCCGAAAACCATCGCGGTGGTCGTTCCGCAAGCCAGCAGATGCCTGACGAATCGTTCCGCAGCAGCCCGGGCAAAGAGTTCATCGGCGAAGCTGGCCTCGGCCGGATAGACGGTATTTTCCAGCCAATCCAGCAAACCGTTTCCGGGGCCTGCGGTTGCGTAGAATTGAGGGAAGTGCAGATGTCCATCGATGAGGCCGGGGATCAGCCAGG
The DNA here is from genome assembly GCF_003584645.1 of Methylocaldum marinum. Taxonomy (GTDB): domain Bacteria; phylum Pseudomonadota; class Gammaproteobacteria; order Methylococcales; family Methylococcaceae; genus Methylocaldum; species Methylocaldum marinum. Next base: position 4,313,221 of record NZ_AP017928.1, read on the forward strand.
CGTTGCCGTGGTCGATGATTTCGCTATTCGGGAATGCCTCGAAGACGGCATTGCGTTCTCCGAGCAGGCCAATCCGGCCTGATCGGTCTATCGCCAGCGCGCCCTGCTCGATGATTTCCAGCGCCTCTTCCGCGCCAAACGGATCGCCCCGCACATGAGCGATCGTGCCGGTATGTATGGTCATGGACATCCGGACTCAACGCTCCTTTTAACCTGTCTTCTACCAAGAGAGTCGATGCCGATAGGCCAGAAACGCTTCGACACGCTCCGAGCAGGTGGCCTATTGCTATTGCCTCGAATCGAGTGAGGCATATTACGCCGTCTACATTCCGGTTCTCGCATACCTGAGATCTCGCGGTGCTTCCTTCACGCCCGTTTAGAGGCCCAGCAAGGCCGGTAGTTCGTTCACGGAGTCGATGATCCGGTCGGGCCGGATGGATGACGTCTGTACATAGCGATCCCGATATTTGCCGGTTTTAACCAGGATACCCGTCAGTCCGGCCTTCTGGCCGCCGCCGATATCGGAATCGATGTCGTCCCCGACGATGGCGGCTTCTCCTGCGTTCACGCCCATATCCTCCAGGGCGATTCGGAAGAAATCCGGAGATGGTTTTCCCATCAGCGTGGCCTCGACACCGCTGCAATATTCCAACGCTGCGACGAATCCGCCGATATCCATCCTGAGGCCCGTTTCGGTCTGCCAGAATCGGCTTTTGTGGACGGCGACCAGCCCCGCGCCCTGCATCAGTCGGTTGAATGCACGGTTGAGCAAGCCGTAGGACCAGTTTTCGCCGATATCGCCGACGACGATATATTCGGCCTGTTCGATGTCGACCTCGGCAACACCGGCGAAATCGCGCTTGACGTCCTCGGTCAGCAGCAGGGCGCAGAGTGGCGAACCACGGCGTTTCAGATAGCCCAAGACCGCCTGCGGAGCGCTCAGAATTTCAGCGGGACCGATGTCGAAACCGAGTTTCCGCAGTTTCTCGTGCAGCGAGGCTAGGGCCTGTGTGCTGGTATTGGTGATGATACGAAACGGATAGCCCTCGGCGCGAATGCGCCGGATGGCGTCCGGGGCCCCTTCGATGGCGCGTGAGCCTACGCAAAGCACCCCATCGAGGTCGAATAGGATGCCTTTGACGCCGGTGATCGAGTCTGAGGTGCCGAGTTCGGAATTCATGGGATATCGGAGAGGTTGTCCATGCCCGTATTTCCTATTTATGGTCCGGCATTACGCCTTGTTCCGCAATCTCGCGGCGGGGTGGAATCGACCCGCTGACCGCACCGGGAGCGCCTCCAAATAGCCGGGACTCCGCTGTGGATCAGGATATGACAGCGAAACTCGGTTTGATGGTTTCGAAGATATCGAAAGTCTGGATCCAGGCCTCCTGAATGATTCCGGGAACTGATTCCAGGGAGAGTCCGAGCAGCTGCCAGGCGCCCTTGTCGACTCCGGGGTCCTCTGCGCTCATCACTTCGTCCGGATTGACACTAGGCTCGATATAGGTGGCAAGAGTGCTGGCCACATGAATGAGGGCGGCATTCTTTCGATGGGCCGGCGGAGCTTGGTTGGGGGCCAGCTGATGCGCTACCGCCAACTGCAGGCGCTCGGGGAGTTTCCAGTTTTGCAACAGAGCCGCGCCGAGTTCCGCGTGAGTGAAACCGAATACCCGATACTCCGCGGCGTTGATCGCATCTTGGTTGCGTCCGCTGAGTTCCAGAACCAGCCGGTACTGCTCCGGACGGCAGGAGTAGAACACGAGTCGGCCTACTTTGTGCAGCAATCCGGCCACGAACAGAGGTTCGTTTTCGAACATCTTGCAGCGGAACGCCAGGGAGCGTGCGATGACACCACAGGCGATGCTATTGAGCCAAAATCGCTCCATGTCCACCCATTGCGGCGGAATTCCCCTGAACGTATTCGCCACCGACGTCGCCAGAATCAAATCCCGCACGGCGTTGCGGCCGAGCAGGGAGATCGCCTGCGAAACCGTCTCAATTTTACGCGGTACGCCGATAAAGGTGCTGTTCGCCAGTTTCAACAACCTGGCGGTCAAGGCCGGATCGTTGACGATGACTTCGCCGATCGCGCTATTGGTCGAATCGGGAGATTCCAAGAGTTGAGTCAGTCTCAGACTCACCTCGGGCAGGGATAAGAGCGTCTTCACTTCTTTTACGAGTGCTTGGGCAGTCATCGGTTTAACCTATTGTTCTTGGTGTTGCTGCGTTTTTCTAGAAGCGGGACCTGTCCGCCTGAATCGGCTGGAAACGCCCTCTGGATTCGGCTGGTGCGAAATTCAGCGTAGGATCGAGCCGCGCCATACTCGATTGCACAGCCGGCCTGTCCGGCTTCAGCTGAGCTTTTGCGGGCCGGTTAGTTATGCACGGGCGGTTTCTCGAAACGGTTCACCGCGTAGCGAGCACACGTCCTGCGATGGAGCGGCCATGTAGAAGTGTAGTCGTCTTGAGAAAACCGTCCCTGTACTGCAAAAGGATGACTCGGAAGGGCCTACGTGCCGCCGGCAAGGTATGGTGTTTTGCGGGAGGCTCCGAAAACCGGGATCACCCGTTGGAGACGGGAGATCGACCCTTGCAGGGGCGGCGAGGTCCGCTGCTGAAGGCGGTCCCTAGTACCGTTGGTAAAGCCTCTTTGCCGAATCGTCGAGCGGCGAGCTGTCCTGCTTCAGATGAAAGCGGTTCTTTCCGGTTCGTTTTGCGTGATACATGGCCTCGTCGGCGGCTTTGACCAGGCTATGGTAATCGCGGCCGTGAAGAGGGTAGATTGCAATGCCTATGCTGGAGCAGACGACGATTTCGGAGCCGTTCACCTCGATCGGACGGGCGACCGCTCTGAGGATCTTTTCGGCCACGATACAGGCTTCCTCGGTTCCGGAAATTCCCGGAAGCAGCACCAGAAACTCATCTCCGCCGATGCGTGCTACCGTATCGCTTTCGCGCAGCGACTGGGAAATGCGCTGAGCGGCTTGCTGCAGGGCAATGTCTCCCACATTATGCCCGTGCGTATCGTTGATTTCCTTGAAAGAATCCAAATCGACGAACAAGACTGCAAATTGCTGTCCGTACCGGCTGGCGAAAGACAGGGTACGGCTGATGCGATCGTTGAACAGGATCCGGTTCGGAAGATTGGTCAGGGCGTCGTAGTGCGCCAGGTAATAAATCTGTTCCTCGGCGGTTTTGCGTGAGGTGATATCGACACCGACTCCGAGAAGGCAGTCATTCTGTCCCAATTTGGCTTCGGTGCTGGTGAAAAAAAACGGGATTCGTTGCTGGTCCTTGGTCAGGAGGTAGGAGTCGGCCTGGAATCGTCCGGACGTGAACATATCGATGACGTTGTCGCCGACGAAAGCATGCCTGTCGTCCTCGGAAATGAAATCCAGGGGATGCGCACGTTTCAGTTCGCCCGCCGAATAACCCGAGATTTCCTCGAAGTTGGCGTTCCAGCGCAGAAAATGTCCGTCCTTGTCCGCAAGATAGAAGAGCCCGGGCAAACGTCTTATCAGCTCATCGGTGAACCGAATTTCATTCTGAAGTTTTTGCTCGGTGTTTTTCTGTTCCGTGATATCGGTAAAGGACCAGACGAACTTCCGGCCGTCGAGCATCCGGACACTGACATCGGCCGTCAGAAAACGACCGTCTCCGCGCCTTACCTGCAACGCGCGGCGTGCGACATTGCCGGATGCCAGCGCTTCCAGACGCAAGTGCCGGGCGGAGCAGACTTCTGCCATCACCCGGTCCACATCGATCTTGCCGTACTCTTCCGAGGGGTAGCCCAGCAAGTCGCACGCCGCGCGGTTGGCGTACACGCAACGGCCGTCCACCGAATCCGTCACACAAACGGCAGCCGGGGAAAACTCCAGAATCGTGCCGAGACAGTCGCGGGCGTGACGAGGGGGCGGTGCGGCCTTGGCGCAGCGTTTGCCGAGAGCGACGAGTAACAGGATGAGCGAGAGCGGGCCTACGAAGCCCAGGAGCGCAACATCGTCGAAAGCCGTTCCGTCGACAAGACGCGCGAACCCTTCGATGCCGTGTGTCGCAAGCGACAGCACGGTAAGTGCGATAACGCCCAGCCCCTCCGTAACCCAGCCTAGTACGGGCAATGGTAGTCCTTTCATCCCTATGATCGATTATCCCTAAAAGAACGTGCGGAAAGCGCCTTATCTTCGGCAGCTGTGTACCACTACGCGTAGTATGGGAGGGGCGGCTCGAAAAGCCATAGGTACTTCTACTAATAATAATGATCGAATCCGATTCCGGCATATCAAACGCCGGGAATTTTCTGCAACATGGCGAAGGTGCCCGAGCGGTCCCGAGTCGGGGTACGACATGGGCAGCGTTCGGGCAGCGCATCGAAGTCGCTATGCCGGGGGCGTCCATTGATAAAGCCAGGTTTCGGTCAGTGCCCCCAGTTTGTCGTGAAGATAGCAACGCAAATCGATGGGTTCACTGCCTTCGCTGATCAAATCGAAGTTGCAGCGCCAGGCTCTGGTCCCCAATAACGGACGCGCCGCCCAAGCTTTGATTTCCCCACGGGAGGCCTCGATGACCGGTTCGACTGCGGTGGTTTCCAACAAGTCGTTTAAACGTCCGCCCTGAAAATCGATGACGAATTTGCGGGACGGGATCCGATTCTTTTGCCCCGGAATGCCGCCGGCACCGATCCGGGTCGAAATCACCCGGGCCGCACTGGATCCGACCGGCGGCTCGCCCCAGTGCAGTCGGTATTTGAATATGCGCTCCTGGCCCGGTAGAAACGGCTGTTCGGGGCTCCAAAAAACGACGATGTTGTCAAAGGTTTCGTCCTGCGTCGGGATCTCGACCAGTTGCACGGCGCCGCGGCCCCATCCGTCGCCCGGTTCCACCCAGGCGGACGGGCGCAAGTGATAGTTGGCGCCGTCGTCCAAATAATGGTCGAAGTTGCGATCGCGCTGTAAAAGACCGAATCCTCTGGGGTTGTCGTCCAAGAACGAATTGACGCGCACCACGGGACTGTTGACCAAGGGGCGCCATATCCATTCACCGGGTCCGGTCCATATGGCCAAACCGTCGCTGTCGTGGATTTCCGGGCGGAAGTCGTCGGATACCCGGCGGTCGTTCTCGCCGTGCTGATACATCGATGTCAGCGGCGCCACTCCGATGCGTTCGATCGCTTTACGCGGGAAGAGGTGGGCTTCGATGTCCATCACCGTGGTATCCCCGGGATTGACTTCGAAGGTATACGCGCCGCAGATGCTTGGACTGTCGAGCAGTGCGTGAATGGTCACGAACTCGGCTTTGGGTGACGGCCGTTCCAGCCAGAAGCCACGGAATTCCGGAAATTCCTCGGGGCGTGGAAGCCCGGTGTCGATGGCCAGTCCGCGTGCCGAAAGCCCGTATTGTTTGGTCGCGCCGACGGCACGGAAATAGCTTGCCCCGAGAAAAGCGAACATATCGCGTTCGAAGTCCGGTTCCGCATGGACGCGGAACCCGGCAAAGCCGATGTCACGGGATTTTTGCGGCACCTTGAGGGTCGAGCCGAACTGGAACAGACGAGGCGAATATTCGATAGGTTCGGCCACGCCATGGATGACCTCATGGATTTGGACCGGGTGCCTGAAGAACAAGCCGAGGTGAAAAAATCTCGCCTGGAACGGCAGATCCTGCTTTTTCCAGAGCGAGCGCTTGGTTTTGAAGCGGATCGACTGGTACTCATCCCAGTCGAGATCGTTGATCCATCCCGGCAATTTTTGTTTTGGAGGATTAAAGGCTTTCTGGGAAAGCCGTTTGGCCTCCCCGATGAGCCATGCCTTGCTGAAGGGCTTGGAGCCCAGTTTGCCTTTGGCTTCAGACGGAGGCGCGTAGAACGCTGCCGGGCCGAGCATCCCCCATGCCGCCAAGGTCAGCAAGCGCGCCAAGAAATCTCTTCGAGTCATCATGCTGTTACTTTTCTGCCAAGGAGAGCTGTGCAATCTAGCGATCTTCCGGCCTCACGTCCATAGCCTTAGAAAGGCGCTTCGAATTCGCGCGGACGCTGGTTTGTTTGTCCCGGAGCGGACAAAGAGGGCTATTATGGCGATTTCGGACGCCGTCGGCGGCCGCGGTATGAACATACGGAAACCTGGAGGATCCGTCAAAGACGGGGGAAGCGAAAATGCTGGCGCGAGACGATTTGGACGCATTCTTGAAGGAGCTTTTGAATCCGCAGGGCTTCGCGGATTATGGCCCGAACGGCCTGCAAATCGAAGGGAGCGAACGGATCGTACGAATTGGCTTTGCGGTTTCCGCTACGGCACATTCGGTGTCGGCGGCGGTCGAGCGGAACGCTCAAGCGCTGATTGTGCACCACGGCTTATTCTGGAAATTCCATGGCCCGCGAACCCTGGTCGGCCCATTTGCGCGGCGCGTATTCCCGTTAGTGCGCAACCGTATCAATCTGTTTGCCTATCATCTTCCGCTGGATGCCCATCCGGACGTGGGCAACGCCGCCGCCCTCGGTCGAGCCGTAGGTTTGGCCGGACAGCAACCGTTCGGCGATTATCAGGGTTGCCCGACCGGCATCAAGGGCGTTTTCCTCGAGCCGCTGAGTGCCGTCGCACTGCGAGACCGATTGAGCGAGGTGCTCGATCATCCGGTGCTGTTCGCGACGCCCAATCAGAGTGTGACCGTCCGGTCGGCCGGAATCATTACGGGCGGTGCGAACCGCGACTGGCCGCTGGCTTTGCTCGAAGGGCTGGACGCCTATATCACGGGCGAGATGAGCGAGCACGACTGGCATGAGGCGCAGGAGGCGGGGATCCACATGTATGCGGGTGGCCATAATGCCACCGAATGCCTGGGAATACAGGCGCTGATGGAACGGGTGCGGAACGCTTTCGATGCCGAGTGTTTTTTCATTCCGAGCGATAATCCGGCATGATCGGCCATGGCGTATTCGACTTATCATATCGATGATCTATTGGTCGCGCCCGGAGTGGAAATCGAGCAGGTGTTGAGGTTCGACGTGTCCGAATGCGAGGTCAATCGAATGACCGAGGGGCGCATCGTCGTCGCCCGTTTAGGAGCGAGCGACTGCCGGGCGGGTTGCGGCAGTCACCTAAAGCTCCGACCGGAAGGACCGGGGACGAGCCAAGCATGTTGAGCATCGCCCCGGCCGGTCTTCAGGATGCCGAGACCATCGCCGGCATGGCACTGGAGATTTGGCGGCGCCATTATTTGCCGGATGTGCTGAATCAGGACGAGATCGACTATTTTTGGAATCGCATGTATCGGCCGGAAGCGATACGCAACGAAATGGAGTGCGGAATCGTTTACGAACGAATCCTGCGGCAGGGCGAAATGGTAGGATTCCTGGCTTATCACCACCAGCCCGAGCAGGCGCGCATGCGCCTCAACAAGCTTTATCTCTTACCGCAATACCACGGACGTGGATACGGCGCGTTGGCGCTGGCGCACGTCAAGGCCGTCGCGGCGCGTTTGGGCGCCCGGGAGATTTATCTTTATGTGTTCCGGAAAAACAATACGGCGGTCCGGGCCTATCTTCGTGCCGGCTTCGTCATCGTACGCGCCGAAGTGACCGAGTGCGGCGACGGCTACTATTACGATGACTACGTGATGTGCTATCGGCTTGACGAAGCCGATTGATTCGAGGCGGAGCGGCCGACATTGGTAAACCGCTCGCCTCTTTTCCGAAATTCGGGGGGATGGACACGACCTTATCGACGTCCCGGTCGATCGTTATTGAGCCGGTGTTCCGTGCTGCATCTGCCCGTCGCCATGCTGCATTTGTCCACCGCCGTGCCGCCTCATCTGTTGCATGCGGTGCCGCATCATTTCTTGATGCTGCTTATGGTGTTCCCGCATGAGTTTCCGTTGTTCTTCTTTCAGGCGCTCCCGCTCTTGATCGTCTTTGGCGGCCAGGATCTGGTTCATCAATTCGTGCATTTTCAGCATGTGATCCTGGGCTTGGCGAATGTGTTCCTCTCGTTGTTCGTCGGACATGTTTCCCATCATGCCCCCCATGCCGCCACCACCCATGCCGCCACCACCCATGCCGCCACCACCCATGCCGCCACCACCCATGCCGCCACCACCCATGCCGCCACCACCCATGCCCTTGTTCCCGCCCATTTGATGCTGGCCGGTGGAGGGCTGGCTTTGCGGTTCTTCGGCAAATCCGGTCGAACCGATCGAACAAAGTACCAGTGCGGCGGCGGTGTATCTCAAGCTTGTTTTCATAATGATTTTCTCCTGACGAAGATCTGCTTAAACCGTCAACTTTGGTCCGCCGTTGTTTCGCAACGTGCGTTCCGTCCATTCAAAGTAGCAGTTAAAGGGAGGGTGTACCATAGGGGGAATCGGAGATCGTCCCGCCCGGATAAAATGAATAGATTATCGATGATCGGTCGAGTTCAGAACCGTGAATTTCAGTTGGAATTCTGATGCGTCGTATCGGTGTGATTTCGGATACCCATGGCTTGGTACGGCCGGAGGTCATAACCGCGCTAAGAGGTAGCGAACTGATTCTCCACGCCGGAGACATCGGCCGTCCGCAAGTGCTCGATGCGTTGCGGCGCATCGCGCCGGTTGTTGCTGTCCGCGGGAACGTCGATAAGGGGAGTTGGGCGGAGTGTCTTCCGGAGCACGAAGTGGTTCGGATCGACGGCCGGATGATCTATCTCTTGCACAATCTGAAAGAGCTGGGTCTTGACCCGGCGGCTAGCGGGTTTGATGTCGTGGTTTCTGGGCATTCCCATCAGCCGAAGATCGGCGGGAAGGAAGGCGTTTATTATCTGAATCCGGGCAGCGCGGGACCAAAGCGGTTCAAATTGCCGGTGGCAATCGGACGGCTGATGCTTGCGGACGGAGAGTTGAGCGGCGAAATCGTCGAACTCGAAGTCTGAGGTCTTTTTGTCGGCAACGGCAGCTTTTGCTTTCTTCTGCTCGCCGGAGTTACGTATGATGTCGCCGGTACCCGACAATAACAAAGAACCAGGCGATGGCCGAGCTTGCTGATATTTCTGCGCTCCGATTCATAGATCTCTCTGTTTTCTATGGCTTTTCCTATCTGATTTTAGCGGTTGCCGTGTTTTTGCAGCCTCGAAGCGGTCGGATGGTTCCATTTGCCTCGGAACTTTGGCTATTGGGAATATTCGGTTCTTTTCACGGCATCAAGGAATGGCTGGATGTCTGGATGCTGCTCCACAAGGAAGGCGGGGCGGCTCTGCGCTTGCTGAATGCTTCCATTCTGGTGTTTTCCTACCTGGCCTTGTTCGAATTCGGTCGCCGCCTGGCCGTGATCCGTGTCGCCTCGGATAAGAATCAGCGGCCGATGCGGCCGTCATGGCTCGGCCCTTGGGTTTATCTTCCCTTATTGGCAGGCGTGCTTGGCTTGACGTGGATCGCCGATGACGTGGTCCGCGGAGTGAGTGCGGGCGGGCAGCTTCTCTTCGGTTTCAGCGGAAGTCTGATCAGCGGGGTGTCTCTGAGCGTAAGGCGCGGACGTGTATGCGGATGGCCGGTTTTTCCCGAGATCAAATCCTATCTTTGCGTCGCGGCCGGGACGCTGATCGCGTATGCCGTCGTGGCCGGCTTGTTGATCGAGGGCGATGAGGCGTTTCCCGACTGGCTTCCGACCGCAAGTTCGTTTGCCGCCGTTACGGGGGTTCCCGTTCATGTTCTCAGAGGGGTTTGCGCATTTATGCTGGCTTTGGCGTTGGTATTCATGACGCGATCCTTGAACATCGCCGCGCAAAAACACGTGGAGTCCGCGCTCGCCGAGACGGCGGAACTCAACGCCGGTCTCGCTCAGCGGGTGCGGGAAAGTACCGCTTCCCTGGAGGCGGCTAACCGTAAACTTCAGAAGGAAATCGAAGAAAGAAAACTCATCGAGCAGGGGCTGCGGGAAAGCGAGGCCGATTTGCAGCGTGCGCAGTCCGTCGCCCATGTCGGCAGCTGGCATTTGGACGTTCCGAACAGCGCGCTCCGCTGGTCTGCCGAAACCTATCGAATCTTCGGCATTTCCGAGGCCGCGCCGCTTGCCATCGAAGACTTTTGGCGACTGGTCCACCCGGAAGACCGGAGCGTGGTTGAAAGTTCCTGGCAGGCTGCCTTACGGGGAGAGTCATACGACATCGAGCATCGCATCGCAATATCGGGACAGGTGAAATGGGTCAGGGAGAAAGCCGAACTGGAATTCGACGCGAGCGGCCGAGCGATAGGCGGGACCGGTATCGTTCAGGACATCACTGCGCGAAAACGGGCCGAAGAAGAACTGAAGCACGCCAAGGAATTGATTCAGCTGGTCGTGGATTCGATACCCGTTTCGATATCCTTGATCGATTGCGAGCAGCGATATGTCCTGGTGAATCGGAGCTACGAGGAATGGTTCCAAAAATCGCGTGGCGAAATCATCGGCAAACCCATGTGGGAGCTTCTGGAGTCGGAGATTTACGAACAGGTGAGGTCTCATGCCCGCGCGGCCTTGTCCGGCGACACGGTCCGCTTCGAGCTGCTCGCGAAGAACTCGAAAGGGGCTCAACGGTGGTTGGACATCCAGTATTTGCCGCGAACCGATGAAAACGGAAGGGTGTCCGGAATTTTTGTGCTTTGGTTCGACATCACGCACCGCAAGCATACTGAACAGCGGTTGCGAAGGATTCTCGATCGATTGCGGCTGTCCGAGAATCGGCAGCGCGAGCTGGCGAAGCTCGCGCAGCAGGAGCAACGCCGGATGGGCGCGTTGTTGTCGGCCATGAGCATCGGCATTTTGTTCGAGGACCGGGCTGGTCTCGTCGAGTACATCAATCCGGCCTTTCTTCGCATGTGGGCGATAGACGAAGAATTTCTGTTGGTCGGGCGAACGACCCGGGATGTCCTGGAGCATTCGACGCACCGCTTCGCCCGGCCGGATCATGCATCCAAATACGTTTTGCGTGTACTCGACACTCACGAAATCAGCGAGCGATTCGAGCTCGATCTCTATGACGGACGGGTTCTGACCCAAATTTCATATCCGGTGACCGATGACGCAGGGCGCATGATCGGCCGCCTGTGGATTTATGAAGATATTACCTACGAACGCCAAACCGCCCAGCAGCTCCTTTATCTGGCCGAGCGCGATCCTTTGACCGGCTTGTTCAACCGCCACCGCTTTCAAGATCAGCTGGAGCGGCTGATCGCCACGTCGGTGCGTACCGGCGGCAAATTCTGTCTCATTTATTTCGATCTGGACGAATTCAAGTACATCAACGATACCTTCGGCCACAAGGCCGGCGACACCGTGCTCGTACGCATCGCCGGTGAAATCTCCACGCTGGTGCGCCACGAAGAAACCTTCGCCCGGCTGGGCGGCGACGAGTTTGCCATTTTGAGTACGGTTACACCCAATAGCGACCTCGAGGCTTTGCCGGGACGTATCGCGAACGCGATTTCAGCGATCCCGTTCCGGTTCCGCAGCACCAACATGCGGGTGACGGGCAGCGTGGGTGTGGCGGTTTTTCCGGATCACGGGGAAAATGCGGAGGACCTGATCGCGCACGCCGACACCGCGATGTACCAGGCCAAGGGGCAGGGCAAGAATACCTGGGCGATTTATGATCCGACACGCGACGGTTCGGAAGCGATGATGCAGCGACTGTCGTGGAACCGGCGCATTGCGGAAGCGCTGCAAAGAGATTTGTTCGAACTTCATTATCAGGGGGTTTACTCCGTCGCGGACGGGACGTTGAGCCACCTGGAGGTCCTGGTGCGCATGCGCAATCCGGTCGATCCCGCGTGTCTCATTATGCCGGGGCAATTCATTTCGATCGCCGAGAAGAGCGGACAAATTACGGAAATCGACCGGTGGGTGCTGAAGCGCGGTATCGAGATCCTGGCGCGGCATCCGTCGATTCCGCCGTTGGCGGTCAATATTTCAGGCCGTACGTTCGACGATCCCTCCCTGCCGCACTTTATTCGCAGCCAATTGAAACAGTACGGTGTCGATCCGGTACGGCTTATCATCGAGCTGACCGAAACGGCGGCGGTGTCCGACATTCAGGATGCGCAACGCTTTATCGAAGCCATACACCAGGCCGGTTGTCGGGTTTGCCTGGACGATTTCGGCAGCGGCTTTTCGACCTTCGGCTATCTGAAATACCTGGGTGTCGAAGTGCTCAAGATCGACGGATTGTTCATCCGCGACTTGCCCAACAATCGGGACAATCAGGTTTTCGTGAAGGCGATGGTCGATGTGGCACGCGGACTGAAGAAAACCACGGTCGCCGAATACGTCGAGGATGCCGCGACGCTGGACATGATACGAGGTCTCGGTGTTACCCTGGCGCAAGGATATTACCTGGACCGCCCGGTGGCCGAGCATCCGGCCCTAGAGGCCGCGGTAAGCTCGGAAGCCGGCCATTAGCGGTTTCCTGCAGAACCGGAAAGCCCTGTGAGGCGGATTCCGGCACCGATCCATCTCTCCCGCACTGCGGAGCGTCGCCATACTGCATTGGCGTTTCACATGTGAATCGGTGCGCGCAGGACCGTTTACGGTTTGCGGAGATAGGACTCGGACTTGATCCGAACCTCAGTCACCAGAATGGTGCCGGATCTGTGCGGGTTCTGCGAAGAACTTCTTCAATACCCTTAGCAAATGCGCCTGATCGAGAACGCCTGCGCTTTCCCGGATGCTGTGCATCGCCCATAACGGGCAACCCACATCGACGGTAGGGATGCCGAGCCGGGCGGCCGTCATCGGGCCTATGGTCGAGCCGCAGGCCAGATCGGTCCGGTGCGCGTATTTCTGATAAGGTACGTCCGCTTGCCGGCAGAGTTCGATGAACTTAGCCTCGGTCAGGCTGTCTGTGGCATAACGCTGGTTTGCATTGACCTTGATCGCGGGTCCGCGGTTGACGGCGATTCGGTGCAGCGGCTCGTAGGCGTTGGGGAAATTGGGATGATAGGCGTGGGCGGCGTCCGTGCTGATCATGAAGCTGCGGGACAGCGCTTGTTTGTAGCCGGGCGCATCGGCATCGCCTGCGTAGGCGACGCGTTCCAGGACGTCGGAAATGAAGCTGCCCATTGCGCCCCGATTGCTTTCGCTGCCGATTTCCTCATGGTCGAAAAAAGCGCCAACGCAGGTGCTTTCCGGAGATGCGCTCTCGAGGAGCGCAGTCATCCCGGCGTAGCAGGAGCTGAGATTGTCGAGCTGGCTGTCGGAAATGAATTCGAGTTCGGGTCCCCAGAAACAGCCTTTTTGGGTATCGTACACGTTTAAGTCCCAGCTCAGGATATCGCCGGGCGCGCATTCGGCTTTTTCCGCGACCAGGCCGAGAAATTTTTGGTCCGGCAATTCGGTCTCGTCAAGACCGCTGAACAATAAGGGCAACTCGTTTTGCTTGTTAAGCTTCAATCCGTCCTCATTCACGGAACGGTTCATGTGTATGGCAAGGTTGGCCAAGCGTACCAAAGGCTGTTCGAATTGAATCAGCCGGCTGTGCAGCGTCGATCCGTTCGTTACGCAGATTCTGCCCGCGAGACTCAGATCACGGTCGCTGAAGGTTGCGAGGATAGGGCCGCCGTAAACCTCGACGGCGAGCCGCATCATGGTTTCCGTCTGATGAGGCGCCGTGGGTTTGAGGCGCAGACCCGGCGAGTCCGTATGGGCTCCGACGATGCGAAAGCCGCCCTCGGTGAGGGGCTTGGAACCGACGACAAAGGCAATCAGCGAGGATCCTCCGCGGATGACGTAATGCTTTCCTTGCGGCTGCAGATGCCAGGCCTGGCTTTCCTCCAGGCGAGTGAAGCCGTTCTCGTGCAAGCGTTTTTCCATCGTGACGACCGCATGCCACGGGCTGGGACTGGCATCGATAAAGTCGAGCAGTTCTTGAGCGTGTCTAGCGATTTCGGGAGGGATCATGCGTAAGAGCCTCAATAAAACGTTTGACGAGACTTGGTTCTGAATCGATACTATATGGTGGACGTGCGTAATTTACGGCGTCCTAACGGAGGAGTGATAATGCTTACCAAAATTCTAAAAAGCATGCTCTTCCTGCTTTTCGTGCATGCGCTTCCGTCGGTAGCGTACGCGAAGCAGGACGACATCAGCTTTCAACAATTAAAAGACAAATACTATCAAGACCATCCCGGAAAAGGGAAATTCGGGGACCTGTGGGAGCCCATTCCGATTCAGAAATATTGGAATCCCAAGGATTTTTACAAACCCCCGACGACCGTGACCGGCGAGGTGACACGCGAGCAATGCGTGGTCTGCCATCAGTCGGTAACGCCCGGCGCATTCCACGCCTGGCAGAACAGCACACATGCGAATCTGGACAAGATTCGCAATATGCCCAATGCCAAAGACCCTCGATTCTACAAAAAAGCGAAGCTTGCCGAAGTCGAGCAGCAGCTGGCGAAGCAGGGACTGCTCAAGGAAGGCGAGCAGCTTAAAGATGTCGGCTGTATCGATTGCCACGGCAGTGTCGGAGCGAAATCCATTCAGCACGACAAAGATCTCGTGATGCCGGATCGGGCTCAGTGCGGAACCTGCCACACGACCGAGTTTGCCGAGGCCGAGTCCGAAAAGGAGCAGGAGTGGCCGCAAGGTCAGTGGTCCAAGGGCCATCCGTCCCACGCGATGGACTGGAAAGCCAACGTGGAGACGGCGATCTGGGCAGGCATGGCGGAGCGCGAGATTGCTCAAGGCTGCGACATGTGCCATTACCAGCAGAACAAATGCGACGGCTGTCATACGCGGCACACATTCTCCGCGGCGGAAGCGCGCCAGCCGGAAGCCTGTTCCACTTGCCATAACGGCGTGGATCACAACGAATGGGAAAACTATCTGCTCTCCAAGCACGGCACGGTCTATCTGACCCAAGGCAAGCAGAAATGGAATTTCGAGGTTCCCCTGAAAGATGCCATCACCAAGGGCGGCTATACGGCGCCGACCTGTCAGACCTGCCACTTCGAGTTCGAGGGTGAGTATTCCCACAATCTGGTACGGAAGGTGCGCTGGGCGTTCAATCCGACACCGGCAATCGCGGACAATCTGAGCCACCCCTGGTTCGAGGACCGCAAGGAAGCCTGGCAGCAAACCTGTTCGAACTGCCATTCCCCGAGCTTTGCCGAAAGTTATCTCACCGCGGCGGACAAGGGGACGATAGCCGGTCTGAAGGTCGAACAGGAAGCCAAGAAAGTCGTCGAGGCTTTGTATAATGACGGCCTGCTGCCCGGACAGAAAACCAATCGTCCGCAACCACCGAAACCGGAGAAAGATGCGGCCGGCGGGTTCTTCCAGCTGTTCTGGGCCAAAGGAAACAACCCGTCTCACGTTGAACGCGTTTACGCGGACATGTGGGAACATGACGTGATCAAGCTCTACAAAGGGCTGTTCCATGCCAATCCGGGCGGTTTCACCTACACCGAAGGGTGGTCCGAACTCATGCGCGATTACGCCATTATCATGGACGAGAATACCAAGCTTCGGGAAGCGGCCGGAAAAACCGCGCAAAACGGCGAATCGCCGACTCGTGCAGCCTTGCGCGAGTTCAAGGATGCCGTCGCCAGTCGCTACGTTCTCGGTTCGCTCCTGGTTGCGGCCGGCATCGTGGTGATCCGTTCGCGCAAGCGCTAGGAGCGGCATGACGCGGCTTAACGATGGAGCCCGGCGGGCCGGCAAGCCAAGGTTGCTCCTTGGCCTTGGGCTGCTGCTCGCCGGGCTGGTTGTACTCTTTTTCGGATTACCGAGCTTCTTTTCCGAGGAAATGCGGTTCGAGAAGATCGGGGAGATGAAGCCGGGCGATACGGAATTCCCGGAGCTCGAAGGTCAGTTCCAGCCCGAAAGTTTGGCGGAATACCAGATCGCCCAGGCGGACAAGGTTCTGGTCTCGCTGCACGCCGTCAGTTATCGTGACAAAAGCGGCATTTCGCGGCGTGCAATCGTTTATCCGCCGGTTTCCGACAAGGACTCGTCGACTCCGGCCGGTATCGGGGATGGACATCAGCTTCGGCATGACCTTTGGGCAGACGCGGCAAAAGCGATACGCCAGCACACGGATGAAAATGCCCTGTTCGTATCGTGGTGGGATGACGCTCAGCGGATTCATTTTTTGACCGGGCGCGACGCTTGGGTTATGCAACCGGTTGCCGAAGCTTATCCCGAACCGCGGCCGAGGGCTTTTTGGGACGAAATTTCAGGCGGATTTGCCGAAAATGAGGAACCTTTGCGTCAGTTGGCTCGCTGGTTGGCGATGGATGCCGACCAGGCGCTAGCGGAAATCTCGGAGCGTTTGCCGAAAGATCGACCGGTTTTTTGGGCCATTTGTTTGGACGATCTGGCAAGGCTTTCGGAGATCGAAGCCTTGAGTGGCGTTAGCTTTCCCTTTGAGGCGAGGTTCTTCCCGGCCGCGGCCGACATCCACGCCCGGATTTCGGCAGTAAAACGCTGGGCCGCGGAAAAGGGCAACGGCAGTTATCTGGTCCATCCGCTTCCGGGGGGCGGAATTCGTGCCTGGCGTATTACTTCGGAAGAGGGCGAAAAGACGCTGATGGCGAGGCTGTTGCCGTTCGTCGGCTCGGTGGGGCGTGCGCCCAAGCAGTTGCAGGTGGTTTATCAATCCGCGCAAGGTGCTTATCTCAGTATTTTCGAGTGGGTCTCGCGGTGACCACATGAAAACCCCATGCGGTGAAAGAGAGTCTCCAACTGCACCAAGATTCGGCGTTACTCGTCAGCATGATCGCACCGATTCAGCATATTCTTTTATTCTGCGATAATTGGCATCCACTTTGTGGCAGAATGACAAGGGATAATCGAACGATGCAAGTACTTGCGGACTCCGCTCAACGCTAAAGCATCAATATCGGATCCGCTTCTCGCGGCGGTCAATGCGATCATCAGGCATTTCCGGTGCCACTTCGTTCGTTCCCCATGTAACGTAACCAGCACTCAAAACACATTCCCGACGGATAGATGAACGGTTCAGCACCCACACTTCAAGCGCGGGGATTGGAGTGCGTGCGCTCCGATAGCCTTTTGTTCAGCGACCTGAATTTCAGCGTCAAAGCCGGGCAAGTCCTTCAGATTGAAGGGCCGAACGGCAGCGGCAAGACGAGTCTGCTGCGGATACTGGCCGGTCTGACACCCCCCAGCGAAGGTGAAGTTCTGTGGCGCGGCGAAAATATCGCCCGGCGGCGCCCCGCCTTTCTCTCCGAAGTGGCTTATTTGGGGCATCAACTGGGTTTGAAGGCGGAACTGTCCGTGGAGGAAAATTTGCGTCTTGCGCTCGCTCTCAATGGCGTATCTTTTACACCCGAAAGTCTTGCGGAAATTCTTCGAACCGTGGGACTAACCGGCCGAGAGGATGTTCCGGCCCGAGCGCTTTCGGCGGGACAGCGGCAGCGTGTTACCCTGGCTCGACTCATCTTGTCGGCTGCGAAGCTTTGGATTCTCGATGAGCCATTTACAGCCCTCGACATCAACGGAGTCAGCTTGGTGGAGTCTCTGCTGGAAGCGCATTTGAATCATGGCGGCCTGGTGGTCCTCACCTCGCATCAAACGGTGCGGATCGGCGGCGGGCTCGTCAAACTGGCTTTGGCGTGAGACGGATGATGGCCCCGTTCCTGGCGCTGCTCAAGCGCGATTTATTGCTGGCCTTCCGGCATCGGGGAGAGCTTGCCAATCCTTTGCTGTTCTTCTTGGTCGTCGTGACACTTTTTCCGCTCGGCGTCAGTCCGGAAGAGGCGTTGCTCAGGAAAATCGCACCGGGAGTCATCTGGATCGCGGCGTTACTGGCGGCATTGTATTCGCTGGAAAATATGTTCCGATCCGATTTTGACGACGGTTCGCTGGAGCAGATGGCGTTGAGCCCATATCCACTATCGTTGCTGGTTCTGGCGAAAGTCACGGCGCACTGGCTGGTGAGCGGGTTGCCGATGCTGTTGCTGGCGCCGCTGCTGGGTCTGTTCCTCGTCATGCCGGCGTCGGCCATGGGGGTGCTCGTGTTGACTCTGCTGATCGGTACGCCTCTTTTGAGCCTGATCGGTTCCATCGGAGTGGCGTTGACGGTCGGACTCAGGCGGGGCGGTCTTTTGCTGACACTCCTGGTCCTGCCCCTGTACATTCCGGTGCTGATTTTCGCTACCAACGCCGTTTCCGCCGCTGCGGCGGGAATGCCGGTCACCGGCCAGTTATATTTTTTGGCTGCCATGCTGGTGTTGGCGTTGACCCTGGTGCCGCTGGCAACTGCTGCCGCTTTGAGAATTAGTTTGAGTTGATCCTTATGTGGACATTCTTTCATAAACTTGCCTCGCCGAAACATTTTTACCGGATTTCCGGGTACTTGGTTTTTTGGCTTGGCGCGATAACGACGATATTGCTGCTGGCCGGTTTATATCTGGGCTTATTCGTTGCGCCGCCCGATTATCAACAGGGAGAGAGCTATCGAATTATGTTCGTGCATGTGCCCAGTGCGTGGATGTCACTTTTCATTTACGTGTTCATGGCTGTTCTCAGCGCCATTTACTTGATATGGAATATCAAGCTGGCGGACGTGATGGCAAGCAGTTCGGCGGCCTTGGGTGCGTCGTTTACGTTTCTCGCGCTGGCGACGGGGTCACTCTGGGGCAAGCCGATGTGGGGCGCCTGGTGGGTCTGGGATGCGAGACTCACGTCGGAGCTGATCCTGCTCTTCCTTTACCTGGGCTACATTGCCCTGGTTTCCGCAATCGAAGATAAGCGCACGGCCGCAAGAGCGGGCGGAGTCTTGATACTGGTCGGGGTGGTCAATATTCCGATCATCCACTACTCCGTGGAATGGTGGAGTACCCTTCATCAGGGACCTACGGTTACCAAATTCGACAAACCCTCGATACATTTCAGCATGTTGCTGCCGTTACTGCTCATGGCAGCGGCTTTCCAACTCTACTATTTCACGGTGCTTCTCATCCGTGCCCGCGCCGAAGTTGTCGATCGCGAAAGGCGTAGCGCTTGGGTGCAGGAAACCTTCTCGAATTCAGCATCCGGTTAAGCGCCGAGTTTTTCCTCGCCATTTCTGCTGTGTTTTTCGGTAGGCCGTTTCGTTATTGTCTAGGGCCGAAATCTCCTTTGGTCGGTGTAACGCGGTCCGACAAAAAAAACCCGGCCGACGGGCATCGGCCGGGGTTCCTTAAACTGTTCGCGGTCTTGGGAGACGCGAGATTACTTCATCATCGATTTTCTGAACATGCGATCCAATTTGCTGTTCACTTCTTCAGAAGAAGCGGCGGCTCTGCGAGCTGCGGATTCAGCGCTTGCGGCTTTGGATTCGGCTGCCTGAGCGGCAGACAGTGCTTCCTCGGAGGTGCTCCTGACAGAAGAAACTTCTGCCTTCAAGCCGTCAACCTGAGTCTGCAGGTTGTTGAGATCGGATTTGCTGGCACAGCCTACGGTCAAACCAGCAGACAGCAGCAGTACGCCCAGTTTGGTTGCTTTCATCATCGTCTCTTTCCTTTTTTATTGACTGAAATACTTGGCCAAAACATCCGTCCCGAAGAACAAATGGGTAACATTTCCCAGTTTGCTGCGGAACGGACACTCTTTCCAGCGTTATTTTGGCACAAATTACCGAATTACCACTAGGGTGCCCTTTTTTATTCGGGCACTGAGCCTATCGATCTGTTCGTTCGTCATCGCTATACATCCTTGAGTCCAGTCGAAAAACTGATGAACCAAGCGACTCGCCCGCCCCAAACCATGGATTCCGATTTGTCCGCCGAGACTCGTGTTTTGGGGTGGAACGGTCGCGCCAACGCTGGTGCGCAGAATCGTACGATAGGTATCCGGTCCGATGAGGCCCGTCGCGAAAGCTCGCTCCGCGTTCTCGCGATTGGGGTAGGTGAAGCCGAAGAACTTGTGGTATCGGCTCTTTTCGTTAATCCAGCCGATACGATATTCGCCCAGGGGCGTCTTATAGTCTCCGCGCTCTTTGAAAAGACCGACGCCTCTGCGTCCTATCGCAATCTTTTCGAACACTTCCAGCTCGTGATCACCCTCTATGACTTTCAATACATGCGGTGCGGTCTCGACCAACAGCCATATGGCGTTGTCTTCGACGTTTGCTTCCGTGTTCGGTGTGAGCAGTGCGGGAAGTAGGCCGAGTACAGATCGCAATTTCACGTGTTGTCTCCCAGATTCTTGTATCCTAAAGTTTAGTCAAAAAAATTTTCTCGACTGTTAACGCGACTGAGTAGAATAAATAGACGAGTTCAGCCATATTGAAAATTCTAGCCATGCAAATCGAAACTCGAAAGACGACTCCATACTCCGATCAAAAGCCGGGAACCTCAGGATTACGCAAGAAGGTGAAGGTTTTCCTACAAGAGAACTATTTGGAGAATTTTGTTCAGTCGGTTTTCGATACTTTGGGCGATGTAACCGGGAAGACGCTGGTTCTCGGTGGCGATGGACGCTATCTCAATCGGCGTGCGATCCAGACCATCGTCAAAATGTCTGCCGCCAACGGTGTCGGCCGGTTATTGGTAGGGCAGGCCGGTTTGCTGTCGACGCCTGCGGCGTCCTGCGTGATCCGCAAGTACAAGGCGCAGGGCGGTTTCGTCCTCTCCGCCAGCCACAATCCCGGAGGACCGGAGGAAGATTTCGGCATCAAGTTCAACGTAGCCAACGGCGGGCCGGCTCCCGAGAGTTTTACCAATGCGGTTCATGCTCGCAGCCGAGTCATCGATCAGTACAAGATCGCTACAGTCGACGATATTGACATCGATGAACTCGGCGAAAGCCGCCTGGGTGAAATGGACGTTCAGATCATCGATCCCGTCAGCGACTATGCTCAGTTGATGGCACATTTGTTCGATTTCAACTTGGTCGAGTCGGCGCTGAAGTCCGGAGCGATCTCTCTCTGCTATGACGCGATGCATGCCGTTACCGGACCTTACGCGAAGCGCATCTTGGAGGAGCAGCTGGGTGCCGCGATCGGTTCCGTCATCAATGGGATTCCGCTGGAGGATTTCGGAGGGGGGCATCCCGATCCCAATCTGACCCATGCGCGCGAGCTGGCCGATCTCATGTTCGGGGCCCGGCCCCCGACGCTGGGCGCGGCGTCCGATGGTGACGGCGATCGCAATATGATCATGGGTAGCCATTTCTTCGTTACTCCGAGCGACAGTCTCGCCGTCCTGGCCGCCAACGCGCATCTCCTTCCGGGCTATAAGGACGGCTTACGGGGCGTGGCGCGCTCCATGCCGACCAGCCAAGCGGTCGATCGGGTGGCCGATGCGATGGGTATCGAGTGTTTCGAAACGCCTACCGGCTGGAAATTTTTCGGCAATTTGCTCGATGCCCGCAAGATCACCTTGTGCGGAGAGGAAAGTTTCGGTACCAGCTCCGATCATGTCCGCGAAAAAGACGGCCTGTGGGCGGTGCTGTTCTGGCTGAATCTGATCGCCGTCCGCAAACAATCGGTAGCCGAAATCGTGCGCGAGCATTGGCGGCGGTTCGGGCGCGACTACTATTCGCGCCACGATTACGAAGGAATGCCCGCGGAAATCGGTGATGGCATCATCTCTCGTTTGCGCGGGCAATTGCCCGAATTGGCCGGAAAGACATTCGGCCCCTATCGAGTCAGCGTGGCGGACGACTTCAGCTACCATGATCCGGTGGACGGAAGCGTCAGCGAGAAGCAAGGGATTCGGATCATCTTCGAGAACGGCGCGAGGATTATATTCAGGCTTTCCGGGACGGGAACGGACGGGGCAACCTTGAGAATCTATCTTGAACGTTATGAGCCCGATTCCGCGAAGCATAATCAAGATCCTCAGGAAGCGCTCAAAGATCTGATCGAGTTGGCGGAGAATCTTTCAGAGGTGAAGGCGCGTTCCGGCATGTCCGGTCCGACGGTGATCACCTGATTCGCATGTGATGTCGAGGCTGCCGAGCAATCGGCGGCCGCTATCAATCGGTCGGACTTCCCTGCCTGTCCCGAAGCGCACGGGCCAAGCGGGCATAGGCCGCCAAGTCCAGCGTTTCCGCCCGTGCCCGCGGATCTATCTCGAGATGGCGCATCTCTCCTTCGTCGAAAAGCTGTTTGAGAGCATTCCGGAGCGTCTTCCGGCGTTGGGAAAAGGCGGCGGCGACCACTTTTCCCAACGGTTCGGGATCGACGTCGACCGGCCTGGTCGCGTGCGGCACCAGGCGAACGACCGCGGACATGACTTGCGGCCGGGGATAAAAGCTTTCCGGAGGAACCTCGAAAAGACTGTCCGCACGGCAATAATACTGAGCCATGATGCCGAGCCGTCCATAATTTTTGTCTCCGGGAACGGCGCACAGCCTGTCGACGACTTCCTTCTGCAGCATGAAATGCATGTCCGCCATGCACTCGGTCTGTCCGAACAGATGAAACAGCAGAGGCGTGGATATGTTGTAAGGCAGATTGCCGACGACGCGAAGCTTTTCTCCCGAACTCAGGCCGCAGAATCTGAATTTGAGGGCATCCGCCCGATGCAGGCGGAAATTGTGGTCGCCCGAAAATCTTGTTTCCAGCGATTCGGCCAGATCTCGGTCGATTTCAATTGCGTCCAATCGTCCGCAGAGCGGCAGCAGGGCTTCGGTCAGGACGCCCTGGCCCGGACCGATTTCTACGAGATGATCTTCGGGGCGGGGAGCGATGCCAAGAACGATGTTCCGCACGACGCTGCTGTCGCGCAGAAAGTTCTGGCCGAATCGTTTGCGGGGGAAATGATTCATGCCGGCTCGACGACTCCTCGCAGCATGCGGTCCGCCATTCCGACCGCTTCATCGATGGCGGCTTCCAGGCTCCCGGCGTCGGCTTTGCCGCTGCCGGCCAGATCCAGCGCAGTGCCGTGGTCGACCGATGTGCGGATGATAGGGAGCCCTAAGGTGATGTTCACCGCGCGCCCGAAACCCGCGTGTTTCAGTACCGGCAGGCCTTGATCGTGGTACATGGCCAATACGGCGTCGGCATGTTCGAGATATTTCGGCAGAAACAGGGTGTCCGCCGGCAATGGACCGAACAGTTTTATGCCTTTCTGCCTGAGGTTTTCCAGCACCGGTTCGATGATCTCGATTTCCTCGCGTCCGAGATGTCCGCCTTCGCCGGCATGTGGGTTGAGACCGCAGACGAGAATGCGCGGCGCGGGTATGCCGAATCGGGCCACCAAGTCGCGATCAAGTATCTCAAGCACCGCGGACAAGCGTTCGCGTGTGATGTTGCGGCTGACCTCCGCCAGCGGTAAGTGCGTCGTCGCCAATGCGACTCGGAGTCCCGGTGCCGCCAGCATCATGACCGGATAACCCCCGCTGATGGCGGCGATGAATTCGGTGTGGCCGGTGAAGGCAATCCCGGCCTCGTTGATGATTCCCTTGTGTACGGGGGCGGTCACCAAGGCATCGAAGCGTCCATCCAGGCAGGCGGTAACGCCGCTGGAAATGGTTTCGAGAACATAGGGAGCGTTGGCAATGTTCAAACGGCCGCAAGTGGGGTCGGCGCCGTGGGCGGTGGGCCATACCTTGAGCGATCCCGGTTGATGTGCCCGGACATCGTCGCGTCCCGAGGTTCGAATTTCGAGATTAAGTTTCAGTCGTTGCGCCCGTTCCGCCAGTAATGGGGGATGGCCGATGACGGTAAGATCGCAGGCCAGTTCCCGCTGAGCGATCTGAACACACAAATCCGGTCCGATCCCGGCAGGTTCTCCCGTGGTCAATAAGATTCGCGGAATCATTGGAAGGACGGGATGAAGGAGGTGGTTTCCGGCTCGTTCAACCGAATTTCGACATAGGCTTCGTCGCGGATCCTGCGCAGCCAAAGCTCGGTTTCTTCTTCCGCCTTGCGTTTGAATATTTCGTCGCGCGCTTTATTTCTCAACAGCTCGTCGGTGTCGCTGGATTCCTGTCGCTCCAATACCTGGATGAGATGCCAGCCGAATTGGGTTTGAACGGGATCGCTGATCTGATTGACCTCGAGCCGGCGCATGGCCTCTTCGAAAGGCGGTACCAGCGCCCCCGGCTGGACAAAGCCGAGATCGCCGCCCTTGATCGCCGATCCTTTATCGTCCGAATGGCCGCGTGCCAGTGCAGCGAAGTCTTCGCCGCCATCGATGCGCTCTTTAAGGTTTAAGAGCTTTTGCTTCGCGTCTTCATCGGACAGGACTTCATTGGGTTTTATCAGGATATGGCGCACGTGGGTTTTGATCATGCGCTCGTCCTCGCCGCCTTTGATTCCAAGCAGTTTGATGATGTGAAACCCGCTCGGGCTTCGAATGGGACCTTCGATGTCGCCTTCCGCCATTGTCGGTACCACATCGACGAAGAGGGAAGGTACTTGGCTCAATTTGCGCCAGCCGAGATCGCCGCCGCTAAGCGCCTGTGCCGCGTCGGAGGTTGTCAGCGCGGCTTGTTTGAAATCCAAGCCGTGGTTGAGCTCTTCGATCAATTTTTCGGCCTTCTCTTTGGCCTTTTGCACTTCGGAAGGCGATGCCGCTTGTGGGGTCGCGATCAGAATATGGCCCAGCAGATATTCGCTATCGTGATTGACATCCGATTTCCCATGAGTTTCCAAATAGTGTTGGACTTCATGGTCGCTGACTTTGATGTGGCCGTTGACCTGACTGCTTCTCAGGCGTCCGACGGTGATCTCGTTGCGGATTTGTTCGATGAATCCGGCATAGTCGATCCCTTCTTCCCGCAAAGAGCGGCGAAATGCCTCCAAGCTCATGTTGTTGCGCTGGGCGATCTGCTGGACCGCTTGCCGCAGGGTTTCGTCGTCGATCCGGATGCCCGCTTTCTCGGCTAATTGGACCTGAATTTTGTCGATGATCAGACGCTCGAGAACCTGGCGTGTCAAAAGTTCATCCGGTGGTAGCTGCATATTGCTCTGGCGCAGCCCGGCTTTGAGAGACTCGACTTTTTGTCGCAGTTCGCTTTCGAGGATCACGCCGTCTTCGACTACGGCCACGATGCGATCGATGGGTTCGTCAGCGATTGCAATACATGGCAACAGGAAAAGCGACAACAAAATGAATCTGCCGATTGAAGACCTATTGGAGAGGAAAAGCGCTGTCGTTGACATGGTCGGTTGTATTCAATTAGTCGTCTTCGAGGCGGTAACCGCTGATGCTGCGCTGCAGGAAGCGGTCGACCTGGCGACCGAAACGGGTCAAGCCTTTCAGCTCAAGCTGAAAGAATACCTCGTTATTGGCGACATTGCCGCCATCGGTCTGGGTCCGTATGTCGTTGATGTAATGCCGTCCTATGAGGCTGAAACGCCAACAACAAGTCTCGCGTTCGATTCCCAGAAAGCTTTCCAGCGTCACCTGGTCGAGCAGCGAGTATTGCCAGCGTCCGATGGCGTTCCAGCCCTTTGCGAACGGCAACCGGAAGGACACGTCCGTCATGTCCAGGCGAATGGTATCGATGTTGTTTTGATCGCGGCGGAACCGATAGGCCAGGTTGAGCAGATGGTTGTCGCGGTCGTCATACTGCAGGGCGATTTGGCCACGATCGATGGTGCCTCCCTCCGGGTTCCACTGTCCGCCGCTGCGCACAGACCAGGTATTGGTCAATCTGGAATAGACTTCGCCCACCAAGTTGGATTTGCCCCTGTTTGTCGGGGCGGTGTTGGACAAAGTGACATCTTGATCGTCGAAATAGAAGATTTCGCCGATGCTTGCCCGAAGGCGCTCCATGCCGGAGGCTTGATCGATCAGTCTCGAGGTGAGTGCCAGTGTGATCTGATTGGCATCGCCTAGACGGTCGGCCGAGGTAAAGCGGTTTTCGCGAAACAACTGATAAAAGCTGAAGTCGTATTCGCCGGTATCGAATATGGGAAGGTCTTTCTGGTTCTTGTCCGGAATGTATAGATAAAAAAGCCGTGGTTCCAGGGTATGGATCAGGGGCGTCTCGGCTACTTCGAACTCCCGCTCGAAGAATAGTCCGCTATCCACGGAAAAGATCGGCGCGGTTCGGCTCAGGCTGTCGTTGACGCCGGGAACCTGATCTTGCAGCCAATATTGGGTGTGCTGCAAGCTCAGGCTTGGAACGACGAAGCCGGCGGCACCCCGCCATGGGTACGAGATCCGTGGGATCAGATTGAGTCGCTGTCCCGTGACCTTTCCTCCGGTATGCCTGAAGTTCGCGAACGCGCTGAGGCCATTGAAGACCAGGCCGGTATTGCCGATGGCCTGACCGTAGTTGAAAGTCACCTGTGGAAGGCGGTAATAAGGTCTCCCTGCCGGAGGAATCGTCGGGTCGATCGTCTGATAATAATCGGCCAACGTCGAAATGCTATAGTTCGAGCCGACGTAGTTGAGCTGGCCATAGCTGCGGATATGCCGACGGTCGACAATTCGCAGCGGGTTGCCCAGTTCGTTCAGATAGCGGTCGTCGGTCACGTAATGCGCGTCCACGCGGGAAAACAAGTTTTCGGTGAACCGGGTATCGTTCAAGAAGCCAAATTGACCACGACTATCGCCCCGGACATCGTCCTTGGGCATGTACTCCGCCAGCACAGTGCCCCGGGTCATTTCGGTCAGGTAGCGAAATTCGCCGCGCAACAGCACGCCGCGCCGGGTCAGCATACGCGGCGTGAAGGTCGCATCATAATTGGGCGCCAAATTGAAATAATAAGGCAGCGAGAAATCGAAGCCACCCACCTTGGTATTGCCGAAAGTGGGCGTCAGAAAGCCGCTCTGGCGCCGGTCGTCCACCGGAAAACTCATGTACGGCGTGTAAAGGAACGGTACGCCCTTGAATTCTAGCCACGCATGTTTGGCCGAGCCGCGTCCGGTCTCCTTATTGATCTTGACGTTACGGGCATGAAGCATCCAGTCCGTGTCCCCGGGCGGACAGGTGGTGTAGGTGAATTTCTCGTAACGCGATAAAGTGCTGCTGTCGAAATGGGTTAGGCGCGAAGTGCCCCGTGCCGGGATCGTTTCAAGGATGAATTGGGCATTGCGCAGAACGCCACGGTTCGTATCGAGTTCCAGAAAGCCCGTATCGCTGGCGAAAGTCAGCCCTTTCTCTTGATAAATGACGTTACCGCGTGCGTTCAAGGTTTCCGAAACCGTATTGTGGGTGACGAAATCTCCCCACAACTTCTGATCCGCGCGCGTCAGTTCGGCGGTACCGATAAAGGTCGCCATTTCGTCATCCACCATTTCGGCATAGTCGGACCGAATGTCCAGCGGTTCCTTCTCGCGCGCGAGTTTGTCGAGAGGGGTCAGCAAAAACTCGGTCATCGGAGCCGATTCCGATTTGCCGGCGCAGGCCTGAGCCCAGGGGTCGGCGGAAAGCAAGGCGGTCAAATTGCGGAAGCGCTGCTCGTCTTCCTCGGTAATCGTGGTCGTTTCCGCCCAGTTTTCGATCTTTTCCTTTTCTTCGGAGACGACATGGGCGAGGCCTTTCGGATCCGGTCCGACCAGGGAGCAGTCCCAGTCCTTGCCGGATTCGCCGGGCCGGCAGTTCCATCCGGGCGGCTTGGCCGCTGCTACCGATTTGGGCGGCATCTTCTGGATCGGAGGATGCGCGCTCTTCTGTTCCGCAATTCTGGGAGGCCGCTCGGGTTTTGCCGCCGGCACGGGTTCCCGGGGCGTTGGCCGGCTGATCGTTTCCTCCTTTGCAGGCGGAGAGGTTCCGCCATCGGGTTTGGAGTTCTTGGTGACGCAGACCCACTCCTTATCGTCCGTGCTGCGCTGGCAGTCCCAGTCTGAGGCCGCCGCCAAAAGGCTGGGGGGAACCAGGCCAAGGCAGAAAAATAACATCCACCGACCAGGAATGAGTTGAAGGAGAAACACCATGCTGCGGCAGGGGGCTTTAAGTCCGAAAGGCGAGTTGCAAAGTGGCTGCCACGCGGTTAAGTTCGAAAAGTAATCGGGAATGGGTGCGATGGGAGCGGGATCGCGGACGGCATTATCTTAAAACTGTTCTTTATGGTGAAATATCCGATCCAAATTTTGCATTCTACCGTAAGACCCGAGATATTCGAGTATTTTTCGACACAGGGACCGTCAACATGACAATACAGCAAGATGAACGGCTCGACGCGCTTTCCGTCTGGCTTTCGGAAACCCTCAAGCTTGAGGTGGACGCCATAGAGCCCGCTTCCGGCGATGCCAGCTTCAGGCGTTATTTTCGAACCTATTTCGACGGTAATTCGTACATCGTCATGGATGCGCCTCCGCCCAAGGAGAACGTTCGACCATTCGTCAGGGTCGCGGCTCTCCTTCGGAACGCCGGCGTTCAGGCGCCCGAGGTCATCGCCGTCGACGAAGCGCGAGGCTTTTTGCTGCTCACCGATTTCGGAACCCGATCGTATTTGGACTGTTTGAACGCCGGGTCCGTCGACCGCCTCTACGAGGACGCCTTGGACGCTTTGATGCGATTGCAGCAAGGCGTGGATATCGAGGTCTCGGGATTGCCTCCGTACGATGAAAGGCTGCTCGGAATTGAACTGGATTTGTTTCGCGAATGGTTTCTCGACCGGCTTTTGGGGTTGACGCCGGATGCCGGAGAAGCCGGCCTCTTGGATGATTTGAAGCGGGTTTTGATCGACTCGGCGCTGGAGCAGCCCAGAGTCTGCGTGCATCGGGATTATCATTCCCGCAATCTGATGGTCATCGAGTGCCACAATCCGGGGGTTCTGGATTTTCAGGATGCGGTCGTCGGGCCCGTTACCTATGATCTGGTATCGCTGCTGCGCGACTGCTATGTTTCATGGCCGCCTTCAATGGTGGATGTTTGGATGATCGATCATTACTCCAGCCTTTGCGAAAACGGTCTGCTCGATTCGGTCGGTCCCGACAAATTTCGGCGCTGGTTCGATCTTATGGGGATGCAGCGTCATCTCAAGGCCATAGGGATTTTCTCCAGGCTTAAGCTGCGCGACGGCAAACCGGGTTATCTCAAGGATATCCCTCGCACCATGTGCTATGTCATCTATGTGTGCAAACGCTATCCGGAATTCACCGGTTTCCTCCGCTACCTGGAATACCGGGTCCTACCCCGAATGGCTTTGGGTGAGGCCTTATGAAAGCCATGGTTTTGGCGGCCGGACGCGGTGAACGCATGCGGCCTCTGACCGACGGCACACCCAAGCCGCTGTTGACGGCGGGCGGTCGCTCGCTGATCGAGCACACCATCGAAGCATTGGTTCGCGGCGGGTTCGTCGACATCGTCGTCAACACGGCCTATCTCGGAGAGCGGATCGAAGCCCATTTGGGAGACGGCGCCCGTCTCGGAGCAAGAATAGTCTATTCCGCAGAAGGCGAAGCGCTCGAGACCGGCGGAGGGATTTTCCGGGCGTTGCCGCTTTTGGGCGAGAAGCCTTTTCTCGTGGTCAATGGCGATATCGCCAGCGATTATCCGTTTTCGCAGCTTCGTGGCCAGCCTTCCGGATTGGCTCATCTGGTTCTGGTGCCGAATCCTCCCCATCATTCGCGGGGCGATTTCGCTCTGCGTGGCGGGATGGTTCTGGATTGTGGGGATAGCCGATTGACCTTCAGCGGCATCGGCGTTTATCGGCCGGAGCTGTTCGCCGGCTGCTCGCCGGGCAAATTTCCTCTGGCTCCTTTGCTAAGGCGGGCGATGGCGGACGGTATGGTGAGCGGAGAAGTGCATGCCGGTTTCTGGATGGATATCGGTACCATCGATCGGCTCCAAGCATTTAATGAGCACTTGAGGTCCAATTTTAGGAAGAATGCCTAAAATTGGCTGAACCCCGGAGATTCAAGATGCAGGGCAAAATCTTCCCCGAATCCAATGCGAGAGATCTCGGCAAAGAGAAGCGGCTTACTCAGGTCATTTATGCCTTGCAGGCCGCTTCGTTCCTGGTTGGAGTAACCTATTTCGTCGCAGCGGTCATCAATTACGTGAAGTGGCCGGACGTGTCGGGAACTTGGCTTGAGACCCATTTTCGCTGGCAAATCAAAACTTTCTGGTACAGTATCCTGTGGGGAATCGTGGGCGGTCTGACCTTGTTCCTGTTCATAGGCTATGTCATTCTGACCGCGAACACGATCTGGATCGTTTACCGTGTCGTAATCGGGTGGATAGCGCTTAGCGAAGATCGGCCGGTAAGCTGATACGCCGTGTACTGCATTCCGGGCGCTTGCCCGTCGGCCGGCTCGCGAGGTCTCCCGCATGCCCGCTAAGGCACGAGCAGCGAACCATTGTGAAAAACGAGCTGCCCCAGGAACTCTTCACCCTGCTCCAGGCATTCGATCCGAGTGATTCCGGCGGTGGCGACCTTGATTCGGAACAGGTTCGACAAAGGGATGTCCAGAATATGGGCGAGCACCATGCGAATCGTTCCGGCATGACAAACGATGAGCATATGCTTCCCGGCGTGGAGGTTCAGGATGTCGTTCCAGGCCGAGACGATGCGATTTCTGAACTCCGCGAGCCCCTCGGAATCATCGGGGCGGTTGTTCATGGGGTCGCGATAAAAACGCTGGATCAAGCCGGGATCGTATTGAGTGATTTCCTCTTGCGTTTTCCCTTGCCACGCACCGAAACCGATTTCCTTCAGTCGGGGTTCGATTTCCAGCGGGATTCCGCCTCGCTCGCTCAGTTCTTCGGCGAAGGCCTGGCAGCGGGCCAGGGGAGAGGTGATGATAACCTCCCAGGGATGATGATGGCCGACCGCGGCCCGCATCTGCGCCCAGCCTTTGTCGCTCAAGGGATCATCCATCTGTCCGCGGTAGCGGCTGCCGCCAACCGGCTCGCCGTGGCGCATCAGATCGATGAGAGTTGTAACACGCTCGTCGGTAATCAAGTTTTGGCCATCTCCTCAAGACCTTGCCGAGCCTGCTTTACGGCAGCCCGGACTTGTTCAGGAGCGGTGCCGCCGAAGTGGTTGCGTGCTCTGACGGAACCTTCCAGCGTCAGGATATCGAAAACATCGGGGCCGATCGTAGCAGATAATTGTTGCAATTCGGTCAAGGACAACCCGGAAAGATCGCGGCCCGTTTCTATACCCAAGCGCACGGCCTTGCCGACGATCTCGTGGGCGTCCCTGAACGGAACCCCTTTACGGACCAGATAGTCCGCCAGATCGGTGGCTGTCGCGTAGCCCTTGCTTGCGGAGGCGTACATGCCGTCCCGATTCGGTCTTACGTGGGGCATCATGTCGGCAAATGCCCGCAGGCAATTTTTCACGGTATCGACCGTGTCGAACAAGGGTTCCTTGTCTTCCTGATTGTCCTTGTTGTAAGCCAAGGGCTGACTTTTCATCAAGGTCAGCAGGCTCATGAGGTGCCCGAAGACACGCCCCGATTTTCCTCGCACCAGTTCCGGTACGTCGGGATTTTTCTTTTGCGGCATGATGGACGAGCCGGTGCAAAAGGCGTCCGGCAATTCGATAAAACCGAACTGGGCCGAAGTCCACAGAATAAGCTCTTCGGAAAACCGCGACAAATGCATCATCATGAGGCCGGCACAGGCGGTGAATTCGATGGCGAAATCGCGGTCACTCACGGCGTCCAGGGAGTTCGGTGCCGGCCGGTCGAACCCGAGCAGCTCGGCGGTATAGAACCGGTCCAGCGGAAAAGTCGTGCCGGCCAGGGCTGCGGCGCCCAAAGGCATGACATTGACGCGTTTTCGGCAGTCGAGCAGGCGTTCGTGATCTCTCGCCAGCATTTCGTTCCAAGCCAATAAATGATGACCGAAAGTTACCGGTTGGGCGACTTGAAGATGAGTGAAGCCGGGCATGATGGTATCCGCCTCGCGCTCCGCCAAATCCAGCAAAGCCTGCCGCAGCCGAAGGATCTCGCCGCCAATGCGATCGATTTCGTGGCGTAGATACAGCCGAACGTCGGTGGCCACCTGGTCGTTTCGGGACCTGCCGGTATGCAGCTTCTTCCCTGCTTCGCCGATGCGCTCGGTGAGTCGCGCCTCGATGTTCATATGCACATCTTCGAGCTTGATTGACCAGGCAAATTCGCCGCGCTCGATCTCCGCCCGGATTTGCTCCAATCCGTGCCTAATGATTTCGCATTCTTCCTCACTTAAAACGCCGATGCGCTTCAACATGGCGGCATGAGCGATGGACCCCTGGATATCGTGGGGAGCCAGGCGCTTATCGAAATCAACGGATGCGGTGAATGCCTCGACGAAAGCGTCGGTAGCCTCGGTGAAACGGCCTGCCCAGGGTTTTGATTCGCTGCTCATCGGAAGTGTGTCGGAAGGGCTAAATTTTGATCATTATCCAAGAAACGGCCGTCGGAAGCATCCGGGTACGCGTGGCGGTAACGCCGAGAACGATCCATCGTCCTCCGTAGGAAGGTGCAGCGGCTCCGGCCGAACCATCGGTGCACCGGACATAACCGACAATAGTCGAGATCCAAAGAGCTTATCTTGCGCATCGAAGCGGTCGACTCCCATTTTCGGGGATTATAACCGGAGCGCTTCCACTTCGAAGATTGTCGAGCGGCGGTTGCGGAAAGTAAAACGCACTGAATTGACATAAATCAAAAAGCCATCGACCCGGCCGTTATAAATTGCCCCGGCCTATTCGGCGTACAGATCACTGAACAATTTCATATTCAGGAGACATATCCGATGGCCCTATTAGAGTGGACTAAAGAAGCATTTGGAACAAACGTCAGCGAAGCCGACCATCAACATCAGGAAATCTTTTCCATGTTGAACGGTTTGCACGACAGCCTCGCATCCGGTGACCGGCAAGCGGTCGGGCGCCAGCTGGATGCGCTGATCGATTATGTGGCCATGCATTTCAAAACCGAAGAAGATCTGATGCAGGCTCACGGTTATCCGGACTTCGCGGCGCACAAGGCCAAGCACGACGAATTGGTGCAGACCTGCCTGGATGTTCAAAAGAAATTCCATGCCGGTGCGCTCGAAATCACTCCGGAAACCACGACCTTTGTCAAGGATTGGCTCGTTAATCACATTCCGAACATCGACAAACGTTACGGTCCGTTCTTTAACGAGAAGGGCGTCGCCTGACGCTAATGGCTAAGGACTGCGATTCGCCTTGTTTCGCGGCTTAAATCGGTTCATAACCGGGATTTTCGGTCTCGTTACCGGAATCCCGGTTATTCATGATTTATTCACTTCGTTGCCTGTAGTAGCATTTTGGGGAGAAAATAACGAACTTGGATCCTGTAGATGACCCAACCTTCCCGCCTTCCGGCCTGGCAGTCGCTCGACCGGCATTTCCGTGAAATCAGCAATCTCCACATGCGGGATCTGTTCGCTGCCGACCCGCAGCGTTTCGAGCGGTTCTCGCTGCGCCTAGACGACATTCTGTTTGATTATTCCAAGAACAGAATCACGGACCAAACCGTGACGCTGTTGCTCGAACTCGCCCGGCAAGCCGGATTGAGAGAGAAGATCTCGGCCATGTTCCGCGGCGACAAAATCAATGTTACCGAAGATCGCGCAGTCTTGCACGTGGCCTTGCGCAATCGCTCCAACCGCCCCATTCCGGTCGATGGCGAGGACGTGGTGCCCGATGTCAACCGGGTTCTGGACCAGATGCGTCGATTCAGCGACTTGGTCCGTTCCGGTGAATGGCGGGGCTGCACCGGCAAGGCCATCACCGATGTGGTGAACATCGGAATCGGCGGTTCCGATCTGGGGCCCAAAATGGTGGTGAAGGCACTGTCGCCCTATACGCAGCCCCGGTTGCGCGTTCGCTTCGTGTCCAACGTGGATGAGGCGGACCTGGTGGAGAATCTGAGCTGCCTGGACCCGGAGACGACGCTGTTCTGCGTCTCGTCAAAGACTTTCACGACACAGGAAACCATGACCAATGCCCGATCGGCTCGGCAATGGTTCCTGGCCAAAATCAACGATCAAGCCGCAATCGCCAAGCATTTCGTGGCGGTCTCCACCAATGCCGAGAAAGTGGCCGAATTCGGTATCGATACGGCCAATATGTTCGAGTTTTGGGATTGGGTCGGCGGCCGGTATTCGCTATGGTCTGCCATCGGCCTGCCTATTGCCTTGGCGGTCGGCATGGAAGCGTTCGAAGCGCTGCTGGCCGGTGCGCACAAGGTGGACGAGCACTTCCGAACCGAGCCCTTCGAACGGAATATTCCGGTGCTCATGGGATTGCTCGGCATCTGGTACGCCAATTTTTTCGGCGCCGAATCCTATGCCATCCTGCCATACGATCAGTATTTGCAAGAGTTGCCCGCCCATCTGCAGCAGGTGGACATGGAAAGCAACGGCAAGATGGTGGATATCCAGGGCAACGCGATCGACTACGGCACCGGCCCGATCATCTTCGGCCAGCCCGGTACTAACGGGCAACATGCCTTTTATCAGTTGATCCATCAGAGCCGAAAGCTGATACCGTGTGACTTTCTCGCCGCTGCGCAGAGCCAGCATGGCCTCGGCCGGCATCATGAGATCCTGATTTCTAATTTTCTCGCCCAGCCGGAGGCCTTGATGCGGGGCAAGACCTTCGATGAAGCGAAGGCTGAACTGGAAGGCGGGGAAATAACCGGCGGGAAGCTGGCGGAATTGGCAGCCGCGAAATCGTTCCCGGGCAACAAGCCATCCAACTCGATTCTATATCGGAAGTTGACCCCGGAAACCCTGGGTTCTCTGATCGCGCTGTACGAGCACAAGATATTCACGCAGGGCGCTATCTGGAATATCAACTCTTTCGATCAGATGGGGGTCGAACTCGGCAAGCGGCTGGCCCGAACCATTCTTTCGGAACTCGCCGACGACAACCCGGTTGCATCCCATGACCCATCCACCAACGGTCTGGTCAACTACTACAAGCAATTGCGCTGCTGAGG
Organism: Methylocaldum marinum; assembly: GCF_003584645.1. Lineage (GTDB taxonomy): Bacteria > Pseudomonadota > Gammaproteobacteria > Methylococcales > Methylococcaceae > Methylocaldum > Methylocaldum marinum. The sequence continues at coordinate 4,347,979 of NZ_AP017928.1, forward strand.
CGTGGCGGTTATTAGCCCGCATTCAAAAATGGCCGGGCTACCCGTTAAGTGTCTTCTGCCGAAGCGAAAGGACTCATCCATCCTTTCTCTCGACATCGGCCGACCTATCTCTTTCCGCTGGTCCGATTCGGCAGTCCGGCCGGACGGCCCCCTATCCGGATCAACCGACGTGTCCTGGATAATTCCGATGCGGCTCGGGGGATACCGGTGTGCCGGATCCGATCGAATCAGTTAAGGAAACTTTGAATACGCCCTCTCTCTCTGGGAGAGGGTTGGGTGAGGGCCTGTTGGATCAATCAGTTGCAAAGATCGCTTCGCCGAATTGGAGGCTTAATCAGGGTTTCCATAAAGAATCTGGACCCCTGAACATCGACTTTGTTGGCACGTTTCAAGGAGTAACGGTATGACCGACATCAAAGATCCTTCTGAACTAAATCCAACCGTGCTGTCTCCGGTACATCCGGAGATACAGCGCTACCTGGATGATCTCGCCGGTTCGACCGATACCCCGGTTCTTCTGGAGATGGAAGAGTTGGCCCGCCGGCAGAATTTTCCCATCGTCGGACGCCTGGTCGGATTGTTCCTGAAAATGATCGCCAAGAGCATCGGGGCGAAGAGGGTGTTCGAATTCGGCAGTGGCTACGGTTATTCCGCTTATTGGTTCGCGGATGCCGTCGGTCCGGAGGGGCAAGTGATCTGCAGCGACGCTGATCCGGACAATCGTTCCAAAGCGGAGCATTTTCTACGCCGGGCCGGGCTGTGGGAGCGTGTCGATTTTCGTACCGGTTTTGCACAGTCCGTCTTTCAGTTCACCGAAGGGGAGTTCGATATCTGCTATAACGATGTCGACAAGGGCGACTATCCCGAGGTATGGCGTCTTGCTCGGGGACGTATCCGGCGTGGCGGCCTGTATATCGCGGACAATGTCTTATGGCATGGACGTGTAACGGTCGAAAACCCGGTCGACATCGTTCCCGGCTGGACCGACGCCATCCGCGAACACAACCGACTCACTTTCGATGATCCGGAATTCGATGCGTCCATCAATCCGACGCGCGACGGCGTTATCGTTGCCCGCAAGAAATAGGCTGTCACATCCCGGCTTTTGGAAAAGCAGATTAATGTCACCTACTATATACGTAGTTCTTTTTGGTGATCATTGTCCGGTACGGTTGCTATATTTGCGGCCCAACTATTTTTTCCATCCGGGTTAGAAACGACTTATGAACCAAAAGCGCATCGGCAAATCATGCAAACACGTTCTTGCTCTCTCACTTGGACTGGCCTTGACCGGCTGCAATCTTTTCCACGAAGCCACCGATGCCGAGCATGTCGCCAGGGCGAAGGAATATTTGGATAAGAACGACTATCGCAGCAGTTCGATCGAGTTGAAGAGTGCGCTGGAAAAGAATCCCGGTAATGCGGAAGCCCGCCGGCTTCTGGGTGAAATCAACGTCGTGATCGGCAACGGCGAGGCGGCCGAGAAAGAACTCCGGAAATCCATCGAGCTGGGTGTGGCGCGTGAAGCCGTCTTGCTGCACCTGGTCGAAGCAATGGCGCTTCAGGGAAAGCACCAGGCGATTCTGGATCAGGTCGATGTGCCGGCGGGGCTCGATGTCACGGATCAGGCCAAGCTGGCTGCTTACCGCGGCAATGCGTGGCTCGCTTTGAACAAAGTCGACCAGGCCCGCGGTGAATACGAAAAAGCGCTGCAGCTGGATTCAAGCTCCGCTTTGGGCAAGTTGGGACTGGCTCGCCTGGCCGCCATGAAGAGAGAAGTCGACAAGGCGTTGCAGCTGAGCGAGGAAGCTTTGCAGATTGCTCCCGAAGAGGCAAAAATCTGGAGTTTTCAGGGAGACCTATACCAATCCGGGAATGAATTGGAAAAAGCCGAAGCCAGCTACAGCAAAGCTCTGGAGTTGCGCCTCCGGAACCAGGTAGACCGGGCTAATCGAGCTTTGGTACGCCTTGGCCGAAAAGATCTCGAGGGGGCCAGAAACGATATCGAGATCTTGAAGAAAGAAGCATCCAAGCTGTTTCTTACGCATTATGCCGATGGACTGCTCGCGCTGCGTCAACGCAAATACCCGGAAGCCCAGGCCGCATTCGAGCGGTCTTCGAAATTGAACGAACGCCATTTGCTTACGACCTATTTTCTCGGCGTGAGCCATTTGATGCAAAATCATTTGTCGCAGGCGGATCAGAATCTCATGCGGTTCATGCGGGCCGCCCCGCGATCGGTGAAGGTTTATCAGATGCTGGCGTTGAGCAAGTTCAGGCAAAAGGATTATGTTGCGGCAAAAAAGCTCTTGCAGCCGGTTGTGGACCAGTTTCCGGAGGATGCCGCTTCGCTTCGGTTGATGGGAAATATCGAGTTTGCCTTGGGGGAAAGTGCCAAGGGATTGGAATATCTGCGGAAAGTTACCGAGCTGAGTCCGAATTCGGCAAGCGCGCGTGTGCAGTTGGGGTTGGGTTTGCTCACCACGGGCGACGAACAAGAAGGGCTCGAAACGCTCGAAACCGCGGTGGAACTCGATCCGGAGACCGATCAAACGAACGTACTGTTGATTTTGAGTCAAATTCGGGCGAAAGAATTCGACAAAGCGTTAGAGAGAGTTGGCGAACTCAAGAAGAAAATGCCGAATAATCCGGTGCCGATGAATCTGGAAGGCATAGCCAGGGCGGGGCAAGGCGATCATTCCGGAGCCGAGGCTGCCTTCAAGGAAGCCCTGAAGCTTTCGCCGGGCGACCCTACGGCCGCCCACCACCTGGCGGCTCTTGCCATAAAGAGCAAAAAGCTCGACGAGGCGCGCCAATATTTTCAGCAAGTCATAAACGTTCATCCCGATCACTTGGAAACGCTCATCAAATTGAGCGAGATCAGCGCTCTGGCCGGCGACAGGGCGAAAGCGGAGGCCGCTCTAAACCAGGCGGTAAAGGCGTATCCCCAATCTTTGCAACCGAACCTCATCCTTGCTCGATACTACTTGCAATACAGTCAGCCCACCCGATCTCTGGAGATCGTTCGTCAAATCAAAGAACGTTATCCGAATCATCCGTCCTTGCTGGCCGTCATCGGCGAAGCTCAATTGATCGTGGGTGAAACCGCTAATGCCCTAAACGCCTTTCAGCGTTTGGTCACTGTCCAGCCCGAGTCCGCACAGGCTCATTACCTCCTGGCGAAAGCTCATGCGGCTGCAAATAATAGCGAACGGGTGCGAGCCGAACTGAAAGAAGCGCTTAGACTGAATCCCGGGCATCTCCTGTCCAAGGTGGCGATGACGCGCCGGTTGATGTTGGACAACAAGCCTCGGGAAGCAGAGAAACTGTTCGGGGAATTAAAGCAGGCTCAACCGGAGAATCCTGAAATCTTCGGCCTTGAAGGTTGGCTGGCAATGCGCCAGCAGAAGGCCAAGGAAGCGATTGCGGCGTTTACGGCGGCGCTGCAGCGTTATCCCAACAGCAATTGGACGGTCAATCTCGCCGAAGCTCAGTGGCTGGACAAAGATATGGAGGGCGGTTTGGCCACCTTGGAAAAATGGCTCAAAGACAACCCCGAGGATGTCCAGGTGCAGTTTTCCTTGGCCAATGCATATCTCACTTTCGGTCGTGAGTCGCAGGCAAAGACAGCTTTCACCAAGCTGAATGAACTTGCTCCGAACAACATTATAGTGCTCAACAACCTCGCTTGGCTGCTGCGAAAGGAAAAGCCGGCGCTGGCGTTGAAGTATGCCGAAAAAGCGTTCGAGCTCGCGCCCAACGGCGCAATGATCATGGACACGCTTGGAACGATATTGCTGGAGCAGAATCAGTTCGAGCGAGCGGAACGATTGTTGCGCCAGGCTTCTGAAATTACACCCCAAAGTTTGAGTATCCGTTACCGGTTGGCGCGGGCGTTGGCCGGAAGCGGCAATAAGGCCGAGGCTCGCAGAGTGCTCAGTGCGCTTCTCGGCGAAAAGAAACCGTTCCCCGAACAAAAGGCCGCTCGGTCACTCCTGAGCCAACTCGGCAGCTGAGCCAATGAACGACACGGCAAACTCCGGTGCGCGGAGCCGGCGACGGGTCCTTTTCTTTGCCGAGGCGGTTACCTTGGCCCATGTGGCGAGACCAACGGCCTTGGCCAAAGCTCTCGATCCCGCGTTATACGAGGTTCATTTCGCCTCCGATTCGAGATACCGCGGGCTGATCGGAGAACTTCCGTTCGTTTGGCATCCGTTAAATACCATTGCCAGCAAGCGATTTCTCGATGCCGTGGCCAAAGCCGTTCCCGTCTATGATATCCACACGCTGCACGCTTATGTCAGGGACGACCTGGCCCTGATCAAGGACATCAATCCCGAGCTTGTCATCGGCGACTTCCGCTTGTCTCTTGCGGTGAGCGCCCAGCTTGCGGGCATTCCCTACATGGCAATTACCAATGCCTATTGGAGTCCTTACGCGCGCTTGACCTTTCCGGTGCCCGACCTCCCCATAACCCGGGTGTTGGGTGTGCGCGCGGCGCAAGGCTTATTTGACCTCGTCCGGCCCGTGGCCTTTGCCTACCATGCCTTGCCCTTGGCGCGTGTTCGGCGGTATTACGGTTTGCCCAACCTCGGTTTAGACTTGCGGCGAACGTACACCCACGCCGATTACACCTTGTATTCGGATATACCCGAACTCGTATCCATGGCGGATTTGCCCTCGAACCATCATTTTCTCGGGCCGGTGTTGTGGTCGCCGGATATTTCGTTGCCGGCGTGGTGGCATCGGGTCCCGGACGAGAATCCGGTGGTTTATGTAACCTTAGGCAGTTCGGGACAAGCTCGATTGCTGGCGCTGGTATTGGAGGCGCTTGCCGATCTGCCGATCACGGTAGTGGGGGCGACGGCGGGGCACACAGATATCAGGAAGGTTCCGGAAAATGCCTTCCTGGAGGATTACCTTCCGGGAACAGAGGCCTCGGCGCGGGCAAGTCTGGTCATCTGTAACGGGGGAAGTCCCACCACCCAGCAAGCACTGGCTACCGGAACTCCCGTTCTGGGTCTCGTCGGCAATATGGATCAATGCCTCAATATGGATGCGATACAGCGGGCAGGTGCGGGAAGAACGCTGCATGCGGCTCAGGTCAATCCGGCGGTGATACGCGAGGCTGTATTGGAACTGCTGTCCGGCAAAAACTATAAGGATCATGCCGAGCAGCTGTCTCGATCCTTTGCTCGATATAACGCCGAAAGGCGCTTCAATGCTTTGCTGGAAAGCGTGCTGAAAACCGGAAAGATCCCTACTTCAGCCTAGGTTTTCGCTAGTTTCTGCGCCACATAATCGGCCAGGTTCGCCACCGAACCGAAGTTTTCGGGAACGACCTCCCCGATGTCGATCTCAACGCCGTAGGTCTTTTCCAAATGCGAGATCAATTTCATGATGGCAAGGGAATCGAGTACGCCGGTTTCGATTAAATCATCGGTGTCGCCGAGGAGGCTCGGGTCCTCTCCGCGCATATGTTCGCTCAAGATATAGCTTCGAAGATCATCTTGGATTGCCATCAGTCCTCCTTAAGGTTGAATATCTCTTGGCGAAAGCTCTCGCCGGATCAATTTGCCGCTTGCGGTTTTCGCTAAGGCACGCACGTATTCTATTTTTTCCGGCACTTTGAAGGGCGCCAGGTGGTTTGCGCAATGTTCTATCAATTCCGCTTCCGCGGGGGGGGCTTCAATTCCCTCGGCCAGTACGACCTGGGCATGAGCGACTTCGCCGAGCCGCTTATGCGGGTGGGAATATACGCACGCCTCGCGGATAGATGGATGGAGCGCGAGCGCCGCTTCCACCTCCTGAGGAAAAAATTTCATCCCGGCAACGTTCACCATTTCCTTGGAACGTCCGAGAATGTAAAGGTAACCGTCTTCGTCCAGCCGGCCCAGGTCTCCGCTCGCGAACCAGCCGTCTTTCATGATTTCCGGACGGGGCTGCCAGGGTTCGTAGTAGGCGTCGAGAAATCCGGGACCTTTCAGCCTGATTGCTTTCATCTCGTCACCCAGCCCTATGTCATCCAGCCTGAGCTGGTATGCCGGCAGCAGTTTTCCCACCGAGCCGCGCTTTTCGGACGGATTGTCGATATTGATGCAGGGGAGACCCACTTCGATGATGCCATAGGCTTCACTGAGCGGTTTTCCGAACCGCCGCGAAAAAGCATCCGCGATGTCCTTGCGCAGAGAACTGGCCGTGGAAATGGCGAGTCTGAGGCTTGGAAGCATTGCCGAGCCGCGATCATGGGCCATCATTTCGTAGTGGACCGGCGAGCCGTAGATCAAAGTGCCTTCGTTGACTCGAGCGGTCTCGATGATGGTGCGCCCGAGATGGTTCTTGCAAAGAACGGTCGTTGCCCCGAAGCTGAGATAGGCGACGATGGAAACGGCAAAATGATAAGACATGGAGAGCAGCCAGATGACCCGGTCCCGCGGCCCGATTTCGAGAACATCATTGGCTGCCTTGATGCGTTCCAAAATGGTTTCGTGCGAAAGTACGACACCTTTGGATGTACCGGTGGTGCCGGAAGTAAATCGCAGGAAAGCGGCATTGGTTCCGGAGAAATCCCCTGGATGCTCGCGAAAGCTTTTTGCCCGGAGAAGCACGATTTCAGGGGCGATCGTCCTGGCGGCTCCCTCGCAGCACGGTTCGATGACATTTGCACTTTTCGCTTCGGAAATCACCCAGTCCATGTGTATTTCGCGAACGATCTTGAGTTTTTCCGTGGGCAGCAGCTCCGTCGCGATAGGGACGATGCAGCCACCACAGCTCCAGACCGCGTAAGTCAAAAGTATGTATTCTCGGCCGCTCGGATAATGGAGCCCTACCGATGCGCCGGGTTCTATCCCCAAAGCCTTTAGTTGCTCGGCCAAAACTTCGATCTTCTGCTGCAATTCGGAATAAAGCAGCATATCCTGTTCGCCGGGGCCGATAATGGCCGGGTGATCCGGCTGCCTTTCGGCAGTCAGTCTGAAAACATCCACCAGATTCATTCTGCCTCCTTATTGCCAGAAGCTATTGCATTTCCCACGGCTTCTCCCATCGCCCAGCAACAGCCGACGACACGGGCCGACGCCTGGGCGAGCCGTTCGGCCGAGAGGCATTTGCCGGCAGCCCAAACATTTCGCAAGTTGGAAACCTTAAGTGAACGTAACGGTATTTCATAATACATATCGGACGGCAGGTACTCGAGTTCCACACCTGATCGCGGATTCCAGTATTCAATCGGCCAGCAGCAGCGGCAGGCGGCATCGGCGAATTTTCGCCCCGATCGTACGTCATCCGCCGTCAGGCAGTATTCACCCCGGATGCGGCCACCTTCCCGAACGCCAAGTTCGCCCCTGCCGGATACCTCCGCTTCCGAGAATTCCGCGCGTTCCTTCAAAAAGGCTAGCACCGAATTCAGGATTTTCTCCCCGGCAATTGCCAGTTCTGCCGAGGCGGCCGAGTTGCGCCAGTCTGCGCCCAGCGGAACGGAGAGCTTGAGATAGGCCTCGGTGTCGCTGACGCCCCTATCGACCCACACGAAACGGCACTCGTCGGGAAGAAGACCCTTTTCCGCGGCAGCCCGGATACGGCGAAGCAGGTCGATGTTGCCGGGAAACTTTAGAGCTTCGGGATTCACCCCGGACAATCTGAAAATCAAACCGGCCGCGGCGCGCTCGGAATCGTCCAAGACCAATTCGGGATCGATCAGCCGGATGGCCTCGGCAGTGCCGGTGGTATCCACCATTGCTTCCGGCTCGATAAAAAAAGGGCTGGCGCCTCGGCGCAACTCGACGCCGGTAATGGAGCCGGCTTGTGTTTCTATCCGCGCCACCCGGCAGTTCGAAATCACCCTGATCCTGTCCTGGCTGGCCAGCCATTCTTCCGTAACGCGTCGGTAAATCTCGGGGGATACGCTCAGGGTCCAGGTTTTCCCGATCTTTCTGGGGCGCGCCAGGGGGTCGGCACGCGTCAGGCGTTCCGCCAGTTCCGCGGCTAGTCCATAGTTAATATAACGTCCCGCACTGTCGTACAACCCGCCTAGGGTGTGAATCAGACTTCGGGCGACCGTTCCGCCGGGACTGGCCGTGTTCTCCACGAGAGTCACATCGGCACCCCGGAGCGCAGCCGAGAGTGCCGTGGCCATACCGGCCGCGCCGGCACCGATGACCAGAATCATGACAGTCCCTCGTTAGGTTTGGGGTTTCTCGAAAAAACGGTTAACCGGCTTCCGCGCGGGCTTTCGTGCTTGGCATGGCAGCCGGCGCGAGCCGAAAGCGCTCGATCTTCCGTGCCGGATTGCCCGACCAGATTTCGCCCGGCCCGATCGTGGTCCCGCGCGTCACGACGGAGTTGGCGCCCACGATCGCCCCGTTTCCGATCGTCACACCGGGAAAAACGATGGCACGCGCCCCAATGAGGACGTTGTCGCCGATTTCGATCCGATCCAATGTGACCACGTTTCCTTCAACCTTATGGCCGGCGAGCACAGCCTCGTCGCCGATATGTACATGGCTGCCCATTGTTATCGCCCAGGGTTCCGGCAATTTGGCGCCATTGCCCATCAGAAATGTCGCGGGGAACTGCGCGCCCATGCCGCGGTAAAACAGATAGCGCAGGAAGCCGGTTTCATTGATCAGATTTCGGAAAGGGCTGCGGATCATGATTTTGACCAGCCTATCGGCAGCGATCCAGCGATAAGCCTTGGGGCTGGTGAGATAAAACCGGCCATAGGGCACGTCTCCCACGATGGTTCGCTTCAAGAAAACCAAGAGCCCCATGAAAACAATGGCGGCGCCCAACCAGCCGACGATGGCCGCGAACAATAGCGCCAGCGGATGGGTTACGCCAAGCGCTTGGATGGCGTAAATGGGCGCGGCAAAGCTGACGAAATAGAGTCCTCCTTCCAGCAGCAGGGTTGAAAAATCAGCCAAAAAAAACAAGTATGCGGGCGTCTTGCCGCTTTTAGCCATGGAAAGCCTCCGTTTTTCGAAAAACTATCGCTGAACGTAGTGACAATCGAATTACCAATGGTCAAGAAAGTAAAGCCACAAGAGCCTCCTTTCCCTCTCGGACGAATCGGCAGGGCGAGGCGCAATGCGACGAGCGGGCTGCCCCGGCCTCGCCAGCGAAGCGTGGCGAGGCCGATTTGCACGCGTGAGCGCCGCTTGCGGCTCCGCACAGGGAAAGTGCGGCGTGATTGGGTTGGAGTGTGGGCGATTCGAATAGGGCTCTACTTTCTTTATGCACAGTAACCTGCGGCGGTGCCTGCGTTCGCGATTTTTAAGATTTGAACTGCTCGATTGCAATGCGGGCGGTACTGCGAAAGCGATGCGGATACCGCTACCGGCGAAGTGTTATCCCGGTTTTCGCTTCAGTCGAACGTTTCGAGACTAATTATAGATAGTTTGCGTACACCATCCCTCCGAGAGTTCCGCCTTCTTATCGTATTGCTGTCGCAACGCAATGTCAGTTTTTTTTACGCATGCCGAGCTGAAGGGTGAAAGCGTTACTTGGCTGCATCTATCTGTTTGAAATGATGTTTATTTTTGTTTATGGCACGGGCTATGCTTGTGTGATGCTGGCTGGTGACAGTACTGTACTTTACCGATGACGTATGGCAACTGTGCCATCCTTTTCTGTTCATAGCGCGTTTTTAACAGGCGAAGTATTTCGCCAAGGAACTGTAGGAGTACTCAAATGAGCAAATTGAAACTTGCCTTCGGAGTCGCGCTGGCACTCGGGCTCTCTGGTGCGGCTTACGCCCAAACGATTGTTTTCGATCCGGACGGCACCGCGGGTGGATTTGGCGCCGTGGAGCTGAATGCAATGGATCCGCTGCCGGGGAACGCCCTGGCCGTAGGCGCCGTGCCGCTATCCGTCGGTGCTGCGTTTACCACGTATTTCCAAAGCGAGATCAGCGTTCTGTTAGCTAACCCAGCCCCTATTCCGCTTCCCTCAGGGGCGGCAGGCCCTTTCGAAATTACGATGAGCGGGGCGCTCAACGAGGTCGTCTCTAACGTCCAGGACCTCACCGGCGACGGTATTCCCGATATCGTGAATATCGACCATACCGGCGGCACCATCTCGATCTATTACGACGATTTCAGCGGCGGTGGAATCAATGCGGACGGCACCACCGGAAACAGCGGTCTCGGCTATGCCGACGGCAAGCTGATTCTGCAGGCGACCGTGAACCCGCAGCTATTGGCGGCGACCTATACGCTGCAAAATGCCGACCTCGACGGCGATGGCGTCCTGGAGCCGGTGATCGAGCCTCTGGATCAGTTCGGTAGCGATGATTTGGGCGTGGATAGCCTGGTCGGCAACGGCAGCAGTTCGCTCACTGCGGACGTGACCTTCTTCGATCCCGATTTCTTCCTGACTCCGCCGGACGTGATTAGCTTGGCGTTCGACGGCACTTTCACCGATCCGTTCGACTCGGTGAACCCCGAGCAGTCGGTGGGCGGACAAGTTCCGCAATACGGTCCGGATAATATCAACGGTCTTGCCGATGGCGGTGTTGTGCAGGACTACCATTTCGAGACCGACGGCAATCTCAGCTTTCATGCTCAACAGCAGGTGCCGGAACCCGGAAGCCTGGCCCTGCTCAGCCTCGGCGCGTTCGGCCTCGCCGGGATTCAGCGCCGGAACCGAAGCTTTGCCGCCTGATTGCCGGGACGCTCGACGTTTCGATTGCGGAGGGGCAGTTGCCCCTTCGCTTTTTTGGGTTATCGCAAAAGATCGGCAAGAATCCCGGTTGCCATCACACCGGTCCTGATTTTCCCCCGCCATGATCTCCGTGCGCGATAAGCGGCACAATAACTTCCCTGCACTCGGTCGGCAGCATCCGTGTCTCTGCGAGATTGTCCAGCCGCCGAACGCCCTTCGGACCACAAACGCGCCCAGCCGTTCCGCCTCTGTATCGGCCTTGATAGCCGCCCACGCATAACGTTCACAGCCTGGCTTGGCTCAAGCTCCAGCCGCTTGGGTGGGGCCGGGTTCGGTGTCTGTGACCCGCCAGAGCGTGTCACTGTTCCAGGAGCGGAAACCGCGCCGTTGTCCGCCATCGTGCTGACGAGCGCCAAATCAGCCTGTTGAGGAAGCTCTGAATAAGCCCTCTCCCTCTGGGAGAGAGTTGGGTGAGGGCCTGTTGGATCAATCAGTTGCACAGGTTGGTTCTCTGAATTGGAGACTTGATCAGAGCTTCCTTGAAATGTTGGCGAAGCCAGGCCGGCCGGAAGAGAGGGGGGCAGACGCGTCCAATTCGCTGCATTTTACCGGATGAACCCGATCAGAATTCCGGCCGCCGGCGTGCTTGCCCTTATCGGCGATTGCGGATGCGCCGCACAAGGAGAAAAGCCAAAAGGCCGCGTACGTTCGGGGGGCGCACTGTCAGTTTTTTTTACAGAATTCGAAACGAGTCGCCGCGATGAATCGTTGGTGGCGCCTATCTATATGAAACTAAAAATTTTATTACTTTTGGCATGGTCTATGCCTCACATATGATACATGGTGACCGTAACCTGTCTCGTATAAGTGACATTATTACTGTACCGTGCCTTGGATTCGGAACCCGTTTTAACTGGCGAATCGATTCGCCGAGGAAAATCTATGAACACCAAAATGAACAAAATCAAGCTTGCATTTGGGGTTGCGTTGGCATTCGGGCTTACCGGCGCTGCCTACGCTGATACCATCAAATTCGATCCCGACGGAACCGCCGGTGGATATGGCGCGGTGGATCTGAATGCAATGGATCCGCTGCCGGGGAACGCGCTGGCCGTAAGCGCCGTGCCGCTATCCGGCGGCGCCGCCTTTACCACGTATTTCCAAAGCGAGATCAGCCAACTGTTGACCAACGGAGGCAATATTGCGCTTCCCACCGGGGCGGCAGGGCCTTTCGAACTTACCCTGAGCGGCGCGCTCAACGAGGTCGTCTCTAACGCTATCGATACCACCGGCGACGGTGTTCCCGATATCGTGACCTTCGATCATACCGGCGGCACCATTTCGATCTACTACGACGATTTCAGCGGCGGCACGATCAACGCGGACGGCACCACCGGAAACAGCGGTCTCGGCTATGCCGACGGCAAGCTGATTCTGCAGGCGACCGTGAACCCGCAGCTCTTGGGGGCGACCTATACGCTGCAAAATGCCGACCTCGACGGCGATGGCGTCCTGGAGCCGGTGATCGAGCCTTTGGACCAGTTCGGTAACGATGACCTCGGCGTGGATACCCTGGTCGGCAGCGGCAGCACCTCGCTCACCGCGGTCGTGGATTTCTTCGATCCCGAGTTCTTCCTGAGTCCGCCGGAGGTGATCAGCTTGGCATTCGACGGCACCCTCACCGATCCGTTCGATTCGGTGAACCCCGAACAGGTGGTGGCCGGACAGGTTCCGGATTACGGTCCGGACAACATCAACGGTCTTTCCAATGGCATCGATAATGGTGCTGTGCAGGACTACCATTTCGAGATCGACGGCAACATCAGCTACAAAAAAGCGGCAGTGCCGGAACCCGGCAGCCTGGCGCTATTGGGTCTCGGCATGCTCGGCCTTGCCGGCATGAAGCGCCGGAACGGCAGTTTCGCAGGCTGATCGCCCCGGCGCTCGGTTTTGCTTTGGCGAAGGGGCTTGTTGCCCCTTCGCACATTTAAGCCATGGCAGAAGCTCACCAAAATCGAATTTAACGCTGCGCCGTTTGGGTCAACCCGCCAATGTGCACAGCTTCCGCGCGCTGGTTTCTTGCAGGAGCATTCATGCCATGGATCGGGTTTTAAACCAACTTCGGATCGCTGCTTAGGATCTCTTGCGCGCCGGCAGGGTAGGTCTTGACCCAAACGGGGGCGGAACTAAACCCTGAGGCATCAGCAATGAAAAGAGCTTTCCATTTGACCGGTCCGATTGTGGCCGCGGCCTTGAGCTTTGCTCAAGGGTCCCACGCCGCGGACCCGATCATCTTCGATCCGGACGGTCCCGGGTCGGTTTATTCACCCATTACGATCAACGCGTTCGATTGGCTGCCCGGCAACGCGCTGGCAGTCGGGGCAGTGCCCCTGAGCACCGGGCTGCAGTTTAATCTCCACTACCAAGCCGAACTGGCCAGGATCCTGACCTCCGGCGGTAGCGGCGCGATTCCGATACCGACTGGGCCGGATCCGTCCTTCGAGATCACGGCGTCGGCGCAAATCCCGGAAACGGTCAATTCGGCAATCAATCTAATCGGCAATCCCGATATTCCCGATCTGGTGGTGTTCGACACCCGTCCCGGCGGATTTTTCCGAATCTATTACGACAACTTCAGTTCGGGCGTCAATGCGAATGACGCCACGTCCAACCCGGGAGCGGGCTACAGCGACGGCGTTCTGATCCTGGAAGGCCATATCGTCGGCAGTAATCTCAGCGGCAACTACACCTTGTCCGACGACACGGCAACTCACCTGCTGGATCAATTCGGCAGCAACAATCTGGGAGCCGTCAACACCCTGCGCGGGCAGGGCAATTCCCAAATCAAGGTGGTCGTGAGTTTCGCTCACCCGGACTGGTTTCCGACCCCTCCGAAGGAGTTGCAAATCAATTTCGATAGTACGCTGTCAACTCCCTTCGACAGCATCAACCCATCCGTTTCCGTGGCGGGCAGGGCTCCGTTCTACGGCGCCAACAACACGAATGGCGCTTATGCCGGAGGGGCGCCGGAAGATTTCCATTTCGAGGCGGATTCCAACAATTCCTTTGAGGTTCCGCCTTGTGTCGAACTGCAAAAGCAGGTCAGCGTCGATGCCGGGCTGACCTGGTTCGACGCGGACACCGCGGCCGATGCGCCCACGGTGACCTTCCCGCACGGAGCGCTGTACCGGCTGATCGTGCGCAATTGCGGCATGGAAAACCTACGGAACGTGGTGGTCAACGATCCGGCCCTAGGGATTGCCGACCATGCGGTGGGTAACCTGGCAATCGGCGAAGAAAAGGTCCTGACCCAGGCCGAGATACCAGCGCTCGAGGTTCAGGAACGTTGCAACCACTCCGGTACCTTCATCAACGTGGCCGACGTTGACGGGCAGTCGGTGGACACCGGCGCAACGGTGTCCGATAGTGATCCGGCCGTGTTGATCTGCGTCGGCGAGCCGGCCATCGACATCGTCAAGGAAATCAGCGTGGACGGCGGGCTGACCTGGTTCGACGCGAACTCGGCGGCGACGGCACCCTCGGTGACCTTCCCTCACGGAGCGCTGTACCGGCTGATCGTCCGCAACGTCGGCACCGTGGATCTGCAAAACGTGGTGATCAACGATGCGGTACTGGGGATTGCCGACTACGCGGTGGGAAATTTGGTCGTCGGTGCGGAGGTCATCCTGACCGAGGCCGAGCTTCCCGCGCTGAACGTGGCCACCCGTTGCAGCGGCTCGGGCACCTTCACCAACGTGGCCGATGTCACCGGACAGTCGGTGGAGACGGGAGCGGCGGTTTCGGATAGCGACCCCGCGGTGATGAACTGCATCGGTGAACCGAGCTTGGAGCTCCTCAAACAAATCAGCGTGGATGGCGGACTCAGCTTCTTTGACGCCGACACGGCGGCGACGGCACCCACGGTGACCTTCCCGCACGGGGCGCTGTACCGGCTGATCGTGCGCAACGTCGGTACGATCGACCTGCAGAACGTGGTAGTCAACGATCCGACGCTGGGTGTCGTCAACTATGCCGTGGGCAACCTGGCCGTGGGCGAGGAAAAGGGGTTGACGCAGGCCGAGATTCCGGCGCTCGAGGTTCAGGAGCGTTGCAATCACTCCGGCACCTTCACGAACGTGGCCGACGTCACCGGGCAGTCGGCGGATACCGGCGCAACGGTGTCCGACAGCGATCCGGCGGTGTTGATCTGCGTTGGCGAGCCGGCCATCGAGTTGATCAAGCAGATCAGCGTGGACGGCGGCGCGAGCTTCGAAGACGCCGACACGGCGGTGACGGCACCCACGGTGACGTTCCCGCACGGGGCGCTGTACCGGCTGATCGTGCGCAACGTCGGTACGATTGGCCTGCAGAACGTGGTAGTCAACGATCCGACGCTGGGTATCGTCAACTATGCCGTGGGCAACCTGGCCGTGGGCGAGGAAAATGTGTTGACCCAGGCCGAGATTCCGGCGCTCGAGGTTCAAGAGCGTTGCAATCACTCCGGCACCTTCACGAACGTGGCCGACGTCACCGGGCAGTCGGCGGATACCGGCGCAACGGTGTCCGACAGCGATCCGGCGGTGTTGATCTGCATCGGCGAGCCGGCCATCGACATCGTCAAGGAAATTAGCGTGGACGGCGGGCTGACCTGGTTCGACGCGAACACGGCGGCGACGGCACCTTCGGTGACCTTTCCGCACGGGGCGCTGTACCGGCTGATCGTGCGCAACGTCGGCACCGTGGATCTGCAGAACGTGGTGGTCAACGATGCGGTACTGGGAATTGCCAACTACGCGGTGGGAAATTTGGTCGCCGGCGCTGAGGTTATCCTGAGCGAGGGCGAGATTCCCGCCCTGAATGTGGCCACCCGCTGTGACAACTCCGGCACCTTCACCAACGTGGCCGATGTTTCCGGGCAGTCGGTGGGCACAGGCGCGTCGGTGTCCGATAGCGACCCGGCGGTGCTGGTCTGCGTTCCACCGGACGCACCGGGAACAGGTACTCCGGGATATTGGATGAATCATCCCGAGGCCTGGCCGGTGGATCAGATCACCATCGGTGGTGTGATGTACACCAGGGAAGAAGCCATCGCGCTCATGTTCCACTCGACTGGGGGGGATGTGACCTACATCATGTTCCAGACCTTGGTGGCCGCCAAGCTGAACGTGCTGGTCGGCAACGAGTCGAGCTGCATTGCCGATGGCGTTACGGCGGCGGATGCCTGGATGGCGACCTACGGACCCGTCGGCAGCGGCGTCAAAGCCGGCGGTAAAAATTCGCCCTGGAAAGCCGGCGAGCCGCTGAAAAATCAGCTGGATGCCTACAATAATGGGCTCTTGTGCGCTCCGCATCGGAACTAACGTTGTTGGACCGGGTGGCATGTCCGAGGAAGTCCTGAGGGGCTAGACGAACGGACCCGGCTGGAAGGAGGGTGCTGGTTTTGCCGGCACCCTCTTTTTTTGCGTCAAGAACCGGAATGCAGGAAGTCGAGCCATTCCATGCCTAAAAATCAAAAGCAGTTCATATTCGGCGGAATAGGCTAAGGTTAAAATGCGAATCGTGTTGTAGTTCGGCTCGATCCGCAGGCACAAGCATAGTAGGTTGGAAAAGGCGCCTCGAATTTTTCGAGAAGCTCTAGCGACAAGAGGGGTGAGCGAATTGCGGCGAATGCCGGGAACATTAAGGTTGGCTCTGCGCAATCTCGGGCGTCAACGGCGGCGCACGGGACTGGCACTGTCCGCCATTAGTTTTGGGATTGTTGCACTGTTGCTGGCAGGGGGGTTTATCGAATGGATCTTCTGGGGCATGCGCGAGGGAGCGATTCACACTCGTCTGGGCCATATCCAGGTTGTTCGTCCCGGCTACATAGAGCGGGGCGGAAGCGATGCATTCGGGTATCTATTGCCTGAGCAGGCAACCGAGTTCGACATGATCAAGAGTGTGGATCACGTCCAGGCTGTGGCCCCAAGATTGGTCTTCAACGGTTTAATCAGCCACAATGAAACGACTCTGTCGTTCATTGGCGAGGGCGTGGATCCGGAGCACGAAAAGGAGATCAGTCAGCATCTTTTTATTCGTGCCGGGGAAGACCTTTCGAAACAGAAACCCGGCGGTGTTATCCTCGGAACCGGCCTGGCCGCCAGCTTGGGTGTTCAGCCGGGAGATTCGGTTATTTTGCTCGCGACCACCGTGGCGGGAGGGATCAACGCGGTAGAGACCCGCGTAGCCGGAGTGTTCTATTCTTCCAGCAAGGCTTTCGACGATGCTGCGCTGCGCGTTTCGATCGAGGATGCCCGACAACTGCTGCGCGTATCGGGTTCCCATGTCTGGGTGGTTTTGCTGGATGATACTTCGCGAACTGCCGGTGTGTTGCGGGAACTGCAAGCGAAATTTGCCGAAGGAGTGGGTGCGTTTGAGTTTGTTCCGTGGAATGATCTTGCCGATTTCTACAACAAAACCGTTGTCCTTCTTTCCCGGCAGATCGATATCGTAAAGTTGATTATCGGGCTCATAATTGTATTGAGTATATCTAATGTACTCATTATGAGCGTATTGGACCGAACTGCGGAGATCGGAACGCTGATGGCTGTCGGAATTGCGCGCCGACATATTTTACGGCTATTTCTCGGAGAAGGGTGCCTGCTCGGTATCATTGGCGGAATAGTCGGTCTTGTCGTGGGCTTTCTCCTCTCAAAACTGATTTCCGCAATTGGTATTCCCATGCCGCCGCCACCGGGAGTCGATGTCGGTATCACGGGAAGAATTATGGTGACTTTGCCGATGATGGCTGGCGCATTTGTCCTGGCAGTCGGCACCACGCTGATTGCGAGCCTGTATCCAGCCTGGAAGGCTTCCAGGCTGGAGATCGTGGACGCCTTGCGCCATAGCCGTTAAAGTCATAAAGCCGCATGGTCCGATTCGTATTCCATAACATTTTCAGGCAAATTACACGGACGTTTTTGACGCTTGCTGCAATTGTACTCGGCGTGGTTAGCTTGATTATCGTCGGCGGGTTTGTGGCCGATATTTTCGTCCAATTGCAGGAAAATACGATTCACTCTCAACTCGGACACATCCAGATTTACAAGCAGGGGTATACTACTTTTGGTCGAAAGGAGCCGTATCACTATGTGCTGGAGCAACCGGAAGCCATCGCGAAAGAACTTGCGGGTTGGCACGAAGTCTCCGAAGTGATGATGCGGCTCAATTTCACCGGTTTGGCAAACAATGGCCGTGCCGACTTTCCCATATTCGGTGAGGGTGTCGAGCCCGACAAGGAAGCCCGGCTGGGAACCTCACTCGCTATCCACGCCGGACGCCAACTTACTGATGCGGACGGTTTCGGAATTCTCCTGGGGCAAGGGGTGGCCAAGGCTCTAAATCTCAATCCGGGCGACTATGTTACTTTACTGGCCAACACGCCCGAAGGGGCGCTCAATAGTATCGAATTTCAGGTCATCGGTATTTTTCAGACATTTTCGAAAGAATATGACGAGAGGGCAGTGCGTATTCCCTTGTCGGCCGCGCAAGAGTTAATGGCGGCCACAGCCGTTCACAGCCTGGTGATTTTGCTGAGCGACACGGCAGATACCGATTCGGCATTGCATCGTTTAGGAAGATGGTTGCCGGCGGAAACCTATGAAATAAAAGCCTGGTATGAGTTAGCCGATTTTTATCGCAAGACCGTGGATCTTTATGAGCGCCAATTTGGGGTGCTGAAGATCATTATTCTGGTTATGGTTCTGTTGAGTGTCGGCAACAGCGTCAATATGGCGATTTATGAGCGTACCGGAGAATTCGGAACTTTGATGGCGCTCGGTAGACGTTCCGGCGATATTATAAAAATAATCCTTTTGGAATATGCGCTATTGGGTTTGATGGGCTCCGTACTCGGAATAATCATTGGTGTAGTCATTGCTTACATCGCATCCGGCGTAGGAATTCCCATGCCTCCTCCGCCCAATGCGGATATGGGGTATACGGCATCTGTCAGGATTGTGCCGAGCGTAATTCTGGCTGCGTTCCTCGTCGGCGTTTTGGCCACGATCATGGCGGCCGTGTTGCCTTCCAGGCGAGCCGCTAAGTTGCAAATAGTCGAGGCTTTGCGCAGCAATATTTAGTGTTGGTCTGGATGGAATACAAGGCCTTGTCTATTAATCCAGCTTTTTCAGATAG
This sequence comes from Methylocaldum marinum, assembly GCF_003584645.1. Taxonomy (GTDB): domain Bacteria; phylum Pseudomonadota; class Gammaproteobacteria; order Methylococcales; family Methylococcaceae; genus Methylocaldum; species Methylocaldum marinum. Next base: position 4,366,813 of record NZ_AP017928.1, read on the forward strand.
TCTTTGGTAAAGACTTTGTCAGGAAGATTGCGGAGTTTCATATTTTTGTAATCGAGGATCGACTGTTCATCTTTTTTGAGTGCGTTCCGCATCACTAATTGAGTCGGCCTGATTTCTCCTTCCATTTTCACGAAATTCTGAAATGTGCAGGTTTTGAACAGCCGATTGGACAAAGTGTAAAACTCAGCTTTGTAAGGTCTGTAGTTCTCCTTGTCGACCCAATATAGCACTCGTGGATAGGTCACGCTGCGATCTACGGCGGTCAGTTGCAAAACGTAGTATTCCCGGCCTTCGTTTTCCTCTGAACGAATAATTTGAGGGCTATAATCGCCGGCAAAGTTTGCCCGGGCCAAATCGCCGTTAGCGACCTGTCCGGTGAGTTTCTGAGAGAGCGGCAATCGAATCGGCTGGGATACCGACGGCATGAAGGCCCAGAAATCGCGTCCGCGCATGAGCATGATTTGACCGCGCTCGGATGCGGGTGCAGTCGTCAAAATTACGGTATTGTCATTTCCTTTCGTTAAAACGCGGTATTGTTTCAGGTCGGGGTCCCCATCAAGTGTGACGGTCGTGATGGCGATGTCTACCTGGAATCCCTCCTGGGGAAACCGGATACGATCAGCCATTGCCACGATTTGCACGGGATCGGGGGCTTCGTCGGCTCGAAGAGAGCCCAATGAGGCTAGGCTCAAGAGTACAGCGGAGGCGTATTGCAACACGGAACGTGTCATTCTCGATGCTTTCATGTCGATTCGTAGATGTGGCAAAGCTAAGCTATTCTTCTGGTAGCACATTCTGGTTTCGGTCAATCGTGGAGAGCGACAAGGCTATTGAGGCAGCTTAAACCCGGCTTGAACCTGACGCCGATGGTTCAGTCGGAACCGGACCGATGATTCGGCACCGTATAGGAATGCCGGATTCTGTTTTCAAGAGAAGCGATTCAGGGAATATCGCGTTGCGCACTTTCGGGGCGGCGCTCGGACAGTGGCAAATCAATTGGTTGCTTAACTGTAACGGTTATCATGACTAAGGTTCGCGTAGAACACGTATGGAAGGAGTATAAGTTAGGAAAGCAGACGGTCAAGGCACTCAGGGACGTCTCGATGGAGGTTGGGGATGGTGAATTCATCGCTATAGCCGGACCGTCCGGAAGCGGAAAATCGACTTTGCTTAATCTGATCGGCTGTATCGATACGCCGAGCCGAGGCGAAATTTACATCGGCGACGAAGAAGTGAGCAAGAAAACCCCTGATCAGTTGGCCGATCTCAGGGCTCGAACCCTCGGCTTTATCTTTCAGACCTTCAACTTGTTGCCGGTCCTCACGGCGTGGGAGAACGTTGAATATCCCCTTTTGTACAGAAAGGACATTCCCCCTAGAGAGCGGCGCCGGCGCGTGGCGCATTACCTTGTGCTGGTGGGGCTGGCCGATTTCGCGAAGCATAAACCGTCCGAGCTGAGCGGAGGGCAGCGTCAGAGGGTCGCCATTGCCCGCGCGCTGGCGGGCCATCCGGCCATTATTCTTGCGGACGAGCCGACCGCCAATCTCGATTCCAAAACGGGTGAAAGTGTGTTGCGGTTGATGAAAAGACTCAACCGGGACGAAAAAACGACTTTCATTTTTTCGACCCATGACCATCGCGTTATGGAAATGGCGGAGAGGGTCATCACGGTTAGCGACGGTCAGATAACGGTTCCGTGACTGCATTTTTTTCTGGTGGGGGAGTGATCTCGTGCGATTTCCGCAATCATCTCGTTTGTGGCTGTGCAGCATGCTGGCTTTTGCCTGGTTCAATGGTCCGACAGAGAGCCTTGCTGCAGATCCTGACCAAGAAGCGCCGGCTTCCGTGGACGAATTATTTGATCTAACGGAAGAGAAGAAGGAAGAAGGAGAACCCGGATCGATTGACGAGCTATTCGAGACGGAGCGCGCGACGGTGGATGAACCCAGGCGCTGGCCCGATCTGAACGGTTTTTTTCAAAGTGAAGTGGCTTACACCTACGCTTCGCCGGATCATTGGTCCAAGTTTCGCAACCTGCTCGAGTTGGGAACTCATGGCCGCTTGAGCGGAAATTTAAAATGGAAGGCGAGTGGACGCCTGATGTACGACGCGATTTACGATTTGACCGACTTTTATCCCGAATCGGTGCGTCACGATCAGCGTTTCGAACCGATGATTCGGGAAACCTATCTGGATTACTCCGCCGGAGACTGGGATTTCCGGGTTGGGCGCCAGCACATCGTCTGGGGCGAAATGGTGGGCTTGTTTTTCGCTGACGTAGTGTCGGCCAAGGACTTGCGCCAGTTCGTGCTTCCCGACTTCGATTTGCTGCGCATTCCCCAGTGGGCCATGCGGGCCGAATATTTCAAAGGAGACTTCCATGGCGAGGCGATCTGGATTCCTTACATGACTTATAACGACATCGGAAAAGTCGGTTCCGAGTTCTTCCCGTTCGACCCGCCTCCGACGCCGGGATTTAACACGGTGATCAAGAACGTTCAGCGGCCCAACAATACCCTCGGGAACACCGCTTACGGCTTGCGGCTGTCATACCTGCACTCGGGCTGGGACACCTCGCTTTTCTACTACAGCGGTTTGGATCTTTCTCCTGCCTTTGCGCGTAACGTCGTGCTGGCTCCCGACCCGACGATCACCTATCGGCCGGTCCACAAACGAATTCATCAGGTCGGGAGCACGCTAGCGAAGGATTTCGGTCCCTTCGTTCTGAAGGGTGAGGCCGTTTATACCGTGGATCAGCCGTTCCTGGTGACCCGGTTCAACGACTCGGATGGATTGGTATCCCAGGACGTTCTCGATTACATCGTCGGGCTCGATTTCAGCTTTGTGGAAGATACCCGTTTAAATCTGCAGTTTTTCCAGCGCTGGTTCAGCCATCATGACCGGGACATGATTCCCGACGAATTGGAGAGTGGAGTATCCGCCTTGGTCAGTACTCGGTATTTCCATCCGAAAGTCGAGCCCGAGGTGCTTCTCATACACAGCCTGAATCGTGCCGATTGGAATGTGCAGGCCAAGGTTACCTGGGAGTTTCTGAGAAACTGGCGGATGGTGGTCGGCGCCGATATTTTCGGTGGTCCGCCTACCGGATTGTTCGGGCAATTCGACGCCAAAGACAGGGTGTACGGCGAGTTCCGTTATTCGTTTTGACTCAAGCCTTCGCAGCCGTTGGTCGGGCTGTGGCGTCGGCAAAGGATTGCCGACGAAAACATTGGCCGGACGGAGGCGCCCGGAAAATATTCCCGACCTTGTATTATGAATTCCGTGTGGTTCGGAAGGGGTTGGAGAAGACTCCCGACCGGTCACCCCAGGCCTGGAGGGCGCTCCAGGTTTGAGCGACTGGATGCCGTTCCCGCCCTTGGGACACCAAGCCCGTTGCGTAGATCGATGCAGCAGTCGCTCACCCTCATCGAGCGATCGAACAGTATCTTCGGCCCGGCTTGCCGGCAGCCCGCATTCACAAGGTAGATCATTTGAGGTTCATGATGCCCACGTTTTATCTCGGAATTGATGTCGCCAAAGCCAAACTGGACTGCGCGTTACGCCTCCCCAACGGGAAGTTCCGAACCAAAGTCATCGCCAACTCCCAAGACGGGTTCGCCACCCTCGTCACTTGGCTCACCGGCCCAGAGGCACGGAATGTTCACGTGTGTATGGAAGCCACTGGGGTGTATTGGGAAGACGTCGCCCAGTGCTTGGCTACCCAAGGGTTCACTGTCAGCGTCATCAACCCCGCCCCAATCAAAGCCTATGCCGCTTCCCGCTTAACCCGGACCAAAACCGATGCCGTCGATGCGCGCCTCATCGCCGAATTTTGCGCCGAACGCCATCCGCCTCCCTGGCAGGCGAGAAGCGAAGCCGAAATCGCCTTGCGCGCGCTCGTGTTGCGTCTGGATGCGTTGCAAGCCCTGCGGACCCAGGAAAGTAACCGCCTGGAGGTCGCCCGGGACGCGGTGCGCACCAACATTCAAGAACACCTGAATTGGCTCGATCAGCAGATCAAGAGCCTGATCAAAACCATCAATGAGCACATCGACTCTAACCCCGATCTGAAGGGAAAGCGCGAATTACTCGAGAGCATCCCCGGTATCGGGGAACGCACCATCGCCATTCTGCTCGCCTTCTATGCCGAGCCCAGCCGCTTCGCCAATAGCCGACAAGCCGTCGCCTTCGCCGGGCTCGACCCGCGCCGGCAGGAGTCCGGAACGAGCGTGAAAACCAAGCCGCGGCTGTCCAAGGTCGGCCATGCCTTCTTGCGCAAAGCCCTCTACATGCCGGCCATGGTGATCCTGTATAAGACCGCTTGGGGCCAGCCCTTCAAGAACCGGCTCGCGCTCTCGGGCAAGCCCGCCAAGCTCATCATCGGTGCCATGATGCGCAAGCTCCTCCAGGTCGCTTTCGGCGTCCTCAAGTCCGGAAAACCCTTCGATCCAGCACTCCATGGCACTTGACCCGGATAACAGTATCTACTCGCGGGTTCCCGTGGGGTGGATAGGAAAATGCCCTGGCGGGCGGTGGTTTGAGGTTTCGCCGGTTCCCAAAGCCCCATTTGGGAATCCGGTTCGAGAAGCTCACGCTTCTGTGTGCGATTGCAAGGAACGACAGACGGATCAAACTTGGGTCCGAGGTTTACTCCTCTCGCGCTGAAAGTCCGCGACAAACGGTCAAGCTACGGATCGCGTATTGGCGTTCGGAGTTATCCAAAGGTCGGATAGGCGCTTGCGAGTCGAGCGTGCATCCGGCTGTTTTCCTTTTCCGATTCTGCCCATGAAAACCGCTCTTGCAAGGTGATCTTCTCCCAAAAGTCCGGTCAGTTCGCCGGTCAGGCGTTTTGCCGTCTTCTCGACCGCGTCTATCCGAGTAAGCTTGGCCGATTCACCGACGTAGCCGGCAAAAATCAAGGGCGTCATCTCCGGCTGCAGTTGCAAATTCAGTTTCGTGGCCGTCAGCCAAAAGCGCTGTAAAGCGCGGCCCGCGGAAATTCGATCCTCGATTGACATCGGCGGTTTGTCGGCAAGGAGCACGAAGTGTCCGGCACAGAAGACTCCGGGGATCAAGTCCAGTTCCAATCTGGGCAGCAAGGTTCCGGAAAAATAGGTGTTGAGAAAATTCACTCTGGACCAGTTTTTCAGTGCCCACTTCATAAACCGCAAGGTGATCGGATCCAAGCCGATGGCCCGGTCGGGAATCCGTTCCCTACTGTGTCGGGCATTCCATTGAATGATGTCCTTATGCACCTCATAGGCCTCCGGCATGGTTAACCGCACTTTTCCGTACCGGAACATCAGTCGTGCGGTTCGTAGCCGATCCTCGGGCGTATCCAGCCACAAGACGGCGTATTCCTTGCCCAGGCTTTCCTCCAGGCGCATCTTTTCTTGGGATTTAAGCGGCTGTCGTTGCATTGCCCGGCGCTGAGTGGCGCGAGTGCGGATATATGGGACGAGAGGACTCGGCTTTATTTCCGGGTCCGAAAAAAAGCGAACGTCGATCGTCGGAGCCGCATCAGGGGCGTTCGGCCGCAGAGACCAGCGGGCCGCTATGCCGTAGTTGGTCGCGGCGATGACGATATTCTCCAGAAGAGCGCCAACGGACATTTGACTGGCCCGTCCCTTGAAGTCATAAACGCAGTGGTCTCGGGTATCGGATCCATGGATGACGAGATGGTCCTCCGCGGCGATCTCGAACTGCCACGGCTGAGTGTTGTCGCCGCTTGGAGCCCATTTGGCCAGTTTGAGTATGTGTTCGATAGGAGAAAGCAGGGGTTCCGTTTGACCTATAGAAGGCTCGGAGAGCTTGGCGAGAAATTTTTTCCGGGCTATGTTCAGCCCGATTCGTTGCAGCGGGTTTCGATGGCCGCCGGGTCTCCATGTGCGGCGCAATTTGGTGCGGTAGGCATCGAAATGAATGCCCCAGGGAGCGGCGAATACCTTGCCTCTTCGCAATAGGATTTTCAAAGCTTCGGTTGCTGCGACGCCGGCGCAGAGTTCGCATGCCATGGCTGTGGATGGGCCGCGATGCGAGGCTAAATCGACGGCGCTCGGGTCGACAAGGTATGGCGTTTGCAGCATCGCCGGCGACAATCCCATCAAAAAGCGAACGATTCTTTCGTTTTCCGGCTGGTTCTCGAATCCGAAATATTCTTCGAAAGTCATTCGCCCCGGAAGGAAATTGAGCAGGGCTACGCCCATGCCGAGAGGGGCTGCGGTAATTGCGGGGATGCCTCGTTCGGCGCAGGCCGCAAAGAGTTTCGCGCGCATGTCCAGCACGAAAAAATCCAGGCCATCGATATAAAGATCGATATCGTCCAGGAACGACTCCAGATTGGCATCGGTAACGCCTTCGGAGAATGTCCGCAGTTCGAGTGTCGGATTGATTTCTCGCGCCTTGGTCGCCATCACGCCGACCTTCGATAGTCCGAGCGCCTTGACGTCGGCGCCGGCCTGCCGGTTAAAGTTTGCCAGCTCGAAACGGTCCATGTCGGCGATGCTGAAGCCGCCGACGCCAAGCCGCGTCAGTGTCAATAAATGGCTTCCGCCGACGCCCCCCAGCCCGGCTATGGCGATACGCTTGCTGCGCAATAATTGCTGCTCTTCCCGTGTGATCCAGCCGATGTTTCTCGAAAAAGCGGACAGGTAATCGAAGTTCATAAGCGTCTGCATGCTTGGAAGCGGAATATTGCGTAAACCGAAGCCAGTTCATTCTGATCAGCTAAGCTTACACCAGGTACAAATTATTATTGGGCTCATTAAGGAATGGCCATGCAACAAAACTGGCTTAGCAGCTTCAATCAGTATTTCGAGATCGTGCCGGCGGATACGGCTCGGTTGATCGAACAAGTAATGGCTTTGAGATTCCAGGTGTATTGCGTGGAGCACTCCTTTGAAAATCCAGCCGCCTTCCGTAACGGTTTAGAGCAAGACGAATTCGATCAAAGAGCGGTCCATTCTTTGATCCGGTACTTGAATTCCGAATTCGAAGAAGGGCCGGTGGCTACCGTAAGGCTAGTCCTCGCCGACAGCCGGAACCCGCAGGAAATCTTTCCGATCGAGAGCTGTTGTCCAATTTCCGAGGAGATTAAATCAGACATTTCGCTGAAATTCGAGCGGGCGCAGATCGCCGAAATTTCCCGTTTTGCCGTGTCCAAGCAATTCCGTCGGCGCCTGGGGGAGGCAAGAACCAGTCACGGTATCTCCGCGCGACAAAACGACTTGGACGACATGGACGGTCGCCGCTTAATTCCTCACGTCACCCTGGGGCTGTTTCAGGCTATCGTGGAGATGAGCGCCAAAAACCACATCAAGCTATGGTACGCGGTAATGGAATCGCAGCTGCTGAGATTGCTGAGGCGGTTCGGAATTCGATTCACTCCAATCGGCGAGCCGGTCAATTATCACGGTTTAAGAGTGCCCTGCATCGGTCCGGTCGATGAAGTAATGTCGGGTATCAAGAACGATTGTCCGGCGGTATGGGACTTTATTACCCAGGAGGGCAGACTGTGGCCGTATTGAGGAAAGTTGTCCCGAGAGATGGGGCTGGTGACGCCAATTGGAGACACCGTTAGTCTATAGTTTTCAGGCGACTAGGGTAATTCTGTTATTTGTGTCGTGATTTGGCGACACTGTGCCGGGCGTTTGCGAAGTTGATTGGCCTAAGTTCTCCCGCGCATCTACTGATTCCAAGCTGCTTTATAGCATGGCATGGGTATTGCTTTAACACATCGGCGCGTAAAAGATCTTGCCTGGCTATGTCTGTGAAGAACTGCGTTCCCTCTGCACCGATGAGAAGCGGTAGAGGAACCTGAGATCAAATCGGTTTGTTCGATTGGCCGACTCTGTTTAACTTGAGTTGAATTTAAGGAGAACGCGTGATGTTTGATTCTCGCTATGAGGTGGTACTGGCGAATTCACCAGAGAGCAGGGAAATCCACTTCAATTTGCGGTACAAGGTGTTTTGCTTGGAAAAGGGATTTGAGAATTCGGACAAATTTCATTCGGAAGAAATGGAAAGAGATGAGTACGACGATCAGGCGATTCACTTTCTGGTTCGAGAACGCGTGAGAAACAGATGGATAGGCGCTGCGCGCCTGGTAATAGACAAGGTAAGCACTCTGCCCATCAATAAGGCTGCGGAAATAGAACTTCCGGGTGCCGATCACGATCCCGTCGTTGCGGAGTTTTCACGGCTTCTGGTGCTCGACAACTTCCGTCAGGTGCGATCGAAAACGGCTACGGACCCGGAAATCTTGCTGGGACTGATTCGTGCTGCCCGGGACTATTGTCTTCAGCAAGAAATAACAAACGTCTTGTTCCTGTGTCGCCGCTCTATTCAGAGAATCCTGGGGAATGCCGGAATCGACATGCTTCAGATCGGCTCCCCCTGCATCCACCGCGGCGTCAGAGCGCCTTATCTCGTCGATCTGGAAACAGGGTTCGATCGGATTCGTGATCCGTATAGCCGCGCTTATCAGATGTTTTCCAGAAATCAGAGCTACTGCTATTACTCTGACCTCTATAGCCGCCGGGTGGCGTAAGTTTTGCGAATACGCGGATGAACCGGCTTATTGATCCGCTGGCCAACAGGGAGGCAAGTTCTGGGGCCTAAATGGTCGAGGCTTAAGTTCGTATCCCCGCTCTTTCTTCCAGATCAATCTTTTTCACATTGCGGCTCAATCGTCGGCGGTGACCATTCTGGGCGTCGAGGCTCCGAAAATCCCGAGCCGGCAATGGCGTTAACATTTTTTGCCCCGAACATGCTCACGGCATACGGCATTTTGATTTACCGTGTGGCGCAGCGAGCACGCGTTTTTAGGTTATCCTTAAGGACTTCAGCAATTACTTTCTTTGACGCTATGAATTCGCGTCTCGCAAGGTGCGGGTACTTGCGGTTGAAATGATGCAACCAGCAGTCAATCGGTCAAATCGTGACGACGAACAACCTTTCAAAACTGCGGATCGACCGGCAGGCGCGGGATCTTCCGCCGTCCGCCCGAAATGGCGTGCTTCGCAAGAGCTTGAGGATTCCGGCGATGCTGGTCATCATTGCCGTTGGACTTCTGATTTATTCGAAGCTTCGCAGTGCGGGGATTGAAAGTGAAGTCGCCACCGTATCGACCCTTTATCCTTCCCAGGCGTTCACCCTGCTGAACGCAACCGGATACGTGGTGCCGCAAACCAAGGCCGACGTGGCTTCCAAGGCCACCGGACGGCTCGAAAAGCTCGACGTGGAGGAAGGGCTTTACGTCAAAAAGGATCAGATCATCGCCCAGCTCGAGAATCGCGACCTGGCGGCGAGTCTGAACCAGGCTGCGGCCAATGTCGCTGTCGCGAAAACCGAGCTGATGAAGGCGGAAGCGGAGTTGAAGGAAGCTACCCTGGCGCTGAACCGTGCCCGCGCGCTGGTGCTGAAGAAATTCGTCTCGCAGGAACTCTATGACGCCGAGGTTGCCCGCCACGACAAGGCCGTGGCCGCCGTGGAAAGCGCAAAGTCCGCGATCGCCGCTGCCGAGGCCGCGTACCAGGGGGCGCGCGTGTCGCTGGATTACACCTATATTCGAGCGCCTTTCGACGGCATCATTCTGAGCAAGAATGCCGATATCGGCGACATTCTGGCCCCTTTTTCATCGACCATGCTGTCGAAAGGGACGGTCGTCTCCATGGCCGATATGAATACCTTGGAGGTCGAGGTCGATGTGGCCGAGTCGAATCTCGGCCGGGTTCATGTCGGGCAACCCTGCGAAGTCCAGCTGGATGCCTTTCCGGACGGACGATTCCGGTGTTCGGTCGATCGCATCGTGCCCACGGTGGACCGCACCAAGGCGACCGTGCTGGTCAAGGTGCGTTTTATTGATAAGGATGAGCGCATCTTGCCCGATATGAGTGCGAAAGTCGCGTTTCTGTCTCGCGAACTCGCCCCGGATCAGCGAAACCCGGTGTTCGGCGTGCCTCCCGCGGCGATTATCGGGCGCGGTGCGGATCAGGTCGCGTTCGTGCTCAAGGACGGTCGCGTCAAGGAAGTCCCGGTCGAGACGGGGGACCGCATAGGCGACTGGGTGGTGGTGAAGAAAGGACTCAGAGCGGGCGATCGGGTGGTTCTCAGCCCGTCCGAAAAAATCAGGGACGGTGCGGAGGTTCGCGTCCGGGAAGCCGAAAAGCCTTGAGGCTGCTGTCTCGGTCCACCCATGAATCCGATCGTCGAAATCGAAAATCTGACCAAACACTATTGGAAGGGCGATCAAATCGTTCCGGTTCTTACCGACATCAACCTGGTCATCAGGGAAGGGGACTTTCTCGCGCTCATGGGACCGTCCGGCTCTGGCAAGAGCACGTTACTGAATCTGATCGCGGGTCTGGACCGGCCGAGCAGCGGGGCTCTCAGGGTCGGGGGAATCAATATCGCCGAACTGCCGGAATCCAGCCTCACCGACTGGCGCTCCGCACATGTCGGATTCATCTTCCAGTTTTACAATTTGATGCCGGTCCTGACGGCGTCCGAAAACGTCGAGCTTCCGCTATTGCTCACGGGCTTATCGAAGCGGGAGCGCCGGGAGCACGTCGATCTGGTTCTGGAACTGGTCGGCCTCGAGGACCGTAGCGACCATTATCCGTCCCAGCTCTCGGGTGGCCAGCAGCAACGCGTCGCGATCGCCCGCGCCCTGGTCGTCGATCCCACCCTGATCGTGGCGGACGAACCCACCGGCGATCTGGACCGCGCATCGGCGGAAGAAGTGCTGGAACTCATGGAGCGTCTCAACCTGAGCCTAGGCAAGACGATCATCATGGTCACCCACGACCAGCGCGCTGCCGCGGTGGCGCATGGTGTCCGCCACCTGGATAAAGGGGTCTTGACCGACGCCTCTTCAGGCCCGGATTAAGCCTTGCCTCATGCTGCTTTTCCTGCGTCTCGCGCTCCGAAATCTGTTGCGGCATAAACTGCGGACCGGTTTGACCGCGTTCGGTATCGTCATCGCGATCGTCGCTTTCGCTCTTCTAAGAACCGTGGTCGACGCCTGGTATGCCGGCGCGGAGGCGACTTCGGCCAATCGCCTGATCACCCGAAACGCCATCTCCCTGACATTTCCGTTGCCGATCAGCCATGCCAACCGCATCCGGCAGTTAAGCGGGATCACCGGACTCAGCTACTCGAATTGGTTCGGCGGCGTGTATATCGACGAGCGGAATTTTTTCCCCCAGTTCGCCGTAGAGCCGAAAAGCTATCTTGAGCTTTACCCGGAACTCGTGCTGGCGGAGGCGGAGAAAACGGCATTCATAAAGGACCGGAAAGGCGCGATCGCGGGCCGTAAACTCGCGAAACAGTATGGCTGGAAGATCGGCGACGTCATTCCTTTGCGCGGAACCATCTATTCCGGCAATTGGAGTTTCGTCTTGCGGGGCATTTATCGGGGGGCGGAAAAAAAGACCGACGAGACCTTATTCCTGCTGCATTGGGACAACTTGAACGAAACCCTGAAGAAAACCGATCCCAATCGGGCCGAGCGGGTCGGCGTCTTCGTTCTCCGGATCGATCGGGTCGATCGTGCGGCGGAGCTGTCCGATGCGGTCGACCGGCTTTTCCAAAATTCGCTCGCGGAGACCTTGACCGAAACCGAGGAAGCGTTTCAGCTCGGCTTCGTCGCCATGACGGAAGCCATCCTGATCGCCATCAAGATCGTTTCTTTCGTGGTGGTCGCCATCATCATGGCGGTGATGGCGAACACCATGGCCATGAGCACCCGGGAGCGCCGGCGCGAATACGCAACACTCAAGGCGGTCGGGTTCGGATCGCGCTACCTGCTCTCGCTCATATTGGGTGAATCCCTGGTCTTGTCTATCGGTTCGGGCGTTCTGGGCATCCTGGCCACATTCCCGGCGGCCGGTTTCCTGGCGACCAAGTTCGGTACGCTTTTTCCCGTGTTCGAACTGTCCTTGCAAACCATGGGGCTGGGTATGCTGGCGTCGTGCCTGATCGGGTTCACGGCGGCGTTATTTCCCGCCTGGCGCGTGATCACCCTGCCGGTCAGCGAAGGCTTGCGCAGCATAGGCTAGGGACGGAAGCGTGACAATTCCGTTCTCTTATTCGTGGAAGAGCTTGTGGGCGCGCAAGGCGACCTCGGTCCTGACGGCGGCGGGGATGGCCCTGGTCGTCTATGTTTTCGCCACCGTGCTGATGCTGACCGAGGGACTCAAGCAGACCCTGGTGGCGACCGGAAGCGAAGACAACGTCATCCTGATCCGGAAGGGCGCGGAGACCGAAGTGCAAAGTACCATCGAGCGGGAGCAGGCCGCGATCATCGAGAGCGCGCCGGAGATTGCCTATGCTCCGAACGGAACCAAGCTGGCGTCGAAGGAGGTCATGGTTTTGATGACGCTGCCGAAACGGGGCAGCGACAAACCCTCCAATGTGACCATTCGAGGTTTGTCTCAGAAAGGGCTAACGCTAAGAACACAGGTGCGTTTGGCCGAGGGACGGATGTTCCGTCCCGGATCGTCCGAAATCGTTGCCGGAAAAAAAATCGCGGAGAATTTCAAAGGTTCCGGTATCGGGGAAACCATGCGCTTCGGCCTGCGCGATTGGACCGTCGTTGGCGTCATGGATGCCGGAAATACCGGCTTCAGCTCCGAAATATGGGGTGACGCCGAGCAGTTGATGCAGGCGTTTCGGCGGACGGCGTATTCCGCGGTCGTCGCCAGGCTCGCCGATGTCTCGCTATTGGAGCCGTTCAGAGACCGCGTGGAAGCCGACCCGCGCATGAAGGTGGAGGCCCAGCGGGAAACGGAGTTTTATGCCGAGCAATCGGAAATGCTGGCGAATTTTCTGGAGATACTCGGCATGACCCTGAGCATCATATTTTCGCTGGGAGCGATCATCGGTGCGGTCATTACGATGTACGGCGCGGTGGCGAGCCGGACCCGCGAAATCGGAACCTTGAGGGCGCTGGGGTTTCGCCGCGGCGGAATTTTGAGCGCGTTTCTTTTCGAATCGTCGCTCCTGGGTTTGATAGGCGGTTTCGCCGGCGTTGCCTTGGCATCCACGATGCAATTCCTGACGGTTTCCACCCTCAACTGGCAGACGTTTTCCGAGCTGGCCTTCACGTTCACGATGACGCCGGCAATCGCCTGCCAGTCGCTCGTGTTTTCCTTGTTCATGGGGCTGGCCGGCGGCCTGCTTCCCGCCCTGCGGGCTGCCCGGATGGATCTTATCGACGCCTTGCGATCCGTGTGAACGATCCGAAACGGCAGCGGTTTCGGCGGCTCATCCGGCCAGACGGATAAGGTCGAGGCGTTTGCGCGCCTCTTGCAGATGCTGCTGCCAATAATTGCGGTAGCCGTTCGACCAAAGCCGCTGTGCGGATTGATCGCCGACCATGCCGGCCTCGTACGAAGCCAGCCCTCGTCTGACTTCGAAATAGATATCGATCAGGTTTTCCGAAAGGTTTCCGAGGCCCAGGTCGTTATATCCGGTGATCTCCGGCTCCGGCGACAGTTCGTCGTAGTGGTCCAGATATCGCTTCAAGCGAAGATAGGACTCGAAACGCGCATCCAAATCATGGGCCAATTTATACGCGTGATAGGGTTCTTGAGAAGCGAGCCGCCTGACCGAGGCGTCCAGCCTCAGCAAGGCGCTCTCCACGCACTTCAGCCATTCTGCCAGCTGATTGGCTCTGACTTGCTCGATCAGGCGGCAGTAGTCCTGCGCGGCTTCGGCGACCGCTTCGAGCGGCGTTTTATCGTCAATCACGTCTTTCGACCGGTTATATTCAACTGACTCCAAATCATGTGAGTGTCTTCAGCGATGAATCGCACCGCACCGAATTCATTTCACGAGCGGTTCGAAAGTCGATCGCTCCCCCCAGCCGAGCGTATCTTGAACAAGTCTAGTCAATCCGGGGCGATTCCGCTTGACGCACCCTTAAGCTTTGCCGGTTCGCGAAAGGTGGAAAGTCATACCGGACGGACAGCCGGAAATAGGGTTACCAAAGAACAAAATTCCGGCGTGCGCCATTGGAGTGCCCGATTTTGCGATCAAAATCTCAGAAACGTCGGGCCCGAAGCACATATTCGCTGCGTCCGAATTGTAAGAACCCGGCTTCGAACTAAAATCAAATGAGTCATAAGCCCTATTTGTCCCACTATGCAACACGATCCGGCACTACCTTTCAAGCTCGACATCGAATCGGCCGCGGTTTGGATGGATGGACTGTCCGTGACCAATACCCGCGAATGCTGCCGCGTGCTTTATCCGGCATTGCGGAGCCTGAACGGCTCCTCGGTCGAGCCTCGTCTCCGTTTTACGATCCTCGAAAGGTGCCGACTGACCGTGACGAGGCTCGAAAAAGGGCTCGTACCTTATTTTCTCGACAAGCCTTTTCCATTGGATGGAAAAACGCGAAAAATCGCCAGTCTGTGCTCCAGATTTCATAGCGAGCTGGCGTCGGGTTACCGGCAAGTCGTGGAAGCGGAAACGTTCGCCGAGACGTTCGATGCCCACGAGCAGGCTTTGATTTTCAGGCGCGCGTTCGAATCATATGCCAGTTGTCTTCTCAGGACCGCCCAGATTTACGAGGCACATCCTTTATCCTCCTGGTCGTCCGTCTTCGATCTTTTTCAGTTGGCCGAGCAGCGGGGGCTTTCCAATGCGGTTCAATCATACGAAATCTCGGGGGCGGTTTCCGTGGCTTTGTTCTTCAAAGTCATACTGTTATTCGGGATCGCGGTTCCCGGCACGCTGGGCCAGCGGGACATGCAGCGGCTGTACGATTTCCTGGTGGCCCGCGCGGAGTCCGTGAAAATCGAATCTTCGCCGGTAAGCAACGGTACGCGGGCGGTTTTGAGTTTCGATCTGACGGTTGCGGGGACTATTATGCCTGTGCCCGCGCCGGCTCCGGTCGACAAGCCGGGACTCCGCTTTTTGTTCATGGACCGGCTGCTGAACGAATTGCGCGGCGAAATTCGGATGCACGGCAAGCCGGAGGAAAATCCGCTGACGCTTATTCTCCCGAGACTGGGTGGGCGTCTGCCGCATCAGCCGGAACTGACGGCGCGAAGCGCTGCCGTCAGCTTCGGAATTGATGCGATCGCCATAACGGTACGTCTTGTCGAGCGGCGCCGAGTCGGCGGTGCCGCTCGAGATCCCTGGTCGAACCTGGAGCAACTTGAATTGGCGCCTCTCAGTACGGAGTCAAGATCGGAGATTCTCGGATCCAAGTCTACCGGCACTTTCGCTGCCGCTTTGGTGTCCGGTGCGGGAGGCAAGGATGATAGCCCGGGTACGGGTTTCAGAGACATGCGATCGGTCAAGGTCTATCGAAGCGAACTGCCCGGTTTTTATATCGTGGATTCCGGCGGACAGGTATTTCGCGTGGGCGACCTGATTTCCTTGAATACCGACGATGAGATTATCCAGGTAGGGGTTGTGCGGGGTGGACAGATCCATAACGGCCAGTTCTGTTACAGCGTCGAGCTGATCGGAAATCAGCCGTGCTCTGTACTCTTCTTGGGCGAGCCGCCGGGAGGTCGTCCGCAAAACGCCTTGATGTTCCTCGGCTCGGGCGGTCTAGTCATTCCGTCCGTCAAGCTGCGTGGCGGCGATACGATTTTTGTGGAACAGCGGAACGCGAAAAAGGCTTTTCGAGTCGCGAAGGTCCTGGAATCTAACGGAAATTTCTGCCACGTCGCGCTAACCACAGCCGAGGAACCGGCGTCGTTCGGCTGAATTCGCCTTGCTCGGTGTCGGGCGGAACTCCCAACATATATCCGTGCCTTGCAGACGTGCCCGAACCGGGCGAGAGTTCCAGGCGATCCATGGAGCCGATGTGCTCCGATGTATGGACCAAGCGACCGTTCGTAAAAAAATGGACACCAGAATTACAGGGGGAAATGGCTTTTTCGGTTAATGGAGGGGAAAATTAGGCAGATATGGAGAAGTTGTAAGCTGTACCCTGGTGTCCGAGATGAAGAGGTTATGCACAGATTAAAAAGCAATCAGCATGCCACGACTGAAATACAAGTAAAATCAATGGCATGATGGCTCTGTCAGTTGGTGCGCAATGGGGGACGGGGCATCTGCCTCATGGGTATACGGGAAACCGCGCACCCGCCCGCTCGGACATGAAGCGTTTTTCGACCGAAACCGGTCTCGCTCCAAAGTGATCGCGATGCGGAAGTACGGTGGTGTTCTCGTCCATTGTTGCAGGGACGACCTCGGCCTCATCGAGGTCGTCGACACTTATGGCGTGCGATCCCTGCATTTCGGTACCCACCCCAAGCAAAGCGCGATGTCGCTCGCCGAACCGGAAAAACTGGAACTTTCCTATGCGCGGGCGATGCTCGCCGGGCTTTTGTTCAAACCCGAGCCGCGCAAAATTCTCCTGCTGGGATTGGGCGGCGGCACGCTCGCGAAATTTCTGTTCAATCAATTCCCGGAATGCCGAATCGATGCCGTCGAGTGGCGGGCGGCGGTCGCCGAGATCGCATACGAATATTTCGGTCTTCCCAGGGACGCGCGGCTCGGCGTACATGTCTCGGACGTCAATGAATTCGTCTGTGCCGAAGCCGAGCGGCGAGGAGAGGCATACGATTACATTCTGGTGGACGTGTTCGACCATCAGGGCCTGGCGGAAGCGGTGAATCAACAGGATTTCTTTTCGGCCAGCCGCAGGCTTTTACACCACGAGGGGATACTCGCCATCAACTTGTGGGGAACCCAGACCCAGTCCCTCAGGCAATCCATGAGCCTGCTCAACCTGTACTTCGAACGACGCACGATGCGCCTGCAGGTCCCCGGCCGGGGCAATGTGATCGGCTTCGGTTTCGGCCAGCACGTGGAACGCGCCGAGATAGCCGAGCTGAACCAGCAGGCTAAGACTCTGGAACTACTCCTCGGCATCGAGTTTCCGCGCCTGCTGCGTCTGCTGTCCTATTCCGGGTGGCGGTAAACCGGCGATCGGTCTTAAGGGAAGCTCCGATTAAGCCTCCAATTGTGCGATGGGCTTGAACATCTGATTGATCGTGAATGTGCTCTCTCCGTGGGATTGGGCTGTTTCAGGGCTTCCTAATCTTCCGGCCCCGGCTTGTACTGCGCCATAAGCTGCTGCTGGATGTTCGGCGACACCGGTTCGTAGTGGCTGAATTCCAGGGTGTAGGAGCCTTGGCCCGCGGTGAGCGATTTGAGCCGCGAATGATAGCTGCTCAGTTCGGCGAGCGGCGCGCGGGCGCTGACCGTGGCCATCCCGCTGCGCGCCGGAGCGGTGCCGGACACCTGGCCGCGGCGGGATGCCAGATCGCCGGTGACGTCGCCGATCGCCGACTCCGGAACACTGATCTCCATGTCGACCACCGGTTCCAGGACGATGGGGCGCGCTTTCGCGACGGCATCCTGGAAGGCTTTTTTGCCGGCGGCGACGAAGGCCACTTCCTTGCTGTCCACCGGGTGCGCCTTTCCGTCGTAAACCACCACGCGGACATCCTGCATCGGGTGGCCCGCCACGGCGCCCATGGCCAATGCCTGCCGCACGCCTTTTTCGACAGCCGGAATGAACTGTCCCGGAATCGCGCCGCCTTTGACTTCGTCCACGAACTCGAAACCCGCGCCTCTTTCCAGCGGTTCGATGCGCAGGAAAACCTCGCCGAACTGACCGGCGCCCCCGGTTTGTTTCTTGTGGCGGTGGTGCCCCTCGGCCGCCGAGGTGACCGTCTCGCGGTATGGGATTTTGGGAGGATGGGTGTCCACTTCCAGCTTGTACTGCTGCTGCATTTTCTCCAGTACCCGTTGCAGGTGGAGTTCACCCAGGCCGTGCATCACTTCCTCGTGAGCGGAGGCGTCGAATTCCACGCCCAGGGCGGGATCTTCCGCTTCCAGCTTATGCAGGACCTCGGAAAGCTTGTGTTCGTCGCCGCGCCGCCTCGGCGTGATTGCCAGGCCGAAAACGGCATGGGGAAACTCGAGCGGTTTCAAGTGGATGTGATCGTCCTCGGGCGCGTCGTGCAATACGGCGTCGAACTCGATTTCTTCCACTTTGGCCACGGCGCAGATATCGCCCGGTATGCAGCGCGTCACCGGGACGTGCTGTTTGCCCTGGAGCATGAACACATGCCCCGCCTTGAACGGCTTGCGCGACTCGCCTATGAGCAGTTGGGTGTCGGGTTCGACCGTGCCCTGGTGCACCCGGAAGACCGACATCTTGCCGACATAAGGGTCCATTTCCACCTTGAACACATGAGCCAGCACGTGCTTGGCAGGATCGGGCTCCGACCGGAACGGCACGGCGTTCTTGCGTTCGGTATTGGACGGCCAGCGCTCGAACAAAGGCGGATTGCCTTCCTTGGGATTCGGCAGCAGCCTTACGAACGCGTCGGCCAATTCCGGAACGCCGACGCCGGTGCGGGCGGAAACGAAACAAATGGGAACCAGATGGCCGTTGCGCAAGGCCTCTTCAAGCGGGGTGTGCAATTCTTCGGGCGCGATCTCGCCTTGCTCCAGGTAAAGGGTCATGAGCGTCTCGTCGACTTCGACCACCTGATCCACGAGTGCCCGATGGGCTTCCGGCGGCGAGGAAAAATCGGTCTTGCCGGCGCCGTTGAAGAAGCAGTCGACAATCCGAGTGCCTTTGTCCGCCGGGAGGTTGATCGGCAGGCATTCCTTGCCGAAGGATTCGCGAATTTCCTTCACCAGGCCCGGCAGATCCAGGTTGTCGCCGTCGATCCTGTTGACGACGATCATGCGGCACAAGCGACGCGCCTGGGCCCATTGCATCATCCGGCTCGCGGTGAATTCGATGCCGTTGCCGGCATTGATGACCACCGCCACGGTTTCCACGGCATCCAGCGCGCATAATGCCTGGCCCATGAAGTCCGGATATCCCGGCGTATCCAGAAGGTGGATGCGGGCGCCGTTATGGTCGATGTGGGTGACGGCGAGTTTTTGCGAATGCTGGTGGGCTTTTTCGAGAGGATCGTAGTCGCAGATAGTCGTTCCTTTCTCCACGCTGCCCGGAGCATTGATCATTCCCGTCTTGTAAAGCAGCGCTTCGGCCAATGTCGTCTTGCCCGCGCCCGAGTGTCCGACCAGTGCGATAGTTCTGATGTCTTCGGTCGAGTATGCGTTCATAGTCGTTCTCACTCTCGCGATTGGGGGGTTGCGGTCGAGTGTAGGGGAGTAGGCGGGTTGAGTTCAAGTTGCCCCGTTTTAGATTCAATCGGCTTTCAGGGGTTCGATCGAGGTCATTGCCGCGTATTCGGCTCGGGGCTATGCCGGGTCGCGGACGCTCAAGTAGCTTTTCCAGCCGCCGTACCCGGTGATGTCGAGCGCGTCTTTCACCGCATAAGCTTCGCACAGGAAGCCTTGTAGGCATTCGCCGTCCTCGAGTTCCAGGGAGCCTATCCCTAAGGGAGCCGCGATCTCGGCGACGAAACCGCCGAACTCCGCCATCGGCAGTTCCCAGACCTCGACTTCGATGGCGGCACCGGGCGCTTGCCGCAGCAGCCCGGGACGCTTGCCGTCCGGCAGGGCGTAGAGGCGATAGCTCGGCGCCGTGCGGGTTACCTTGACCCGCCTTCCTCTACGGCGGGTCAGTTGTCCGTTGAGCGGGAGTCCGGACAAATGGGCGCCGCAGACGGCGATCCGGACATGGCCCGGTTTTTCCGGTTCGGGTTGAGAAAAAGGCGCCGGCAAGGGCTGGCCGGTGGCGCCCATCGTCAGTCCGGGGGCGCAATGCAGCCGTTCGGCCAGATTCAGCAGGGCGTGATCGCTGCCGGCCGGGGCGAACAGCGTAATGCCGAACGGCAGGCCGCTCGAATTGAACCCGCTCGGCACGGCGACGGCGGCGAGGCCCAGGAGGTTCATGAAATTGGTGTAATAGCCGAGATGGGAGTTGAGCCGAACGGGATCGGCCTCGACCTCGGCGATCCGGTAAATCGTTCCCGCCGTCGGCGTCAGGACGAGATCCGCTTGTGTCCAGGCGTGCTCCGCGGCCCGCTTTAGAGCCATGAGGCGATAGAAGGCGGCGAAGGTATCGCTCGCCGAGTGGTGTATGCCGCGCTCGATGATCGTGCGTGTGACCGGGTAGACGGCATCCGGGTCTCTATCCAGCAGATCGCGTATCGCCAGATAGCGCTCCGCGACCCAGGGCCCCTCGTACAACAGGCGGGCCGCTTCGAGAAACGGGGCAAAATCGATTTCGATCCGTTGTCCGCCGAGGATTTCCAGCCGTTCCGCCGCGGCCGCGAACAGCCGCTCAGCGTCCTTGTCGCCGAAGAATTCGAGCTGATCGGGCCGCGGCACTCCGAAACGGAAGCGCTCGGCGAATTCGGGCCGCGCCGTTCCATCGCATCGGGAATAGGGATCGGCCGGGTCGAACGCCGCCGCTACCCGGAACACCCGCCGCGCATCGCCGGCCGTCAGGGCGAATATCGACACGCAATCCAGCGAACGGCAGGCCGGCACGACGCCCGAGGTGCTGATGACGCCCGGCGTGGGTTTGAGCCCGACGAGATTGTTGAACGCCGCCGGCACCCGGCCGGACCCGGCGGTGTCGGTACCCAGGGCGAAGCTGACCCATCCCTTGGCCACGGCCACCGCCGAGCCCGAGCTCGAGCCTCCCGAGATATAGTCCGCATCGAAGGCGTTCGGGCAGGCGCCATAAGGCGAACGGGTGCCGGTCAGGCCGGTCGCGAACTGGTCCAGGTTGGTCTTGCCGATCGGAATCGCGCCCGCCTCGATCAGCTTCCGGACGGCGAAGGCCGATTGCTCCGGACGGTAGGCGTAGGCGGGGCAGGCGGCGGTGGTCGGGGTTCCCGCCAGGTCGATGTTGTCCTTGATGGCGAAGGGAATGCCGTACAAGGGCAGCTCGGCCGGCGAGCGCTGCTCCAGCGCATGGGCATATCGCAGGACTTCATCCGCCGGCAGACGGTAGATCCAGACCGGCTGCCCGGGTTCGGCGTCCAGCCGGGCGAGCAGGCCTTCGATCAATCGGACCGGCGTGATAAGGCCCTGGCGGTAGGCCGCCGACAAGGTTTCGATATCGAGACTGGCCGGAAAATTATCGGTCATCGTTTGTCCTCCGTTTGCAGCACGAGCAGGTCTTGCCCGGCGGCCACCGGGCCGCCTTCGGTGCAGAAAACCCCCCAGACGGTGCCGGCGGCCGGGGCCTCAATGTGAATCTCGGTTTTCATGGATTCGACGATCACCAGGAGATCGCCGGCCTCCACCCGGTCGCCCGTCCCCACCGCGATTTTCCAGACGCTGCCGGCGACATGGGATGCGACGGCCCGGGCGTCGGGCGGCAGATCGAGCTCGGTATCCGCCGCCGCTTCAGCCACGGCATGATCGTCGGCAAAGCTCCGTTCCGAACCGGCCCAGCGTTCCCGTTCGGCCTCGAATGCCGCCTGCTGTTTCGCCTTGAATGCGGCGATTTCCTCCCGATGGGTCTCCAGAAACCGGTTGTACTCTCCGAGGCTGAAGGTTTCCTCGCGGATGTCCAGCTTCAGGCGTCCCCGGATGAAATCCTCGCGGTAGCGCGTCAGTTCGTCCGCCGTGACCGGGAAGAAGCGGATCTGATCGAAGAAGCGCAGCAGCCAGGGTTTGCCGTCCCGGAAATCGGCGGTTTGACGATAGCGGTTCCACATTTGCACGGTGCGCCCCACGAACTGGTAACCGCCCGGACCTTCCATGCCGTACACGCACAGGTACGCACCGCCGATACCGACCGCGTTTTCCGGCGTCCAGGTGCGGGCCGGGTTGTACTTGGTCGTCACCAGCCGGTGGCGCGGGTCGACCGGCGTCGCCACCGGCGCGCCCAGATAAACGTCGCCCAGTCCCAGGACCAGATAGCTGGCGTCGAACACGATCCGCTTGACCGCCTCGATGCTGTCGAGGCCGTTGATGCGGCGGATGAATTCGATGTTGCTGGGGCACCAGGGCGCATCCTTGCGCACCGATTGCAGGTACTTTTCGATGGCGAGCCGCGTGGACGGATCGTCCCAGGAGAGCGGCAGGTGGACGATGCGGGTCGGCGTTTCCATGTCGTCGATCGCCGGCAGTTCGCTCTCCGCGGCTATGAGCAGATCGAGCAGCCGTTCCTGCGGGATCGCGCGATCGTTGAAATGGACCTGGAGCGAGCGGATACCCGGCGTGAGGTCGACGATGCCGGCGATGTTTCGCTCCTTCAGCCACTCCATCAGGGCGTGAACCCGGAACCGGAGATTCAAGTCGAGCACCGGCGGACCGTATTCGATGAGCAGGTTGCAATCGCCGGACCGGCGATAGACCGCCGTGGGACAGGAGTCCTCGCCGGACCTTTCGTAAAGCACCGGGCTGCAGAGTGCGCGCGGATTGTCCCCGTGAAGTGTCGTCTGTCTTCGCGGTTCCGCACGCTTTGTGGTGTCGCCGGCGCCGATGCGGGCCAGGGAAGCGTCGATCTCGTCCGCCAGTGCGCGGGCCCGGTCCAGGGCGATAGGGCGGAAGCGCACCGTATTGCCGGGGCGGAGTTGCCCCAGCTTCCACAACTCGGCCTGGACGATCGTGACCGGACAAACGAAGCCGCCGAGGCTGGGGCCGTCGGGACCCAGGATGACCGGCATGTCGCCGGTAAAGTCGACGGCGCCGACAGCGTAAGCGTTGTCGTGAATGTTCGACGGATGCAGCCCCGCTTCGCCGCCGTCCAGCCGGGCCCATTCGGGTTTTGGGCCGATCAGCCGGATGCCGGTGCGGCTGGAGTTGTAGTGCACCTCCCAATCCGTGGCGAAGAAGGTTTCGATGTCCCCATGGGTAAAGAAGTCCGGTGCGCCGTGGGGCCCGTAAAGCACGCAGATTTCCCAGGCGTCGGTATAACTCGGGATCAGGTCCGCCGGGGGGCGAATGCCTGCTGGCGTCGCCGCGGCCGGCTTTTCGAGATGCAGCACATCGCCGGTGCGGAGCGCGCGTCCGCCATGGCCGCCGAAGCATCCGAGCGTGAAGGTCGATTTGGAGGCGAGATAATCGGGTACGTCGAAGCCTCCGGCGACCGCGAGATAGGCGCGGCAGCCGTGGCCGTCGACCGGGCCGACACGGAGGACTTGCCCCTCTCTGACCGAATGCGCGGTCCACAGGGGCAGGGGTTCGCCATCCAGTTCTGCGCCCATCGCCGCGCCGCACAGCGCGATCAGCACGTCGCAGTTAAACCGCAGGGTCGGCCCGGTGACGGTCAATTCGAGCGCCGCCGTTCCTTCGGCGTTCCCGACCAGCCGATTGGCGATGCGGAAGGCGAGGGCGTCCATGGGGCCCGACGGCGGCACCCCGGCGTCCCAATAACCGAGCCGGCCGGGATAGTCCTGTATCGTGGTCTGGGTACCCGGTTCCAGCACTTCGAGCGTACGCCGGCGATATTCGAACCCGGCGAGATAACCCGTGGTCTGGCCGCCTTCCCGGAATACCCGGTCGTCCGCGATCTGGCGGAGATAATCGAGGTTGGTTTCGATGCCGGCGAGCCGGGTCTCGGCCAAGGCGTGTTTCAAGACCGCGATGGCGCGGTCGCGATCGGCGGCATGCACGATCAGCTTGGCCAGCAGGGGATCGTAGAACGCGGGCACCTCGAGTCCTCGCATTAACCAATGATCCACCCGCACGCCTTCCGGAAACGACACTTCGGTGAGGAGTCCGGAAGACGGCTGAAAATTGTTGCCGGGGTCCTCGGCATAAATCCGAACCTGTATCGACGAACCTTCGGGTCGGTGCCGATAGCGGTCGAAAAACGCCCGCTCGCCCGCGGCCAGCCGCACCATCCATTCGACCAGGTCGACCCCGGTGACCGCTTCGGTGACGCCGTGCTCCACCTGCAGGCGGGTGTTGACCTCGAGGAAATAGAACTGGTCCGTCGCCGCGTCGTACACGAATTCCACCGTGCCTGCCGAGCGGTAATGGACGGCACGACCCATGGCCAGGGCATGCCCATAAAGTTGCTCCCGCAGCTCGGGACTCAAACCCGGCGCCGGCGTTTCCTCGACCACCTTCTGGTTGCGGCGTTGCAGCGAGCAGTCCCGTTCGCCGAGATGCAGAACGCCCCCTTGTCCGTCGCCGAAAATTTGCACTTCGATATGGCGGGCGCGTTCGACGAATTTTTCCAGATAGAGTCCGGTGTCCTTGAAATTGGCGGCGCCGAGGCGTCGAACCGAGTCGTAGGCCTCCACGAGTTCGGATTCGCTCCGGCACAATCGCATGCCGATCCCTCCGCCGCCCGCGGTGCTTTTCAGCATCACCGGAAAACCGATGCGCCGTGCCTCGGTCAGAGCATGCCGGGTGTCGGTCAGGAGTCCGGTTCCGGGTAACAGAGGAACGCCGTTCGCCTCGCCGATTTCTCGGGCCGTGTGCTTGAGTCCGAATTTTCGGATCTGCTCAGGCGTCGGGCCGATGAAAACCAGCCCGCGTTCGGCGCAGGCCTCGGCGAAAGCGGCGTTCTCGCTCAGGAAGCCGTAACCCGGATGGATGGCCTCCGCGCCGCTGCTTCGCGCCGCATCCAGGATGCGGTCGATGCGGAGATAGCTTTCGGCGGCGGGCGGTGGGCCGATGCAGATGGCTTCATCGGCTTCTTCCACGTGGCGGGCGTGGGCGTCAGCCTCCGAATAAACCGCCACGCTGCGGAGTCCCAAGCGGCGCAGGGTACGTTGAATACGGCAGGCGATCTCGCCGCGATTGGCGATCAATACCTTGTGGAACATCGGTGTTCTTGCTCTTTCAGGATGGGGCGGGCCGTCCCGCCGTTTTGGTAAGCCACGGGTCGTCCCGCGGCGAATCGAATCGTTGCTGGTAGGCCCCGAGGCCGGATGCCTCCCGGCCGGTGCGGTCGCTCATCCGTTCCACACGAGCAGCCGGATCGGCGTCGGGTTGTAGGCGTTGCACGGGTTGTTGAGCTGCGGACAGTTGGAGATCAGCACCATCACGTCCATCTCCGCGCGCATCTCGACGTATTTGCCCGGTGCCGAGATGCCGTCCGCGAAGCACAGGCCGCCTTCGGGGGTTACCGGCACGTTCATGAAGAAATTGATGTTGGCGGTGATGTCGCGCTTGCTCATGGCGAGCTGACGGGCGCGATCGCTGTGGGCCAGGGCATGCAGGAAGTTGTCGCGGCAGCTGTGCATGGGGCGCTTGTCCAGAGCATAGCGCACGGTGTTGCTCTCCGCGGCACAGGCGCCGCCCAGCGTGTCGTGGCGGCCGCAGGTGTCGGCCACGATGGTCAGCATCGGCCGCCCCTCGCTGGAATACAAAACCGACCCGACCCCGAGATAAAGATTGCCCTGGCGGCGTATGGTATCCACCGCGCTGTAGCGCTCTTCCGGACCATCGGCGCTGTAGAACAGGGTATCCACCGCCTGGTTGCCCTCCAGGTCGAGGATGCGAAAGATCTGGCCTTTCTTCACCAACCCCGTCCATGGTTCGCCGGCCGGGCAGGTCTCGTCGAGAACGGCGTTTTCCGGGGCGAGTGTGCTTTCGATCAACATGGTTTCCTCCTAGCAGGCGTAGAAACGCTCGGTATTGATGAAACCGCGCCGGTTCTGTTCGCACGAGGTGCGGCAGAGGTCGCTTTCACCGGCGGGCCCCGCATGCCAGGCGGTTAGCTTTACCGCCGCCGGCCGGTATTCCGGGTTCGGGTCCAGCGGGTGCGGCGCGGTCGAAAGCACCACCAGCACGTTCATGTCGAAGCGCAGATCGACCGCGTCGCCGGCCCGGCTGTGCCCGGAATGGAAGCGAAGTCCGCCGTCCTCATCCGCCGTCACCTTGCTGAAGAAATTGATGTTGGCGACCAGGTCGCGCTTGCCCAGGCCCCATTTGCCGAGTTCGATCAGGAGGCCGTCCCGGCCGCTGCGGTACGTGTCGTTGCGGTGGGTCTGAAAAGTGGCGGTGCCGTATTGGTCCAGGATCGATGCGTTGTCGCTGGTGCCGCACACGGTGTCGTGCCAGCCGACCGAATCATGAATTATCGAGCACAGCACTCGGCCCATGTCGGAGTAGCACACGTGGCCGGCGGTGAGGAAGGCGGTGTGCTGGGCCTTCAGCGTATCCGGCATGTTGTAGCGTTCCAGCTTCTCCTCCTGGTTGTAGAACAGCGCCGAGACGTTGGCGCCGCCCTCCAGGTCGGTGAGGCGCAGCGCCGAACCGCGCCGCAGCAGGCCGGACCAGTGATTGCCGCCGGGAACCGTCTCTTCCCAGAGGACTCGGTCAGGGGTGAAGGTGATCGTCATGCTTGACCTCTCATCATCGAAAAATGAACACAAAAAGAAGCGCTCCGGTTCTTGGCCGCATGGCTCGCATCGGCACCGGTCGTGGTCATGCGGCAGCCCCCGGCTGTGCGGTGGCCGTGAGCTTGTCCAGCATTCCGCGGTCGGTTTGCATCCCCGAGGTGGCGCGGATGCGGGACAGGATTTCCCGTTTCAGCTCGGTGAATTCGGGAGATAGCTTCATGTCCTGCTCGCGTTCCGGTGGCAGCGGAACCTCGTAGATCGAGTCGATCCGTCCGGGACGGGGCGCCATCAGGACCACCCGGTCGCCGAGATAGATCGCCTCTTCCACGTCATGGGTGACGAACACGATGGTGGGCTTTTCCAGCGCGAACACATGCAGGATGAGATCGTGCATCACCTCGCGCGTCTGCGCGTCGAGCGCGCCGAACGGTTCGTCCATCAACAGGATGTCGGGCCGGTTCATCAGCGCGCGGGCGATGGCCACGCGCTGCTGCATGCCCCCGGAAAGCTGGTTGGGATAGGCGTTTTCGACCGGGGCGAGCCCCATCAGCCCTATCAGGGCGTCGGTACGCCCGGAAGCGATTTCCACGTCGGCCGAAGTGATCTCTTCGCGCTTGATCTTGAGCGCGCGGCAGAAGCGGATGTTTTCGCGCACCGTGAGCCACGGGTACAGGCTGTAATGCTGGAACACCATGGCGCGCTCGGCTCCGGGGCCGGACACCGGCCGGCCGTCCACCCGGATTTCGCCCGAACTGAGATCTTCCAGGCCGCCGATGCTGCGCAGCAGGGTGGATTTGCCGCAGCCCGAAGCGCCCACCAGGGTGACGAATTGGTTGGCGCGAATATCGAGGTCGACGTTCTCGAGCGCGGCGATGCGCCGTCCCCCGGTGTCGAACAGCTTGTTGGCTCGTCTGATTTCGATCTTGGCCGTCATGATGATCACTTGAAGTAAAGCCAGGGGAAACGCTTGCGGTGCAGCCAGCGGAACGACTGGTCCATCAGCAGCCCGAACAGGCCGATCAGGAGAATGCCGGCAAAAATCTTGTCGGTCTGCAGAAAGCGCTGCGCCTTGAGGATGGCGAAGCCCAGTCCCGAATTGGCGGCTACCAGTTCGGCCACGACCAGGTAGGTCCAGGCCCAGCCCATGGTGACGCGCAGCGTATCCAGCAGCGCCGGTTTGGCCGACGGCAGTATCACCAGCCGGATCAGTTCGCCGCGCGTCGCGCCCATGGTCTGCGCCGCCTCGATCTGGGCCATGGGCACGCGGCGGATGTCTTCGGCCATCATCAGCACCATCTGGAAAAAAGTGCCGATGAAGATGATGGCGATCTTGGCGCTCTCCTCGATGCCGACCCACAGCATCACCAGCGGAATGAAGGCCACCGCGGGCATGTAGCGGATGAAATCGGTGAGCGGTTCGAACAGCGCCTGCAGCGGCCGATAAGTGCCGATCAGCAGCGCCAGCGGCAAGGCCAGCACGGCGGAGATGGCGAACCCGGCGGTCACCCGGTAGACGCTGATCCAGATGTCGCCCAGCAGGTCGTCTTCGGCGAACCAGCCGCAGATCCGGGTAACCACTTCTTCCGGCGCCGGCATGAACACCTTGTCCACCCAGCCGCTGTGGGCCAGACCCCACCAGGCCGCCAGCGGCGCCAAGAGGCCCAGCAGCGCGAGAACCAGATAGTCGCGGCGGCCGATCTGTCCCCGTATCACCCACCATCGCCGGCGCGGGTTCGGGATGCCGCTGTCGTATTGAGCTGCCATTCTCTTTCCTCGATTGAAGCCGTTAAGAAAAGGTGCGAGTGTCCCCGGCGGAGGCGGGCCGTTTACCTATCTTTTGTCCGCGATTTCTTTTATCAACGAGCCGTCCACGCCCTGGGCGAAGTCGACGGTGCCTTCCATCAGCCGGTTGTCGAGCAGGAAGTCGGAAATGGCGGGAGCTACGTTCAGCAGCGACCGGGATTGGTCGGGCTGGCCGAAAGCTTCGAGGTTATCGGCCTCGGCGAAGAACTTGGTGCCGGGCAGAAAAATCTTGTACTCGTCGGTCTTGAGGCCGACGACCTTGGACATGATCTTGACCGCCTGGTCCGGGTGTTCGCGAATGAACGTTTCGGCGTCGTACCAGGACTCGATCATGCCCAGGAAATCCTTGCGGTGGGCGGCGAGGGATTTTTCCTGCACGACCAGGAGGTCGGGAATCAGTCCGGGGATGTCCTTGGAGCTGAACAGCGCCTTGCCCTTGCCCGACAGCTCGATCTTGTTGACCCAGGGGTTCCATACCACGGTGGCGTCGACACGACCGCTCAGGAAGGCCGCCGCGGCGTCGCCGGCGGACAGGTTGACGATCTCGACGTCCGCCTGCGTCATGCCGTTCTTGGCCAGCGCGGTCACCAGCAGGAAATGGGAGACGCTGAACTGCTCCAGCGCGATCTTCTTGCCCTTGAGGTCGGCGAAGCTCTTGATCTTGGAGCTGACCATCAGAGCGTCGTTGCCGGCCGAGTTGTCGTTGACCAGTATGGCCTTGAGCGGAATGCCCTTGGCCAGAGGGGCCATGGTGTCGGACCAGGTCTGGCAATTGCCGTCCAGTTGGCCGGCCGACAACGCGGAAATGGAATCGGTGTAGTTGGCGAACCAAACCAGTTTGACTTTGGCGCCGTGTTTTTTGAAATAGCCGTTTTTTTCGGCTACGTACCAGGCGACCCAGCCCGGCCAGTCGCTGACGCCGATCTTGATCTCGGCGGGAGACGGCAGGGGAAACAGAAATAGGCCGATCAAGGCCGGGAACGCGAGAAAACGGCGCAAGGCATGAGCGAATAGGGACGACATCACGGGGCTCCTTTTCGGAAATTACACGGCGAGAGGGCGAACCGGTTCTTACGAACCGTCACGACCTCCCGGGCTTTTATCCCGCCGTGTAACCCCGCGAGCTACGGGGCCGGAAACTCTCGGACCAGACGCCCCCGAGCGGAGGGGCCGGAACCCTAGTCGCCATTTGTGAACGGTGCCGCCGAATGGCGCACCTCTCGTTACGGATGAGAGTACGCAGGATGCGTGCCAGCCTCGAAATAGGCGGTATCGGAAAGATTCGTGACGGAGCTGCCCCATGCTTTGAACAATAATGGGGCAATTTATCGATATTTCGCACGTAAATGGTGCGTTGCGCCGGCTTTTTGCCCGGGTGTGCGTTGTTTCGCGCCGCCGGAAACGGAGGGAAGTTCTGACCGTCCGGGGATACGGACCGGATTTATTCTTTCCGAAACCCATGGCGCACTTTATGCTTTTGTAGTCTTTCGACGACTCACAGGGCTCCGCTGTTTAAGCGCAAGAAACACAGGAGCCTGAACTCATGAAAAACATCAAATCGAAGCGTCATCTGGCACTTATCGCGGGCGGGCTGATGAGTATCGGTGACCCGGGCCGGGCCGAAGAGGCATCCGGTTTATTGGGGGGATTAAAGTTCATCAACGAATCAGCCTGGATGAAATCCCTGGGCCTGACCGTGACCGGCTGGATGGACGCGGGTATTACCTACAATGCCAACGATCCGGCGGACAACTACAACGGTCCCGTGATCTTCAACGATAGGTCCGGCGAGTTTCAGCTCAATCAGTTGGTGGTGGATTTGTCCCGGGCCGTGAACGTCGAGGGCAGCGAGTGGGACGTGGGCGGAAAGGTGACTTTCATGTTCGGCACCGACGCCCGGACCAACACCATCAATGCTTACGGCGAGGGTCACTGGGACAACGACTTGATCGGCGACGGCACACGCTTCTACAAAATCGCGCTTCCCAACGTCTATATCGACGTGTTCGCGCCGTTCGGCAACGGAATCACGGCACGGCTGGGTCGTTTCTATACCATCATGGGTTATGAAACGGGCTTGTCTCCGGACAATTTCTTTTATTCCCACCCGTATACCTTCCAATACGGCGAACCCTTTACCCATACCGGGGTGATGTTCACCTATCCGGTCGTCAACAATTTGCTGGTCACTCTCGGGGCCGTTACGGGAGGACACAATCAGTTCGGCGGATCGCTGGACGGCAACGCGGGCTGGGACGGCTTCGACAAGAATATGGAAAACTGGAATTTTCTGGGCGGCGTTTTCTGGAATACCGACGATCATGCGACGTCGGTCGGATTCTCGATCATCACCGGCGATGTCAACGCCGATAACGACCTCGACGATTTTCGCCGGAAAACGGGTATCGACAAAAAGGACAATCGCACCTTCTACAGTTTCATTTTCAAGCAGGATTTCACCGATCACGTGCACTATGTCTTCCAGCACGATCACGGCATCGAGCAACAGCATCCTTTGAACAATTTCAAGGACGCTCAGTGGTACGGCATTCAGCAGCAGCTGATTTACGAGGTCACCGATACCGTGGGTGTGGGATTGCGGGGCGAGTGGTTCCGCGATGACGATGGCGTGCGCGTTGGACAAATGTGTCCCGGCTGCGCCGTTCTCGCCTCCGGCCCCGCCAGCTATTACGGCATTACCCTGGGCTTGAATTGGAAGCCGGTGGACTGGGTCGCCCTTCGCCCCGAAGTCCGATACGACTGGGCCGACGGCATAAACAACTACGACGCACGCAAGAAAAGCGATCAGCTTTTATTCGCTGTCGACGCGGTCATCAAGTTCTGAGGAGTTCTATTATCCGCCGCGGATCGAGAGCATTATACGTAGGATGGGTAGAGCGAAGCGAAACCCATCTATGGCGGGTAAGCCCGTCGGCTCCGCTCAGGACAGGCTCCGCGTAACCCACCGACCCTTCGACTGGGCTCAGGACAGGTCCGAGGCCGCTCGGTGGGTTACGGCCTCGCGGCCTAACCCACCATCAATGGGTTTCGCTTCGCTCTACCCATCCTACAAACAGTGGCGCTGTCGGCAGCATTTTCTACTTAGTGCAGCAAAGTCAGTTCCCACCGGCTGTCGCGATCATTCTGGCGGATGGTGTAAATGTGGCAATCGTCGCCGAGCACTTTGAAATAGCGGTGCTCCGGCGTGGTCCAGCGGTTGAGGATTTCCACCTTGACTTTGCGGTCGTCGATCAACAGCCGCCGCGGTTCTTCGTCGCCGCGATAGCCGGCATAACAGAACACCCTGATTTCGGAAAAAGATTCACGTTTCATGCGCCTTGGAACTGTCCAAAAGGGTAACCCTTCTTGGACAGTTCCAAGGCGTTTGTGTTGTCAAAGTGACGTGGAGTGGTTCCGGAGTCGGTCCTAAAACGCCTCGTCCCTGAAAGCCATGATGCTGCCGCTGCCGGACAGAATCGCGGAAAAGAGCCCCGAGGTTCTGGGCAAGATGCGCTCCATGAAGAAGCGGGCGGTATCGAGCTTGGCTCGGTAAAAGCCGGTCGTATCGTTCTCGACCTCTGTTTGCGCGATTTCCGCCATGCGCGCCCAGCAATAGGCCATGGTGGTGAGGCCGAACAGATGCAGGTAGTCGTAGGCCGCGGCGCCGGCTTGGTTGGGATCGGCGAGACTGCGCTCGGCGATGAAAGCCGTTGCGCGTTGCAGCCGGCCGAATGCCTTGGCCAGCGGCTCGATGACGAAAGCCAGTTGAGCCTGCCCGGCGCGTTCGTCGAGATGACGCTGGACCGGATGGAAGAAGCTGCGGAGATATCTTCCGGCGTGGGCGGGCAGCTTGCGTCCGACCAGATCCAGGGCCTGGATGCCGTTGGCGCCCTCGTAGATCTGGGCGATGCGGGCATCGCGCACGAACTGTTCGATGCCGTGTTCTCGTATGTAGCCGTGCCCGCCGTATACCTGCATGGCCAGATTGGCGGTCTCGAACCCGAGATCGGTGAAGAAGGCCTTTACCACGGGCGTCAGCAAGGCGACGAAGTCCTCGGCTTCCTGGCGGACAGCCGGGTCCGGATGCCGGTTTTCCTTGTCGAGTTGTGCGCCCACCCAGGCCGACATCGCCCGCATGCCCTCGGTATAGGCGCGCATGGTCAAGAGCATGCGCCGCACGTCCGGGTGGACGATGAGGGGATCGGCCGGCTTTTCGGGATTCTTGGGGCCGGTCAGGGCGCGGCCTTGCAAGCGCTCCTTGGCATAGGCCGCGGCATTTTGATAGGCCACTTCGCCGAGCCCCAGCCCCTGCAATCCGACTTCGAGGCGGGCGCTGTTCATCATCACGAACATGGCGCGGAGTCCTTTATGGAGATCTCCGATCAAATAGCCGGTGGCGTCTTCGAGGCTGAGGCTGCAGGTGCTCGAGCCCTTGATGCCCATCTTGTGCTCGATGGCCGTGCAGAAGATGCGGTTGCGCGGTCCGAGGCTGCCGTCCGGGTTGACCAGGAACTTCGGCACCAGGAACAGGCTTATGCCCTTGACCCCAGGCGGGGCATCGGGTGCGCGCGCCAGGACCATCTGGATGATGTTTTCGCTGAGATCCTGCTCGCCGCCCGAAATGAAAATCTTGTTGCCGGTGAGCCGATAAGTGCCGTCCGGTTGCCGAACCGCCTTGGTGCGGAGCAGGCCGAGATCGGTGCCGCATTGCGGCTCGGTCAGGCACATGGTGCCGGTCCAGCGTCCTTCCACCATGTTCGGAAGATAAAGATTCTTGATCTCCTCCGAGGCGGTCTTGAGCAGCAGCTGATAGGCGCCGTGGGTCAGCTTGGTGTAGATGGCGAAGGACAGGTTGCTGGCCGACATCATTTCCGAGGTCAGCACGTAGACCGTTTCAGGGAGTCCTTGGCCGCCATATTCCGGAAGGCTGGTCAAACCCGGCCAGCCGCCTTCCCGGAAGCGCTGATACGCTTCCTTGAATCCGCGCGGGGTGTACACCTCGCCGTTCTCGAACCGGCAGCCTTCCTCGTCGCCGCTCCGGTTGAGAGGAAACAGAATGTTTTCGGCCACCTTGGCCATTTCCTCCAGGACCGCGTCCACCAGCTCAGGCGGCACGTCCTCCATGCCGGGCATGTCCCCTAGGTGCTGGTCGGCCAGGAATTCGTGGTAGATGAAGCGCATATCGCGCAAGGGAGCTTTGTAGGTGGCCATGGCTTAATTCCTCAAAGGCTTACCGGTTTCCAGCATGTGTTCCATGCGGGCGATCGTTTCCTTTCGCTTGACCAGGTCCATGAAGGCGCGCCGCTCCAATGCCAAGAGATCGTCTTCGGACAATGGCTTGCTGATGTCGGTATCGCTTCCAGTGAGTACATCGGCCAAGGCTCCGGCGACAACAGCGTCGTGGGCCGTGGCCTTGCCGAGCCGCCGGTACTGGCCGATGGCCATGTCCAGCGCGGCCTTGCCCGAAGGCCCTGGGAGATAAAAGACCGGCGGCTCGGGCGGCGCGTAGCTTTCGCTCAGCGCCAGCGCTTTTTCCTTGGCGTCGAACAGCAGCCGGTCGCGGTTCATGGTGATGCCGTCGGTGGGGCGCAGGAACAGAAGGTCTTTCGCTTCCCGGGCCGATTTCGACACAGTGGCGACGCTGACGGTTTCGAAGACGCGGGCGACCGGCGCCATCGGGCCTTGGGGAGATTTCTTGTCGGCGAAGGCGCGCAGCAGCATCTCCTTGCAGCCGCCCCAGCCGGGAATCACGCCGACGCCGGCTTCCACCAGCCCCATATACAATTCGGCATGAGCCTGGACGGCATCGCAATGGAGCAGAATTTCGCATCCGCCGCCGAGGGCCATTCCCGAGGGCGCGCCGACCACGGGGAAGGGGGCGTATTCGAGTGCCTTGAACGCCTCCTGGCCCTGTTTGACCATGTTCTCCACTTCCGGCCACAGCGCGATGTTGACGCCGAAGAGCAGCACCCCGAGATTGGCTCCGGCGGAGAAATTGTCGGCTTCGTTGTAAATCACCAGCGCGCGGTAATCGCTCCGCACGATGTCGACAGCCTTGTGGACCAGCTTGAGCACCAGAGGATCGAAGGTGTTCATCTTGCTCTGGAATTCCAGGCAGACGACGCCGTCGCCCACGTCCCAAAGGCTCGCCGAAGGATTCTTCGTCAGAGGCTTGCTGCGCCGCTTGACGTCGGCCAGCAGCAAGACGCCGGGTGGCCGGTTCACCGCTCGTAGAGTGGGCTTGGTCCCGCCCGTGCCGGTGAATGCAAGCCCGTGCAGCCGCCCGTCGACGACTTGGTAAAGCGGTCCGTCGTGTCGGAGCAGATCTGGCACGGGCTTGCCCATGGCTTCGAGCATCCGGACCAGGTTTTCGTCGCCGATCCGGTCGATCAGTTCGAACGGGCCGTACTGCCAGTTGTAGCCCAGCCGCATGGCACGGTCGACCGATTCCAGATCGTCGGCGACGTGCGGCGCCACCTCGGCGGCGTAAGCCAGGGTCTGGGCCATGACGCTCCGGGCGTATTCGGCGGTCTTGTCGTGGAACTGCAGCAGCCCGGCCAGGCCGCCCGCCTTCATCGCCGCGATGCTGGCGAGTTCCGGTTTGGTGCTGACCCGGTACGCGCCGGTTTGAAGGTCCAGCGCTTCCTTGATCCGCTCGCCGCGGTTCCGGTTCAAGCGATAAAATCCGCCTTTGCCTTTGCGTCCGGTATAGCCTTCCGCGATCATCCGCGTCACCAGGTCCGGCACTTGGCTGATGGCGTGGAACGGATCGTTCGGCGGAAGCGCCCGATCCATGCCGGGAACGATGTGGGGGACGAGATCGAGACCGACCAGGTCGAGCAGGCCGAATATGCCGGTTTTCGGGATGCCGAACGGATGGCTGATGACGGTGTCGGCTTTCTCGACGGTGAGCCCGAGACGCAGGGCTTCCAGGAGCCCCAGCTGCAGCCAGAAGATGCCGATGCGGTTGGCGATGAAGCCGGGCGTATCGTTGGAATGCACGATGCTCTTGCCGAGCCGCCGGTCGCCGAAGTCGACCAGCGCGGCTAGCGCATCGGGCCGGGTTTCGGGGCCGTAAACGATTTCCAGCAGCCGCATGTAGCGCGGCGGATTGAAGAAGTGAGTGATCAGGAAGTCGCGCCGGAAATTCTCCGGCATGTCCCGCGTGAGCTCGGCGAGCGGGAGGGTGGAGGTGTTGGAGGAAACGACGGAACCGGATTTGCGGACACTGTCCAGGTTGCGGTAGAGCTTGTGCTTGATGTCCGGTTTCTCGATCACCGCCTCGACGATCCAATCGGTCTCGGCGAGTTTTTCGAGATCGTCCTCGATGTTGCCGGGCGTGATCCGCGCGAGATTCTTGCGGTGCATCAACGGGGGCGGATCGGTTTCCTGAAGCTTCTTCAAGGCGTTCTTGGCAACCATGTTCCGATCCGTTGCGCCTTCGGGCACGATGTCCAGCAACAAAACCGGGACGCCGGCGTTGGCGGCCTGGGCCGCGATAGCCGATCCCATGACTCCTGCGCCGATGACGGCCATTTTTTCTATTTTCATCATGTCGGCCTCACTTGACTTGGAGACGGGCCATCCGAGGCCCGCCTTTTCAAAGTTCAAACCGCTTCCAGAATCGTCGCGATGCCTTGTCCGCCGCCTATGCACTGCGTCGCCAGGGCGTAGCGCTTCTTTTCCTTTTTCAGCAGCGACGCCGCTTTTCCGGTAATGCGGGCTCCGCTCGCGCCCAGCGGATGGCCCAGGGCGATGGCGCCGCCGTGGAGATTGAGCTTGCTCTCGTCGATGCCGAGTTCACGGATGCACGCCAGCGCCTGGACCGCGAAGGCTTCGTTCAATTCGATGATATCGATGCCCTCGAGAGCGAGCCCTGCGCGTTGCAGCGCCTTGCGGCTCGCGGCGACCGGACCTATGCCCATGATCTCGGGGGCGCAGCCGGCTACGGCAATGCTCTTGACGCGCGCCAGGGGTTCGAGTCCGTGGCGGGCCGCGTAATCCTCGGAGCAGACCAAGACCGCGGCAGCGCCGTCGGTGAGCGGCGACGAGGTTCCGGCCGTGACCACGCCGTTTTCCCTGAAAGCGGGCTTGAGTCCGGCCAAGCCCTCCGGAGTGGTTTCAGGACGCGGACAGCCGTCCTCCGTAACCGTGCCATCGGGTGTCTCGATGGGGATCAGTTCGTCGTCGAATCCGCCCGAGGCTTTGGCTTCCCGCGTTTTGCGCTGGCTGTCGAAGGCGAAGCGCTCCTGGTCGGCGCGGCTGATGCCGTACCGCTCGACCAGGTTTTCCGCGGTTTCCCCCATGCTCATGTAGGCTTGCGGATATTCCTGGTAAAGCTTGGGGTGAGGCATCGGATTGAAGCCCGTCATCGGCACCCGGCTCATGGATTCGACACCGGCGCAGATGAACGCCTCGCCGGCATTCAGTTGTATGGCACCCGCCGCCTGGTGTATGGCCTGCATGGACGAGCCGCAGAACCGGTTGATGGTGGTGCCTGCGACCGACTGCGGGAGACCGGCCAGGAATACCACGAGACGGCCCAAATTGAAGCCTTGCTCGGCTTCCGGAAAGGCGCAGCCGAGAATCAGATCCTCGATTTCTTCGGGCTTGACGCCGGTTTTGCTCAACAAGGCTTTCACCACTTGCGCGGCCAATTCGTCGGGGCGGACGCCGCTGAGCTGCCCTTTCTTGGCCGGGGTGAACGGCGAGCGGCAGTAGCCGGCGATGACGACGTTTTTCATGGTCTTCCTCCTGACAGAACACGCCATAACGGACGGGAGATCCCGAGATCTCGCAAACGAAAATAACCGTTGGGACTTACGCGGAAACGTTTTCGATTCCCTCATTCCGGCCTTCTTCCGGAAGAAGAAGAGCAAAACGCGTAAGTCCTGACTGCAAATTACCGCTCGGCTGCTCGAAGCGGCCGCCTTGTCCGAAATTCCTTGACGCAGCGGGAATTAAGAGCTGAGCTGCGTGTCGTATTGTTAATTCGTTTTCCGCAGTTCCCGGCGGAGAATCTTACCGACGGTACTCTTCGGCAGAGTACTGCGGAATTCTACGTACTTAGGCACTTTGTAAGCCGCCAAGTTCATGCGGCAATAGCGGCGAATTGTCTCCGCATCGAGTTTCTCGTCCTTCGGTACGATAAAAACCTTGACGGTTTCGCCGGTTTTGTCATCCGCCACGCCTATCGCGGCACATTCGAGTACGCCGGGGTGTGCGCCCAAAACGGCCTCGACTTCATTGGGATAGACATTGAAGCCGGAGACCAGAATCATGTCTTTCTTGCGGTCCACGATATAGAAGAATCCGCTTTCGTCCATACGGGCGAGGTCCCCGGTACGCAGCCAGCCGTCCGGTGTCATGACGCTGCCGGTTTCGTCCGGACGGTTCCAATAGGCTTTCATGACCTGCGGTCCGCGTACGTACAATTCGCCGGAGGTTCCGGCCGGCAGTGGATTCCCGCCGTCGTCCCGAACGCTGCATTCGGTTGACGGTATCGGGAGGCCGACGCTGCCGTTGAATTCCGTCAACTCGGGCGGATTGACGGCAACCACCGGCGAGGTCTCGGTCAAGCCGTAACCCTCGGTGATCGGACAGCCGGTCACTTGCAGCCAGCGTCTGGCCACGGTTTCCTCGGTCGGCATGCCGCCGCCGATGACGAATTTGAGGGAGCCGAAATCCAGTTCGTCGAAACCGGGTGTGTTGAGCAAGCCCTTGAACAGTGTGTTGACCCCGGTTATGACACTGAAGCGTACTTTTCCCAAGGCCTTGACGAGGCCGTGCAGATCGCGCGGATTGGCAATGAGGTAGTTCAGCCCCCCCAGTTCGGTGAAGCAGAGCAGATCCACGGTCAACGCAAAGATGTGATAGAGCGGCAGCGCGGTGACCACGGTTTCCTCGCCGTTTATCAAGGCTCTTTCCGGAGGGAGTCCGCCGATCAGCCACTGCGTGCACTGCGCCACGTTCGCCAGTAGATTGCGGTGGGTCAGCATGGCGCCTTTGGCGATGCCCGTGGTGCCTCCGGTATACTGCAAAAAGGCGATATCCTCCAGGGTCAGATCATGCGTTTCGAAAGAATGCCGCGCGCCTTCCTGTAAAGCCGCGTTGAAGGAAACGGCTGCCCTGATGTGCATGCCGGAATTTCCCGTTTTGAACAGGCGCAGGTACCAGTTGACGAGGTATGAACGGGGAAACCGCAGCAGATCGCCGAGTCCGGAAACGATGATCGCCTTGAGCTTCAATCTCGGCAGGGCAGCGGCCACGACCGGAACGAAATTCTCCAGTACCACCAGGGCCGCTGCGCCTGAATCTTCGAGCTGATGCGTCAATTCGCGGGCGGTGTAGAGAGGATTGGTGTTGACCACGATGAGCCCTGCGCGCAGCGCGCCCCACACGGCAACGGGCTGCTGCGGAATGTTCGGCAGCATGATGGCGATCCGCTCGCCGCGTTTCAGTCCGAGACGGCGGTTCAGGAAAGCGGCGAAATGCCGGCTTAATTCTTCGAGCTCGGCATAGGAAAGCGTCCGCCCCATGCTGAACAGCGCCGGCCGTTCCCGATAGTGGGCGGCCTTCCGTTCGAAAAAGTCCGCCAGAGAAGAATATCCCGGTTCATCGATCGTCTCCGGTACGCCCGGGGGATAACTCTTCACCCAGGGCCTTTCGATGACGCGTCGAGAAAGTGTGCTTTGAGGGTTTCTCATGGCGCTCTCCTCCGCACGAAAGATCACTTCAACGGGCTTGCTTCGACCCGCCGGAGCGTCCCTGGCACCGGTCCTGCGAAATTGGTCCGGCGCTTCCGGCGATCGGCCAATCGACTCAGCCTGCCGGAGCATCCCGGGTCAAAAAGCGAATCACAATGTCCCTTATACCACCGATATCCTCCACCAGGATATTGTGGCGATCGGCATGGATGGATCTTAGTATCTTGTTCTTCGAGCCCAGGGCCTTATAGATCGTCCGTGAGCTTTCCGGGGCGAGAATCGGGTCGCGATCGGCCTGAGCCAATAACACCGGACATTGCACGTCCGAGAGATGCTCCTCCACTTCGTGGGCCAAGCGGCGCAGCTCGTAGAGGCTGCGCAGGGGAACTTCACGGTAGGCGTACTGCGGATATTCAGGGGTTCTTTCCACGAATGGCCGGCCGGTCCGCCTGGCCATCCAGCGTATCAGGATGCTCGTGCTGCGAAGCAGGGGCGCCATGGGTCCCGATGCGCTGAACTTGAAGGGCGGCGAAACCGCGGCGATTCCGGCCAGTCGCTCCGGCTGTTCGCTGGCCAGTTGCAGCGCCAGCAAGCCGCCGACTCCCGCGCCGACGATGTAAATCCGCGACCCATATGATTTCATGATGTCGTAGCCGCGTCGCAAAGAGTCCAGCCAATCTTCCCAGCGCCGGTCTTTGAGGTCGTAAGGCGAGGTTCCATGGCCTTTCAGGCGTATGCCGAGAGCATGAAAGCCGAGATCGGCCAGGTGTTGGCCGAAGCCTCGGAGTTCGGCGGGCGAGGCCAGGAGCTCGTGGATCAGGATGATGCCGCCGCCGTTGTGTGATCGCGCTTTCAGAAAGAACGGGCGGGGCGTTACGCCCGCCGTTATCGGGTGGCCGCCCAAGTCCGGGGTGTTTTTGGCCTGGTGCCTGAGATCCCATCGCCAGGATCTGACCTCGTCGTCGAATCGAAGATTTGCCAGTTCCCGGTCACCCACTTTCTTTTCCGCCGACACTGCGCGTTTGACGGCATCCATAATGCCCGACATGGGTTCGACCTCGTTGGCGTATACCGCGATCACGTTTTCGATGCGAATTTCGTCGAATTCGTGTTCCTGAAGCAGCTTGGGCAGCAACCGATAATGGCCCGGATGGATTTCGATCAGCCCGCTGGCCTTCGCGGTCTCCAGCAATTCGTGAAGACCGCTGTGCTCGCCTTCCAGCAAATCCCGGTAGTCGTCGGGATTCTGCAGACTGCGATGAAGGTGCACATGCGGCAAGACCTGGGTATGCTTGATCGCCAGATACAGGCTGCGGAAAAATTGGGTCCGGTCGATCTCGATACGGTTACGCCTTGCACGATCCATGATCAGCGTCGAGGCGAGAT
Source organism: Methylocaldum marinum (assembly GCF_003584645.1). Lineage (GTDB taxonomy): Bacteria > Pseudomonadota > Gammaproteobacteria > Methylococcales > Methylococcaceae > Methylocaldum > Methylocaldum marinum. Next base: position 4,406,930 of record NZ_AP017928.1, read on the forward strand.
GGCTGAGGTTGACCGTCACCGCCTGATACATCTCGCGCATGTACTTATTGCGTATGATCTGCGCCCGCTGGCGCAAGCGTCCGGCCAGGAGGCGCTCTCTGGCATCGGCCGGTCTGCGGGTGACTGCGAAAACGTCGTCTATGGCGGCGATGCGCGGCACCACCCATTTTGCCAGCCAGGTTTCCCAATGATGCCAGCGTGCCGAGGCGATGACCGGATGCCCGAACTGGATATCCATATCGGTGTTGCGCAGCAGGATATTACCCTCGATCAGAATTTCTTCCGCAGCCCGCCGGCTCAATCCCCGGCTCAGCAATTCCGCGCCGCTGCTCAAAATATGCTCGTTGACGCGGATCGGATAGAAGGTAATGTTCGCCGGCACCACTATTGTAGGCTGGTGGGCGGCGGTCAACAGGGTCTCGCGGCTTTCCAGCCCGATGGCTTCCGCCCAGGCCGAGATGCGCTTCAGATCGCCCTGGTGCTCGGCCCGGCGTACGGCCATTTTGAAGATTTCCAGGCCTATCGCCAGAACCGCGGCTCCGGTGTGATGCTTGCGCCGGTCCATGCTGACCCGGGAGTAAATGCTGTAGCGCCCGCGGTGATCGAGAACCCGGCGGTCCTTTACCATCCCGCCTTCGGGGAAAATGACGACCTTGCGGCCGAGCAGGATTTGCTCGGCGAGCCAGGGCAGAAGCCGCGGGTAATTGTTCGGGATTACGCCGACGTCGCGCAGGAATCCCGCCAGGACGCTGTCTTCCTGCTCGAAGAATTCGGCCGACGCCACCGAGCAGCAATAGACCTTCCGGGCCTCGTACATCAGGTATTGAGGAATGAAGGTCTCGAACCGGGCGAAATGGTTGAAAAGAAAGATATGGCCGTGATCGATGATCTCCGGGCTGCCGTGCAAGGTGATGCGGACCTTGAGCAGCTTCTTGATCTGCCGGAAAACACGCACCGACCAGTCATAGGTGGAGGTGTTGATGTCGTAATCCGGATTTACGTTCGAGCGGTCTTCCATTTGATGCCGTTTCGGAAACATGCTTTTTCTTCAACTAGCCTACCCTCTCTCTTGAGTTAGATCCATCCGTGCCGCTTGATTGCTCGGTTCGCGGCCACCGTTTTGGTGGAACGAATGGTATAGTAGGCCGAAAATCCAGCGCGTTTATCCAGCTTTTGGTCACTTTTTCCATGACGTGGACGCATGATCCCGAAATGTTGCCGGACGAACATCCGGAGCGAATCAGCAAATCGCAGCTAAAACGCGAGAGTTCGGCCTTGCAGGACCTCGGCGCGGAGCTGATGAGCCTGTCCCTTGAGCAGCTTGAGCGCCTGGCTCTGCCGGCGGAACTGATGGACGCGGTGCGGCTTGGTCAGTCCATCACCGAGCGCGGCGCTCTCAAGCGGCAGCGCAAGTACATCGGCAAAGTGCTGCGCCATATCGATGCGGAGCCGATTCGGGCAGGCCTTGCGGCCCTCAGGAATGAAACTGCGGAAGCCGTGTACCGGCTGCATGCCGCCGAACGCTGGCGCGACCGCATGATTGGCGAAGGCGACGGTGCGGTCAACGAATTTCTGGGAACGTATCCGGAGGCGGACCGGCAGAAATTGCGGCAACTGTCCCGGGAAGCCCGGCGCGAGCGCGAAGCCGGGGCCGCGCCCAAGTCCGCCCGCTTGCTGTTTCGGTATTTGCGAGAGATTCTGGAGTGAGTTTACCCGTGAAGTATCCGATTAGATCGGTTTTCCTGCCGGTCCTGCTCGCCGTCTTTGCTGCCTTTTTCCAGGGCGCCAAGGCCGAGGAGAGCGTCGACCGGTTGTTATTTTCGCGTGGAAGTTTGGGGCCTCGAGAGCTGGCGGTTATCGTGAACGAAGCCGACCCTTCGAGCGTCGCCATCGCCGACTACTACCAAAAGCGGCGGGGCATACCCGAGGAAAACATGATACGGGTCAGTTTTCCGGCGGGCTCCGACAACCTTCCCCGCGCCGTCTTCGAATCCGTCAAGCGGACCGTGGACGAACGGACGCCGCCTGGGGTGCAAGCCTACGCGCTCGCATGGATGGCGCCATTCAGGGTCGACTGCATGGCGATCACCTCGGCGTTCGCCATGGGTTTCGATCAAGCCTATTGTTCGACCAAGTGCGGCGAAACCAAGCCCAGCGGCTATTTCAATTCCGCCAGCCGGGCGCCGTATACCGATCATGGCATCCGGCCCGCCATGATGCTGGCCGGCCGCACGGTCCAGGATGTCCGAAAAATGATCGACCGCGGGATTGCGTCCGACCGGACCTATCCGGGCGGTACCGGTTACCTGCTGAATACCTCCGACAAGCACCGGACCGTTCGGGCCGTCACCTTCGACAGGACGGTCGAGACGCTGGGCGCGGCGATTCGGCTGCAACGTGTCGACGCCGACTACATCAGCGACAAGCGGGATGTACTATTCTACTTCACCGGCCTGGCGAGGGTGCCGGATTTGGATACCCTGGGTTTCGTGCCCGGCGCGATGGCGGATCATCTGACCTCGGTCGGCGGAAGGCTGACCGAGAATGCCCAGATGAGCAGCGTGCGCTGGCTCGAGGCCGGCGCTACGGCGAGCTACGGCACGGTGGTGGAACCCTGCAATATCTTGAGCAAGTTTCCTTATCCGGCGGTAGCGATCTGGCACTACCTGGAAGGCGAGACGATACTCGAAGCCTATTGGAAAAGCGTTGCCCGCCCCGGCGAGGGTGTTTTCATAGGCGAGCCTCTGGCTGCGCCCTTCGCGCCGCAAGTGATCGAGCAGGGAGGCCAGGTAACCGTCAAGCTGTTTTCCCCGAGATCGCACATGCTGAGTTTGCAGGCTGCACCAAGCGCTATCGGTCCTTACCGTTCGGCGGTCAAAACCTATGTCCTCATCCCCGGCTATAATGAACTGTCCTTTCGACTGCCGGATACCGCCGCGTTTTACCGATTGGCCTATCTGAGCGGCGAAGGCGCCAAAAAATAACCAATAAGGAAACCGGCCCTGCCGTCTTTCGGCTGCCGTGCGGTGCGGCAAACTACGCGATGAGTCTCTTTTTGTTCGGGCTTTTGATAGTTTCCGTGCTGCTGGTGTCCGGCGTGCTGACCGGAGCCGTGCGCGCCTACGCGGCCAGGCGGTTGCTGGACCTGCCCAATGCGCGCAGTTCCCACCATGTCCCTACGCCCCGGGGCGGCGGCTTGGCGGTCGTTCTGTCCTTCATGTTCGTTGCGACGAGTCTCCACGAGTTGGAATGGATCACGTTCGAGCTTTTCATGCTCGTGCTCGGAGCGGTTCCGATCGCAGCGATCGGCTTCTGGGACGATCACGGACACATACCCGCCGGGTGGCGTTTGATGGTGCAGATGGCTTCCGCGGGCTGGGCGATTTATTGGCTGAACGGCCTCGAGTCGATCCGCTTCGGCGGCGAAATCTACGAGCTGGGCTGGTTTGGTTCGGTTTTCTCCGTTTTTCTGGTGGTATGGCTGATAAACCTGTTCAATTTCATGGACGGAATCGACGGAATCGCAGGAACAGAGGTTGTTTCGGTCGCGATGTCCTCGTATTGGCTCCTGGTTTCTCAGTCGCAGCCGATCCAGGGCGGCGTAGACGTTTTATTGTTGACCCTGGCGGCCGCCGCAGGCGGCTTTTTATGCTGGAACTGGCCGCCCGCGAAGATCTTCATGGGGGATGTGGGCAGTGCCTTTCTGGGATTCGTTCTGGCGGCGCTGGCACTGAGTACCGCCTACACGGGCATGCTGTCCTTGACCGCCTGGCTGATCTTGTTCGGCGTATTTTTCGTGGACGCGACCGTGACGCTGCTGAGGCGTATGTTCAGCGGGCAGCGCTGGTACGAGGCGCATCGCAGCCATGCGTACCAGCACGCGGCGCGCCGTTGGGCCAGTCACAAGCGGGTCAGCCTTTCGGTTCTCGCCATCAATGCTTGCTGGTTGTTGCCCCTGGCTTTTGCAGCGGTGCGCTGGCCGCATTGGGAACCTGTCTTTCTGGCGTGCGCCTACACGCCTTTGACAGCCTTGGCGCTGTGGCTCGACGCGGGAAAACAGGGGGGTTAAGCGATGCAGGGCATGCTTTCGAAAATTCGCGTGCGCACGGTCATCTTCATCCATGATTTGTTCTGGGCGGCAATCGCCTGGATGGGCGCTTATTGGCTGCGGCTCAATTTGTCCGAGGTGCCCGAGATGGCGTGGACGGCTTCACTGCGGTGGCTGCCGGTGGTCATCGTCGTCCAGGCTGTGCTCTTCCGTCGCTTCGGGCTGTATCGCGGTATCTGGCGTTTCGCGTCCGTTCCCGATGTGGTCCGTATCGCAAAAGCGTCCTTCCTCGGGACTGCGACCATCGCCGTCATCCTGTTTTCCGTGAATCGGCTGGAAGGCGTGCCGCGCACTGCCATTCTGCTCTACCCATTCCTTTTGCTGTTTCTGTTATCCGCGCCCCGGCTGATCTACCGTATCTGGAAAGATCGCGGTGCCGTGCTCTCGGCGGGCAGGCGGGCTCTGATCGTCGGCGCGGGCCGGGCCGGGGAAATGCTGGTGAGAGATCTGCGCCGCGCTTCCGAGTTCGCACCGATCGCTTTCGTGGACGACGATCCAAAGAAGAAAGGCAGCGAGATCCATGGCGTGAGGGTGAGAGGGCGTTGCGAACAGATTCCCCGGCTGGTCGAGAAACTAGGGGTCGAGATCGTTTTGATCGCGGTGCCGTCGGCCACGGATAAGGAGATGCGGCGCATCGTCGAAATTTGCGAGGGAGCCGGTGTCCCGTTTCAGACCTTGCCGTCGATGTCCGAAATCTTGTCGGGACAAGCATCCGGAGACCTGCGCGACGTTTCGATCGAAGATTTGCTCGGCCGTGCGCCGATCAAGCTCGACCGCAAGGGCATTCAGGCCCATCTCGGGGGCAAGCGGGTACTGGTCACGGGCGGTGGCGGTTCCATCGGTTCGGAACTGTGCAAGCAAATCGCACGGTTTTCGGTTGCCGAGCTGATCGTGTTCGAGCGCTCCGAATTCAATCTGTACCAGATCGAGCGGGCGCTCAAGCGAAGCTTCCCGGGGCTGCGCCTGTCCGCCATACTCGGCGATGTCACCGACCAGGCGGATGTCGAGCAAGCGATCTCGCGATTCCGGCCGGAGATCATCTTTCACGCCGCAGCGTACAAGCATGTCCCGTTGCTGGAATACCAGGTCCGCCAGGCGGTTCGGAACAACGTCCTGGGCACCTACACGGTAGCGGAAGCGGCGATCGCGGCCGAAGTCGACGAATTCGTGCTGATTTCCACCGACAAGGCGGTGGCCCCCGAAAACGTCATGGGAGCGACCAAACGGGCGGCGGAAGTCTTGGTGCAGAGCATGAACGGCATTGCCGGGACTCGTTTCATCAACGTGCGTTTCGGGAACGTGCTGGATTCCGCGGGCAGCGTGGTGCCTTTGTTTCGCGAGCAAATCAGGGCCGGCGGGCCGGTCACCGTGACTCATCCCGATGTCACCCGCTATTTCATGACGATACCCGAGGCCTGCCAATTGATCATGCAGGCCGCGACCATCGGCAGGGGCGGAGAAGTCTTCGTGCTGGACATGGGCGACCCGGTCAAGATCAGCTACCTGGCCGAACAGATGATCCGTTTGAGCGGCAAACGTCCCGGCCAGGATGTCCGGATCGAATATATCGGTCTCCGGCCCGGGGAAAAAATCAACGAGGAGCTGTTCAACGAACACGAAAGTCCGACACCCACCCAGCACAGCAAGCTCTTGTTGGCGCATCCCCTGACCGTCGATCCCCGGATGGCGAGGAAAGCCGTGATCGAACTGGCGGAGGCGTGCCGGTCTTTCGACGAGTCAGCAATCCTGCATAAGCTCAAGTTGCTGGTACCGGAATATGCGCAGCAGGCCGCCGTCGACGAATGCGAAGAAAAAGATCGGTCTATCATTCAAAGATCACTTGTTTTATAAGGTTTTGTCGGTTACCATACCGCCTTTTTCGGACAACGCCAGAGTTTGGAGCGTGCTGTAATGAAGACCTTTAGCGCAAAGCCGGCGGAAGTAAAACGCGACTGGTACGTCATCGATGCGGAAGGAAAGACGCTGGGTCGCCTTTCGACGGAGATCGCGCGTCGTCTGCGCGGCAAACACAAAGCCGAATACACGCCTCATGTCGATACCGGCGACTACATCATCGTCGTCAACGCGGAAAAAGTGCGTGTCACCGGCAACAAAGAACAAGACAAGATCTATTACAAGCACACCGGTTACATCGGCAACATGAAATCCGTGTCCCTGGGCAAGTTGCGCGGGACCCATCCGGAACGTATCATCCAGACCGCCGTAAAAGGCATGTTGCCCCGCAATCCCCTGGGCCGCGCCATGTTCAGCAAACTGAAGGTCTACGCCGGGCCCACGCACAATCACCAGGCTCAACAGCCCAAATTGTTGGAAATCTAATTTAAGAAGCTGAATCAACCATGGCACAAGCGCAGTATTACGGAACAGGTCGCCGCAAAAGCGCGGTCGCACGCGTCTACGCAAAATCCGGAACCGGTCGTATTGTCGTTAACGACAAACAACTGGAAGAGTACTTCGGCAGAAAGACCGACCAGATGGTCGTGCGCCAGCCGCTCGAACTCGTCGCTCTGATGGAGAAAATGGACGTGTTCGTCAAGGTCGCAGGCGGCGGTCCCACCGGCCAGGCAGGCGCCATCCGCCATGGCTTGACCCGCGCGCTCATGAGCTTCGACGAAACCCTGCGCCAGCCGTTGCGCAGAGCCGGCTACGTCACCCGCGACGCACGCGAAGTCGAACGTAAGAAAGTCGGCCTGCACAAAGCAAGGCGCCGTCCGCAGTACTCCAAGCGTTAATATCAGGCACGCCGGCTTCCCCCGGCGTGTTTTCAGAATTGGGGGATCGTCTAGCGGTAGGACTACGGACTCTGACTCCGTCAACCCTGGTTCGAATCCAGGTCCCCCAGCCAATATCAAAAGGCCATGCTTCGGTATGGCCTTTTTTGTTGTCTGATGCTAACAGAGCTTTGAAGGGGAGATCTCAGTAAGCCGTTCGCCCTGAGCGGAGTCGAAGGGTTTTGGATACCTATCGGGATCGAAGCTAAGAACCGGAATTGATCGCTATGGAAGGGGTTAGCCAGCCAGGCCAAAATTTTTTCAATGTCGTGTAAGCCTAAGCTGACAAAAAAATCCGCCAAGGCTTACAAACATGCTCTTTCGCTTACCTTCAACTAACTACAGTTACTTACTAAACTTGTACGAGTTTTCACCCCAAAAAGTATGCTGCGGCTAATACAACGCAGGGGAGAAATTTCTGTGCTTTTTCATTAGGAACAAAGAATGGGACTTAACGACCGCGACTGGCATAAAATCGAAATACGCAAGTAAGAGAATTCAGGCCGCTACAAAAAGAACCGCAGGGCAATCCTGTCGCCCCTCCTGACCTACCTTTTCAGTCCATCCTTTCAATAGAAGGTCGACATCTTATGGGCAAACGCTAAGACAAAATGTTCAAGGTCCAAGCGAACTCCTGAAGTTTTTCGGCGAGGTTTAGGGCGATGTGGAAGTCGAGTCCATGACGAAAGAGGGACTTGAGGGGGCTCAGGAGTGTTTTTGACGGATGGGGCTTAGCGCATCACGCAATTCTCGCCCCTACGGCAGGTTCAGGCGAGGGTGTTGCGTTTGGGGTGTTGGTGGGACGGAATGCCCTGCCTTTGCAGCCACAGGAACCCGTCCTCGCCGACGAACTCGCGGTCGGCCAGCAAGGCAGCGATCTGATCGACGCCAAAGACGTGGAGGAAACGTTCCATCATGGCGATCCGCTCGGCCGTGTCGGAGTTGCAAGGTCCCTCCAGCACCGACCAGTCGACGGCAGGGCGATGCCGAGCACCAGGAAGTTGATGTTCGGCTTTGCGGAACTGCCAGTTCGTGCGGTCCGTCGTCGGGCGCCAAGGACGGTCGCCGACGGGGACGAGGCGCACCAGTAGACGGGCCAGGGAATCCTGGTCGATCACGAACGAACGAAGAAGCATTGGAGGCGCTTGTAGTGCGACTCCACCTTGGCTTTGCCGCCGAAACCGATCGCCAGTTCGGCCAGGTTGACGCTACGGACCTACAGTAGGCCTAACAGGAAACCGATCCGTGCCTCGTGCCAAGGCAGGTATTCGGGCAGGGCTGTTCAACGCTTGATGCCCTTGTCATTCAAGACGCGCTCCAGGTCCATCGCGTTATCGTAAAGGGCGGCGTGAATATTGGATTGGCCGTTGTGACGTAGGCGATTCAACGCGAAATGGCGGAGATGGGCGAACACACCGGGGTTCTTGCGGATGCGGCTCGCGTCCTCGCCGAGCGCGGTGTCCAGCACGTCGTGGAGCCGGTTTTCGATCCCCCAGTGCCCGCGAATGGCCTCGGCCAAGGTGGCCGTCGAGGCGTCGCGGGTGACGAGGTCGTCAGCGACAGGTGCCTGACGCGGCTCAAAACAGCGGCGGCGGGGATTGAATTCCTCCACGTGACGGCGGACCTCGACCACGGCTTTGAAAGGGGCGTGCCAGGGTTCGGGACCGGTCCCTTCGGGCAGAGACCAGACCCGTGCCGTGCGTTGTTCGATGCGATTACGCCGGCCGAGGTTCACCGTGTAGGTCTGCTCGGCGTGGGGCTGCGTCTGACAAACCGCCCGTACGGCCGCGCGTGGCTTGGGATGATTGCCTTTGAGTTGGACCAGCAGGTCGCTCCCGGTGGCGATCACGGCCTCAACCGTTTTTTTGAAGATGGAGGGCGTCGAGCGTGTACAGCCGCCCGGCCAGCCCCAGTGTTTCGATGAGCCGCTGGGCGGCCTGGATTTCGTGGTCCTTGCCGGCATCCTCGATCAGCACCTGGTCCAGCACGATCCGCTCTCCGACGGCGAAGGCGCTCAGCACCTGGGCGGCCCGGCGGTCCTCGAAGCGATCCAGGCTGCCGTGCAGGGTCTTGCCATCGAGCGCGATGACGGCGGCGTCCTCGGCCAGGGGCAGCGCGTGGGCGCGAAAATGCGGGGCGATCGCCTCCACGTCCAACCCGTGCAAGGCGTAGCGGATCGAACTGTAGGCGGGCGTCCGCCGCCAGCGGCAGCCGAACGCCTCGTTCAGCCGCGCCTGATGGGTACGGATGAACGGATGAATCCGGCGGTACGAGGTCGCTCCGCTCATCACCGCCAGAATACTGAACAGCAGCAGGTGGGGAAGATCGTACAACTTCCCTTGCGCGCGACGGTGATCCGGAATCGGCAGTAGGCCCTGTTTTAACGGGGACAACGATTCACTCCCTCGGCAAATCAAAACCTTGTACCCGAATTCATAAGAATTGAACAGCCGTGGGTATTTGGATTGGACGGCCTTGAGTTCTCGGATAGGGTCGTTCGAGAGGGCAGTCATCGGTCAGAAAAAGCCGCCAGCTTAACCAAAGTTAATCAAATAGCTAAGATTTTTGTCCTGTACTTGGATTTTCACCTTTAACTTCAGCTGACGTCAGAAGACAAAACGTTACAGGGGATACAAATGGCCGTTATCTATGTTGCTAAACCGGGTGATTCCTTATCAAGAATACTTCAACGCGCTGGCGGCTCATGGCTACGAGAAGAATGGCGCAATCGTCTAATGCAAATCAATCCGCATATTAATGATCCTAATCGAATCGAAATTAATCAGCTAATATTGGTGCCAGAATCTCCAAACGAGATTGTGTTGCAAGACCAGGTCGATTATGTATCACGTGTAAGAAACGCATCCAACGACGGTTTTCTGAGGAAAGAAATTGAGAGATTTGCGCAGCAGCGAGAAGAAGCAGCGAGGCGACAGCAGTTTTTCCAGAAGTTGGATCGCATTAATGAGCTAACAGGTGCTGGGATTATATATTCTGACAAGTCCGGTAAACCAATAACGATAAGAAACCCAATCGGTAATAAGAAAAAAACTATAGTTATTCGCGATGATTCTACTGCAAACAGTAATGACCCTGTAAACGAGCGAATTGTATCTGAATTAACTGGAACTGTATTAGCATGTACTGCGGGCGTTTTAGGCGTAATTGCTATTTTTGGTTCCTCAGCATTAATTCCGGTTTCAGGCGGTGCTAGTACTGCATTAACATATCTCGCTATTAGCGCTACCGGCGCATCTTTAGCTCAATGTGGCATAGGCGCGTTTAGGGTTTACAGGCTATCAAAAGGTGACGTTGAGACGGTTGATTGGCTGGATTCACAGGAATGGTTCATATATACAAGCATAACCTTGGATTCAATATCCGTAGCCGGCGGTGTAAGCACAACGGCGATCGGTATTAAAGCCTTGTTTGCGATGAAAAAAGCCGCGCCCGGTAAATCAATTTTTGATCTGTTAAAAGGCTTACAGAGACACGAACGTAAACGCTTGACGGAAGAATTGATTCGCCTCCAGAATCCAGGTATTAGCAATAAAGCGCTTAAGGAAATGATTCGAACAGGAATGGTTCCAAAAAGGTTTAAACAAACTGTTATAAATCAGTCGCTACGAACACAGGTTATAGATCTTTTTGGTGCTGGTGCAAGTTTGTTAGGTAGCGGTTTAAGTGGTGTAGTCAATAGACATTATCGGAAACCACCTTTCATAACCGGAACAGAGGAAAAGGCCGGCTATCAATAACTCTGGTTTCGGCAGTAGCGCCTATAATTGTGCAGGCCGCAGGCCAATTCAATGACGACATCGTCGTAGCCTTCCTTGGTGTTCCTGAACACGTCTTTGACGACGCGGCACCGCTTGATTCCCGAGATGATGTGTTCGATGATCACGCGGATGCTTGAGTGGAGCCGGTTGGCCTCCTGGTCGTCGGCCGAAAGCCGGCCGTTGCGCGGCCTCTTCTTCGGCTGGTGGACTGTGACATTCGCCAGTTCGTGTCCCTGGAAGCCGCTGTCGCGATACAGCTCGACGCCGTCGGGGAACCGGGTCCCTTCTTCGTCGCAGATCTTCTTGTCGTGCTTCTTGCCCTCATGGGTCGAGCCCAAGTACTTGACCTGCCGGTCCTCCAGGCCGCCGACAAGGTTGTTCTTCACGGTGTGGCATTTTTTTTACCGCTGTAGTGGATGCGTTGCCCCAGGTCGTTGACGGGGCGGTTGATGCGCCTTTCCGTCCCGTCTATGCCCAAGTCCTGCCGCGTCTCCTGCTCCAGCCTGGACAGCATCTCCTCGGTGAGCCGGGCGGGCTTGTGCCCGCGGGCGTCAAGTGTCTTGTTGAGCACCCTGCTCAACAAGTGGATCGTGAAGTTGGCCTGGGGGTTGGCTCATGCCGAACAGATGCGCGATGACCTCTTGCAGAGGGTAGGTCTTCAGATAGAACAGGATGAACAGCAGCCGGTCGGCCATGCTCGCGATAATCGGCGGACGCCCTCCTTTAGTCAGGTTCCTGCCGGTTTCTTCGTCCCATGTCGCCGCAAAAGAAACCAAGCGTTCCTCAAACTCGGAGGCCTTCAGACTGGTCATGGCCATCAATGTCTTCGGCTTTTGCTTCACGTCTTCGTAGGAAACCATACTCTTGCCCTTAGTTCTCTTCGTTATTCAATGACAGACTGTCATGCTAGTTTCCGATAATGTCTAATATGACGGGATCAAAAGTATCAATTTTATTATTCGAGCCGGTAGAAGATTAGTGCCAAGTCATAACAAAGAAGACAAATTAGAAGAAATAAAGGAAAAACTACTTGATCCGTTCGAGCCGGTTTTTCCTATGCCGGGAATGTGGCATTTCTCGTTTGCGATGATATTGGCGTTGGTTGCTTTCTTTGGATCTATTATTGTTTTATTGGACTTTATGTATATAGATCCAAAGGTGCAATTCTTTGTCATCGTTGGAGCGGCTTTTTCGTTCACGGCTGTTCTAGTTGCTAGCGTGATGGGTTATATGTGGGCTACAAATACTTTGCGCTTCGTGGCTCTGTCTCCTGTGGTAATTGTGGTTATAAGCCTATTCGATCAAAAAGATATAGGCGTTTTTACTTTGGTGCTTGTGGTATTTACAATCGTAGCTATTGTGTTGATGCTCTCAAAAAGTTTTAGGGCTCTAATAAATATCTTGGCCATACGACGACATAGGATTCGCGAGATGAAAAAAGACGGAACTTACAAAGGAAAGCTTACCGAAGCAAGGCGACGCTGGAAGATAAAATAGTAAATAAAGCGTCAGACCTGATTGACTGACAAAACTCGTACAAGAAGATGGAAGGCGGAGCACATTAGGGGTTCCGACCAGCCCTTTTAAGCACCCCATTACCCACATCTTTTTACAGATTTTAAATCAATGGGTTGCCTGCCACGCCAAAGTTCCGATTCAAGGCGATGGCCCACTGGCGCAAGCCGAAAATCAAGCACTTGGATCGGCGCGACTGGCCTGGCCTCCATAGGCAAAGGACTTGTGGGTAATGGGGTGCCCTTTTAAGGTGTCCGCTATTGATCCCGGAGCAACGTGTACGTGGAGACATGCATCCCATTACCCACAACTGTCAGCCGACGCCATAGACATTGCGGGCGGCCTGAAACGCCTCAACGCACGCCATGAGCTTCAGCATGCCCTCCCAAAGCGCCTTGGGGCCGGGATGGCCGTCGCCCTTGCGTCCCAGGAAGCCGCCGAAGCCGGCGACCATCCGGGTCATCTCCCCTAGCGTAGGCGGCGTTTCGGGCGGCGGCTGGCGTTTCGCCACCAACCACGCCGCCTGCCATTCCTCGGGAGCGAAAACGACCTCGCAAGGCAACTGCGGACAGTCGCGGCCCAGCGTAACCAAGTGCAGAATCCGCCAGGCGATGATCAGATAAACCACCAACGCTCGTTCCAAGCGCTCCACCGTCGCCAATTGCAGGGCCTCGACCCGGCAGCCGCTTTTCAAAATGCGGAAGAAAATCTCTACCAGCCAGCGCCGGCGGTACCCGGCGATGCGCAGACACGCCTCGTCTAGGGTCTCGACTGCTTCATGGGTGAGCAACAGCCACTCGATGGGCTTCTCGCCGGCCGGCGGCGACTCCTCCCGCGCCAAGATCACAGTGACCTCGCAGGTTTTGCTACCGCACCGCGCCAGCGTCACCCGCGCCATGCGCAGGCTTTGCACCACGGTCCGGCCCGTCCGCCCCGGCGCCGGCGGCAAGGCAAATTCCACCTCCCCTAGCGCCGACTGGCTTTCCACTTGGGCGCGCAGTTTCCCACCCTCGGCCAGCACCCGGTCATGCCGCGCCCGCACCAGATAATCCGCCGGATGCCCCAGCGCCGCCGCGCGGTCCAACAGCGCACGGATGTCACCCTCGCGGTCGGCTACATAGACCAATCGGGTCGAAGGAACCTGTGCCGCCAGTTCTGCCACCCGCTCATAGCCTTCGATCCAGCGCAGGCTTTCCGGCACGTCCGCCTCGCTCTTGGGCTTGCGCGCCCACATCCAGGCGTCCAGCACCCCCAACGCCACCCCACTTTCACTCACCGCCAGAGTCGGATGCAGGTACATCCCGTGTTGCCGCTCATAGCTCAAGCGCCCCAGGCCCACGATCCCAGGCTGGCTGGTAAAATCCAACTCCGTCGTATCCTGCAGGCACAGCACCCGCTCCAGGCCGACCATTCGGCCGATTGTCGGTGGGCGATGCGCCTCCAGCATGGCGCGCCAGTCCAGCGCCTCATTGTCCAACAACCGATAAGCTGCCTTGGTCTCCCCCCAGCCGCCACAAGCGATGGGGATGCTCGCCGTCGGATTCGACGACAAATCGTCGGCCAGCCGGATCAATCGCTTCGTCAAGCGTGAGTCTCCCAACACCGCCCCGCCAAACTCATCTTTCGCCCACGCCACAAAATCAGTACAAAATCAGAAATCAACAGCCTACAACATCAGGAGACTTGTGGGTAATGGGGTGCCTCCTGAAGGTATAGCTGGCGAAGCTAGGATCGAGAAAGAGCATATGCAATGGACGATTAAATCCATTACGGGGCACCTCGAAAAACCTCCTTGGTCTGCGCGCGCCCGGTAAAATAGGACCTGTAGCCAATCAGTGTGTTGAGTCCCAGACATGACCAAACCGAAGATGCCAAAGTCTCCGAAGAGCGCGATCAAACCCGATCTGTTTGCGGCCGATTTGCGCAAGCAGAAGATCGACCGGATGGGCGATCCGCTGGTGGCCTTCGAGACCCACATCGACTTTGCGGCGCTTGCCGCGGACGTGGATCAGGCGGCGCCCCGACCGGTCAGCCCGCAAGGCGGTCGTCCGCCGTTTCCCACCGAAACGATGGTGCGCATCCTGTTTCTCAAGCGGGTCAACAATCTCTCGGACGAGCAGATGGAATACCAGTTGCTTGATCGGATGAGTTACCAGCGCTTCTGCGGGCTGATGGACTCGGCCAGCATCCCGGACCGCACCACGATGTGGACCTTCGAGAACCGCATCGGCGAGGTCGGCGCCCAGGCGCTGTTCGACGGCATCGAGCGGCAGTTGCTCAAGCATGGCTACATCGCCCGCGGGGGGCATATCATCGACGCCACCCTGGTGCCTGCGCCAAAGCAGCACTTCAGCAAGGACGATAAGGAGATGCTGAAGGAAGGCGCGATGCCGGCGGACTGGAGCCCGGCCAAGCGGCGGCAAAAAGACCTGGACGCCACCTGGACCAAGAAGCACGGCAAGAGCCACCACGGCTACAAGCTCTCCATCAACGTGGACAAGCGCTACAAGGTTATCCGCAAGATCGAGACCGGCACCGCCGCTACTCATGACAGCCAGCACTTTGAGGCGGTGTTGAACACTAGCAACACCAGCCGGGACGTCTATGCCGACAAGGGCTATCCGAGTGCGGAACGGGAAGCCCAGCTCCAGGAAGCGGGTTATCGCAACCACATCCAGCGCAAGGGCCAGCGCAACCATCCGCTGTCCGAACGGCAGAAACAACGTAATCAACGCATCGCCCGGGTCCGAGCACGGGTCGAGCATCCCTTCGCCGCCATCGCACAAATGGGCGGCAAGTTTATTCGCACCATCGGCCAGGCGAGGGCGAACTTTGCCATGACGATGATGGCGGCCAGCTATAACCTGAAGCGGCTGGTTTACCTGAAACAGGCGGGTGTCGTGGCCTTTTGAGGCCCACCCTCGCCCGAAAGGCCCCCAACGCGGGCGATTCGGGGAAAATGAAAAGTGAAATGGCGACAAGAGCGTGAGGGAGTCGGCTCGTGTGCCCGCCCGGTCAAAAAATTAGAGCCGGGTTTTCATCAAAATTCAGGGTTTTTCGAGGTGCCCTACGATCCATGAGCAGTAATATTAGGTTGGATAACCGCTTCATCGTTACCCAACAATCCGATAAGCAGGCCGAACACATCGACGGGGTGAGATCTCGCGATCACGCGTGATCGGGAGAGTAGCTACGAGAATCCCGATGAATCAGTACGTCTCGCAGCCCTCGCAGAACCGGACTTGGAGCGTTACACCATCCGGCTCCCAGCTTGAGTCATCCACCTGATTGCCTGACAAAATTTTGGTGGTGGGTTTAAGTAGTTTATATACTACAATGTACAATTATTTCTTAGCTTAAGCATTGACTGGACCAATGGCCTATCAAACGATTCCGTGCAAATACTGTAAAAGTTCCGATGTGGTGCGCTATGGTACACAGAGTGGTTACCCCCGCTTTCGTTGCAAGCACTGTGGGCGCACCTTCAAGACCGAATACATTTACCGGGCCTACGAGTCCGGTATCAAAGAACAGATTGTTGACATGGCGATGAATGGCAGTGGTATTCGAGATACCGCTCGTGTTCTCGGGATTGGGAAAAACACAGTCATGTCTACACTGAAAAAAAGTCCACCGAAGTGGTCACGGTGAATCCTTACATCGGCTCTCGGGAAATCGCCGTGGAAATCAGGCATCTCTTTGATTCGCCGATGGATGTTCAGGCGGACGAACAGTGGAGATATGTGGCTCGCAAGAAGAACCAACGTTGGCTTTGGTACGCCATCGACGCCGCCACCGGATGCATTTTGTCATTTGTGTTTGGGCGGCGCAAAGAGGACGTTTGCGAACAATTGATCGCCAATCTGCGCGTTTTCAATATTCGAACTTATTACACCGATGATTGGCCAAGCTATGCGGCGTTCATTCCGGCAAACCAGCACGTCATTGGTAAGAAATATACGCAAAAGATCGAAAACAAAAACCTTTTGTTACGCACTCGCATCAAGCGCTTAACTCGCAAAACGATCTGCTTTTCAAAATCTGAGTTGCTTCACGATGGGGTGATCGGCCTCTTCATTAATCGCCACTGCTTTCAACTAAATTGACTCACCACCAAAATTTTTAACCGATTGATGGGACGGCAAAAAGAAACAAATACCGATGCGGTATGTCGTCCATCCATCGGTTAAAAATTTTGTCAGGCAATCAGGCCATGGCGTTAGATCGCGACGCCGCATTAAAATCTGCTTCTTGGGGCTTGTTTCAAATCATGGGGTTTAATTATCAAACAGCGAGATTCAGCTCTGTCGACAGTATAATTAACGCTATGTATAAATCCGAAGGAGAGCAGCTAAAAGCATTTGCCTCTTTCATTAGCAAGAATAATCTAGTGGAGTACCTGAAAAAAGATCAACATGACTGGACCGGTTTTGCGCTTCGCTACAACGGAACTGATTCCGATGGGGAAGTAAGTGGAGGGTACGATAAAAAGGGTGGTGGGTTTAAGTAGTTTATATACTACAATGTACAATTATTTCTTAGCTTAAGCATTGACTGGACCAATGGCCTATCAAACGATTCCGTGCAAATACTAGACATTATCGGAAACTAGCATGACAGTCTGTCATTGAATAACGAAGAGAACTAAGAGAACTAAGGGCAAGAGTATGCTTTCCTACGAAGACGTGAAGCAAAAGCCGAAGACATTGATGGCCATGACCAGTCTGAAGGCCTCCGAGTTTGAGGAACTCTTGGTTTCTTTTGCGGCGACATGGGCCGAAGAAACCGGCAGGAATCTGACTAAAGGAGGGCGTCCGCCGATTATCGCGAGCATGGCCGACCGGCTGCTGTTCATCCTGTTCTATCTGAAGACCTACCCTCTGCAAGAGGTCATCGCGCATCTGTTCGGCATGAGCCAACCCCAGGCCAACTTCACGATCCACCTGTTGAGCAGGGTGCTCAACAAGACACTTGACGCCCGCGGGCACAAGCCCGCCCGGCTCACCGAGGAGATGCTGTCCAGGCTGGAGCAGGAGGCGCGGCAGGACTTGGGCATAGACGGGACGGAAAGGCGCATCAACCGCCCCGTCAACGACCTGGGGCAACGCATCCACTACAGCGGTAAAAAAAATGCCACACTGTGAAGAACAACCTTGTCGGCGGCCTGGAGGACAGGCAGGTCAAGTACTTGGGTTCGACCCATGAGGGCAAGAAGCACGACAAGAAGATCTGCGACGAAGAAGGGACCCGGTTCCCCGACGGCGTCGAGCTGTATCGCGACAGCGGCTTCCAGGGACACGAACTGGCGAATGTCACAGTCCACCAGCCGAAGAAGAGGCCGCGCAACGGCCGGCTTTCGGCCGACGACCAGGAGGCCAACCGGCTCCACTCAAGCATCCGCGTGATCATCGAACACATCATCTCGGGAATCAAGCGGTGCCGCGTCGTCAAAGACGTGTTCAGGAACACCAAGGAAGGCTACGACGATGTCGTCATTGAATTGGCCTGCGGCCTGCACAATTACAGGAGCTACTGCCGAAACCAGAGTTATTGATAGCCGGCCTTTTCCTCTGTTCCGGTTATGAAAGGTGGTTTCCGATAATGTCTACTGTAAAAGTTCCGATGTGGTGCGCTATGGTACACAGAGTGGTTACCCCCGCTTTCGTTGCAAGCACTGTGGGCGCACCTTCAAGACCGAATACATTTACCGGGCCTACGAGTCCGGTATCAAAGAACAGATTGTTGACATGGCGATGAATGGCAGTGGTATTCGAGATACCGCTCGTGTTCTCGGGATTGGGAAAAACACAGTCATGTCTACACTGAAAAAAAGTCCACCGAAGTGGTCACGGTGAATCCTTAGCTCTCGGGAAATCGCCGTGGAAATCAGGCATCTCTTTGATTCGCCGATGGATGTTCAGGCGGACGAACAGTGGAGCTATGTGGCTCGCAAGAAGAACCAACGTTGGCTTTGGTACGCCATCGACGCCGCCACCGGATGCATTTTGTCATTTGTGTTTGGGCGGCGCAAAGAGGACGTTTGCGAACAATTGATCGCCAACCTGCGCGTTTTCAATATTCGAACCTATTACACCGATGATTGGCCAAGCTATGCGGCGTTCATTCCGGCAAACCAGCACGTCATTGGTAAGAAATATACGCAAAAGATCGAAAACAAAAACCTTTTGTTACGCACTCGCATCAAGCGCTTAACTCGCAAAACGATCTGCTTTTCAAAATCTGAGTTGCTTCACGATGGGGTGATCGGCCTCTTCATTAATCGCCACTGCTTTCAACTAAATTGACCCACCACCATAAAAAGATAGAAAAGGCATATAACGCTCTGGTTAAAAAATAAGTTATTTGGTCTCGCCATGTTAAAAATGAAAATACCCTGTTTTGGGTTAATCTCAATAATGGCATGTGCTGTATTTTATCCTGCTCAAAGTGTCTATGCGAAAAACATGCTGCGTCCAAATGTATCGCTATGCAACACTAACGAAAAAATTATTTTTAACTGCAAGATAAAAAACAGTGCAAACATTCTTTCGGTTTGCACGTCGCAAAACTTATCCAATGATAGTGGCTATCTTCAGTATAGATTTGGGCGTAAAGGCGCAATAGAGCTCGAGTATCCTGCTGAAAAAGAAATGTCACCATCGAGTTTCTTGTTTGCAAGATATACTCGTTTTCAAGTTTCGAAACTTACCCTAAGCTTTAGTAATAATAACGTTAATTATACGATTTTCGATAATTACGATGCTGAATCAAGGCCTTATGTTAAAGAAAAAGGTGTTACGATAAGTGGTCAAAGAATAGAAAATAAAAATATAAAACTACTTTGTGGTCAAGATGCTCTGAGCAATCTGGAAGATTTGGAGGATATAGTGCCTTGCGATGAAAACCTAAGTATTGGCGGCTGTAAATAATATTCTCCCGGCCGCTACAGCAAATTTAAATTTTTGCGATTACTGGCGGTCGAAGGGTGAACATTAGAATTGTTTCCGATGCTAAACAATTGTAAATCAACAGAGTTTGTAGTTCCAAAGCCCGGCGGAAAGTGAGAAAAAATAATCCACGAAGTGACCCAGATGATTTCTAATCCGATGCATCATGCAGTGGAAGAACTTCATGCCACCGATGGCATGCTCAACGATGACCCGCGTGGCGGCTTGTTTTCTGTTCTGTTTCTTCTGCTCAGGCGTCAATGTCGGATTAGGGTTTTTCTTGGATTTTCTAGGTTTCTTGTGGGGTAGATATATTTGGGTACTTTGATAATCTTTGTCCACGCCCAGAAATCCTAAGTCAAGCCATAAATTGACCTTCTCGAACCACGCTGAACCCGGCGTGAAGACATCTTTCATGAGTGTGTAGTCATGTACGCTGCCTGCCACAATGCAGCACAAAAACAATATCCTTCGATTAAAGTCGGAGATTACGAGGGATTTGAGCGTATGTCTTTTTTTTTCCGCTGTAATGCTTTTCCTGTTCAGTTTCATCTTGGGGTCGAACGCAAGCGACCTCCACGCCATCGATCGCTATGTTCTTATATTGATCAATGAGTTGAGAGAATTCTTCTGGGGTTGTTAGCGTGCGCTCCGGCATGACGTTGAGGCTTGTCAACGCTCGCACTAAAACCGGCAGCAACCGGTCGATGTGGGCATGGGCATGTCCGCCACTAAAACCGAAATGAAAGCCCAGAACGTCAAAAGTGGGATAGGTTTTAAAATAGTACAAAACGAAAAACAGCTTTTTCTCGTAAGAATCAAGATAACCTTTAGGGCCGCCCTGTTTAACGTGTTTTATTTCGCCCTTTTAGACACGCTCTCGATCGATGGCGAGAGCGGCCGACTCGAATACTTTGACGAGGGCTGTGAACTTCGCCTTGGGCATTCCAATCAACGATGCCACGATGCGGTCATCGGTTATTTGGCTAAATTTGTCGTAGATCACGGAAGGTTTTTATATTCGGATTTGTTTGAGAAACAATTGGGCTATCAATACCATGCATTTGCATCAGGTACAACTCTATTGTCTAGTGAATATCAAGTCCGACCCAAAAAGAGGCCGCGAATCTTCGCAAGCACGATATCACCAACGCCGAAAGTTCACCGCGTAGCAACATCATCGACTTGAGACCGGTTTGGAAGTCATCGATAAAGGCGAGTGCCTTGAAGCCCGGCCAGCCCGGTCTGGGCTGTGCCGGCGATGTACTTGTGGTCAGTGGCCGAAAAATCCTTCCGTACCGATCGCATTTCTCCTGACTCCCCTGTCATCGAAACGGAAAGAGGCGGATCAGCTACTCTTTCTCCGGGGGCTCAACAGTTCAACTGGTTCCTGTGCAGGCTCTTCGCAAGCCGTGTTCCGACATGCGCGGCCGCAGACGACAGGCTTATACGCTTATTGGCTGTTGACTTCCGGTCAAGCAACCGAACCACAAGCAACTTAATTCAATTAGGAGGGGGTAATCATGTTGTACCAGCTGAAGAACGTAAGCGTCCGGCTGTCCGCATAATTCCCACCGATTAGCGCCTGAGTCACAGTATCGCCATATTCCCGAAGAGGAGGAGATGGCGATGACGAAACAAGAACGAGAGATGCATTGGCGAGTCCTGCTGGAGCAACAGGCAGGGAGTGGGTTGTCGGTGCGCGCTTGGTGTGCGCGCGAGGCGGTCAGCTATGCGGCGTTCATCTACTGGCGTCGACGCGTAGCGCAGCCAGCGGTGGTGGCGCCACTGACGTTGATGCGGGTAGATGGCGGTGAGACAGCAGTCGGTGGTCTGTGGTTGTCGGTGGGCGGGGTTCGCATCGAGGTGAAACCGGGGTTCGATGCCGGGTTGTTGAAGCAGGTGGTGGCCGCATTGGTCTCGTGATGCTGGCGACGATTCTGAGTGCGGCGGCGGTGTATGTGGTGGCCGAGCCGGTCGATTTGCGCAAGTCCATCGATGGTTTGGCGCTGGCGGTGGAGAGCAGTCTGGGGTATTCGCCGTTATCGGGTGCGGTGTTCGTGTTTTTCAACCGGGGCCGGGACAAGGTGAAGCTGTTGTGGTGGGATCGTCACGGTTTCTGGCTGGCCTACAAGCGGCTGGAGAACGGCCGCTTCCGCAAGCCGGTTCAGGGGACGATTTCGCGCTCGGACCTGCTGCTGTTGCTGGAAGGCGTGGACCTGACGGTGGCCCGTTTCCGCGCGGTTCGCGCGGGTCGGGTCGGCTGAGTCGAAAGTGCCTGAAACCCGCATCAGAGCTGGGCTTTCGGGTGGTCCACCGGGTATAATGGCAGCCATGAATGCCGCCGCTCTCGCCGAAGAAAATCGTACTCTAAAGGCCACCCTGGCCCAGCGCGAGGCGCGCATCGAACGGCTGGAATTCGACCTGGCGCAGCTGAAGAAGCTGCTGTTCGGCGCCCGTTCCGAGCGACTGGCGACCCTCCCCGACATCGACCAACTGCCGCTGTGGGATGAGGTGCCCGAGGACGCCCCCGTCGCCAGTCCGGTGGCGTTCAAGACGGTGGTGGTGCAATCGCCCGCCAAGAATCAACCGAAGCGCACCGCACTGCCGGCGCATCTGCCGCGAGAGATCGTGGTATTGCCGTTGTCGGCACAAGACCGGCAGTGTCCTGCCTGCGGTGAGGAACGGCCGGTGATCGGCTACGAAAGCTCCGAACGCTTGGATTACGTCCCGGCGCAACTGAAGGTCGTGGAAACGCGGCGGGAAAAGTGCGCCTGCGCGAAGTGCCAAGGGCAGTTGACCACGGTACCGGCCCCGCCGCAAATCATCGAGCAGGGCATCCCTCTGCCGGGTCTTCTGGCACATCTGCTGATGGCCAAATACGGCTATCACCTGCCGCTGTACCGCATCGAGCAAATCTTTGCCCACCAGGGTGTCCCCATTGCCCGCACCACGTTGTGCGACTGGGTCATCCAGAGCGGCTGGCAGCTGCAGCCCTTGGTCGAGCGGATGCTGGCGTTGCTCAAGCAACAGCCGGTGATCTTCTCGGACGACACCACTGTGGCGGTGCAGGACCGCGGCAAGACGCGGGAAACCCGGTTTTGGGTATACGCCGGCCACTCGCCGCCCATCGTCGTCTATGACCACACCGAAACCCGGGCGGGCAAGCATCCCAAGGCCAAACTGGAAGGCTACAGCGGCTACCTGCAGGCGGACGCCTATGCCGGTTACGACCAGATCTTCGCCGCGGGCAAGGTCCTGGAAGTGGCGTGCTGGGCGCATGCGCGCCGCAAGTTCTTCGAGATTGCCCGACAGACCGAGAACGGCAAGCGCATCAGCGCCCATGAGGCCTTGGAGTACATCGGCCGGCTCTACGCCATCGAACGGGAGGCCAAGGAACAGCAACTCGACGCCGAAGGCACCCGAAAGCTACGGCAGGAACAGGCGCGGCCGATCCTGGCCGAGTTCAAGGCCTGGCTCGAAGACCGGCTGCGCCAGCTGGCGCCCAAGACCCCCACTGCCCAGGCCATCGGCTATGCCCTCAAGAACTGGCCGGCGCTGGAGCGCTATACCGAAGACGGTCGCCTGGAGATCGACAACAACCGGAGCGAACGGGCCATCCGCCCGCTGACCATCGGCCGCAAGAACTGGCTGTTCCTCGGCTCGCCCAAGGGCGGCCAGGTCGCCGCCACCGTCTTCAGCCTGATCCAGACCTGCAAGGAGCTGGGCATCAATCCGGAGGCCTATCTGAAGGATGTCCTCAACCGCCTGCCTTCCACCAAGCAGAAGGACATCGACAGCCTGCTTCCTCACAACTGCAAGCTGCCCGGGGCGTAACAAGCGACCACTTAACCGTTCGCCACTGCGACCACAAGTCCGGGTACCGCCGAACGCTTACTGAAGAACGACGTGCCGCCACGCGGCGAGGATGGCAAGACGGAGATTGGCGGCCTCGTGACGCGCGGCACGTATGTCGACGGGCGTTTTCGCAAGTGGGTCGGTAATAAAGGTGATTGGACCGGTGAAACGCACGCGTGGAATGCGCTCGTCATCTCGGGACCCCGGGCGGGTGCCGTCATGTATTTCGGCGCCACGATGCTGCAGCTGGTCAAGGACCAAAACGATAGCGTCCGCTACGGGATGGTCGAAAGCGGCAACGCTATCTCGATGCAGCGCTGCCCGCATTGCGGCGAACCGGCTGTACTGCACACGCTCAAGCAGGATGGCGATAGCTGGGGTTCGTTGCTGGCACTTCGCGAGGCCATCGCCAACGCGCAAAACGACCTTGCATACTTCCGCCGGGCCGTTCCGAATGCGAAAGGGAAGATGCCGAAGTTGCGTTCCAAAGTCATGCTGGGAGTGCTCATTACAAAAAGACAGAAATGTTGGGCGGCTCATTCCGGCGAGAAAGACGACGAAAACATTAAAGCCATCGTCGAGAACATTCTCCATTGGAAATATGCCGGGATGGCAACGGTACAACAGCCGATCCTGAACAAGCGCCACGAGCTGGCTACCGACGGAAGCGGACCCAGTTCAAAACTGCAAACCTTCAGCTACCAGTGCGCTGCGCCGAAACTTATCCAGGCGGCAATTAAGAATAACGATGCGCCGTTTGCAATGAGCGAAGCATTTTTTGATGAAAGAGACGGCCGTGGACCGCAAGCCTCTTGTGGGCGCTGCGTTTCGACGGTCCGCTACATGCTTTGCCCGGATTAAGATCGAGCAAATTTCTTCGGGCTTTTTCTTGCGCCCGGTGCGCTTTTGGGGGGCTCGCCGGGCCAAACGGTTCTTCAGAATGCATGCAAGCCTTTGCTGATGGAAATATCAGCTCAAGCGCCAAAAGTCCGACCTAGTTCACATTTTGAGACGGAGTTCCCCTATTAGACTGCGCGCTGGGTTGGACTCGATTTCGCAATCTTGTGCGACATCCCCGGAAATCCAATCAAAACCGCGCCCTGATGAACCCTTATGTCCCCCATTCGGCTTCATTTTTGACGGTAATCAATACGTCATTTGCGGCGTCTATTTTATCTAACGCAAATAGAGAGTACTAAGGATGAGAATCTTCGGAAGATCGGTGAAGCCGAAACTTATGGCAAGCTTGGCAAGCTTGGCGAGCGGGTTGATGATGCTCGGTGCGGCTGGAAGCTCCAATGCTACCATCATTACCGGCGGCATTACGGGTGGGTCTGCTCTCGCTGAAGGCGGATCATTTATATACGTTAATCCTATACCTGTAGGCTTTACGGTTGGAAATGACAATTTCCAAGACTTTAACGTGCGAGGTTTCGACGAAGATCAGAATATCGTTCTCGCAACAGCGCTTAGTGTCGATGTCGGCTCGAATATAGCCGCAGGTATCGAGGTTGCGAGTCATTCCATAGTTTTCGATCCGGCTCAGATCGAAGATGTATTCGGGTTTATCGAATTCGACTCGGATGTACTTGGAATCATAACAACGTTATCAAAGCTTGCCGCAAGTGATTCCCTTGCGAATACGGACGTCGCGTACTTGAATCCAAATGCAAGAGGCCTTGAAGCCGATGATTCGGTATCTATCGACGCGAATAATGCTCGGAGAATAAATTTTCATTTTCGTGCATCCAGTCCCGGCGACACCATCCGAGTACTAACCGCTCATTCTCCCGGAGCAGTGCCGGTTTCTGAACCGGCCAGCTCGCTTCTAATCGGAGCGGGCATTTTGAGTCTAATGAGCGTCAGAAGAAGGCTGAAGGCGTAAACCGAAAACGCAGCTCCGCCGGGTACGCTGAAGGTTTTACCTTCCAATTTTGGAACAAGCGCGATGGGCGGACTAAATCGATAGTCCGGGGCAGCACAGCGTGCCCCGTTCTTTTTCCTCCATGCGCTTATTCCAGTACGGCTGGTTCGTTGTCCAACTCCAGCAATTCCGAGGGGATGGTGCCGGCGTCAGGTATATCGGCATCTGCCCCGTCTATGGTTCCGGTTTCGAACTCATCGTTCCGCCATGAATCCTCTGCTGTTTCGGAATCAACTTCGATAGGCTGAGTATCCAAATACAGTAAATCGGAAGGAATGGTGGTTTCGTCCGGCAGAGCCGACTCGTCCACAATCCCCGGAATCGTTTCAGATTCATTGACGGTTGGCGGAGGCTGCACCGTGCCCCGATTGATCCCGCCCGTCATAGACTTGGGTGATGTTAATGGGAGGTTGACTGACCGAGGCTCACCTTTGTCTTCAGGTGATTCAGACTTTTCCAAGTTCTGTATCCGGTTATCGGCATCGCCAAAGAAGAATTTGTTTATGGTGAAAACTAAGAGTATTAGTGATAACAGGATCAATAAGCGAGATCGTCTAGCATGTGTTTGCATATGGCTTCGAACCATGGCCGCACAATATGCGGCCATGGTTTTTGATAATAGTGTTATTTAATTTGCCATTGCTGGCTTGCTGCGGTCGAGCAGAAATTAATGACGAGTCGGGTGCCGTTGGCACGATTACCCGCATCAAGACATTTATTACTATTCGGATTGTAAAGTCTGCCGTTATAAAGATACCATTGCTGGGCGACCGTTCCATTACAGGGATATAAGTTGACATTCGTGCCGGCTGCTGTCCTGGCACCGGCCACATCCAGGCAATTTTGCCTCCTGCCCGTCGAGCCGATTCCATAGATGGTGAACCCCTGCATACTCCACTGCTGATTTAACCATCCATGGCAGGTCCAGACTTGAACAGGTGTAAACGGCTCCGTAGCACCATTGAGAACATCCATGCATGCGCTCCCTCCATAAGGAAGATTGCCCCCATTGGTGAACTGGGCGGCTTCCGTGGCGGGAATGGCGATGAATGCGAAATTGGCCAGCCCTATCAGGGCGGCGAGAGAAAGTGTCCTTTCCATAACGATATTCCATGTATAACTTTTGGATTACCAACCAGCATCCGGTTTACGAGGCGGGCTCTACCCTGTCGATACTCGATCACCATCAATCATGTGGTCTGCCGGGGCCGGTTATACTGCGATTAGGCTTAGTAACCGTGAGAAAAGTTCTTAAGAACTGATTCGTAAGAACTAGTTCGTAGGAATTGTGGGCTGGTGCCGGAATCGCAACCAAGCGGCGGACCGCGAGCAAATATCCTTAACCGATCGTCCCTACCGCGCTGGTCATTTTCTCGATGACACCGGTGCCGGGCTTCGGCGTCGCGTGCAACGAATACTTTCATGAGGTCCCGGCCCCCTGTGCCACTTTCATTGG
Source organism: Methylocaldum marinum (assembly GCF_003584645.1). Classification (GTDB taxonomy): domain Bacteria; phylum Pseudomonadota; class Gammaproteobacteria; order Methylococcales; family Methylococcaceae; genus Methylocaldum; species Methylocaldum marinum. Next base: position 4,433,309 of record NZ_AP017928.1, read on the forward strand.
CAGTGTCACCGGCTATTACTCCTCCAGCCGAAGGCCAGTGGATGTCAGGACCTAACCGGGTCTTAATCGGAACGTCGAGAAGAGAGCCTAGGTATCCCTATCGATCATGGAACCGGATGAACAAGGAACGGCAAAAACTGCCTGGAGAGCACTTCCATGTCATGGAAACGGTGTGCCCGAATATGTTTTGGATTGCATTCGGTGAGATATGCCCGGAACGCAGGCAGATCGGCACCGAGCGCATAGGAGACCGGACAAAATGAAACGCAGCCGAACAACGCCGGAACGGCGCTAATAAGGCGGATGAGCGCCAAGCAACTGTGCAAAGTTTTTTCCAACAAATGTAAGCCTGAGCCGACGACGAAATCAGCTTGGGCTTACAAGAAATATCCTTCCTTTGGCTTTCCAAATCAGTAGTCTTACTTGCCCGACTTACCGTTGGGTTCGATTCAAAAATCAAGACCCTCGCCGAATGAAATAAAGTAATTCAGAGCGGCTCGCTAATCGGACCTTGTTCGATGCGGAGTGTTGATAAAGGCGAATAGAAAGGAAATTCTCGACAATGGGATATTTGCAGAATTTGACCCGTTATTTCCGGCAATCATTGATCGACGCTGATCGCTTGTGTCCCGAGGATAAAGCGCTTCTCCCCGTGTTGGGATCGGACAAGCAGCTCAATCCGCACGCGAACTACGTGGCTTTGGATCGTCAAGTTTGGCTGAGCGGGCGGATTCCTCCCGACCGGGCCGAGACCATCTGGGCCCGCTACCGGGGGCAGGGCAAGAAGCCGCCGGTAGAAGTCGAATCGCTGATGTTCCCGCGTGTCGACTTGCAGCGCTACCGCGGCGGCGCTCGTGACAGTCGCAAGCGTCAGGTGTTGTTGCCATTGGTGGTCTTCGTACGGCTTGACCGTAATGGCCAGTTGCGGCCTGCCGGCAAAGCGCCGTGGATTCCGCGAGAGTGGCTGTCGCCGAACGAGAGCGCGGCGGAGCTCATCGCCGACGTCGCAACTGTCGATGCCTTTCTGACCGAACATCCGTTCGAAGGGATAGCGAGCTGGTCGGAGCTGGTAGGCTATTGCACGCACATGCTTTGTTCGGTGACGGGGGCGGAGTATATCGCACCGAATGATTGTCAGCCCGGCACGTCGTTGTTCGAATTGGCGATTCATGCCGACTACGAGCAGACCGAGCAGAGCCTGTTGCAGGTCGAGGCGCTGCCGATCGTCGGTGCCAAGGAGAATTTGCTCAAGGTGCTGGATGCCCTGGGAGAAAAGGATGAACTTCCGTTGCTGTTTCGCCGTTATGCCGGCCGGAACTCGCCGCCGCTGAAGTTGAACCAGGATCTCGAGTCGGACACCGGCCTGGCCCGCCGGCATGTTGGGCAAATGACCGGAGAGTTTCCGCTTTCCTCCAAGCAGCGTAACGCCTTGCACCACTTCCTGAGTCAGGAAGACGGCGAGATTCTTGCCGTCAACGGTCCGCCGGGCACCGGCAAGACTACCCTGCTGCGTTCGGTCGTCGCCAGCTTGTGGACGCAGGCCGCGCTGGACGAAAAAGAGCCGCCGCTGATCGTGGCGGCCTCCAGCAACAACCAGGCCGTGACCAATATCCTGGAGAGTTTTGCCAAGGTGGATGAGGCGGGTCTCGACGAACGCCTCCAGGGGCGGTGGCTGCCGGAGCTGGACAGCTATGGGCTCTACTGCTGTGCCGGCAACAAGGCGAACGGCGAGAATCCTTATCTGTATCACGGACCGCGCGGCGAAGGCTGCATGCGGGCCTGGCAGACGCGGGACTATTTCGAGCGTGCCCGCTCTCGATTCCTGCGGTGCGCGGAGCAATGGCTGGCGGGTTCGGCGGCCGGCCCCGGAGAGGTCCGGAAGGCTCTGCACCAGGCCATGATGAACCGCCGGGCAGAGATGGTGTCCGGGCTCGCATTGCTGGAGGACTATCAGGCCGTCGAGCATGATGTTATGGAAATCTGCGGCGACATCGATGCGCTCGACGCCGGGATCGAAACCAAGCGCGAGCAGTTGGATGGTGCCAAAGCAGACTATGAACGGCTCAGGTCCCGCCTCGACGAACTGTACGATCTGTGGGAGCGGCGCTCTTTCCGGGTGCGTTTGCTATCGCTCGTGCCCGGCATAGGCGCATCCCTGAGACGGGAGGAATATCGCAAGACAGCCCGCTTGTTGAACCGGTGGAACGTGACTTTGAACGATCACTCCGACGCTGCCGTGGAAGGCTGGTTCCGGGAGCAGATCGATCACTGTCGAGAGGCGCTCGGAAGCCTCACGCAAATGCTTGCCAAGCTCAAGGCGCTGGCCGTGCGGTATCGAATCTCCCGGGAGAAGCTCGGTGACTGGGTTGCTCGTCACCGGCCCCGAACCTTGAAGTCGAAAACGCTTGCCGGGCAGATCAACGAGATTAACGACCGTGTCCTGCGGTTTGAGCTGTTCAAGCTGGCGACCCACTACTGGGAAGCGCGCTGGTTGTTGGAACTCGATGACTTCCTGGCCGGCAATGACTCGGACAGGAAGTCGCCGGAGAAGGTGAAACGCAAATTGCGCCGTTTCGCCAAGCTGACGCCTTGCTTCGTGTCGACCTTCTTCATGACGCCTTCGACTTTTATGGCAGGACAATTTCGGGACGAGGTGTGGATGGATATCCCGCTATTCAACGAGATTGATCTGCTGATCGTCGACGAGGCAGGGCAGGCGCTGCCGGAGGTTTCCGCAGCGAGTTTCTCGTTGGCGAAGCGTGCGCTGGTCGTGGGAGATACCGACCAGATCGAGCCGGTATGGAGCGTGCCCGCGAGTGTGGACCGAGCCAACCTCGAACGCTATGGCCTGCTGGAAGACGAACGTTCCTATGACGATTTCTGGCTCGCCAGCGGATTGCCGGCGAGCAGCGGCAACCTGATGCGTATCGCTCAGCGCCAGTGCCGTTATCATCAGTTTCCCAAACTGCAGCGCGGACTCTACCTCACCGAGCATCGGCGCTGCTATGACGACATCGTGGGTTATTGCAACGCGCTCGTTTACCAGGGTGTACTCGAGCCGCTGCGCGGCGATCCCGAGATAGAGGTGCCATGGGGCGTTCTTTCCATGGTTCCGGTCGAAGAGCCCTCACGTTCCTATGGCGGGAGCCGCGGCAACCCGGGAGAGGCTAAACGGATCGCGCAATGGCTGAGCGCGGAGCGGGAGAACATTCTGAACTATGCGCGCCGGACCGACCCGAGGCTGGCGGACAAGAGCGACGACGCGGTGCTGAAAATGTCCGTGGGTATCGTTACACCGTTCAGCAAGCAGGCGTCGTTGATCCGCACTGAACTGCACCGACGGGACATTTATGGTCTGACTGTGGGAACGGTGCATAGCCTGCAGGGCGATGAGCGATTGCTGGTGCTGTTTTCCAGCGTCTACGGCATCAACGATAAAGGCACCGGCAAGTTCTACGATCGAGGCCCAAATATGCTGAATGTAGCCGTCTCTCGTGCGAGAGATTCCTTCATCGTTTTTGGCCATCCTGACGTTTTCGGAATGGAGAATCGGGGCGCTCCATCGGGCCTACTCAGGCAACGGTTGACCTTGGATGAGCCTCGGGCGGAAGTCGCTTGACCAAAATTGAATTTTATTTGTGACGCTTATCATCAATTCAGCAAGTTTCCTTTGAAATATTCAAATATTTCCTTTAGTTACTCTCCATTGGCCTAACCATGACGTTTGCCATCGATGTTTGGCCTATACCTCGTCAATTTCCATTCACACCAGTCCAAAAAGGAGAGTTTCGATGAAGCTACATCGGCGATGGGTTTTCTCACTGAGTGTAATTCTTATCAACCTTTGTCCATCGATTGGCGCAGTATCGGACGCCCAGGCTGCGTTGATCACAAGGCTGCATTATTACGCGGAATTGGATGTCGTCGACGCCACGGTTCCCGGTGTCGTACTCGGGACGCCGGTAAGCGGAAGTTTTGTGTTCGACCGGCACGAATCCTCAAACGAGTACACCCCCGTTACCGAGTTCACCCTATCCGTGGGAGGTCAGGAATTCACTCAGGATGATGTGAAATCGAGCGCCGTAATGCATTGGACCAGTACTGGAGGGATTACCGCAACCGTCGAATTGTTCGGCAGGCCGGACTTCGGCGATTGGAGTGACGGCTTAACTTTAGAGCTATTCCAGGAGTTTGGAGATTCCAATCTATTTCTTTTCTCTCCGACTGCGAGCGGCCGCGCTGGAATCGATCTCGAACCTTTGGCGATACCGCCCGCTGGGCAAGTTCCCTTACCGTCCGCGTTCTGGCTTCTAGCGTCGGGGTTCGGGGTGGTTTGGTCAGCACGCAGGGGTGGAGCTCGTACTCGTAGCGCAGGCTGAAGCGTGCTTTTTAACCGATCGGCCATGACGGGCACAGGAAGCGTAGCGGCAGCGCAGCGAAGTGCGTCGCCCCCCGCGTAGCCGTAGGGCCGGATGCTTGATCGGAGTCGTAGCGGTAGCGCAGCGGAGATCAAACATAAGGCAACCGACACGGCGTCACGTCATTTGTGGGAGCCCTGCCGGAGTGCAGAGCGAAGCGACGTACGTAGGCGTGGCGGACGCAGGAAGGTCGCGACTAAAGCGACATTTGCGATTGGATCGAACGCGGGCCGCCGAAGGCACTACTCGTCGCCATATTTAATCCTTTTGGTGACTCGGATGTTCCAGAAGGTTTTCTTAAAAATGGCGATGTAATCGCATTCTTGTGCCTGAACGGGGAGATTGGGCGCAGTTCTCACATTCCAGCATCAGCCTCAGTCCAATCAAAAGAGGTGAAGGATGAGCAATGAAAACGAATTGACGGTAGAGCCAACGATATTGACTCGAGAATACAATGCGCCACGACGATTGGTTTTTGACCAAATACGAAGAAATCAACCCACCGGAGAGCCTTGTTTTCAGGCAGTACAATTCAAACCAAGCGGGCGAGATTCTGCCCAATCCGCAGATGCCTCATTGGCCGAGAGAATTGAGAACCACCATCAAGCTGGAGGAGGTGGGCGGCAAGACCAAATTGCAGTTAATCTGGCAACCGATTAATCCGGCCAAAGAAGAAGCCGAAGCCTTCGAGGCCTCTCGTTCCGAACACGGCAAGGGCTGGGGCGGAGGACTCGAGCAGCTCGATGCTTATCTTGGAACCTTATAAAAAGAGGCCGCGTTGCGGCGGGGGTGTCGAAATGAATATGACGGACGGCCGGCTGTAATTCCATTCGGCACTCGAGTGAACATTCATCGTAGGATGGGTAGAGCGGAGCGAAACCCGTCGATGGCGGGTTAGCCCTTCGACGGAGCTCAGGACAGGCTCCGCGTAACCCACCGATGGGAAGTCGCCCGGTGGGTTACGGCGCACGCGACGCGCAGTGATCAGCCGTCGGTCAATGCTGATGTGCGCCTAACCCACCCTACGAGAATTAATGCCTGACTGAAAGCGATTTGGAATAACAAGAGGTGCTCGAAAATAGCCCACGAGTTGTTTCAGCGTGGTTCTTGCCACGAGCTAAAACGGAAACCGCACGATGGCGTGGTTGGTCAGGACTTGCAGATTGCCTGCCCCGTCGTTCCTGACGCACACTTCGACCGTGCAACGGTTATTGAAAGTGCATTGGGACACCAAGTTGAACCAGCCTTGCGTTCCCGCATTCGTGGTGGAGACGGAATAATAGAAGCGCGCAGGCTCATTGGGGCTCACCGGACGGTCCTCCCAGGCACAGGTTCCGGGAGCCAGGGTCCTTCCGCTCGATCCCGCGGCATTCGGCGATCTGACGAAAGTTATATCCTTGCGACTGGTGTTTTCCCCCCCATGGTTCTGGATTGGAAAACCGCCCCTGCAAGTCAGCGTGAAACCGCCTTGGTTTCCGGCGCAGGGTCTTGCATAAGCGGAGGGTGAGACGGCAATCGTGAAAAACAGAGCGGAAACGAACGTGAGGAGTGTTTTCATGGGTAATCTCCTTGATAACCATGATTCCTGGCACACAAAAGCTCAACCCATTTGAGCTCTGAATGAGGGCATGAAAAGTTGCATTAGCCCTGGAATTCCTTTCAGAGACTAATGAATGTCTGCCCAGCGGTCTACGCCAACCGGCGCCTACGAAACGGGCATCGAACCATCAGAGTAAACAAGCCAACGGCGAATCTCGTCCCCGTTTCATGATTCCACTTGGCCGACGACGCCGCAAACATCGCTCGGAGCGATATGAGCGCTCCATAAGCACTTATAGCGTTTTTTTCAGAAAAGCATATAGGCACTATTTCGTAATGCATTCATGACATGGGTTTTTATTTTGTAACGCTTTTTTCGCCACAGCCGGGTCCGCAGGAATTTGCGGTCAAAGCAAGCGCGCCACCGCATCGCACTCGCCGGGTGTCAGTTCGAAGTCGAAGATCGCGAGATCCTCCCGCATGTGGGCTTCCGAGGTGGTGCCGGTCAGTGGGACGATGTCGATCTGGGTCAAATAGCGAAAAAATACCTGCGCGGGGGTGCGTTGGTATTTCGAGGCCAGGCCCTGCAAGGTGTCGTGGGCGAGCACCTTGGGATTCGCGGTGAGCGTCCAGAAACTCTGGTAAACGATCCGGTGCTTCCGGCAGAAGGCGCGAATGTCACGGTCGTATTCGGTCTCGGCGTAGAAACGGTTCTGGACCACGGCGGGCTTGACGGTGGCCTTGCGATAGAGCTGCTCGAGTTGTTCGAGCTTATAGCAGTTGCTGATGCCCAGTTGCTTGACGGCGCCGGTTTCGTAGAGCGCTTCCATGGCCCGCCAGGCTTCCAGGGTGTCCGGTTCGTCCGGGTAAGGAGAATGCAGCACCAGCCCATCGAGATACGAGGTCTGGAGATTCTTCAGGGAGGTCTCGAACGACCGGGCGACTTGCTCGGTCACTGAGGCGTTCGGGTCATACGGCATGCGGTCCGGATCCTGTCCGCGCGCGGGCGTGAATTTGCTCTGGACATAGAGTTCGGCGCGGCTCAACCCGGCCTCGAGACAAGCCGCCAGGCCGGCGCCGACGCCCGGCTCGTCATAATGCTTGGGCTGGCAGGCAGTGTCTATGCCGCGAAATCCCGCGGTGATGGCCTGTTCGACCAGAGCCGCCGTGCGCTCCTTTTTCCAGGCCGTCCCGTACAGAATCCCGGGCATGGGCACCCCGTAAACGGACCGCACGAATTGCTTGTCTTTCATCAATGTTCTCCGAGAATTGGTTTGAAGCCGCCCGGCGCTGGGCTGCCGTGCGTCGGGATATTTACCGGCCGGCTGCGCTATCGAGAGGGGTTGTGGGAAAAGTTGCCCCGATGATAACCGAATCCGGCTCGGACAAAGAACGAGGGCAACAAGATGTATCGGAATTATGTCGTTACAATTGCCGGATAAGCATTGGCCCGGCCGGGAGGAAAGCGAGTCACATGGTCATGAAACTGGAAAAGGTCGTCCCCTTCGGCCGCTCCCTGGCGGAGTACAAAAGCATGTTCGCGTTGTCCGAGGCCGACCTCGACAAGACCATTGTCGGCGTCGGCGACGGTCCGGCGAGTTTCAATGCCGAAATGTTCGGCATGGGCAAGTCGGTGGTTTCGGTTGATCCCTTGTACGTTTTCAGCTCCGACGAAATCGAAAAACAATTCTATTCGGTCGTTGATGCTATCATCGCCCAGGTCGAAGCCAGCTCCGACGATTGGGTTTGGACCTATCACGAGTCGCCGGAACATCTGAAAGAAAACCGCGTGAATGTCTTGCGCCGTTTCTTGTCCGACTACGAAACCGGAAAGCGTGAAGGGCGTTATGTCGTGGGCGAGCTACCGAGCATCGATTTCGGGAAACGTGCTTTCCAACTGGCGCTGTGTTCGCATTTCCTGTTTTTGTATTCGGACCATCTGAGCTATGACTTTCATCGGGCATCGGTACGCGAAATGCTGCGCCTGGCCCCGGAAGCGCGTATTTTTCCGCTGCTGACACTGATGTTGCAGCCGCCGCCCTACCTGCAGCCGCTGATCGAGGAACTCGCATCGGAAGGTTTCGAGGTGACGGTGGAGAAAGTCGATTACGAGTTGCAGAGAGGCGGTAATGAAATGCTGCGCATCCGAACGAGAGCCTGAGCACGCACCGGCGCCGGTAGCCTGGCGACCCCTGCGACCATGCTAATCTTCCGAGCGAATCGATACACCCCGACCGCGGAGCGCTAATGAATTTTCCCGACAAGAGCCAATGGACGGCGACAGCCAGCAGCGGAGATCCCCGAGCCGCCATCAATGATTCCTACTCCACGCAGTGGGCGTGCGAAGCCGCCACCGACGCTTGGCTCGAGATCGACCTGGGCCGGAACGCGATCATGGGAGGGCTCGAGGTTTATTGGGGCCGGCACGCGCCCAAGACGTATTCCTTCCTGTCCTCGCTCGACGGCCAGGTGTGGACGCCTCTTTGTGCCACCGGACACGGCGAAGGCGGGCTGGACGTGTTCGCATTTCCGGCGACGGAAGCCCGATTCGTGCGCTGGACGTGCACTGATCCGGAACCGGAACGGGGCCTCGAAATCGTCGAGATCAACTTGTACGCTCCGGACCGGGCCGCGTCCGCGCAAGAACCCGGCCGCGTCATGGCGCTGGGCCGTTCGCCGGTCACGCTTCCGCCCGGCGAGAGCATAACCGTCGATTTCGGCTATACCCGGTCTCCTCTCGGCGTGCTGGTCCAGTGGGGAGCGGCATACGGGACCGATTTTTCGGTGCATCTTTCCGACGACGGCGAAAGCTTCCGGGAGGTGGGCCGTATCATCCTCGGCAACGGCGACTACGACAGCTTTTACTGGCGGACCACGACCAGCCGCTATCTGCGCTTCACGGTTCACGAGGCGAGCGCTCCGGAAGGGGCGATCGTCGATGAACTCAAGCTCCGTATCCTGAACAAGGACCGAATGCCGATCGGCCGGCTGGAACGCGCGGCCAAAGTCGCCCGCAGCGATCTTTATCCGCAGTCTCTTCTCGGCCGGCAGGTCTATTGGACCGTGCTCGGAGAGATCGATCATGCCGAGGACGCCCTGTTCGACGAATACGGCAATCTCGAACCCCGGTTCGGATCCGGTCAGATCACCCCCTTGCTTCGATTGGACGGACATCTCCACGGCGCGCCCGCCGCTTCGGAAATCGCCCAAACTTTGGTCGACGGCGCACTGCCCATTCCCTGCGTCACATGGTCCGTACGGGAGCAGGAACTTCGCGTGACTGCCCTGACCCAGGCCGGTACGGCGCTGGTGGAATACCGCGTCACGAATTTTTCCGACCGGCCTCGGCAGGGGGCACTGGTCCTTGCCCTGCGTCCCGTCCAAATCAACCCGTACTGGCAGCATGGCGGTCACGCCGTCATCAACGCCATCGCCGTGGACGGAAAGACGATGTGGGTTAACGATCAGGCGTTTGCCGGGTTTTCGAGCGAACCGGACGTGGTGACGGTTGCGGAATTCGACGAGGGGGACGTGATCACACTCATCGAAAAGGAGCCCCGGCAGACCGGGCGCAGCCTTCGTTCCGATTCCGGCCTCGTGAGCGCCGCATGCGAGTTCGGTTTTCACCTGGCTCCGGGCGAATCCGCTTCGTTTCTCGTCTCGGCGTCTCTCATGGACGGCATCGCGCCGGACGCCGGGGTCGATTTTGCCGGCATTCGCGAGAAAGTCGCCCGACAGTGGCGCGAGACGATCGGCCCGCGCAGGATATCGGTGGGGGATCGTGAAGTCGCCGACACGGTCGAGGCACAGACCGGACTCATCCTGGTGAACGCCACCCGCTATGCCTTCAAGCCCGGTCCCCGCAATTACGACCGTACCTGGATACGTGACGGCTCCTCGCAGGCGCTTGCGCTGCTCTACGCCGGTCTGATCGAGCCGGCCAAACGCTACGTGCTGTGGTACTCGAAACGCATCTATGAAAACGGCATGGTGCCGCCCATCCTCAATCCGGACGGCAGCGTGAACCGCGGTTACGGCAGCGACATCGAGTTCGACGCCCAAGGCCAGTTCGTGGCGATTGCCGCCGATACCTACCGCTTCAGCCGGGACCGCGCCTTCCTGGATGCGATCTTCGAACCCGTGGTCCGGGCGACCCGATTCATCGAGACGCTCTGCGCCGAAACCAACGCCGCGCACGGGCCGGAAACCCGGTTCCACGGGCTGCTGGCCCCGTCCATCAGTCACGAGGGTTACAACAAGCCGACCTACAGCTACTGGGACGATTTTTTCGCCCTGCGCGCGTGGCGCGATTGCGCGTACCTGGCCTCCGAGATCGGTGATGCGAAGATAGCCGCCGAGGCCGAGACCAAGGGGCGGGCGTTCGCGGCAAACCTGGCCCGCTCGCTGCGCATGACCACCGAAGCGCTGGGGACGGGGCTGGTTCATGCGTCCGCCGATCGCGAGGACGTCGACCCCACCTCGACCTCGATCGCCTTCGAACCCTGCCGGGTGGAAGACGTGCTTCCGGCCGAGTACATTCAGGCGACCTACGATGTGTATCGCGACCATCTCGATGTCATCCGCGCGCCCGACTTTCAAGGGGGCTTTACGCCGTACGAGATTCGCAATCTGAACGCGTTCGTGGCTCTCGGCCGAACCGAGGATGCTTTCCGGGTCCTGAAGGATGCGCTCGGCTGGCGAAGACCCCCCGGTTGGCGGCATTGGGCCGAAGTCGTCTGGGGCGATCCGCGCGTGCCGGATTATATCGGCGATATGCCGCACACCTGGATAGGCGCCGAATTCGCCACCGCGATCCGCCGGATGCTGCTGCGGGAAAACGGCGCCATGCTCGAGCTGTTTCGGGCCGTTCCCGATGCCTGGTGGGAGGGAGAGGGTATAACACTGAACGAGCTGCCGACCTACTTCGGAACGGTCAATCTCGAAGCCCGCCGCGACGGGCCGCGGCTGACGGTCGATCTGAACCTGACCGGCCCCGCGCCGGAACGGATCGTCCTGCGCTATCCGGGCGCAAGGCAAGCCCTGGCCGACGGCAAGCCCTGCGGGATCGACGGCGATTTCATCACGGCGCCGAATTGGAGCCGGCTCGTGATCGAGTAGGGGCGCCCGGCGGTTGCCCTTCCTATTGCTTCGGCACGAAGAGCGATTTTCAACAATGGCGATCAGGAAGTTCTGATGAAGTCTCCGATGAGGAGAAGCGACCCGGCAACCGATTGATCCAACAGGCCCTCGCCCAACCCTCTCCCAGAGGGCTTGTTCAGACCTTCGTTTATAGGATGTTCCGACCGTCGGGAAGCGGTCTTCGACTCATTCCAAATCGCTTCCAACGAGGCATTCATTTTCGTAGGGTGGGTTAGGCCGCAAGGCCGTAACCCACCGAGCGACCTCGCATCGGTGGGTTACGCACAGTCTGTCCTGAGCCCGGTCGAAGGACCTGCCCCGAGCGGAGTCGAGGGGCTAACCCACCATCGATGGGTTCCGCTTCGCTCTACCCATCCTACGATTATTCTTTACTCGAATGCCGAATGGAGTTAGTCCGGGCGGACCCGGAACTGGTAAAGCCAGGTTTCGGTCAGCGCGTCGCCGTTGCCACGTATATAGAGCCGGAGTTCCGCCGGATCGGCGCCGTTCGGGGCGAGGTCGAAGAGCGCCCTCCAGCGGCGCGTCCCCGGTACGGGCTCGATGAAGGCGCCGCTGACCGTGCCGCTGGATGCGGTCACGATCGGTTCGGCCTTGACCGAATTCCCCCACAGCGGATCCAGGGCCGGACCCGCGAATTCGACACAAAACTTGTACACGCCCCGGGGCCGCGGTTTGCCCGGCTGTCCTCCGCGCCCGACGCGGGTCGCCACGCAGCGCGCCACCTGCGCGGGGTAGGGCTCGTCGGCCATCCAGTGCAATCGGTAGCGCAGCCGGTAGCTATTGCCGGCACTCGCCGGACCCTCCGGCCGCCAGTACGCCACGATGTTGTCGTGGATTTCGTCGTCGGTGGGCAGTTCCACCAACTGAACTGCGCCGGGGCCCCAGTCATCCAGCGGTTCCACCCACAGGCTGGGTCGCCGCTCGTAATTGACGCCGTCCAGGTAGTTCTCGAACACGCGATCGCGCTGCAGCAGGCCGAACCCTTTGGGCCCCTGGTCCGAGAAACTTGAAGTCACCGCGTAGGGCTGATTGATCAAGGGACGCCAAAGCCGTTCGCCGCTCCCGTTCCAGATCGCCAGCCCGTCGGAATCGTGAACTTCCGGGCGCCAATCCTCGAGCCGGCGTTTCTCCTTTTCGCTGAACCAATACATGGAGGTGAGCGGAGCGAGACCCAGCCGGGCGATGTCCTTGCGCAGAAACAGAACCATCTCGACATCCTGTATCACGCCTTCGGCACGTTGAATCGAGAAATGATAGGCGCCGGCGAGGCTGGGTCCGTTCAAAAGCGCATAAACCGATACGGGCTGGTCTTCTTTCGGAGCGCCGTCGATGAAGAATTCGGTGAAATCCGGAAATTCCTCAGGCGTCGGTTCGGCGCTGTCCACGATGACGCCGCGGGCGGACAGCCCGTACTGGCCCAAAGCGCCGATAGCCCGGAAATACGAGGCGCCGAGAAAGGCAATCCAGTCCTGGGTGCGCCAGTCGTCCCGTTTCCGGGATTCCTGCAAACGAAAGCCTGCAAACCCGGTGTTTTCAGGCAGCTTGTGAGCGATGCTGTTCTTGGGCATCGAGAAATACTTGGGGCTGTACAAGATTTCCCGGGCCACGCCCTGTTCCAGAACGTGCATCTTGACCGATTTCTGAAAGAACTGGCCGACGTGAAAAAACGTGGCGGGATAGAGGGACGGCCCGTTTGCGAACAAAGCATAATCCGGGCGATAGCGGATTTTTCCCCAAGCATCGTAATCGATTTGCTGAACGATATCGGGCAGGGGTTTGGGAGGCGATACGTAGGGCGCCCTGGCCATGGCGGCCGCGCGTTCGATCAGCGAATCAAAGGAAAACGGCTTGGCGCGACCGAAGCGCAGCCCGTGGATCGCAGTCGGCCTGGCGGCGCATGCCGAGTTGCAAAACATTCCCCCGAGAGCCACCAGGGAAGCGGATTTCAGGAATCCGCGTCGAGTCAACTTCTGATTCATTGGATTGTAATTTTATAACTGGTACTAACGATTTAGCGTTTCAACGAAACCGGACGGCGTCGTGTGAAACCGGCATTATCTTAAACCGAGTTGCGGCCGGGAGAGGGCTGGAGTCGCCAAAGGATCTGCCGCCGCCCTGGTTCCGGAGCGAATTCCACGCTTGGGATTGCCGGCGCGCGAGCGGAAGCAGTTAAGCCGGCGATGAGATTGACCCGGCATGTCGGCGAGCTGCGTTGGGGCTTCTTTCACGGCCTGAGGCCGGACGGAATGCCGGACTTGTGTTATTCGAGGACGGAGTCGCGCGCACCAACCGCAACCAACCGGGGCGTCCTCTATGCCGAACGCACTATCCAAGTGCATGTCGGCAAAAACCGGAAAAGCCGGAACGCTCCGACGGCGCTGTCAGCGTCGTGTTATTAATCATGGTCTTAGCATACGAAACCCGGTGCCGGATCAGCCTGGCACGGCTGATGCACTATTGAAGTCAGAACATCATAACCTGTTAGTACAAGTTGTTCGATCCCGAATTTCCCAGAGGTAACGCAAATGAAGTTGAGAGTAGCCGCCGTAGTGGCCGTATTCGTGGCCGGTAGCGCAGATGCCGCGTCCGTGCGCATCGGCATCGGGCATCAGAGCATGTGTACCGATACCTATTCCGCGGGCGTGATCGTCAAGGAACTGAAGCTGATCGAAAAATACCTGCCCAAGGACGGCAAATACAAACGTGTGAAATATAGCCTCGACTGGAAGGATTACACGTCGGGACCGCCGATTACCAACATGATGCTGGCCAACAAGCTTGATTTCGGCGTCATGGGGGACTACCCGCTGATCGTCAACGGTGCCAAGTTCCAGGAAACCAGGAAAATGCGCTCGCTGTATATCGCGGGCACCGGTTACAACATGCGCGGCTCCGGTAATGCCCTGGTGGTTCCGGTCGGGTCCGACGCCTACAGTTTCGAGGACCTCAAGAACCGGGAAGTTTCGGTACCGGAGGGTAGTGCCGCCTGGGGAATGACGCTGAAGGCGATGCACGACATCGGCCTGTCCTCCGACGTCATCAAACTCAAGAATCAGAGTCCGCCGGTAGGCGCCGCCAACATCGCGAACCAGAAGATCGCGGCCCACGCCGACTTTTGTCCCTGGCCCGAAATCATGGAATTTCAAGGGACCGGCCGCAAGATCTACGACGGCAGCGAGACCGGCGTGCCCTATCTGCACGGGGTGGTGGTGCGCAAGGATTACGCCGATAAATATCCGGAAGTGGTGGTGGCCTTCATGAAAGCCATCATCGAAGCCGGCAACTGGGTCCAAGAAGACCCGGTAGGGGCCGCCGAAAGCCTGGAAAAATGGACCGGCGTTCCCAAGGAAGTGCAGTACCTCTATTTCGGCAAGGGCGGCACGCTGACCCTGGACCCCACGATCAAGAAGCCCTGGATCGACGCGCTGACGCTTCAGCATGGCGTGCTCGCCCGGGAAAAAGCCATTCCGCCCCTGAACATGGACGAATGGATAGACGACCGCTTCATCAGGCAGGCCTACGCCGAATCGGGCCTGGATTACGAGGCGCAGGCGCGGCAGATGGTGGATCCCAAATCAGCCAACAAGGCCCTGCCGCCCGCCGAAATCTGGCATCCCGGGAAGGGCATCGAATCCTACGCCAGCGTCGCCGACATGCTCAAGGCTACGGCCGACTACGAGGCGGCGGGACAAGCGATCAACGCCAGCTATGTGTATGACGAATTAACCGGCCTCAAGCTGTTCGGCAAGGTTGCCTTTTATGTCAAGACAGCGGATGGCGTGTTCAAGACCTTCATGAGAAAGCCCGATGCCGTCGCCTACGCGGATCGCTCCGGTGGTTCCTTACTGGGAATCAAGGAGGCGGTCGGCAGTATGAAAGGGGCCGGATTGAACGCCGCGAGTGCCGAAGGGCAATAGCGGAACGACCGGATCGAAGCGTGACAGGCGGCGACGGTCCGGTGGCGGTCGCCCATAAAGAGAACAACGATAGGTGAGGAACATGTCCATGTTGGCAGAATCAAGCGGCAGCGCAGCCAAACCCCAAGACGCCGAAGTGCCGGTGTCCGGCCGATCTCGATCGCCGGCCCCGCATGAATCCGTAATTCCCCGGCTGCTGACGGGAGGCTCCCGGTTCGCGGTACGCATGCTGTCGGTCCTGGCCGCGGTAATCCTTTGGCAAACCGCGTCGGAGCAGGGCTGGAGCTTCATCCTGAACTTCGAGAACGTGCCGACGCCGCTGGTGGTGGGGAACGAATTCGTGGCGCAGCTGGCCACATCCGACTTCTATACCCATGTTTTGGTCAGCCTTCGGCGCATTGCCATCAGCTACGTACTAGCCGCCTTCCTGGGAATCCTGTGCGGGATACTGATGGGGCGTTTCAGAATCATGGAAGACATCTTGTCGGTTTATATCGAAATCCTGCGTCCGATTCCCGCGGTCGCCTGGATTCCGCTGGCCATACTGATGCTGCCGACCGAGGAATCGAGCATCATCTTCATCACCTTCCTGGGGGCTTTCTTTCCCATCGTGATCAACACGGTGGCCGGCGTCGAACAGACCCCGCCGCTGCTGCTGCGGGCGGCCCGTTCGCTGGGCGCGAGCAACACCGCCATCCTGCGTCACGTGATCCTGCCGGGCGCGTTGCCGAGTATCGTCACCGGTCTGTCGATCGGCATGGGGGTTTCCTGGTTCTCACTGCTCGCCGGCGAAATCATCAGCGGCCAATACGGTATCGGCTATTTCACCTGGACCGCCTACACCCTGGTCGAGTATCCGAGAATCATCATCGGCATGCTCGTCATCGGCGCCCTGGGTACGTTCTCGACGATGCTGGTTCGCAAAGGCGCCGGTCCGCTGCTGCGCTGGCAGAGCAAGGAAGGGCATCGCGCCTGAAGACGGCCGCCCGTGAGATACCGGTCCGCGTCGAAAAACATGCATTCCAGAGTCAATCCGAACCTTGGTGACCCGTCATGAACCTTACCGTCCTCAAACAAAAACAGCCGGCAGATGCCGCGTACGGAACCGGCATTGCTCACGCGAAACCCAAACGCATACCGGCGACCAAGGGCCACGTCGAGATCGACGATGTCAGCATTCAGTTCGGGACCGGGGCTGCCCGGAACGCCGCCGTCATGAATGCCGGGCTCGACGTGCGTCCCGGTGAATTCGTCTGCCTGCTGGGGCCTTCGGGCTGCGGAAAGTCCACGCTGCTCAACAGTGTCGCCGGTTTCGTGAAGCCGACCCGCGGCGAAATCAGGGTCGACGGCGCGGTGGTGCGCAAACCCGGTCCGGAGCGGGGCATGGTGTTCCAGCAGCATTCGCTGTTTCCGTGGAAAACGGTGCAGGAGAACGTCGCCTTCGGCCCCCTGATGGCCGGCGCCAACCGAGCCGAGGCCGAAAGCGTGGCAAGAACGTTCCTGGGAATCGTCGGCTTGCTGCGCTACGCCGATCATTTCCCGGCGACCCTTTCCGGCGGAATGCAGCAAAGGGTGGGTATCGCCAGAGCGCTCGCCAACTACCCTTCGGTGCTGCTGATGGACGAACCGTTCGGCGCCCTCGACGCCCAGACGCGCGCCATGATGCAGGAGAACCTGCTCGAGCTCTGGTCGGAATTCGGCACCACCGTACTGTTCGTCACCCACGACATAGACGAAGCCATCTTTCTCGGCGACCGGGTGGTGGTCATGAGCGCGAGCCCCGGGCGGGTGATCGAAGACATCCCGATCGGTTTGCCGCGCCCCCGCCGGCCGGAAGTGGTCACCGACGACCGATTCGTGAAAGTCAAGCGGCGCTGCCTGGAGTTGATCCGGCAGGAAACCTTGTGCGCTTTTTCCCGCTAGGCGAGAGAGTCTTCATCTGGCCCATACGGCAAAGAAGGCTTTGGGAAGCCGACGAAGACGCTCGGGCGGGGCAGGGCGTCGGGAAAGGATTCCCGACCAGGGTGGCACGGTCGTAGGTCGGCAATCCCTTGCCGACGAAGACGCTCGGGCGGGGCAGGGTGTCGGGAAAGGATTCCCGACCTACCAGGTGGCACGGTCGTAGGTCGGCAATCCCTTGCCGACGCAGACGCTCGGGCGGGGCAGGGCGTCGGGAAAGGATTCCCGACCTACAGGGTGGCACGGTCGTAGGTCGGCAATCCCTTGCCGACGAAGACGCTCGGGCGGGGCAGGGCGTCGGGAAAGGTTTCCCGGCCAGCTCGGAAGGGCCCGCGGGGTAGATATGAAAATGTTCTTTTCAAGCCGGAGAAACACCATGGCAACCGACCGAAAGGCATCGAAACCGGAAACGGCAGAGCCAAGTCATGCTATAACTTGTCATGACGTGTTATGTTCCATCCTGTTTCATTAACGGTTATCGGAGACTCGAACATCATGAAAACGATCAACGAAGGGACTACCCGCACCTCGCCTCAGCCGCTCTACGTACAAATCAAGGAGGCGCTGAAACGCCGCATCCTGGAAGGCGAATACGCGCCGCATGAACAACTTCCCTCGGAAAACGCGCTGATGGCGGCCTTCGGCGTGAGCCGCATCACCGTCCGCCAGGCATTGCGCGATCTGCACAGCGAGGGCCTGGTGTTCAGCGCCCAGGGCAAAGGGACTTTTGTCAGAAAACCCAAGGCCGTCCAGGACCTCCATCGCTTGGAAGGGCTGGGCGAAGCCATGACCCCCAAGGGTTACGAGACTTCCGCCCGGCTGATCGGCATCCAGGAGCGCCGTCCGACCCGGGAAATCCGCGAAAACCTGCGCCTGAAACCCGAGGACGAAGTCATCGAAGTCAAGCGGGTGCGCTACCTGAACCGCGAGCCGATCTCGGTGGACCTCAGCTATTTCCCGTCGCAACTGGGACTCCGCCTGTTCGGGCGGGATCTCACGGCGGACATCTTCCCCATGCTGGAGAACGAATTGGGCATTCCCCTGGGGGCGGCCGACATCAAGCTGGAGGCGCTCCTCGCCGATGACGAAACCATCCGGCTGCTGGGCATGTCGCCCGGCGATCCCATCATGCGCGTGGAACGGCTGACCTACGACCGGGCCGGAAATCCCATCGACTTCGAGTACCTCTCCTTCCGCGGAGATGCGTACCAATACCGTTTCCGGATCGACCGGAACTAGCGGACGGCATC
Source organism: Methylocaldum marinum (assembly GCF_003584645.1). GTDB lineage: Bacteria > Pseudomonadota > Gammaproteobacteria > Methylococcales > Methylococcaceae > Methylocaldum > Methylocaldum marinum. Next base: position 4,451,552 of record NZ_AP017928.1, read on the forward strand.
CGGTGCCGGCGACAAATCCCGCATATGGATTCCACGCGGAAGGGCGGTTGCGCCGACTCCGCGCATCCACACCAGGGACGGTTTTTGCAGTTCAACCAACCCAACGAGAGGGCGATGATGAGTACATTCACTAAACCACTTGTAACCGACGTCGACGTGTTGGTCATTGGCGGCGGCACGGCCGGCCCCATGGCTGCCGTGACCGCGAAGGAGAGAAATCCGAAGCTCAGCGTGATGCTGCTCGAGAAAGCCAATGTCAAGCGCAGCGGCGCCATCTCTATGGGCATGGACGGCCTGAACAACGCCATCATCCCGGGGCACGCGACACCGGAGGATTACGTCAAGGAAATCACCATCGCCAACGACGGCATCGTTAACCAGAAGGCGGTCATGGCCTACGCACAGCGCAGCTATGCCATGATCCGGCAGCTGGACGACTGGGGTGTCTATTTCCAGAAGGACGAGACCGGCGACTACGACGTCAAGAAAGTCCATCACCTGGGCACCTACGTGCTGCCCATGCCGGAAGGCCACAACGTCAAGAAGATTCTCTACCGCCGCTTGCGGCGGGCGCGGGTCGTGGTGGAAAACCGATACCAGGCGACCCGCCTGCTGAAGGATGCCGACGGCCGCATCGCCGGCGCCGTGGCGGTGGGCACCCGCACCGGCGAAATCATCGTCTTGCGCGCCAAGGCGGTCGTGCTGTGTACCGGCGCCGCCGGCCGCCTGGGGCTTCCCGCCTCGGGCTATCTGTTCGGGACCTACGAGAATCCGGCCAACGTCGGCGACGGCCATGCCATGGCCTACCACGTCGGGGCGGAACTCACCAACCTGGAATGCTTCCAGATCAACCCGCTGCTCAAGGATTACAACGGTCCTGCCTGCGCCTACGTTACCGGCCCCCTGGGCGGCTACACCGCCAACGCTCACGGCGACCGATTCATCGAATGCGACTACTGGAGCGGGCAGATGATGCTGGAGTTCCATCGCGAGCTGGAAAGCGGCGACGGGCCGGTGTTCCTGAAGCTCGATCATCTCGCGGAAGAAACCATACAAGAGATCGAAACCATTCTGCATGGCAACGAACGACCGTCCCGCGGACGTTTCCACGAAGGGCGGAACGTCGATTACCGGGAACGCATGGTGGAAATGCACATTTCGGAAATCGGCTTCTGCAGCGGCCACAGTTCGTCCGGCGTATGGATCAACGAGCGCGGCGAGACCAGTGTCCCGGGGTTGTACGGCGCCGGCGACATGGCTTCCGTTCCCCACAATTACATGCTGGGAGCTTTCGTCTATGGCCAGATCTGCGGCGAAAACGCGGCCGCCTTCGCGGACCTGCGGGATCGGCCGACGCCGGACGACGGCTTCATCGCAGCGGAGGCCCGGCGGGTGCTGGCGCCCGTGCAGCGGGATGACGGCATTACCCCCTACCAGATGGAATACAAGATCCGGCGTCTGGTCAACGACTACCTGCAACCCCCGAAAGTGACGAAAAAGATCGAAATCGGCCTGCAGCGGTTCCGGCAGATCCGCGAGGACCTGCCTTATCTGTACGCCCGCGATCCTCACGAGCTGCTTCGTGCCATGGAAGTCCACAATATTCTGGACTGCGCCGAAATGGCCGCCGTGTCCTCGCTGTACCGCCGGGAAAGCCGCTGGGGTCTTTATCACTACCGCGTTGATTATCCGGAGAAGAACGACGCCGATTGGTTCTGCCACGTTCAGCTCGCCAAGGACGAAAAAGGAAGCATGAGCTGCTTCAAACGGCCCATCGAGCCCTACATCGTCGCGCTGAACGAGCGCGAGAAAGAGTCCTACAACCAGTTTCGAATCAAACAAGCCGCCAACGCTTAAAGGAGCTCGCCATGCCTATCGCCACGACCCCCACCAGCGTCCCCGTCATCGTCGACGAGGAAAAATGCATTGCCGACAAAGGCTGCCGCGTGTGTATCGACGTCTGCCCGCTGGATGTTCTCTGGATCAACGAGAGCACCGGAAAGGCCCACATGAAATACGACGAATGCTGGTACTGCATGCCGTGCGAGGCCGACTGCCCGACCGGTGCCGTGAAGGTCAACATTCCTTACCTGCTGCGCTGAATGCAAAGGAGATCCCATGCGCGATTTTAGCGACTCCCTGCTGAACGAGATTGCCGAACGCTTGGCATCGACGGACCCCGGCATTCGCCGGGTGGCGGTCATGGATCTGGTTGAATCGTCCGAACCGGAGGCTGCCGAACTGCTGGTGGCGGCTCTGAAGGACCCCGATCCCGGCGTCCGCCGGGAGGCGGCCAAGATCATCGACGAATTCGATGCGTCCGCAATGACGACGGCCTTGGTGGACGTGTTGACCGCCGACGATGAGAACGTCCGCAATGCCGCCGCCCGGGCCCTGTCGGACATCAAGGACCCGGCCGCCGCGCCGGCCCTGCTCGAGGCGCTGGACAACGAAGACCCGTTCGTCATCGCCGCCATACTCAAGGCCCTCAAGCCGCTCCGGGTTGCCGAGGCCAAACCCGCGGCCCTCCGGCACCTCGTCCATCCGGACCCGCGGGTGCGCCGCGAAGCCGTGGGCGTACTCGGATACCTGCATGCCCCCGATACCCTCGATGCTCTCAAGAAAGTCGGCAGCGACGACAGCGACGACGAAGTGCGTCGCGCCGCGATCGGCGCGCTGCTTTTCGGCGAGCCGCCGGTGGTGGCCGACACCGTGGTCCGCGCGCTCGACGATGCCCACTGGCAAGTCCGCGCCGAGGCGGCGGTCAGTCTCGGCAAGCTGGGCAGCGTGGATGCCGTTCCGCCCTTGATCGGAGCCACTCGGGACGGGTATTGGCAGGTCCGGGAAAAAGCGTGCGAGGCGCTCGGCAAGCTGCGCGCAATCGTGGCCATCGATTGTCTGGGAGAGTGCGCCGGCGATGCCATGAGCAATCTGCGCAAAGCGGCCATAGCCGCTCTCGGCGAGATCGCGCACATCAACGGCCGGCCATACATCGAGCACGCCATGAACGACCCCGATCCCGACGTGCGCAAGCTCGCCCGCTGGGCGCTCGGCAAATTGAACACCGCAATCTGAAGGACTATCGCCATGACCTATGTCGTTACCGAGAACTGTATTCGCTGCAAATACACCGACTGCGTTGAAGTCTGCCCGGTAGACTGCTTTCACGAAGGTGAAAACTTCCTGGTCATAGACCCGGAGGAATGTATCGACTGCACCTTGTGCGCCGCGGAATGCCCGGTAGGCGCCATCTTCGGCGAAGACGAACTGCCGCCCGAATATGCCGGGTACAAGGCGCTGAACGCCGAGCTGGCCAAAACCTGGCCGCTGATCAGCGCCGCCAAGGCGCCGCTGCCGGACGCCGGGGAGTGGGCGGACCGGCCGGGCAAGCGCGAGCACCTGGTGCTGTGAGCGGCGACCGTCGCGCGGCAACCCATCCGTTCATCAAGCAACCGGCACCGTATGAAACCCACCCTGATCGCTGAAACCGGCGGCGTACGTCCGCCATCCGGCCCGCCCGCCGAGATTCGGTTGCGGGTCAAGAACAGGACTCTGGATCTGCATTGGCCCGACCGCTCCATGGCCAGTATCCCGTTTTCCAGACTGCGTGCAGCCTGCGCCTGCGCCGGCTGTACCGCGCGAAAGCGGTCAGGCGCGGCGCCGGATGACGTGTCCGACATCGAACTCAGCGGCGTCGAGCCCGTCGGCTCGGTCGGCCTTCAACTGGTCTTTTCCGACGGCCACGACCGGGGAATCTACCCCTGGTCCTATCTGCAGGCACTCTCGGAGGTCCAGACATGATCCGCCAGCCGAGATACAGGACTTGGCGTTACCCGTTTTGCGGCTTGCGCCCGCAACTCGTTCGAGGCGTCGCGGCGCTTTATCCCGGGCTGCCCGTGTGCATCGTGATCGCGCTGGCGGCTCATTTCATCGCGGGGAGGCACGGAGGCACCGAAATCCTTTTGGCGGTGCTGTTGGGCATGGTGCTCAGCCCCTTGCATCGGGACTCCCTCTGCCAACCGGGGATTTCGTTCGCCGCCCGTCCGCTGCTGCAGTTCGGAATCGCGCTCCTGGGAGCGCGTATCACGGTCGAACAAATCAGCGGCGATAACGCCCGAATGCTGTGCCTGGTGCTGGCGACCGTACCCGCAACGCTGGTGACCGGACTGGTGCTGGGACGTTTGCTGCGCCTGCCGGTACAGGCCAGCCTCATGGGCGCCGTCGCGGTTGCGATCTGCGGTGCCTCGGCGGTCCTCGCCGTGGCCGCGACCCTGCCGCGGGACCAGTTGGACCAGCGCTACGTGCTGGGCATCATCGTCGGGGCGACCGGCCTCGGAACCCTGTCCATGATCATGTATCCCCTAGCGGCTTCGGCCTTGGGCTTTTCGGAAGTCGAGACCGGCGTCTTTCTCGGTGCGACCATACATGACGTCGCCCAGGCGGCGGGTTCCGGATACATGGTTTCCGAGAACGTCGGCGACGTCGCCACGGTGACCAAGCTCATGCGCGTGGCCATGCTGGTGCCGGTGGTTGCGGTCATCGCCTTGTGGTGCCGGTCCGCATCCTCGGCGGCGCCGAAACTGCCCTGGTTCCTGCTGGGCTTCTTCGTGATCGTACTGCTCAACAGCTTCGGCTATCTGGCCGAGGCGCCGCGCGCCGCGATGGTCGCGATCTCTCGCGAATGCCTGCTGATCGCCATGGCCGCATTGGGAATGAAAACCTCGATTCCGGCCTTTCTCAAGCTCGGCTGGCGTCCCGTCGCTCAACTCACGGCGACCTCGATCCTGCTGGCCGTAGCCGCGGGCTTTGCCGTACAGATACCGGTGCCGCTCGGGTGATGCCGAAATGCACCGGTCATCCGTACCGGCAATCCCGGTCGTGCCGGTTCCCGCCTTATTCCAAATCGTTTTCAATCAGGCATTCATTCGCGTAGGGTGGGTTAGGCGCACATCAGCACTGACCGACGGCCGATCACCGCGCGTCGCGTGCGCCGTAACCCACCGGGCGACTTCCCATCGGTGGGTTTCGCGCAGCCTGTCGAAGGGCCTGTCCTGAGCCCGGGCGAAGGGCTAACCCGCCATCGATGGGTTTCGCTTCGCTCTACCCACCCTACGATTTATATTCATTCGAAATGCCGAATGGGATTACGTCCTTTCACTTGTATTACTCGATCTATAAATCGTCCCGGTCCATTTTGGATTATGCTGCAAATCGAAGCATTACTGCACTCCGCCTGGGCACACTATCGCGAAAGCGCTTGCCCGAATAACCCGAACCGGACAATAAATATATTCAAATCAGCGAATTGGTGAAGCGGGTTTGGCGCCGTAAGCCTGGCACACCCTGTGCCTTTATATATACAGATATTATTACTTGGCATAACAAGTGATCCATATCCAAGGCAAGTCTGTATTTTTGCAGCCTCGAGAAAAAGAGAATTACAATGCGAACCAAAGTGGCGATACCTTTGCTGAGCGCTTTTCTGCCCGTACAAGCGGCCGTTTCTTCCGAAGACTCGGAATCCTTTATATCGAAAGGATTAGGCTTGATAAACGGCACGGTCAGAGCTTATTACGTTACCCGGCAGTTCGATTCAAAACCCGATCAGCATACCTTTTCACCCGGCGGCAGTCTGCGATTGGAAACGCCACCGCTGCACGGTGTACAGGTCGGCCTGGGTTATTACTGGCAACATGATTTCGGTATCAGCAGCGATAAGCCCGAAAGACAGGTCGTGCCCATTTTTACCGGAAAGGATGTCGATATTCTCGGAGAGGCCTATCTGAAATTTTCAGCCTTCGATACCGTTATCACTGCCGGGCGCCAAAAACTGACCACGCCGTTCGCGAACCCTGCGGATGCATTCCCGGTTCCCACTCTGTTCGAGGGGGTAAGCCTGATCCATAGTGTCGGCAATTTTTCGTTCGGCGGGTATTACCTCAGCAAAATCAAGGATAGGCCGAGCAATGAATTCGAGAATGTCGGGAAATTCTCGACCCGGCGATTGGGCGTGACGCCCGAGAAAACGGATGGCACCATCATCGGAAATATCGGCTATACGAACGGCGGGCTCGGGCTGGAAGGCTGGTTTTATCGGTTCTCGGACCTGTTCGACATGGGTTTGGTGCAAGCCAAATACATCACCCCGGAAATTCATGGCTTCAAGTTTTCGTTCGGTGCTCAAGGCGTGTTGCAGCAAGACCAGGGGCAAAGTTTGTTCGGGCCGATGGATAGTCTGGGCTACGGGTTTACGGTCGGTGCCGCCACGCGCCGGGTTGACCTCATATTTTCCTATAACGGCGTGGCCGATAGACCCGGCGCATTCAGAAATGGCGCGATATTGGCACCCTATAGCTATTCCAACACCACCTTGTTTACGAACAATCTGGTCAGCTCTCCGGAAAACGCCGATTCGGGAAGCGTCTATAAAGTGGGCCTGAATTACCGGGTGGCGCCGAATTTTTCTTTTCTGCTCAGTCACGCCGTCTTCAATTTCAATAACAAACCACATATCGCCGAAACCGATATCGATTGGAAATATGGCCTTGATCGGTTCATAAAAAACCTATCGCTTCGAAACAGGATCGGAATCATCACCTCCGAGGCCAAAAGTTCGGACATGGTGGATCTACGGGTTCAGCTCGAATATACGTTTTAGCACACTGTGTCGCGAAACAAATCGAGAATACCTTGATTCAGACGATGTTTTAAAACCAAGAACAAACCCGCTCGATAACTTTTTCGTTACTTCGGCTAGTGATGCTGTAGCAAGCCCATCATATATTCCCATAATTTCAAGATTTATTTGCAGAGAATGAAGTATGAAACATACCTCCGATGACTCGGTCAGCCCAACTTTTGTCCCGAATCCCGCGAGCCTGTCCGACACGCTGGGTATTCCTCCCTACCGTTACCGCGACCTGCATGATCCCGAACGATTGAATGATCTGATGCGAAGCTTCGATACCCGGGTGTGTGAGCAGGATTCCGAGCTGTTCGGCGAGTTCCGGGAATATCGGGCCTGTGCCGGCGAGGGTATGGCGCCGGAGCGGATCTCGGAGCTTCTGGTAAGAATGGCGCCCTGGGTGGGTGATTTCCTTGCGCGGCTGTTCGATGTCGTCGCCATTCGGGAACGGCAAATCGAGGCCGTCCGCGGGGAGTTCGACAGCGTGTTCGTCTACCGGGACCACATTCTGGGCAAACTGCCGGTCCGATTCAAAAGCGAAACGCCGGAGCAGTGGGATATCGGCTCGGTGTGCCGGCGTTTCGATACCATGCTCGCGGCCGCGGGCGATGCCGAACGGCTGGCGAAGGACGCCGAGGGCGCGGTGAGCGAGCTGGCCGCGCGGCTGTGGCGGCTTTCACAGCACTATGAAGCGGTCGCCGCGGGTAAAGCGGAGACCTGCGCCACGGCCGATACCGGTGTCGCCGCGCTGCGGGAGAAACTGGCCGCTTCGCCGCGGGCCGCGAGCCTGCTCGCCGATGTTCTCGGCGAGGCGAGCGCGGGGGAATTCGTCGGCGGCCTGCTGGAGGTGGTCTGCCGCTGGAGCTACGCCGCCGCTCGGGTGCCGGACCTAAAACCGCAAGTGGCGGGTTGGGTCAGTTTCAAAACCCCCGCCAAAACCGATTTCAATCACCTGGTGGAACACGCCGACCGCGCCGAGAGCGGCTATACGGTGTGGACCGCGCCGCCGGGTCATCACCGCCGGCGCGACGGCTTCGCCCTGACCGATCCGGGCTTCGGCCGGCGGCGGGTCTTATACGAGGTCGATCATTGCATTCACTGCCACGACCGAGACGCCGATTCGTGCGCCAAGGGCATGCGCAACAAGAAGGACGGCAGCTACAAGACCAATCCCTTGGGCCAGGACATCACCGGTTGTCCGCTGGAAGAAAAGATTTCCGAAATGCAGTGGCTCAAGCGCCGGGGCGACAATATCGCCGCGCTGGCTCTCATCGTCATCGACAATCCGATGTGCCCCGGCACCGGCCATCGCATCTGCAACGATTGCATGAAGGCCTGCATTTATCAGAAAACCGAGCCGGTGGACATTCCGCAGGTGGAAACCAGCGTGCTCACCGACGTGCTGTTCATGCCCTGGGGTTTCGAGATCTACAGCCTTCTGACCCGCTGGAACCCGCTCAACGTCAGGCGTCCGTGCGCCTTGCCCTACAACGGCAAGAACGTGTTGGTCGCGGGCATGGGCCCGGCCGGCTACACCCTGTCCCATTATCTGTTGAACGAGGGCTTCGGGGTCGTGGGTATCGACGGGCTCAAGATCGAGCCGCTGCCCCGGGAACTGACCGGCGACGGGCAAACGCCGCCGCGGCCGATCCGCGATTTTCGTGAACTCTACGAGGATCTGGACAAGCGCGTCATGCTGGGCTTCGGCGGCGTCGCCGAATACGGCATCACCGTGCGCTGGGATAAAAACTTTCTCAAGGTCATCTATTTGAACCTGCTGAGGCGCAAGGCTTTCCGTTGTTACGGCGGGGTACGCTTCGGCGGCACGCTGACGGTCGACGACGCCTGGGCGCTGGGCTTCGACCATATCGCCATCGCTTCCGGCGCCGGCAAGCCCACCGTGATCGACCTCAAGAACAATCTCGCGCGCGGTATTCGCAAGGCCTCGGATTTTCTCATGGCGCTCCAACTCACCGGCGCGGCCAAGGCATCCAGCCTGGCCAATCTGCAGGTGCGCCTGCCCGCCGGGGTCGTCGGCGGCGGGCTCACTGCCATCGATACCGCGACGGAGCTGCTGGCCTATTATCCGGTGCAGGTCAGCAAAATCCTTCATCGTTACGAAAAACTCGCGTCGGTCTACGGCGAGGAAACCGTGCGCGCCCGCTACGACCGGGAGGAACTCGCCATTCTCGACGAATTCCTGGCTCATGGCCGGGTGATCCAGCAGGAGCGTGAACGCGCCGCGAGCGCCGGGGAGACGCCGGACTTCCTGCCCTTGCTGGAGCAGTGGGGCGGGGTGACGCTTTACTACCGCAAGGGCATCAAGGATTCCCCGGCCTACCGCCAGAACCACGAGGAGGTCGCCAAAGCCCTGGAAGAAGGGATACGCCTGGCCGAGGGTATGAACCCCGTCGAAGCGGTGGAGGATGGCTACGGCCATCTCGCCGGCGTGCGTTTCGAAAAGTTCGAGCAGCAGGACGGCAAATGGTGCAAGCAGGCGGAAATAGCGGTGCCCCTGCGCAGTCTCTTCGTTGCCGCCGGCACGTCCCCGAACACCATCTACGAATCGGAACATCCCGACACCTTCGAGATGGATGGAAAGTTTTATCAACGCTTCGAGCCCAATTGGAGCCCTCACCCCGGCCCTCTCGAACCCTCACCCCAAACCCGTCTCCCAAAGGGAGACGGGTTCAATAGTTCCCTTCTCCCTCTGGGAGAAGGGGTAGGGATGAGGGAGGGAGAGGGAGTTCCTTTGTTGAAACCGATTGACGACACCGCCATTCCCAAAATCGGCAAACCGGCGCCGTTTACCTCGTACCGGCGCCACGGCAGGTTCATCACCTTCTACGGCGACAACCACCCGGTTTATGCCGGCAATGTGGTCAGGGCCATGGCCAGCGCCAAGGATGGGTATCCGTATATCGTCAAGCTCTTCGAAAACCATCTGGCCGCCCTCGATCCCGCCGCACAGGGCGCGCGCGATGCGGCATTGGCGGCATTCCAGCGCAACCTGGACGACGCCTTGATCGGCCGCATCGTCGGCGTCGGCCGCCTGACGCCCACCATCATCGAAGTGGTGGTTCGCGCTCCCATGGCGGCGAGCCAATTCGCGCCCGGCCAGTTTTACCGGGTACAGAACTTCGAAACCCTGGCTCCCGTGGCGGAAGGCACGGTGCTGGCCTCGGAAGGGATGGCCCTGACCGGCGCCTGGGTCGACAAGAGCCGCGGGCTGATCTCCCTCATCGCACTGGAAATGGGCAGTTCCACCCGATTGTGCGCCACCTGGCGGCCGGGCGATCCCATCGTGGTGATGGGCGTCACCGGCGCGCCCACCGACATACCTTCCGGCCGGACCGTGCTGCTGGCCGGCGGCGGGCTCGGCAACGCGGTGCTGTTCTCCATCGGCAAGGCTCTGCGCGCCGCGGGCAACCGCGTGATTTATTTTGCCGGCTACCGCAACCGCGAGGACCTGTTCAAGACGGAGGACATCGAAGCCGCCTCCGATCTCACCGTCTGGACGGTGGACAAGCGTCCGGGCAACGCTCCCATTCCGGTTACCCGGCCCCGGGACAAGAGCTTCGTCGGCAATATCGTCGAGGCGATGCTCGCCTATGGCCGGGGAGAACTGGGGGAGACGCCGATTCGGCTCGATCAGGTGGAGCATATGATCGTCATCGGTTCCGACCGCATGATGGCGGCGGTGAAGGAAGCCCGCCACGGCGTTCTCGAACCCTATCTCAAGGCCTGCCGCGAACTCGTGGGTTCCATCAATTCGCCCATGCAGTGCATGATGAAAGGGGTGTGCGCCCAATGCCTGTGCAAGCACGTGGACCCCGAAACCGGCAAGGCGTGTTTCGTCTACACCTGCAATAACCAGGATCAGGCCTTGGACCGGGTTGATTTCGCCAACCTCGGCGCACGTTTGCGGCAGAATTCGGTGCAGGAAAAACTGTCCGCGCTATGGCTCGATCATGTGCTGGAACGGCAGGCGTCCGCGGCCGGCGCAAAGGAAGAGCGGGCCTGCGCCGCTGGGGCAGCGGCGGGTTTGGAACAATGAAGAACCGGGGGTGAGCGGGACCGGTCCCGGCGGCGTGCAACCAAATTGCAACATTCCATTGTTACAGTTTGGGGCGAGTCAACGCCCGAGCAACGCTTAGAACAAACCAGGGCAGTTTAGGACGCTCTGATTCGATCCTTCGACAGGCTCGGGACGAACGGAACCAACTTAAATCAGAGCTCCCCCTAACGGACAGACAGGTTTCGCAAGCCCGGAAATGGCCGTTGACCGCCTGGATGGACTCAAAAAATCTGACGAAATGAGCACGAACCTTGCCCTTTACTCCCTGGCCGCGGCCGTGGCTGCCGGGACTCTGCCGACATTGAAGCTGCGCCTCGAGCTTTCCAGGGCCAAGCATCCCTCCCTGGCGGGGCATTCCAACCTATCGCGGCGCATCGCCCGATGGGTACCGTACTATGACTACGGCGAAGAGCATTTCTTCCGCTGCGATGGCGCTCCGGAACCCATTGCCGCACAACGGCGTGCCGGATTCATGCGGCTTGGCGAGCGCTTGCGGGAATGCTCGCCGCGTACGTTGGCTTTGGGCGAGTCCGCCGTGAACGCCATCTCGGACATGCAGTTTACCTCCGCTTACCGGGTACCCTTTCAATTCAGGCGCCTGGTCCGCGAACACCTGAAGACCGGCGCCTTCGTGCAATCGTCTTCCGGGGTTACGCTCACCGATCCGGACGGCAAGGTTTCCTACGATCTCGCAGGGTCCTACGGCGTCAACCTGTTCGGTTACGATTTTTACAAGGATTGCATGCGGCGCGCCGGAGAGCGCGTGCATGAGCTGGGACCGGTGCTGGGTCTTTATCATCCCGTGATCCTGGCCAATGTCGAACGGCTGAAAACCATTTCCGGGCTCGACGAAGTATCGTTCCACATGTCGGGCACCGAAGCGGTGATGCAGGCTGTGCGGCTGGCCCGGTATCATACCGGACGACCTTATCTGGTGCGGTTTTGCGGCGCCTACCACGGCTGGTGGGGCGACGTGCAGCCCGGCGTCGGCAATCCGCTGCCGGCGCACGAAACCTACACGCTGAAAGACATGGACGAGGCCACGCTGCGGGTGCTGCGCAAACGCAGGGACATCGCCTGCGTACTGGTGAACCCCTTGCAGGCGCTGCACCCGAATGCGGGCGCCCCGGGCGACGGAACCCTGATCGACAGCAGCCGCTCCGCCGGTTTCGACCGCGCCGCATACACCGACTGGCTGCAGCGGCTGCGCGCGGTATGCAGCGAACGGGGCATCGTGCTGATCTTCGACGAGGTGTTCACCGGCTTCCGCCTGGCGCCGGGAGGTGCCCAGGACTATTTCGGCATTCGCGCCGATTTGGTCACCTACGGCAAGAGCCTGGGCGGCGGTCTGCCGGTCGGCGTCGTCTGCGGCCGCAAGGACTTGATGAAGCGCTTTCGCGACGACCGTCCCACCGATATCTGCTTCGCCCGGGGCACGTTCAATTCCCATCCTTATGTGATGGCGGCCATGGATGAGTTCCTGACGGCGCTCGACAAACCCGAGATCCGCGAACTCTACCGAGACCTGGATCAGGTGTGGAACGCCAGGGCCGAACGCTTGAACCGGAGGCTGAACGAACTGGATCTTCCGGTACGGGTCGCCGATCTTTCGTCCGTCTGGACCGTCCTGTATACCCGGCCGTCCCGCTATAACTGGATGTTTCAGTATTATTTGCGCGCACGGGAGCTGACCCTGAGCTGGGTCGGAACCGGACGCTTCATCTTCAGCCTCAACTACACCGAGGCCGATTTCGAAGCGGTGGCCGAGCGCTTCGTGGCGGCGGCCGCGGACATGCAACAGGACGGATGGTGGTGGTCGGGGGATGGACTGACCAACAAGTCCATCAGGCGGCAGGTTCTTCGCGAAATGATCGCCCGGCGTTTCGGTTTGCGCCAGGCGGATGCCGGGTTCCGTCAAGAGCAGTCGTAGGTCGGCAATCCTTTGCCGCTGCCGGTTGCGGTCCGGAGGCAACGAAGCTCGAGTCCTAGCGGAGCTCGAGCGTGTTGTCCCGATCGTCACTCTCCGGCGCCATGGGGTCGATGAGTTGCCCCCGGAGCAGACAAATGGGGGACTTGTAGTAGAGCTTGATGTCGTGAAACGGGTCGGTCAGGATTTTGGTCAGCCAGACCAGCCCGGTCTGGACATCCCTCACGAAGAACAACTGCACGGTTCGGAACAGCAAGCCGCCGACGCCGATGGCCAGCCATAACAAGCCCAGGCGATTCAGGAATTCCCCGTCGGCGGGATCGGAGTCGAACAGCCCCAATAGCGTCGGGTCCAGGTAAAGAGCGATCGGGGAGAGCCCCCAGATGGCCATGAGGACTACCTTCCGCTCGAGGTTATAGCCCACCTTGACCTGTTCCTTGTACTCGTGGGTCGCCTGATTGACGACGTCGTATCCCTTCGGTTCGAAGAAGAAGTGGCCGGTCTGGCGGGTAAGCATGGCGAACAGCCACCCGATGAGCGCCGCCGCCACCGGATCGGTGAACAACAAGGCGTAAGCGCACAGGAAGCTCAGTGCGCTGACGAAATGCAGCGACTGGTTTATGCGGCTGTGATGATAGTAACGGTGATCGTCCCAACGCTGTATTTCCAGAGCTTTAAGAAAACCGTGCATAGATCCCCCAATGAGTAGCGCAAAAAAAAGCACGGCGGTATCCGTGCGGTGATGGAGTCAACGAACAGCGCCGTGCAGCCGAGAGAAAGAGGCAACGCGAAAAGTCCGAAACCTCGAGATGGAAACAGCATCCAGGCTGCCGCAGTATTTCGAGTCGGCCGATCATGCGATGCGAATCCATCCGATTAGCATAAGAGTCGAGTGTTACAGATTTATTTAGCGAAATATTTTGACCGAACGATGACAACCGGACGTACGGATAAATTCCGTAGTCGTTCCGTGCACGCTGTTCCACGCATCACTCCGGCCGTACGAGGACCCCAGAACGATGGCATTACGCTCGCTGATCGCACAGATTTCCCGGCAGGAAGACATCAACTTTCTCCTGACCAATCGGATTCCGCGCCAGTTGCTCACGCGGTTCATGGGATGGTTCAGCCGGATCGAGCATCCTTGGGTTTGCCGTTTATCCATAGGCTTGTGGCGGCTGTTTGCCCCGCTCGATCTGAGCGAGGCCAAGAAATCCGAGTTCCGCAGCCTGCATGAATGCTTCACTCGCGAGCTCAGGGAAGGCGCCCGCCCGGTCGACGACGACCCGGGCGTCCTGGTGAGTCCCTGCGATGCCATCATCGGCGCGCACGGCGCCATCGAAGACGCCACCCTGTTTCAGGCCAAGGGCTTTCCTTACGCGTTGAAGGATCTGGTTCACGATGCGGAGCTGGTGAGCCGGTACCGCGACGGCTATTACGTGACCTTGCGGCTCACTTCCAGCATGTACCATCGGTTCCACGCGCCGTATGACTGCGAAATCGATCGGGTCACCTACATCTCGGGGGACACCTGGAACGTCAATCCGATCGCCCTCAGGCGGATAGAGGAACTCTTCTGCAAGAACGAGCGCGCCGTACTGCGGACGCGCCTGAGCCGAGGCGATCACATCATCGCCCTGGTGCCGGTTGCCGCCGTGCTCGTCGCCAGCATACGGCTGCATTTCCTGGATGTTCTATTGCATCTCAAGTACCGGGGACCCAACGTGATTCCGTGCCGGGCGTCGTTTCGCAAAGGGGACGAAATAGGCTGGTTTCAGCACGGTTCGACGATCATCGTCCTGGCGCCCGAAGGATTCGTGCTCTGCCCGCAATGGGAACCGGGCGCGATTATCCGCATGGGGCAAGGGCTGCTGCGGATTCCCTGAAGGCTTAGCGCTCGTAATACGCGCCCAGGCTGTAATACGCGGTTTCCAAGATAGGCAGCAGAATCCAGTCGTCATGAGGAAATCTCATGACCAGGAAAAAGCCCCAAATCGACAGCAAGGTGCCGACGTATTGCGGGTGGTTGAGAATTGAAAACGGAAAGGCGTTGCACCAGGGAACCTGATAACCCAGCTTGTTGCCGTAAAATACCCCGGACGGCCCCAGGCGATAAAATACGCCGAAATTAAGTATCTGACCCATCAAAATCAGGCCGGCTCCCAGGCTCATCGGGAGGAGGCTGCCGGTGGGAAGCGGGATAAAGGTATTCCCGAGCAGCATGCACCAGGCCAGGAATACACCGATTTGCAGAATCTTGAATAGGTAAAATAATTTTTCGAGGACACCGATCGGCTCCCCGAAGCGAGCGACTGCGGGATATTTGCAGATCGCCTTGAATATATCGGAATTATGCCAAATCCACAGGTAGGTTATTCGTTCGATAGCTAATAATAGGGCTGCGGCCGGAAATAACCAAAACAGCATGATTTTTATTCTTGGAAAATAAAGGTTACCGAATTAAACAGAATCGGCGAGTGGATCGCAAGCGCGAAGGGCCTGTCCCGAGCCCGGTCGAAGGGCGGTTCCCGCCGGCCGCCGTCTCCTACAACCCGTAGTAGGGTGCGGTGAGGAACGAACCGCACCGATCGCGAACGATGCGGTTCCTTCGTCACCGCATCCTACGAGGTCTCGATTCGAACTGAAGACCACCGGCAGAGAATAGACGAAGGAACCCGTCTTATTCATCCGGCCCTTAAATACCCTATTGATTCCGTTCGGGCCGAGCTTGTCGAAGCCCCAAGCCGAGTGCCTTTCGACAAGCTCAGGGCGAACGTTATTTTGGGCCGGGTCAATAATGCTTTAGGGCTGGATCAGCAAGCCCCGGGGCAGGGTAGGGTGCTCCGCCGTGACCGCGAGCCCCCGGCGCAGGCCGAGATTGGCCAGGGCCACGGCATAATCGCAGATGAATTCGAACGTCGTATTCTTGCCCTCGCCGCGGGCGTAACCCTGATAGATTTTCAGTTGCGCGGCCAGTCCCTCGTTGAAGCGCGCCGCGTCCCGCTCCAGGATGCCGGACAGAGCCGTGACGAGCGAGTGGTAGTTCCGGTCCGCCGCGCTTTTGGGCGGTTTGCGGGCGTAATCGTCGAACTGCGCCTGCAGCCGCTGGCGGGCGTCTTCGAGGCGGTCCCGCACGGTGAAGGCCAGGGCATTGACATAGCGGTTGACATCGAGGCCGAGGCTGAAGCCGTCGGGGCGATCACGATACCCGCGTCCCAGTTCGACGGCGAGATCGAAATCGGCGGCCATCAGGGCGAAATTCAGGCCGTCGATGGCGATGGTTTCGCTTACGGCGCTGAGGTCGGCTTTTTCCCCCTGATAATCGGGGTCCGTTTCGTCGTAAGCCATGCGGAAGCTTTTCAGGATGTGGCGGGCGGCATTGGCGAACTCGGCCCGGACCTCGGCGATCGGGTCGCCGTTCAGGAACTTGGCGCGGGCGAGGGAAGCATAAAGCATGGCCGTGCCCGTGTGAACACTCTCGATTGAAATGTTTTCCGCTTCGTAGAAACCGCTTTTGAAGTCTTCCTCCGTCTGCGTCAGTCCGTCTCTTGCCACCTTTAGCCAATGATCGATCTGCTGCTGTTCCGGTGTGTTGCTCATTTGAACGCCTCTCCGATTACCTGTTTCAGTTCGTTGAAGTTTTCCAGCTCGAATTCGTCCAGGGTTTGGGCGATGTTGCCGTCCGCATCGCGTTCGAACACGCGCACCCGGCCGGTGTCGGTATTGGTGTGAACGGAGATGTGCTGTTTGTTGCCTTGTTTACGTATTACCTCTCCCCACAAATCGATCTCCTCCGCCGTGTACGGTCCGCCCTGGCGATTGGAGGGAAGGCCGACCTTCCGGGCCTTGTCTTCAGTCATCAACCGGGCTCTGCTGCGGTTCTTCGCTCGGGAGCCCTGCCGGTTCCCGTTGATATCCAGCGCCACCGACGTGCTGTCCCGGTTGTTGCCCTTGGCCTCCCACTCGGCCAGCCGGCCGTCCTTCTTCGTCATGTCGTCCGGGCCGTGGTAGCCCGTAGGGTGCGGTGAGGCGCGAACCGCACCGATGGCGCCGGCGAACGGTGCCTGTCCTGAGCGGTGAATGATGCGGTTCCTTCGTCACCGCATCCTGCGAGGTCTCGATTCGAACCGAAGATGACCGGCAGAGAATAGAAGAAGGAACCCGTCTGATTAATCCGGCCCTTAAATACGCTATTGATTCCGTTCGGGCCGAGCTTGCCGAAGCCCCAAGCCGAGTGCCTTTCGACAAGCTCAGGGCGAACGTTATTTTGGGCCGGGTCAATAATGCTTTAGGGCTGGATCAGCAAGCCCCGGGGCAGGGTAGGGTGCTCCGCCGTGACCTCGAGCCCCCGGCGCAGGCCGAGATTGGCCAGGGCCACGGCATAATCGCAGATGAATTCGAACGTCGTATTCTTGCCCTCGCCGCGGGCGTAACCCTGATAGATTTTCAGTTGCGCGGCCAGTCCCTCGTTGAAGCGCGCCGCGTCCCGCTCCAGGATGCCGGACAGAGCCGTGACGAGCGAGTGGTAGTTCCGGTCCGCCGCGCTTTTGGGCGGTTTGCGGGCGTAATCGTCGAACTGCGCCTGCAGCCGCTGGCGGGCGTCTTCGAGGCGGTCCCGCACGGTGAAGGCCAGGGCATTGACATAGCGGTTGACATCGAGGCCGAGGCTGAAGCCGTCGGGGCGATCACGATACCCGCGTCCCAGTTCGACGGCGAGATCGAAATCGGCGGCCATCAGGGCGAAATTCAGGCCGTCGATGGCGATGGTTTCGCTTACGGCGCTGAGGTCGGCTTTTTCCCCCTGATAATCGGGGTCCGTTTCGTCGTAAGCCATGCGGAAGCTTTTCAGGATGTGGCGGGCGGCATTGGCGAACTCGGCCCGGACCTCGGCGATCGGGTCGCCGTTCAGGAACTTGGCGCGGGCGAGGGAAGCATAAAGCATGGCCGTGCCCGTGTGAACACTCTCGATTGAAATGTTTTCCGCTTCGTAGAAACCGCTTTTGAAGTCTTCCTCCGTCTGCGTCAGTCCGTCTCTTGCCACCTTTAGCCAATGATCGATCTGCTGCTGTTCCGGTGTGTTGCTCATTTGAACGCCTCTCCGATTACCTGTTTCAGTTCGTTGAAGTTTTCCAGCTCGAATTCGTCCAGGGTTTGGGCGATGTTGCCGTCCGCATCGCGTTCGAACACGCGCACCCGGCCGGTGTCGGTATTGGTGTGAACGGAGATGTGCTGTTTGTTGCCTTGTTTACGTATTACCTCTCCCCACAAATCGATCTCCTCCGCCGTGTACGGTCCGCCCTGGCGATTGGAGGGAAGGCCGACCTTCCGGGCCTTGTCTTCAGTCATCAACCGGGCTCTGCTGCGGTTCTTCGCTCGGGAGCCCTGCCGGTTCCCGTTGATATCCAGCGCCACCGACGTGCTGTCCCGGTTGTTGCCCTTGGCCTCCCACTCGGCCAGCCGGCCGTCCTTCTTCGTCATGTCGTCCGGGCCGTGGTAGCCCGTAGGGTGCGGTGAGGCGCGAACCGCACCGATGGCGCCGGCGAACGGTGCCTGTCCTGAGCGGTGAATGATGCGGTTCCTTCGTCACCGCATCCTGCGAGGTCTCGATTCGAACCGAAGATGACCGGCAGAGAATAGAAGAAGGAACCCGTCTGATTAATCCGGCCCTTAAATACGCTATTGATTCCGTTCGGGCCGAGCTTGCCGAAGCCCCAAGCCGAGTGCCTTTCGACAAGCTCAGGGCGAACGTTATTTTGGGCCGGGTCAATAATGCTTTAGGGCTGGATCAGCAAGCCCCGGGGCAGGGTAGGGTGCTCCGCCGTGACCTCGAGCCCCCGGCGCAGGCCGAGATTGGCCAAGGCGACGGCGTGATCGCAGATGAATTCCTCGTCGGTGTTCCGGGCCTCGCCGCGGGCGTAACTCTGATAGATTTTCAGTTGCGCGGCCAGTCCCTCGTTGAAGCGGGCTTCGTTCGTGTCCGCAATGCCGGATAGAGCCGTGCTCAAGGTGAAGTAGTTCTTGCGATAATCGTTGCGCTTGGATGGCTTGGCCGCATACGCATCGATCTGAGCCGACAACAGCCCGCGGGCCTGCGGCAGGTCGTCGAGTACGACGGATTTGAGGGCATTGACATAGCGGTTGACATCGAGGCCGAGGCTGAAGCCGTCGGGGCGATCACGATACCCGCGTCCCAGTTCGACGGCGAGATCGAAATCGGCGGCCATCAGGGCGAAATTCAGGCCGTCGATGGCGATGGTTTCGCTTACGGCGCTGAGGTCGGCTTTTTCCCCCTGATAATCGGGGTCCGTTTCGTCGTAGGCCATGCGGAAGCTTTTCAGGATGTGGCGGGCGGCATTGGCGAACTCGGCCCGGACCTCGGCGATCGGGTCGCCGTTCAGGAACTTGGCGCGGGCGAGGGAAGCATAAAGCATGGCCGTGCCCGTGTGAACACTCTCGATTGAAATGTTTTCCGCTTCGTAGAAACCGCTTTTGAAGTCTTCCTCCGTCTGCGTCAGTCCGTCTCTTGCCACCTTTAGCCAATGATCGATCTGCTGCTGTTCCGGTGTGTTGCTCATTTGAACGCCTCTCCGATTACCTGTTTCAGTTCGTTGAAGTTTTCCAGCTCGAATTCGTCCAGGGTTTGGGTGATATTGCCTCTGTGGTCGCGTTCGAACACGCGCACCCGGCCGGTGTCGGTATTGGTGTGAACGGAGATGTGCTGTTTGTTGCCTTGTTTACGTATTACCTCTCCCCACAAATCGATCTCCTCCGCCGTGTACGGTCCGCCCTGGCGGTTGGAGGGAAGGCCGACCTTCCGGGCCTTGTCGCGGGTCATCAACTGGGCTCGGACGAGGTTCTTGTCACGCGAGCCCTGCCGGTTCCCGTTGATATCCAGCGCCACCGACGTGCTGTCCCGGTTGTTGCCCTTGGCCTCCCACTCGGCCAGCCGGCCGTCCTTCTTCGTCATGTCGTCCGGGCCGTGGTAGCCCGTAGGGTGCGGTGAGGCGCGAACCGCACCGATGGCGCCGGCGAACGGTGCCTGTCCTGAGCGGTGAATGATGCGGTTCCTTCGTCACCGCATCCTACGAGGTCTCGATTCGAACTGAAGACCACCGGCAGAGAATAGACGAAGGAACCCGTCTTATTCATCCGGCCCTTAAATACCCTATTGATTCCGTTCGGGCCGAGCTTGTCGAAGCCCCAAGCCGAGTGCCTTTCGACAAGCTCAGGGCGAACGTTATTTTGGGCCGGGTCAATAATGCTTTAGGGCTGGATCAGCAAGCCTCGGGGCAGGGTAGGGTGCTCCGCCGTGACCGCGAGTCCCCGGCGCAGGCCGAGATTGGCCAAGGCGACGGCGTGATCGCAGATGAATTCCTCGTCGGTGTTCCGGGCCTCGCCGCGGGCGTAACTCTGATAGATTTTCAGTTGCGCGGCCAGTCCCTCGTTGAAGCGGGCTTCGTTCGTGTCCGCAATGCCGGATAGAGCCGTGCTCAAGGTGAAGTAGTTCTTGCGATAATCGTTGCGCTTGGATGGCTTGGCCGCATACGCATCGATCTGAGCCGACAACAGCCCGCGGGCCTGCGGCAGGTCGTCGAGTACGACGGATTTGAGGGCATTGACATAGCGGTTGACATCGAGGCCGAGGCTGAAGCCGTCGGGCGAATCCCGATACCCGCGTCCCAGTTCGACGGCGAGATCGAAATCGGCGGCCATGAACGCGTGATTGAAGCCTCGTATGGCGATGGTTTCGCTTACGGCGCTGAGGTCGGCTTTTTCCCCCTGATAATCGGGGTCCGTTTCGTCGTAGGCCATGCGGAAGCTTTTCAGGATGTGGCGGGCGGCATTGGCGAACTCGGCCCGGACCTCGGCGATCGGGTCGCCGTTCAGGAACTTGGCGCGGGCGAGGGAAGCGTGATCTCCCGCAACCGCCGTGTGAACGCATTGCAAGGACACACCATGTTTTTCATGAAACCCTTCCCTGTTCAACCGCCAGGTCCGTTCAATTTGGTAGCGGGCATTGTTCAGCCAATGATCGATCTGCTGCTGTTCCGGTGTGTTGCTCATTTGAACGCCTCTCCGATTACCTGTTTCAGTTCGTTGAAGTTTTCCAGCTCGAATTCGTCCAGGGTTTGGGTGATATTGCCTCTGTGGTCGCGTTCGAACACGCGCACCCGGCCGGTGTCGGTATTGGTGTGAACGGAGATGTGCTGTTTGTCGCCGCCCAATTCGTCAATCTCGCCCCACAGATCGATCTCCTCCGCCGTGTACGGTCCGCCCTGGCGGTCGGAAGGGAGGCCGGCCTTCCGGGCCTTGTCGCGGGTCATCAACTGGGCTCGGACGAGGTTCTTGTCACGCGAGCCCTGCCGGTTCCTGTTGATATCCAGCGCCACCGACGTGCTGTCCTGGTTGTTGCCCTTGGCCTCCCACTCGGCCAGCCGGCCGTCCTTCTTCGTCATGTCGTCCGGGCCGTGGTAGCCCGTAGGGTGCGGTGAGGCGCGAACCGCACCGATGGCGCCGGCGAACGGTGCCTGTCCTGAGCGGTGAATGATGCGGTTCCTTCGTCACCGCATCCTACGAGGTCTCGATTCGAACTGAAGACGACCGGCAGAGAATAGACGAAGGAACCCGTCTTATTCATCCGGCCCTTAAATACCCTATTGATTCCGTTCGGGCCGAGCTTGTCGAAGCCCCAAGCCGAGTGCCTTTCGACAAGCTCAGGGCGAACGTTATTTTGGGCCGGGTCAATAATGCTTTAGGGCTGGATCAGCAAGCCTCGGGGCAGGGTAGGGTGCTCCGCCGTGACCGCGAGCCCCCGGCGCAGGCCGAGATTGGCCAGGGCCACGGCATAATCGCAGATGAATTCGAACGTCGTATTCTTGCCCTCGCCGCGGGCGTAACCCTGATAGATTTTCAGTTGCGCGGCCAGTCCCTCGTTGAAGCGCGCCGCGTCCCGCTCCAGGATGCCGGACAGAGCCGTGACGAGCGAGTGGTAGTTCCGGTCCGCCGCGCTTTTGGGCGGTTTGCGGGCGTAATCGTCGAACTGCGCCTGCAGCCGCTGGCGGGCGTCTTCGAGGCGGTCCCGCACGGTGAAGGCCAGGGCATTGACATAGCGGTTGACATCGAGGCCGAGGCTGAAGCCGTCGGGGCGATCACGATACCCGCGTCCCAGTTCGACGGCGAGATCGAAATCGGCGGCCATCAGGGCGAAATTCAGGCCGTCGATGGCGATGGTTTCGCTTACGGCGCTGAGGTCGGCTTTTTCCCCCTGATAATCGGGGTCCGTTTCGTCGTAAGCCATGCGGAAGCTTTTCAGGATGTGGCGGGCGGCATTGGCGAACTCGGCCCGGACCTCGGCGATCGGGTCGCCGTTCAGGAACTTGGCGCGGGCGAGGGAAGCGTGCATTCCAGCCAGGGTGCAATACATTCCTTGAATCGGCAGGTTTTCCCGAGCGTAGAAGCCCGAGCGATAGAGTTCCCACTTTTCCGTAATGCCTTCCTGCGATACCGCGAGCCAATGATCGATCTGCTGCTGTTCCGGTGTGTTGCTCATTTGAACGCCTCTCCGATTACCTGTTTCAGTTCGTTGAAGTTTTCCAGCTCGAATTCGTCCAGGGTTTGGGTGATATTGCCTCTGTGGTCGCGTTCGAACACGCGCACCCGGCCGGTGTCGGTATTGGTGTGAACGGAGATGTGCTGTTTGTCGCCGCCCAATTCGTCAATCTCGCCCCACAGATCGATCTCCTCCGCCGTGTACGGTCCGCCCTGGCGGTCGGAAGGGAGGCCGGCCTTCCGGGCCTTGTCGCGGGTCATCAACTGGGCTCGGACGAGGTTCTTGTCACGCGAGCCCTGCCGGTTCCTGTTGATATCCAGCGCCACCGACGTGCTGTCCTGGTTGTTGCCCTTGGCCTCCCACTCGGCCAGCCGGCCGTCCTTCTTCGTCATGTCGTCCGGGCCGTGGTAGCCCGTAGGGTGCGGTGAGGCGCGAACCGCACCGATGGCGCCGGCGAACGGTGCCTGTCCTGAGCGGTGAATGATGCGGTTCCTTCGTCACCGCATCCTACGAGGTCTCGATTCGAACTGAAGACGACCGGCAGAGAATAGACGAAGGAACCCGTCTTATTCATCCGGCCCTTAAATACCCTATTGATTCCGTTCGGGCCGAGCTTGTCGAAGCCCCAAGCCGAGTGCCTTTCGACAAGCTCAGGGCGAACGTTATTTTGGGCCGGGTCAATAATGCTTTAGGGCTGGATCAGCAAGCCCCGGGGCAGGGTAGGGTGTTCCGCCGTGACTTCGAGCCCCCGGCGCAGGCCGAGATTGGCCAGGGCGACGGCATAATCGCAGATGAATTCCTCGTCGGTGTCCTTCAATTCGCCTTGCGCATCGCCCTGATAAAAGTTCAACTGCATCATCAAACCTTCGTTGAAGCGGGCTTCGTTCGTGTCCGCAATGCCGGATAGAGCCGTGCTCAAGGTGAAGTAGTTCTTGCGATAATCGTTGCGCTTGGATGGCTTGGCCGCATAGGCATCGAACTGAGCGGCCAACAACTCTTGGGCACTCCGCAGGTCGTCGAGCAAGACGCCTTTCAGCGCATGGGCATATCGGTTGACTTCGACAACTTTTTTTACTCCGTCCGGGCGGTCCCGAAACCAACCGGCCAGTTCGGCGGCCAGGCTGAAGTCGGCGGCCATGAGTGCGTGATTGAAGCCTCGAATGGCGATGGTTTCGGCGACGCAACTCAAATCGGCGGCACTGCCTTGATAATTGGGGTCCGTTTCGTCGTAGGCCATGCGGAAGCTTTTCAGGATGTGGCGGGCGGCATTGGCGAACTCGGCCCGGACCTCGGCGATCGGGTCGCCGTTCAGGAACTTGGCGCGGGCGAGGGAAGCGTGATCTCCCGCAACCGCCGTGTGAACGCATTGCAAGGACACACCATGTTTTTCATGAAACCCTTCCCTGTTCAACCGCCAGGTCCGTTCAATTTGGTAGCGGGCATTGTTCAGCCAATGATCGATCTGCTGCTGTTCCGGTGTGTTGCTCATTTGAACGCCTCTCCGATTACCTGTTTCAGTTCGTTGAAGTTTTCCAGCTCGAATTCGTCCAGGGTTTGGGTGATATTGCCTCTGTGGTCGCGTTCGAACACGCGCACCCGGCCGGTGTCGGTATTGGTGTGAACGGAGATGTGCTGTTTGTCGCCGCCCAATTCGTCAATCTCGCCCCACAGATCGATCTCCTCCGCCGTGTACGGTCCGCCCTGGCGGTCGGAAGGGAGGCCGGCCTTCCGGGCCTTGTCGCGGGTCATCAACTGGGCTCGGACGAGGTTCTTGTCACGCGAGCCCTGCCGGTTCCTGTTGATATCCAGCGCCACCGACGTGCTGTCCTGGTTGTTGCCCTTGGCCTCCCACTCGGCCAGCCGGCCGTCCTTCTTCGTCATGTCGTCCGGGCCGTGGTAGCCCGTAGGGTGCGGTGAGGCGCGAACCGCACCGATGGCGCCGGCGAACGGTGCCTGTCCTGAGCGGTGAATGATGCGGTTCCTTCGTCACCGCATCCTACGAGGTCTCGATTCGAACTGAAGACGACCGGCAGAGAATAGACGAAGGAACCCGTCTTATTCATCCGGCCCTTAAATACCCTATTGATTCCGTTCGGGCCGAGCTTGTCGAAGCCCCAAGCCGAGTGCCTTTCGACAAGCTCAGGGCGAACGTTATTTTGGACCGGGTCAATAATGCTTTAGGGCTGGATCAGCAAGCCCCGGGGCAGGGTAGGGTGTTCCGCCGTGACTTCGAGCCCCCGGCGCAGGCCGAGATTGGCCAGGGCGACGGCATAATCGCAGATGAATTCCTCGTCGGTGTCCTTCAATTCGCCTTGCGCATCGCCCTGATAAAAGTTCAACTGCATCATCAAACCTTCGTTGAAGCGGGCTTCGTTCGTGTCCGCAATGCCGGATAGAGCCGTGCTCAAGGTGAAGTAGTTCTTGCGATAATCGTTGCGCTTGGATGGCTTGGCCGCATAGGCATCGAACTGAGCGGCCAACAACTCTTGGGCACTCCGCAGGTCGTCGAGCAAGACGCCTTTCAGCGCATGGGCATATCGGTTGACTTCGACAACTTTTTTTACTCCGTCCGGGCGGTCCCGAAACCAACCGGCCAGTTCGGCGGCCAGGCTGAAGTCGGCGGCCATGAGTGCGTGATTGAAGCCTCGAATGGCGATGGTTTCGGCGACGCAACTCAAATCGGCGGCACTGCCTTGATAATCGGGGTCCGTTTCGTCGTAGGCCATGCGGAAGCTTTTCAGGATGTGGCGGGCGGCATTGGCGAACTCGGCCCGGACCTCGGCGATCGGGTCGCCGTTCAGGAACTTGGCGCGGGCGAGGGCGGCATGCCAGCCTGCCAGTCCAGTAAAATGAATTTGAAGTGAAATGTTCTTTTTTTCATAGAACCCTTCTGCGTAAAGTTGGTGCTTACGGGCAATCCGTGTTGTTGCCGTATTAAGCCAATGATCGATCTGCTGCTGTTCCGGTGTGTTGCTCATTTGAACGCCTCTCCGATTACCTGTTTCAGTTCGTTGAAGTTTTCCAGCTCGAATTCGTCCAGGGTTTGGGCGATGTTGCCGTCCGCATCGCGTTCGAACACGCGCACCCGGCCGGTGTTGGTGTTGGTGTGGACGGAGATGTGCTGTTTGTCGCCGCCCAATTCGTCAATCTCGCCCCACAAATCGATCTCCTCCGCCGTGTACGGTCCGCCCTGGCGATTGGAGGGGAGTCCCACTTTGCCTTGTTGTTCCTTTCCTAGCAGGGTCCGAGCGCGTAATTGATTCTTATCTCTAGACCCTTGCAAATTGCCGTGCTTATCCATTGCCACCGACGTGCTGTCCTGGTTGTTGCCCTTGGCCTCCCACTCGGCCAGCCGGCCGTCCTTCTTCGTCATGTCGTCCGGGCCGTGGTAGCGGTCCACGTAGCGCGGGTCGGAGCGGTGTCCCAGCCGGCGCTTGGCTTGCTCCAGCCCGGCCTTGCCCAGCGCCTCGGGCGCCGAGCGGGTGTTGTGGGTCAGGATCTGCTTGAGATCGGCCGCGAATTCGTCCGGGTGGCGCACCACCGAGCGGAACCGGGTGGCCAGGGCCATGGCGGCGGACAGCATCGCGCCCGCGCCGGCCGAGTCGCGGACCACGCGCGCCCCGTCGGCCTCGCCGTCGCCGACCGGGGGCAGCAGGTCCCGCCCGTCCGTCTCGTAGCGCTGCCGGACCGCGCCGGGACCAAGGGTTTCGCCGGTGGCCCGGTCCCTGAACGCCACGATGTTCCGCTCCGCCAGCCATTCGGCATTCATCGCCGCGTTGGCCTTGGCGAAGCGATTGCCCAGTTCCTTCGCCCCGCCCACCGCCTTGTCCCACCACGACCCCGGGGCCGAGCCCCGGCGCGTGGGCGTTTCGTTCAAGCGGCGGAGGATGTCTTCCAGGCGCCGGCGGAGGATCGGAAGCTCCGTCATAGAAAGGTTGCTCACCCAGCGGCCTCGATCCGCGGATTCGCCGTCCGCTTGCCAGCGGACCACCGGCGCAAAGGGCCGCTTACCGGATTCATGGACCAGGAAAACTTCCCCGTAGTCGATCTCGTCCAGCAACAGGTCGAGAGTTGCCGGATCCCAGTGCGGCGGGGGATCGAGATCGTCGAACAGGTCGGCCAGCACGTCGTCGAGGTCCCAGATGCGGTCCGGCTCGTCGTCATCGAGGAACGCCCATTCGATGTCCGAACGGGCAAAGAAGGGATGCTCGATGTTCGGCAGGTCCGACCATTCGAGGTCCTCGGGGCGTTTCAGTCTCATCGTGATTTTTCCCTCTCAGAATTGACACGCGCAGCGGATGATGCCTCAACGCCGGGCCGGTGAAAACCGCAACAAGGACCGCCGCGTCATTGAGGCATGTCATTTCTTTGGTTGGGTGAGGCGCGACGACCCGGCGCGTGATTCGGTGTGCTCGGCAGCGGCGAATGATGCGGGCGGCTTTGCTCACCACAGCCTACGGCCCGTAGGGTGCGGTGAGGCACGAACCGCACCGATGGCGTTCTCGAACGATGTCTGTCCCGCGCCCGTAGAAGGGCGGTTTCCTTCGTTCGTCGCAATCTACGGTTTTTCCCCTCGGTGTTTGACGAAATGCCAGGTTTTTTCCCGATTGGGTCCCTTCTTTATCAGGTCTCGATTCAAACATCAATGAAGTTGCCCCAGACGAAAAGATGTCGAAGTCTTAATCCCTTCTTTATCAGGTGTCGATTCAAACAGATGAATCCCGCAGAACTTGCGGCTTATCTGAAGTCTTAATCCCTTCTTTATCAGGTCTCGATTCAAACGTTCAAGGGCGCGAAGACGACCGTGGCATGCCTCCGCGTCTTAATCCCTTCTTTATCAGGTCTCGATTCAAACCAAGGAGCAGCTGGCGACAACGCAGGGGAAGCGGCGTCTTAATCCCTTCTTTATCAGGTCTCGATTCAAACACCACAGTTGGCGGGATGTCGATGCCGCGCTTCGCGTCTTAACAGGCTGTTGAAATTCGCCTCCATGCCTTCGGCTTTACCCCTTATCGGCGGCTTAATTTTTAGTGCTGAAGGTCCTTTTAGCTCTGAAATCCCGGTTCTAGCCGGTTTTCATCCCCCCGCTTGGGGGTTCTTGCCGCCTTTCGGCGAATTTTGGGCAGACGCCCGCCTAGGCCGTCGACCATCGCCAGCCGAACAGCCCACCCAACCGGGTCAGGTTGTAGGCGGCGAAAGTGAACACGGTCTGGGCCGCCACCTTCTTCAAACCCCGGAACCGGGTCTGGCGTAACCCGCCCACGGTCTTCGACCACCCGAAGATTTCTTCCACCCGCTTGCGCCTCTTCAGGCTGGTCCGGTAGCCGGCGTGTCGGGTGGTGCGGCCATCGATGGCGGAGCCTTTTTCCTTCCGGGCGACATGCGGCGTGACCCGCTGCTCCCGGAGAGCTTGCACGAACTCCGGCACGTCGTAAGCCTTGTCCGCCCCGACCGTCGCGCCGGGCTTCGTGACGGTGCGACCGATCATGATCTTGGCCGCGTCCCGTTCCGCCGTGCCGGTGGCGTGAGTCACCTCGACATCCACGACCAGGCCGGTCCGGTTTTCCATCAGGGCATGGCCCATGAAGCACAGTTGAGCTTTATCCCCTTCGCTTTTCTTGTAAAGGCGAGCCTCCGGATCAGTGGTCGAGGCGTGGGTCGCGTTGGAGCGCTTTTCGCCCTTGAAATCGACGGACGGATTCCGGCCGCCGTCCTCCGGCGGAGGCGAGCTGCCATCCTTTTTCACAAAGCTCTTCATGGAGGCCCACGCCTGGATCAGCGTGCCGTCCACCGAGAAATGCTCGTCCGACAAAAGGTCCTGCCATTCCGCCAGCAACACGACCCGCTCGAAAAACAGCCGGGAAATCCGCTCGTTCAGCAACCGATCCCGGTTGGCGCTGAAGGTGGAGTGGTCCCAGACCTCGGCATCCAGGGTCAGCCCGACAAACCAGCGGTACAAAAGATTGAATTCGATCTGCTGGACCAACTGCCGCTCGGAGCGGACAGAGAACAAGACTTGGATGAGACTGGCGCGCAGCAGCCGCTCCGGCGGAATCGATTCCCGGCCGGTCCGGGCATAGAGGGCATCAAATTCCGAGTCCAGCGTGGTCAGCAGAATGTCGACCACGGCCCGGAGCTTCCGAAGGGGATGATCCTTGGGAATCCGGTCTTCCAAGGTTCGGTAGCTGAAGAGTTCTTGCTGGGTGATGTCGGCGCCGCGCATGAAAGAGTCCAAAGTATCTTGAAATGATATCATTTTGCCATGACAAACAATCGGTTATGCCTATTTTATGCGATCCATCCAACGAATTCATGCGGCTTCCGGGGCCGAGAAAATCAACAGCCTGTTAATCCCTTCTTTATCAGGTCTCGATTCAAACCTGCGGAAGGGGATGAATGGGGACTACAAATACAGTCTTAATCCCTTCTTTATCAGGTCTCGATTCAAACTTTAATACCGGATGAATTCGCCGACGAATTCGTGTCTTAATCCCTTCTTTATCAGGTCTCGATTCAAACTCCGCGTATCCCATGCTGCACTTGTTCGACTCAACGGTCTTAATCCCTTCTTTATCAGGTCTCGATTCAAACTGAACACGATGATTAAATTAAGAGAGCGCGGAAGGTCTTAATCCCTTCTTTATCAGGTCTCGATTCAAACTTTAATACCGGATGAATTCGCCGACGAATTCGTGTCTTAATCCCTTCTTTATCAGGTCTCGATTCAAACCGCCGCAGACGCTAAGGTTTCCGCAGACTACGACGTCTTAATCCCTTCTTTATCAGGTCTCGATTCAAACTGTCCCGCCGGCGGCAACCCGGGCGGATCTCCACGTCTTAATCCCTTCTTTATCAGGTCTCGATTCAAACAGCTCGCGTCTAAAACACCTCCATATTCAATGGCTTACAAAGGGGGTTGTAGAAAAATCCGTTCACCGAAAAGTTAGCGTCGAGTGATGGCCGTTTTCGGGTCTTCATGCGGGAAGAATCTCCAGCAATTCGGCGGTTCCGTTTTGCAAACGGACTCTGACTCGGGCTACCAATTCCTTGGCTTTCGCCTTGTCCTGCCGGCGTTTCGATCCCAACGCGTCGAACAACGCCTTGGCCTCACACCGGACGGCTCTTTGGGAAGTCGTTTCGGCAATCATTTCACGAGTGCTCACGTTGTAGGACACCCCGGCGTTTTCCCAAATCTCTTCTTCGACTGCGGCAAGTTCAGGTTCGGCGGCTTTCGCGGAGCGTCTCAGCGCGCCATATCCTACCGCGGTTTTGGCGCCGAAACCCAGCCAGTCGAAGGCATGGCCGAAGGCGGCGCGGAGCAGGGTTTGCCAATGTCCCTCGGGCCAGTCGGCCGGTAGCCGCGAAACATCGCACTCGACATGGAAGGTGAAGCCGGTTTTCGCCGGAACGGTGAGGAAGAAAATCGGTATCGGACTGTAGCAATCGGCGGGCGTTTTTCCTTCCTGATAGTACGGTCCGTAATGCGGATTCATGATATCGGCCGCGAGCGAATCGCATCGCGGAAAGACATCCCAGAAACTCAAGGCACCGCGGGTATGTTCATTTTCTCGGTCGTCGGTTTCTTTTCCGAACAGGATGTCGATGGCGACCCGGCTCCAGCCTTGACTGCCTTCGCCGAACACATCCTTGCTCAGCTCTTCGGCGGCCTTGCGCAGAACGCCTTTGATACCGGAACCCGGCAGGTACGGAAGGCCATAAGGATTGAGAAAGGCCATGCCGTTTTCCAGAGGATGCTCGATGCCGGTGCCGCTGACGAAGGGCGAGATGCTTTCCGTATCCAAGGTCAGGACGCTTTCGCCGAGTTGGCGCGCATGTTCGCGTTGCCTGTCGAGAACGGCATCGCGCAGACGGACCGTGCTGTCCGGAAACTTTCGAAACGTGCCGTTCAAGGTCTCGGGCTTGACGTTTTCCACGCGCTTCCAATCCCGTTCCGGCTCCCAGAAAGCGCCGTAAAGCGTGTACCGATGCCCCGGCGGGCAATCGGAAAACTCGGAATCGCGGGCGAGATAGTCGGGTACGGCGGGTTTTGCCATGCTCGCCTCCTAGGCTAACGCCGCCGCGAACTGGCGTATCCATTTGAGTACCGCCAGGGCTTCTTCGGTCGCAAGGCGGTATCTGGCCGAACCGGCTTGGTGCAACTCGGCCATCGTACCTGCAAAGGAAGCGTCGCCGACAATGGCGCGTTGCCGCAGCCATTCGCAAAGGTGACGGTTCAAAGACAGATGGTGTTCTTTCCCCTTGCTTTGATAGAACGCTAAAGCCTGCATCAGTCCGTTGTTCATGATGAGCGCCGGGGCGCCTTTGGCGAGATTCTTGTAATCGCTGGTGCAGCGCTGGACTTTTTCCCAGGCGAATGCTGCGCGTTGTTGTTCGAGGGTTTGCATATTTTCAGTTCCCTATGGAGTTTCTTGTTCGGTTGGATACATCATCGCGAACGATGCGCTTTACTTCGTGCAGCACATCCTACGGGCTGTTTCGGTGGGTTACGCTGCGCTAACCCACCCTACGACACGGCGGTGACGACGATCTGGCCGCGGCTCGTGGTGGCGTCGCCGCCCACTTGCAGCGCTTGCCCGTCTAGCCCTGGAATGCCTTCGCCGCCCTGGAGCACGATTCTCATCACGTCCTCGGCCCGCATGGCGCCCTTGCCGCTGCGCTCGGACGAAGCCATAAGCGGGGCGATCAATAGCGATTCCGGCGGCAGGTTTTCCGTGTAGAAGAGGCCGCCGTCCTCGGCTGTGCCTTTGTCATT
Organism: Methylocaldum marinum; assembly: GCF_003584645.1. Lineage (GTDB taxonomy): Bacteria > Pseudomonadota > Gammaproteobacteria > Methylococcales > Methylococcaceae > Methylocaldum > Methylocaldum marinum. Next base: position 4,482,565 of record NZ_AP017928.1, read on the forward strand.
GTGGATGCGCACATGCGGCTCGACCACAGTGGCGTTTTTGACGTAATAGCCGAAATCCTCGTCCGGCAGCAGCACCAGGTCGTGCTTGAGCTTCTCCCGGAAGAACGCGTAGGCCTCGCTCGAAGGCAGGGCATGCTCGGCCAGCCAGTCGGCGATGTCGTTCATCTCCGGAGCGGCCTCGGCGACATGCTCGAACGACTCCAAGTGGAGCGGCTTACCGTTTTCCACCGGCGCTCCGTCGGTGACGACGCGGCAAAAGCCTTCCTTCACCTCCGGAATTTTCCAGGGGACTTCGATGCCGAGCAGGTTCAAGGTTCTTGCCGTTCTCGCCAGGGCCGTCGGCGAACTCGCATAGACGTAGGCCCGTCGGGTACAGCGTACCGGGAAGGCGACCAACTGGGCGTCGCCGAAGCTGATCGCGCCGGCATGCAGGTCGGCGCTGCCGGCATCCGGGCCGAATAACCGGTCGAGCAGGCTGTTCTTGCCGTTTCCATCGGCACCGTTCAGCGCCGTCCAGGCGCGATGACGAACCGCGCCCTTGAGTCCGGACCCCGCGAACAGCGGATATTCGGTGTGACGTTCGCGCTGGATGGGGTTGTCGATCAGGCCGACGGCGGTGCCGGCGCCCATGTGTACCGGGCTGATGCAGTAGAGAAAGAGAGCGGATTGGGCTTGGTACATGAGATCGTATCTCCTGTTGTTGATTCTTCTTCGGTTAGGCCGGCCAGGCCGCAATGTGAATGAGATTGAAGCCCTCCGCCCAACGTGAGCGCCGGGCCTGATGCTGCGCAATTTCGAGACCTTCCTTAGCAAGCTCGCGGAGCGCTTCCACCGGGCCTTCGAATTGATCCAGCCAGTACACCGAACCGACCGGCACGGCGCGAAGAGCCGGTTTCGGCTGCCGGCGGGCCAGGTCCCAGCCGCTCACCACGGTATTGCGGCTGACTGCCGCGGATACCAGCCGAGCCGAACAGCCGCCGGGACCTCGCCAACGATTGTTTCCATCGGTGCCGGGCAAGCGCCAGCCGTCCTCGAACAGTCCCGGCGATGCCAGCACGAGGCGAAAGCGCCGGTCGCGGATGATGGCGTTCCAGTCCGGCTCCGGCCATTCGACGTCCACCGGCCGCACGGCGGCGGCGCGGCCGTCGCCGCCGAGCCGCAGCAGCCCTTCCGCGGGTAGGCGTCCATCCGCACCGGCCACCCTAACCAGAAAGCCGACGCCCCCACACAAAGCCACGGTCTCGGCGGTGTACAGCAGGCCCTCTGCGGCGACGGCCCGTCCCGGTTCGAGCGAGATACCCAGGCGCGGATCGTGTTTCCAGAGTTCCGAACTCGGCACGAAATGTTCCTTTCGCAGGGAATCCCGTCGGAGGTAAGCCTTCCATCCGGCCTGGTTCAGCCAAAGGCCGCCCTTGGGTTTGGCAGGTCCGTCGCTACTCAGCGCCGGCAGGCGGGACAAGGGATAGCCGGAGCGAAGTCCGGGCGGGGGTTCCCTCGGCGCCAGGTACGCGGCATCGCTCGCATCGTCTTCGGTCACCACGACATCCGCCGGCAGCGGATAGCAAGGGTCGATTTTTCCGTCGGTCCGCCGCGCCAGGGTAAAGGATGCGATGCGGAATGAACCGGGCGTGTCGGGCGTTCCCAGGATTTGGTGTAGGGCAGGATCGGCCAGCGGTTCATTGTTTGCAAAGGTCCGCAAGTCGGCGCCCGCATCGGCCAGCATGCGCGAGCGGATGGCGCCCGCCGCCAGCGACGGCCAGGGCGGCATCAGCGCCTCGCCGTGCGCTCCGGCGCCGTCGAACAGTTTGTTGCCGCGCAAATAGAGCACGTCCAGAGGTTCGAGAAACAGATCATTCATGCCGGTCGTCCTTCGGTTCGGTGGCGAAAAGCGGAGCGAAACGTCTTTCATAGGGGTACGGCCTCCCGCAAAACGCGCTCTTTCAGCAAAGGGGGGAGCGCGGATTCGGTGACCACATCGACCCGGCGCCCCAGCAGCTCTTGGAGATCCATCAGCAAGGCGCCGAGATCGAGCGCGGAAGCCGTCTCGCCGAGGTCCACCAGAAAATCCACATCGCTATCGACGGTAGCGGTTCCGCGCGCCATGGAGCCGAACAGATGTACGTGACGTACGCCATGACGGCGGGCCAGTTTCAGGATTTCGTCACGATGTTCTTCAATCAGTGGGTCCATGGCGTTTCCGTTCGGAGAATGTTTCAAAACTTAGCGTCGTTCTTGTTTTCTTTTTGTAGGATGCGGTGAGGAACGAACCGCATCGCTCGCGACCGATGCGGTTCCCTGCGGTCACCGCATCCCAGGGTCCTCGGCCATGCAATGGTTGGAACGCCCTTCGCGGGCGAGAAATTCCGCCACGGCGAGAAAGTCGCGGATAAAGCCGGCGGGGTTGCCGGGCTCGACGGCATGCGCCAATCCGGCCAGGCTGCGTCCATACGTTTCCAATACCGTATCGCCGCCGCTCTGCCGGGCGAACTGATAGCCCAGCATGCCGGCCAGCGATTCGGGATCGGCGGGCATGTTTTCCAGCCAGCCGTGAGTCAGATAGGCGGCGCGGCGGGAGAAGCCTTCCCCCGCGAAGCGGTTGCGCAAACGGATGAGCTGGCCCATGGGCGTGGTTTCGATGTCGATGTCGCTCAGGGTTTCCCAATTCGATCGAGCGCCCGGTTCCCGTTCCAGCCAAGGGGAGGTGAGATGGACCGCTCCGCCCGAACGCTTGAGCAGCGAAATCGAGAACGCGTCGCGCCCGCCCCGGGACTTGGCGCGTTTTTCCGCTTCGCGCAACTGGCGCAGCACGTATCCGAGCGGCGCCTGATGATGGGCCACGACGGCGCCCATCGAGGCCGTGGCCTTGTGGCCCATGACCCGGTAGAGACGGTTGTTGTAGAGGACATGACCCCGCCGGAGGTCGAGGCGGGACGATTCGGTGCCGAGCAATTTCCAGGCGGTCGTGGCGTTATCGGGAAACACCCCGCTGTACGCGAGCCGCAGCAGGAACATCACCGACAGCAGATCATCCACCGAGACCATCGCCAGTACATCATCGCCGCCGGCGTAAATCAGCTTGCCCTTACCGCAGTCTTCGACGATGTGACGGGCCTGGTGCAATGCATAGCCGTTCAGCGCGGCGGAAATGGCCATGTGGCGGGCGGGAGAAACCGGACGCCGCGCCTTGCGGTAGTCGGCCAGATCGCCGGACGGATGGCGCCGGCCGATGACTTCGCGGATATGGGGATGCCAGGTATCTTCGAACGGCAGCAGGTAGCCCTTACCCTCCTCCCCCTGGCCCGACAGCCATGCGCCCATGCGGTCGCCGTCCATGAGGATGAGGGCATAGTACGTTTCGGGTTTGCCGCCCAGGACCTTTTCCATCGTTTCGTCGAGAGCCCGTTCGCGTGTGCCCGAATCGCTCCCTTGATCCAATTCCTTGATCGCGTCCAAATAGGTCGGCAAGCGTTCGGTAATGGCCCGAATAGGATCGAGATACTCGCCTCGGCGCAATTCATCGGCGACCTTCTTGGGCAAAGCGGCCTTTTCGTAGCGCGTCAGCTCGTTTGCGAAGCGCAGCACATTGGGGCTCATGGCATCGTTGTTTCCCCAATTTCCTTTTAGCCAGTTCCAAAATGTTGTCGCCAGCGCCATCGTGTGGGTACTGACGACATAGCGGTTTAATGGTTTGGCCGGTTGTATCGCCGTGCGGATATCTTCAGCAAATAAGCTCGGCCAGAAACGTTTGAGTGTACACGGCGCGCACAGATGTTCGCCCTTGCGGGCGAGGCCGGTTCCCTGCACCCGTTCCCAGAGGCTGCCGGATTCCTTGCGCCGGCCCGGCGCCAAATGCAGCAGTTCGCGCTCGTCGCTCAGCCACTCCCGCTCCCCGCAAAGGGAGCAGCGGTAACCTTCCTGCGGCGACTGGGCGAAAGTCCGCACCGCTTTCGCGGCGGCCTGGGCACGGTCCAGCAGATCGTACACGGCTGGGTAAAGCACGCCGGGATTGGGCGCAAAAAAGGTTTGACCTTCGACTTTCAGTTCTTTGCTCAACAACTTCCAGGCTTCGCTACCCAGAAAACCGGGTTTGCCGTTTCCCTCCGGATGGAACAAGCGCATGGCTTGCTCCAATTTTGCCGTCGCCGGCGGCTGTCCGCTCCGTTCCTCGATCAGAGAACCCCATTCCACGGCGGCCCAATGCACTTCCGGGAAGCCGGCGAGTTGCTCGGCGATTTGCGCTTCCGCCACTTTCGGACGCCCGGAGCGTTCCACCTTTCGGCACAGCAGATCGAGCGCCCGGCCGGCCTGAGCCAAGGCGAATTCGCGCACTGCTTGTTGGATGTCGTCCGCGAGCTTTTCGGCTTGCGCCGCCGGGATCAGCGCGACGAATCGGTTCGGGAGGGCGGCGGCGAACAGCGGATTGGCGTCTGTCTGTCCCTTGGTCCAGTCGCAGTCCGCGAACCGTTCTTTCGGCAAACCGATTTGGTCCCGCAGCCAGAGATCGACTAAAGGTACGCCGCGTAGTTGCGGGAACAGCACGGCATCCGGTCCGAAACGCTCACAAATAACCCTGATCGCTTCCCAGGCCAGCCGGGACAGGAAATGCGAACCGGCCCACAAGTCGGACGTGGTGCGCGCTTGGGCGATGAAATCCTGAACCGGGCCGAGGCTTACCGCCAGCAACGCGGGATTCCGGTCCGGGTCGGCACGGAAAGCCGAGGCGTAGGCGGCGGTGAGATCGAGATGCGCCCAGATGGTATGGTCCGGCACGCGGGTGTCGGCGGGGAGGAGATCCCACAGTTTGCCGAGTTGAGATGCGGGCGGTTCCGGCCCGAAACGCCAGAAGGCAAGCGCCGTTTTTCGGGCATCGACCGTATTGTTGTTTCCCGGTTGGACCAGTTCTTTGAAATGAGCGGTGCTGACCGCCTTGATATGCTCGGCATCGATCTCGGTAAGCTTCGGCAAGTCGTACCGTTCGCCCGAAAGGGGATGAATCAGCACCGGGCTTTCGTCGAACCGAATCTGCGCCCAGCCGGCATACCGGCTGTCCTTTTGATCGCGCGGCCATTGGGGACGGTCGCCCGCCGAAGCCCAGCGGTCGGCTTTTGCGACGATATCCCGAAGATCGGCCGGAATGCCGGGCTGCCCGAAGATGGCCGTCTGTAAGGCCGCGGCGGTGCCGCCCTCGTGACCGGCGGGGTCGCGCAGCAGAACCAGTGCTTTTTCGGCCGGGTCGTGGGTCCAGGCGGCCAGTTTGGCGTGCCAGTGGGTGAGTTCCATAAGGCGATTCCTCAAATGCGTTGAAAACCGGAGGCGGGCGCGTCGAGCCAAGCATGGACGCGGCACCAGATCGCGGCCTGCTTTTCCGGGCTCGGTTTGCTTGGGCCGAGTTTTTGCGCCAGTTCATGCGGCAGCGCGCAGGGAAGATGAAAGATCACCGCCACGAATTTTCCGTTTGCGGTTCTCGCGACTTTGAAGCGAAGTTGATTGGCGAGCCGTGCCTCCGTCGGAAATTTCCCCACGTTATGGTTTGTCACGGGATATGCAAGGAGGTGGCGGGATTCGAATGGTCCGTTTTTCCCGGCAGTGAACTTCAGGTCGGTTCGGAAGCCGATTTTGGCCTTTGCCAATGCGGTCATTGCGTCCCGCCAAGTTGCGAAGGTCTGCTGCGACTTCCAGATCATGAGTCCACGCGCGTCCTGGCCGAGGGCGTGAGGCCAGTCTCTGGTCAGACATCGATCGAGCGGCATGGCGATTCTGCCGATCAGCGGGTCGGAGGCGTCGGGAATTTCTGTGCTTTCGATGTCGTGATCGAAAGCCAGCGAACCCCAACCGTTGCGTGACCGGCCGCCGATGCTTCCAAACCAATGCACGAGTTTTAAGGCATCGACCGTCGCGGTTTCATCCTTGGGCCAGGCTATGAAAAGTTTCGCGGATTCGTTGGGCTGGATCGCGGCCTCAGCCTTGAGTGTCGTCTGCTTTCTTGCCTTGTTGTAAGTAAGCGGGCCGTAGCCGAGATAGAGTTCAGCGCCAACCGGCATGCCTTTGCCGGAAACTTCGGGATGCGTGCATTTCGTTTCATCCTTGCCGGGCCAAAGCGCATTTTTAAGTTTCCCTTCATCCCACCGGTCCAGCCTTAACCGAATGGCACTCTGTCGCGAGTCGCCGTCACCCGCCGTGCCGAACAACCGACCCTCGGCGATTCGCAACCTTTCGCAGTCGTAGGTGAGGTCTTTTGCGACCGCAATCCGCCACCACTGCCGGAGCAGCGCCTTGAACGGCGGCGTGCGCCATTGGCCGTTCTGCTCGGCGTTGCCCAGGAACGCGGGCGTATTGAAGCGCACGGTCAATTCCAGTTTTTGCATGATTGGTTTTCCTCGTTCTCAATGCCGGAGATAGGGCCGGAAGGGCTCGACGTCCTCGCCGCGCAGTTCGAAGCGGCCAAGCAGTCCGCCCATATGCATGGTGGTTTGCTGGCGCGAGGAATAGCGGGTCCAGTCGTGCCAGTGGAGCTCGGGCTCATGCACGGGCACGGTTCGCGAGCCGTGGGCAAGGGCGGCGAAGTCGGCCTCCAGCGGCGTATCGGCGTGGAAATAGCTCAGCATGGAAAACCGCCGCAGCAGATGGCCGAACAGATCGCCGAAACCGAACTGCGCGGGCGTGAACCAGATGGTCCTCCCGTTTCAGTCGCAGCGGCTCGGTGGTTTCGAAATGGCAGCGGAACACTGCCAGAGGCAACGATGGATGTGGGTGGGCGAAGGACATGAGGCTTCTTGTTTTTGTTGCGGGGCGTTCATTACATACCGAAGACAAGTTTAGAAAAGAATCGGCAAGCTTGCGAAGTCTCCGGACGATGCCTGTCCTGAGCGGCGAATGATGCGGTTCGCTTCGCTCACCACAGCCTACGGCCCGTAGGGTGCGGTGAGGCACGAACCGCACCGATGGCGCCGGTGAACGATGCCTGTCCTGAGCCCGGGGCGGCCCAGGTTGCGCAAGCCTGTTCAGGCCGGCGCGGCGGTGGGCAGGCTGAAGGTGAAGACCGCGCCGCGGCCGCGGGCGCTGAAAGCCTCGATGGTGCTGCCGTGCAGTTCGAGGATGCGCTTGCTGATGAGTAGCCCCAGACCGGCGCCGGAATGCTTGCGGGGCAAGCCGCGGAGCGGCGAGTCTCGTTCGAACAGGCTCGGAAGGTGCTCGCTGGTGATTCCCGTGCCATCGTCCTCGACTCGAACCACCACCTTGCCGCTGCCTTCATGGGCTATGGCCAGCTCGATCCGTCCGCCTTCCGGGGTGTGTCGCAGGGCATTGTCCATGAGGTTGTTGACATCCTCCTCGGCCTGAAGGCCGGAGATTCCTACGGCGCTCAGGGGCGGCATTGAGCCGCCCCTGAGTCGCTTCGGTGGGTTCCTGGGCCGAGTGCGCAACCGCTGCTCGTATCTCCACAGGCGTTACTTCCGGCATGCCCTGCCGTAGGCTGCCTTGGTTGTCGGCAGCAACGCCATTATAGGACGGCTCCGCCGTCCGCGCTATCCTTCCCCGCCCTGAACGGCGGGGCTTGTCGCGCACCCGGTCAGCACCCGCTCGATCATCCCGATGTCGGCGTGGACCAGGGGGACGGTTTCGAGGAATCGGGCGGTGATGCGGACCCGTCTGCTATTGGCGCTCAGTTCGAACTTTTGTACGACATCCTGGACCAGTTCCTGCACCGAGAAGCGTTCGAAGTTCGGCTGAACTTTCTCGCACTTGAGCTTGGCCAGTTCGAACAGGTCCCGGGCCAGATGAGACACTCGGCGGCTCTGGCGCACCGCAACCTCCAGGTATTTTCGCCGGTCGGAGCGGGAGAGCTGATCGGATTTACGCAGCATGGTTTCCAAATACCCCTGCATGGACGTCAGCGGCGTGCGGAGATCGTGGGAGACATTGGCCACCATCTCCCCTCGTCCTGGGCCTTGATCTGTTGCATCTGCGCCGCGATGCGTTCGGCCATGCGGCCGAACGCGGAGGCGAGTTGTCCGATTTCATCCGGACTTTTCCGTAAAGCCGGATCCAGCTTCAAGGCGCCGGAGAAACCCGAATCGTCGAAAGCGGCGATCGTCCGAGTCAGGGCATTCAAGCGCCGGGTAATGACCGAGAACAGGCCCAAGCCCGCGGCCAGGGTCAGGAGCAGCGCGCCCGCACCCGTCCATGCCGCGCTCTGAAACACGTGCCCCTGCCAGACATTCTCCGCCAGCCGCCGATAATCGTCACCGGCCAGCACGATGTAGAGATAACCCACGGTTCGATCGCCTCTCTGCAGGGGCGTGGCGCTGAAGATCTCCCGCCGTTCGGGATTGCGCGGGTTGTCGCCTTTCAGGGGCAGAGCCGCGCCTTCGAGGAAGTCTCGAAGCGGACCCGGCGCCACCTCGCTCAGCCGCACCCGTCCCGGTGGTGCGTCGTAGGCGAGGATTTTGCCGGCGGGGTCCAGAAGGTACAGCTCGATGCTCGGATTCACCACCATCAGCATGTGGAAAAGCTCGCGGACGGCTTTGTCGTCGAACTCGCCGTCCTTCGACAGGGGCCAGTGCCCGGCGATGTGCTCGGCCAGTCCTCGGCTGAGCCTCTGGATGATTTCCTGCTGATGGTTTTTTGCGGCGATCAGGTCGAGTCCCCCGCACAGCCCGCCGAACAGCAGGATCAGGGCGGCGAAAGTGAGTGCGATGCGGCTGTAGAGTGACCGGAACGTCATGGTCGATTCCCTCCGAAATCGGCGAATTTGTAGCCGACGCCCCAGACCGTCCGGATAAATTCGGGCCGGGCGGGGTCGCGTTCGATCTTCGCCCGCAAGCGGTTGATATGGGAGTTCACCGTGTGTTCGTAGCCGTCGTGGGCATAACCCCAGACCTGATCCAGCAGCGCCATGCGGGTAAACGCCTTGCCCGGATTCCGGGCGAAGAACAGCAATAGCTCGAATTCTTTCACGGTCAGCGAGACCGGCCGGTCGTCCAGCCGCGCTTCGCGGCCGACGGGGTCGACGCTCAACCGGCCGCAAACGATGGTTCCCGTTTTGTCCCGTACCTGCCGCTCCATCGCCTCGATGCGTCGGAACAGGGCGCGAATCCGGGCGATCAGTTCGGGAACGGAAAAGGGTTTGGCGAGATAATCGTCCGCGCCCAGCTCCAGGCCCAGCACCCGCTGGGTCTCGGTGGACCTCGCGCTGATGATGACGATCGGCTGGTAATGGGGCATGCGGCGGAGTTCACGGCAAATTTCCAGGCCGTCGATGCCGGGCAGCATCAAGTCGAGCACCACCAGGTCGTAACGGCATTCCCGCTGACGGCCGAGTCCTTCCGCGCCGTCCGCGGCGATATCCACCGCATATCCCTCGTCCCGCAGATTGATGCGGAGCATCTCGCCGATGTCCGGGTCGTCTTCGATCACCAGTATGCGTTTCATGGCCGATTCACAGGCTCGCTTGAACGGAATAGTCGGCCACCGATTATGCGGAAGGCAGCGTTCGCTGGCCAATCACATTTATTTGAACGCTTCGTGATGAATTCGTGATTTCCGGCCGCGCACAATCACGCCGCCCCGGTCAGCCGGCCCGCCGGTTACCGGTTTCATCCCCATCGATTTGCGGAGATCTATCATGAAGAAAAAACTTGCGATTTTTGCGTTGTGTTTTGCGTGGTTCGTTCCGGACATTGTTTCTGCCGATGCCGGCGATGGCCTTCTCGGAAAATGGTACGGCCCCTCGGACACGGTCTACACACTCTCCAACGATGCCGCCCGAAACGAGGTGCTGGCCTTTCGGCATCGTGGCCGCGGACGCATGGAACCGGCCGGCCGGTTTGCCACCGGCGGAACCGGCACCGGTTCCGGACTCGGCAACCAGGGTGCGCTGGCCTTGAGCGAAAACGAACGGTACTTGTTCGCCGTCAATGCCGGCAGCAACGACGTCTCGGTATTCCGAATCCGCTACGGCGGCCTGCAACTCGTTGACCGCGCCTCGGAGGACGGTGTGACGCCGGTCAGCGTCGCGGTTTCCCACAACCGGGTTTACGTGGTGAACGCGGGAGACGATTCCATCTTCGGTTTCCGGTTCGATCCCTACCGCGGTAAATTGAGTCCGTTGCCCGGTTCACACCACAAGCTGAGCGGTGAAGGAACGGCGCCTGCCCAAATCAGCTTCGACCGTGGCGGGAATGCTCTGGTCGTTACCGAAAAAGCCACCAACAAAATTACGACTTTTACTCTGAACGAGGACGGTACGCCGGCGGAACGGCATGTGGTCGATTCCGCCGGCACCACGCCGTTCGGCTTCGCTTTCGGCAAGCGCGGGCAATTTTTTGTATCCGAGGCGCAGGGCGGCGCGCCCGGCGGGGCGACGGTATCCTCGTACGAATTGCAGGAAGACGGAAGGGTGCGGGTGATCGACGGCGCGGTCGCGGTCGGTCAGACCGCAGCCTGCTGGCTCGCCGCTACACCCAATGGACGCATCGCCTTCACCGCGGACACGCCGGCCAACGCCATTTCCTCGTTTGCCATAGATTTCGCCGGAAATCTGTCTTTGCTGCAAACCAGGGCAGCCGAGGAAAGCCGGCCCACCGACCTGGCCGTGTCGTCCGACGGCAGAATGCTTTATACCCTCAGCGGCGGCGATCGCAGCATAGGCGTATACCGCATCCGCAAGGCGGGCACCCTGGAGAAACTGGATGATCTCGGCTCCCTGCCGTCCGGCGTTACCGGACTCATTGTCCGCTAGACCTCCGCGCTCCCCGGCCGCGGAGTGGATTAGGCGCGCGTACGATTGATTCCATTCGGCATTCAAGTGCGCATTCATCGATGGGTAGAGCGAAGCGAAACCCATCGATGGCGGGTTAGCCCTTCGACTGGGCTCAGGACAGGCCCTTCGACAGGCTCCGCGTAACCCACCGATTCGAGGTCGGCTCGGTGGGTTGCAGCCTGGCGGCCTAACCCACCCAACAAATACCGGTCTGACGTTTGTCCTTTCCGAGCACCGGACCTATTCGGCGATGTCTATTGAGCACATTTAGCACCGAGCAGTCTCCCAGGCCGCATGTGAACGAACGGTTTCGTCCAAAGTCCTCCTTTAACCGCCTGTTCCGGCGAGGAGGCGAACGATGACCAGGCGATCCGCGATCAAGCCGCCGACGCCGATACAGACCCCGGCAAGCAAAAGGGCGGCGAGGACGACGCGGGTCTCGATTCGGGCCAAAAGCCTCGAGAAACGGGAAAGCTTCAACGGGCGTTTGGCGGGGTGGTTCTCGGTTGTTCGTTCCATGTTCGAGGCAGGGCAGGTTCAATGCTTGGAAGTCCGGCCGCTGGCCTTCAGGCGGCGGTACTCCGCGTCCAGGGCATTTTCCGCGTGTCTGACGACGGATTCCCCCGCGGTTCCCGCGGTAAACAGGAAGAAGCCGCGAAGCTGATTCCGGTACATCAAATAACCCAGGTCGACATTGCCGCCGCGGCGGACGTAATCGGCCAGGCGGGTCACTATCGACTGGCAGGCTGCCTGAAGATCGTCGAGGGAAATGTTCGATTCATCGGGCGGCATCGATGTTTTTTTCCCTTAATTCGATCTCGAAATCGCTGTCGTGTTCGAGGCAGCGCAGGGTGAGCTTGACCATGTTGATCAATCGATGCTTGCCGATGACGATGCTGTCCACCTGACCCCGGTCGACCCAGCCTTCGACCACCCCCGGCGAGACCCCGACCAGTTCCGCGAACTTCTCCCGGTGCATCACCTGCACGTGCGGCAGCAACAGCACTTGACGGATGGCCTGTTCGTCCATAATGTCCCCTCGTTGCGTTACATTGCGAAATAACATGCGATCAGTACATGTATTCTATACAGTACGGTAAATAGTACAAGTATGAAATCCAGTCTTGACGAATTTGCCGCGAACGACCGAATCAAACAGCTCCGTAAGACCTTGCGCCTGACCCGCGACGAGTTCGCTCAGAAGACGGGGATAGGCACCAACCAGCTCAGCAATCTGGAGCACAAAAAGCAGAAGGTATACGCCTGGCATATCGAGGCGATTTCCAACGAATGGCCGCAATACGGCTACTGGCTGAGCACGGGAAAGGTTCTGCCCGATGCCGGACAGATCAGTCCTGAAATCGAGGAACCCCACGGACACCTGAAAGTGGCCGAGCCGCCGCCGGAGCGGCGCTGACGAGAGGGGAAGGGCCGGTCCGGGCCGAGCCTCGGGTTTTTCGCCGCGATCGTCTGATGCCATTCGGCATTCGAGTGAAGATTCATCGTAGGATGGGTAGAGCGGAGCGAAACCCATCGCTGGCGGGTTAGCCCTTCGCCCGGACTCAGGACAGGCCCTTCGACAGGCTCCGCGTAACCCACCGATTGGAAGTCGCCCGGTGGGTTACGGCGCACGCGACGCGCAGTGATGGGTCATCGGTCAGCGCTGATGTGCGCCTAACCCGCCCTACGAGAATTAATTCCAGATTAAAAGCGATCTGGAATAAGCTCGGTGGGTCGATACGCTTTTTGCCCGCCGCTCGTCGAACCGACTCCGATCTTGTCGCAACGGCTCGTAAGCCACAGCCGACACAAAAATCAGCCAGCGCTTACATCCCTTTTTCCGGGGATTTCGCGAAAATGCATCACCATTCCGACGCCGTGTATCCGGGATGTTAATCCCGGTGAATGTCGGTGGGGGCGAATGGGACGCACAGACCCGCGAGCCGTTCGGGAGCGTCTACAGTCACCGCTGCAGCCGCATCGGCCAAGCGCCCTTCCCGAGGCGGCTTTCTCTGAATAACCGAAATCCGGAATCTCGTTTACCGCAGCGGACACTCGACCCACCGGCGCGATTCCTCGGAGCCGGGCGTCCCGATACGAAGCCAGGAGGCATAAGTTCATGGTAAGGCTGTTGTCGACATTGATGGTCGTTGCCGCCCTGTCGGCCTGTGACATGGTGGGGCATATGAAGGAAACCATCGCTCACTTGAATCAAGCGGCAGAGAGTATCGAGAAGCAGCCCGGCAAGCAGGCGCAGGTGGTAGCCAGCTATGAGAATGGAACGCTGGCCGCCGTGACGGTCACCTTCGCCGAACCACCCGCCGTCGCGGTCGACGAGCTTGGACGCATTGCGCGCAAGGCGGTGATCGAAACGTTCAAGGCCGAGCCCGGCGAATTGATCATCTCGCTCGTGTTCGCGAAAGAGGTCTCCGCGATCTCGGGAATTCAAGAACCCGCATGCCCGGATGCTTCCGGGCGGCCGACTCCTCTCTGCAATTGAGCGCTCCCATGGCAGCCGCCGAGTTCAATTGCGAGCCTCTCCACCTACCCATCCGGGAAAGCCAAGATATGACTACTCTCTCGCCTGAACCCATCGTCCAGCTCGCCGGCGGCTTTATGGCAGCCAAACATTTGTTCGTGGCGAACGAGATCGGCTTGTTCGACAAGCTGGCGGCGGGGCCGGCCTCCCTGGACGAACTGGCCGAGTTCACCGGGGTTGCCCGCCCGCGCGTCCGCATCCTGGCCGATGCGCTGGTCGTGCTGGGCCTCATCGAGCGGCACGACGACCGCTATCGGAACGGGCCGGTTGCGGCGGCATTCCTGAGCGGCGACGGGCCGACCGATCTCCGGCCGTTCCTGCGCTTCTGGAACCATATCGCTTACCCGATGTGGATGAATCTGGAACCGGCGATTCGAACCGGGCAAGCGCAGGGAACCCTGGCGCTGTCCGGGGAGCGCCAGCGGATTTTTTCGGAGGGCGTCGAGGCGATACAAGCGCTTCCGGCGACGGCCTTGCCGACGGCCTATGACTTCAGCCGTCATCGCCGTGTTCTCGACCTCGGCGGCGGGACCGGTTCATGGCTGATCAGGCTGTTAGGGGCATACCCGTCGCTCGAGGCCACCCTGTTCGAGTTGCCGAACGCGGCGGCCGTCGCCCGGGAGCGGCTCGCGGGCGATCCCTGCGGACCGCGGGTGGAGGTTTTGGCCGGGAATTTCTTCACGGAGTCGATTCCGGCCGGCCATGACGCCGTGCTCATCGCCAATGTCCTGCATTTGCTTTCGCCGGAGCGCAATCTCGATCTGCTTCGGCGTATTCGCGCACGCGTTTCGGACGGCACCCGCCTTCTGCTGGCGGATTTCTGGACCGATCCGACCCATACCGATCCGCCCTTCGCCGCGCTGATGGCCGCCGAGTTTTTCGTGATCACGGGAGAAGGCGACGTCTACAGCGAGGAGGAGGCGAGCCTTTGGCTCCGCGAAACCGGGTGGCGGACCGTGGAGCGCAAGCCCTTGGCAGGCGCTGTGAGCCTGCTGGTCGCCGAGGCGGCAGAACGATGATACGCGGACGAAAGCGTACGGCGGCGGCCCGGACCTGCCAGCTCCTGTTCAGCTGTACCTATACGGAACCGCGTGGCGTTCATTTCGGCTTCAGGCTGGCGGTCGGCCGAGAACCGAATGCGCGGCTTTCCGTAAATGTGTGGGGCCGTCGCGGATTCGTGTTTAGCCTTTCGATCGGCATGTTGGGTCCCGTTCGGGCGGAACCGGTGCGATCCATTCCGTATACGTCTCGGAACAACGGTGTTTAACTGTCTGTCGAAGACTTGTTTCGGTTTTGAACGAAGGCGTATCGCATTTGAAGCTCACTGCCTCTGCCTCGATACGGGGATGGAATTGTAGGGGACGAGGGCTTCCGAGCGTTACATGCGCTGAACGAGTGTCCGAGTCGTTACTGTGCGTAAAGCAAGTAAAGCGCTATTCGAATCGCCCTCACCCCATCCCTTTCCCAAAGGGAGAGGGGGCTCCTGTGGCCTTAATTTCTTGACTATCAGTACGTGGAACAGGGAGATAAGGGATTATGAAAACCGATCGACACATTTTCCGGAAGGTCATCCTCGCGCTGTTGCTGTCGCTAGGCTTGATGTCGGCCGCTGTCCATGCTGTCGACGACGAAGGCGACATCAGAAGACCTCCCCGGAATCTTCTCTCCAACCCCAACTTTTCCGTCGTTTTGCCGAAAGATTGGACTCGCGATGCGTTCATCTTTTCCGAGGATCTGTTCCTGTTTCGGCAACAGGGCCGGAATATCGGACAGGTTGGTATTTCCATACCGGCTGACGTGCCGAACGACGTCAGGTGGATACAGACCGTCGATATCGAGCCCAACCGAACTTATCGTTTGTCGGGGTGGATCAGGACTCAAGATGTTGGGCACACGAGCGAATTCATCGACGTGGGCGCGAATCTTTCATTGCTGAATTGGGGCTCCGGCCAAGGCATCATCGACATCGTTACCAAACCTTTGTTAGCGTAAACCAAACATTGAAATAAGGAGATAATTATGGAGTTCGAGTGGGATGAGAACAAAAGGTTGAAGACCTTGAGAGAGAGGAAGATTGATTTCGTTGACATGATTGACCTATGGGATGATCCAAGGCGGCAAGAAGTAAGGGATCTACGAAACAACTACGGAGAGCCGAGATTTCAGACCATCGGTCAATCTAAATTCAACATATATTTTGTTGTTTATACTGAACGCGTGTATGAGGATGGTGCAGAGGTAATCCGAATTATTTCAGCTCGGAGAGCGAACAAAAAGGAGCGCGAGATGTATGAAAATCGAACATTCTCAGCGAGGATAGTCTCATGAAAGAAAGAATTGTGCGTCGCACCAAAGAAGAGATAAAGAAAATGAGAGGTAAAACCGATCATGTATACGTTGGCAACACGTCTGATAAGGAAATAGAGCGGCAGGTTGAAAATGATCCAGATAGCTATATTCCTACTGAAGAAGAACTTAAGAAGTTTAAGCCAGTGAAAAAGGATGACTCAAATGAATAAAGATACTAAGAATCTATCCAGTAAAGAAAAAATTGTCCGAGTTTCGAAGAAAGATAAAGGAAAACTGAAGGGTGCTACGAACTGGGCTGCTTTGGTAGCAGAGGAAAGAAAGGAAAATCCAAAAAAATAATACGCTAACAAAAAGCTCAAGCGGACGCTGAAAATCGCGCCGCTTAGCTTGGCGTTCGGTACCAATCGGTGGACCTATCGGGAGGTACAGTTTCATTCGGGGCCGCATACCCGGGCGACCGTGGCATTGCGAGTCGGCTTCTTTTCCGGCACGACCACGGGTACGGCTTGGTTTCGTGACGTCCGTCTCCAGAGAGTCCGGTAGCGGAAGCGGTTAGGGTCTTGGTTCGGGGACAATGCTCAACGGAGTGAAGCGCATCGTTTTCGGTGGGCTTCGCATGCTCGGCCCATCCCCTGTTAGCGAAGCAAAGTCGTTTTCAATCAGCGCTTCCTTCGGGTAAAGTCGGTCCGAACCAAAAGGATTTGGAGGCGTTATGCGAGTCGTGTTCTTCGCCTTGTTAGGACTGATCGTCGGGTGTGCGTCCGATCCCTCGGCGCGGCAAAAGCTGGCCGCGGCGATTCAGACTCAGTGTTTGGCCGAATCGAAGAAATTCCTCGAGAGCGGCGCGGCAAAGGCTTATTTCACGCGCTGCGTCGATAGCCGGTTGTCGGCTTTGGGTGAAGATCCGATCTATGACCCCGGTTTCGAGCAGCGATGGCCGGAGTTCGAAACTCCCGCAACCGGGCAGATTTTCGAGGAGAGATAGTCCCGATCGTGCCGCAAGCCGTGGACTGGGAAAACGACTTATTCCGCGGAGCGAAACCCGTCGATGGCGGGTTAGTCCTTCGACAGGCTCAGGACAGGTTCGAGGTCGCTTGGTGGGTTACGGCGCACGCAAAGCAAAGTGGTTGGTCGTCAGCCGGTGCCGGTGTGCGCCTAACCCACCATCGATGGGTTTCGCTTCGCTCTACCTATCCTACGAAAAATCAATTCCTTGCTGAAGGCGATTTGGAATTATCCCCCAGCGCCGCCAGAGCGACTTTGGCCAGGTCGTTCCAATGGTCGCGCGCCCAATATTCGAGATAGCGCCTGAACTGGCGCTGGGTCGAAAGAACCGGGAAGGCATCGGCGCCGAGCAAGTGGAGCATTTCTTCGCAGTATTTCCGGATGTCCTTTTCCGCCTGCGTGGGCCGGAATCGCTGCCCGCCATAAGCAACCCCCAGCAGCGAGAGTTCGGCCAGGGTGGCCAGTACGTAGGCGCGCTGTTCGCCGGTCGTCTTGCAGAGCTGCCATTCGGAGATCTGGCGGGCGGCGTCCCACCACAGGCCGTAGTCCTTCGCGAGCGAATGCCAGGCTTCGGGGCTGTCGGCGAGAATCGGCGTCGCCAGCATCGAGAGATATTGAGCGATCGACCAGGGATTGGACGGTTCGATCTCCAGCACTTCGCGATAGAGATCGCGAGCGGACTCATAGGCTTTCAGTCCTTCCGTCCGCTTCTCGCGAGCCGCCTCGTCAGCTCCGGTATCGGTCTCGGCGATCAGGAAATAGGCGATGCCGATG
Source organism: Methylocaldum marinum (assembly GCF_003584645.1). Taxonomy (GTDB): domain Bacteria; phylum Pseudomonadota; class Gammaproteobacteria; order Methylococcales; family Methylococcaceae; genus Methylocaldum; species Methylocaldum marinum. The sequence goes on from NZ_AP017928.1 coordinate 4,499,952, forward strand.
CGCTTTTCGCTGGCCGCGGCCATTCCGAGTCGCTCTGCCTTTTTCTTGGGCGATTTCTCGGTAATGGGTTCGGCGCACCAAGCCTCGAGTTCGGCGCGGATCGACGCGCATAAAGCTTTCAGTTCCTCGTCGCGCTGATCGGGTTTGCGCATTGCGGAAGATTTCCGGCCATCCGTGTTGGCACCGACCAGTTCGTCGATGCGGTCGAACTTCACGTTTAACCGTTTGCGGACGCGTTCGTCGCGGAAGGCCTCCACCTGCTGCTCGAAATTCCAGGGCACGGCGGCGTAGCAGACGATGCTGGCCCAGTCATGGGTGCCGGGCGAATCGGTGCGCAGCCGCTGGCGCAGATCGTAGAGCACCCAGCGCGGATCGGCGCCGCTCAGGAGACCGCTGTAAATGACCTCGGCGGCGATGGACGAGGCCCGCATCCAGAGCGGGAATTGCGAGGCGACGACCCAGGGAATGCCGGCCGCGTGCAGTTCGTGGGCGATGCTGCCTCCGGGTGTCAGCACCGAATTGATATTGCCGGAATCGCAGGTCGCCAGGGTGACCATGCTGGGGCGGGACTTGGTATTGCCGGAGGCGTCCCGCGCCGTGAGCACGATCGCCAGGCGTTCGCCGTCGACCACGTCGCCTTGCGCGGGATCGGCATCGCTACACAGCAGGATGCCGTAGCGGCGGTCGCCGGCCTCGAAGAGCGGCGCGCCGTGGGCCAGGATGTGCACGTGCGTGTACGGGGTGGCGCAGCAGGCTTCACGAATCTCCTCCAGGCTGGCATCGGGCAGCACCGTCAGGATTTTCTTGACCTCGGCAATGCGCTCTTTGTTGGTGTCCTTGATCTTGACCCAGGGTTCGATCGCGCGCCGCAGGGCTTCCAAATGGTCTTGCGCGGGCACTTCCGGAATGTCGCCGGGCGAAGCGAATGCGAACAGGATGCGCGGCGGGCGGTTCCATTCGACCGGCAGTGGCCGGCCGCGCCTGACCTCGCGGGTCATCACGATCGGGGTGCGCGACTGCAGAAACAGGGGCGAGCCCGAGCCGGGGAACCCATCGGGCGCGATGGCGGTTTCGAAAGGCACCATGCCCAGCTCGAAGGCGGACAGCGAAAGCCGCAGGTGCACCAGTTTTCTGCCGTCGCCCCGCGGATCGGAAAGCTCCGACAGCAGCGACGGAACCTGCCCCAGCACCCGGCCGATCGCCTCGCCCATTTCCCGCACTTCGGCTTCCCGTTGCGCGGTGGGGACGGTGGTTCCGTAGATTTCGTAGCGCAGGCGCTCGAGCCGGCTGAGCAGTTGCCGCTGCTCGAACGGCATGTGCACGGTCGCCGGACCGTCGGCGCCGCATAGCGCGAGGTAGGGGGTCAGCGGCGACAGCAATTGATTGTGCGCCGGGCCCGGCCGCAGCAGTTCCAGCTTGACGTTGCGGATATCGTTCATGTCAGGGCCTCGCGAACTGTTGGACGACCCTCGGCGCGCCGCTGCCGTCGCCCTCGACGTGGGTCAGGCGGCCTAGGGTTTTGCCCCCCTCCAGCGTGATCGAAATCGCGCTGGTCTGATCCAGCAGGAACGACTCGCCGCCGAATGCCGCGTTATCGATGGCCGCCATCGCGCCGTCGGTCAGCACCTCGTAGACCGGCTTGAACGATGCCGTGTCCTTGAGCATGGCATCGGTGAACCGCATCAGGCGGATCCAGGTTCCGCTGTTGAAGTAATAGCGCGAGCCGCCCATGTCGATGGCCCGTTCGAGATGGGTATGGCCGGTGACGATGAAGTCGGTGGAACTGCCGACCGAAGCCGTGACCTGCTTGTAGGTGTCGTCCCGGTCGGTGATGTCGAAGGTCTTGTCCTCGGCCAGCCAATCCTTGAGCGCGCGCCTCAGCGCTTCGTCCTTGCCGACCCCGGTGATCCAGCCGGTGAGACGGTCCCAGATCAATCCCCCGGTGCCCAGGGTTTGGTTCGGCGGCGTCACGGGAGCGCCGCGCTGCCTGAAGTTCTTCTCGGCGGCCAGCAGCATGTCGTCGGCGTTCCGGGCGCCGGCAGAATCGCCCGACCGCAGGCCGGCGGCAACGTTCGGTCCCAGCAACTGATCGACTGTGGCCGCGGGTGCGCCGGTTTCCTCGCGGGGCTGGAATCCTTCCGCCGACAAGCGCTGTTCGACCTGTTTCCCGCCCTTCTGCCGCTCGCCCAGGATGGACAGCAAGCTGTCGATCTTGGCCGCTTGGGATGGGTCGAGCACCACCAGGGTGCCGACTGCGGCAGAAGTTTCGGGTTTCAGCAGATCGATCCACGCGTAACGGCGCTTCACGTCGTTCATGACCTCCTTGACCATGCGGGTGCCGGCGTTCGGGTACCACTCCTTCGGATCGAGCGTACGGCCCGCATTCAGGCGCCGCGCGACGCGCGCCAGGTCCTCGTAGCGGTTGTAGTTCCAGGCATCGACCTCGTTGCCGTGGGTGCAGAACACGCGGGCGTTGCCGACCAGGCAGGTGTAACCGGCGCCGGTGGTGGAAAACTCGATGCGCGCCCGGGCGTCGAGATCTTCGCCCGCGAGCCGGGATTGAATCAGCCGTTGCACGGGGGGAAAGGACACTTCGATGTCGTGGTTGCCGATGACGATGACCAGCGTGCGGCCTTTGGTTTTGACGAAATCCGCGAGAACGTCCCAAATGCCGGAGAAAGACCGGTCGTTCATGATCCGCGTCAGGGTGGCGGTCGCCTCGTCCACCGCGACGTAGCCCCGGATGTCTTCGGCCAGGGTGTCGAACACGTCGCCGTTCAGGATCAGGGCGACGCGCCCGCCGGGGCGCCGGGCTACCCACCGAATATAGTTGGCGAGACGGTCCGTCTTGCCCAGAATCTGGAAACCGGGTTTTCCGCCCATGTGGATATCGGAGATGACATGCACCTCGTCGTAAGCCGGGAACTCGCTCATGTTCCTATCCCCCCAAAAATCCGAAGCGTTCGTATGACTGGCGTCGCCGATGATAAGCCCAATGCGATGGTTTCATAAAGGTACCCCATGGCATCGCGGCGGGACGCGGGCTACAGTCATCGGTCCGGCCGTAATCGGGCGGTGCTTCGCGGAGAATCGCCGATCGCTCCGGGTCCAAGAAAAGCGAGGCATGCTCGGTCTTCATCCCCGCGGTCGAGACAGGCCATTGCCTATCGAAGCTTCACCGGTTTCCGAAGGAGGACGCCCATGACCGCTGCTCCGGATTTTGTAAGCCGAGAAGTCGAACGGCTGGTTTCCGGCAAACGGGTTTCGGACGGTGCCGGCGTGAAACTCTTGCGCGTGCTGACCTCGGATCTGCAGCGCCGGCTTGATCCTTTCCTGTTACTCGATGAATTTTGCTCGGACAATCCGGACGACTATCTCGCCGGCTTTCCCGATCACCCCCACCGGGGTTTCGAAACGGTCACTTACATGCTGGCGGGACGCATGCGCCATCGGGACAGTGCCGGCCACGAAGGCGTGCTCGCCGCCGGCGGCGTGCAATGGATGACGGCGGGCCGGGGGATCGTGCACTCGGAGCTTCCCGAGCAGGAGCAGGGCCTGATGCACGGCTTCCAGCTTTGGATAAACCTGCCGGCGCGAGAAAAGATGGGGCAGCCCGGATACCGGGACATTCCGGCCGAAGCGATACCGCAGACGACCACTGCCGCGGGCGTGACGATCCGGGTCATTGCCGGGTCGCTGGCGGGCGTGGCCGGGGCGGTCAGGCGCGAAACCACCGAGCCCCTCTATGCCGACTTCGGGATGCCGGCCGGAAGCGTCTACGAGGCCGCGATCCCGGCGGCGCATAATGCATTTCTGTACGTTTACGATGGCGAAATAGAAGTGGGCGTGCGCGGCGAGCCGGTGCGTAGCCGTCAACTCGCGCTGCTCGGCAACCGTGCGGACGCCGATGGCGTACGGCTGAGCGCCCCCGGCGGGGCGCGACTGTTGCTGGTTGCCGGACGTCCCCTGAACGAGCCGATCGTACAGTGGGGACCGTTTGTAATGAATACGCGCGAGGAGGTCGAACAGGCCAGGCGCGATTTTCAGTCGGGCCGCTTTTAAGAGCCTATCCCAGTAGGCTCAAGAAACCCTTCGACAAGCCTGGCCCGAGCGGAGTCGAAGGGCTCAGGGCGAACGGCCTACTGGGATAGGCTCTTAGGCTCGGGGAAAGGTGGGTTCCTTGCCGGGCGTGCTCCGTTCTAGCGAGGGTCGATCCCAATGTCCCAGATCGGCGGCCGCCTCATACGTGCTTTGCAGAAATTCCAGCAGCAGAAGGTCGGGCGAATCCGCCCGGCGCACCTCGTCATAAGGCAGGATGAATTCCTTCAGCTCGGAGCTGTAATACGCGCCTTCGGGACGTGCCCGCGCCTCCGGAAAACCTTTGGGTTCCGGATAGGCGTAGGCGTAGAAGGCCGGAAACGGAACGGCATCGTTGCCCGGCCAGAAGCCGCAACTGCTCACCTCGTGAGAATAGGCATCGCGGACCACCCAGTCTGGGAGATTGGGCACGCCGCCGGGATGCTCGGGCGCACGCCGGCCGGAGAAGCGCGTGACCGCCAGGTCGAAGCTGCCCCAAAAAAAATGCACCGGGCTGCATTTGCCGATATAGCGCGCGCGGAATGCCTTGAATACGCGATCCGCCTGGGTCAGCGCCCGCCAGCAGCGGTGGGCGCACTCGGGATCGTAGGTGGCGTGTTCCCGGTCCCGGTCGAAGGGAATCGGATGGGCCACCTCGTTGGGTTTCTTCCGGATTGCAAGCTCGATCTCGAGCACCCGAAGCGCGGCAAAAACCTCCTCGTAAAAATCGGCCACCGTGCGGGAGCGGAGCGGAACTTGCCGCTCGCTGCCGTCGTTGGTCCGGATGACGAGGCGATGCTCGATAAAATCGAAGTCGATCTGGAAGGTTCTGTTTCGATAGGGAATCGGCGAGGTGGTCAGCCCGGAGGCGGTCAGATAGAGCACGACGTGCCAGGAATGGTTGACCCAGGGCGCCAAGGCCAGGCGGATCTTGCCGACAATCTGAGTCCACATGTGCAAGGTGGCGTAAGTATCTTGCCAGGCTTTCAGCGGCAAGTCCGGCCAGGCCGGGTTACCGTCTGGTCGATCTGAAGCGATTTGGACCGTCATGATGGCCTCCATATCGAGGGGGAATTACGCCCTTGCCGGTTTTCGACCTCGGGTGCGCAGGTTTGATTCCCCGGCTTCGACCTATCCGTTTCCGAGACTTGGGTCCCCAACCCGGCGGCCGGGAACCGGCATAACCGTACCCGGTTTGATTCTTTGCGAGGGTCGGCCGTTCCGGAATGCTTCGTGCCGGCAATCATTAATTGCCTTTATCGGGACTTCCCGCTTTGCACCTTCTGGCTTGCCCACGCAGCCGCTTTGGCGGGGCAAGTCGAGCGTGCCAAGGCCATCCTCGCCCGCGCCGGTTCTCATCTTTCTTTAATCTTTTCCCCGCCCGCGTTCTCATGTTTCATGCGTACTCTAGTGTCGGACGGCTACGGAGACCCCGCATGGCCAGCAGAGGCGGACCGGCGGAGCCGTTTTTCCGGCGGCCCTCCGGGCTTGTCGAGTCAGCGATTGATCCAACGCGTTATAGGTGAAACATGTCGGCGTATTTGCAGCACGAGGAAAGAATAGATGTTTTCTCATTCCTAGCTTCGTTCGAAGGTATTTGTGGATTGCTGATCGATCTCGATCTTTACGTGTTCAACAAGGCAGGCGAATTGATCGACTGCCAGCCGATTTGGAACGGAAAGGCCGCCGTGGCGCTTTCCGGGAAAGAACTGAGAGAGGCGCAAATCATGATCGGGCCGCCCATAAGCGTTTCCGTCCGGCGGCCGATCATGCAGGACATGATTCGGGATCACCATGGGTTCGAAGCCGGTTTCAGCTTGGTCCCCGAGAAGCGGTTGGTCGAGCTTTCTACTGTGCCGGAGCGGATATGGAGAGCATGGCAGCAGTCCGGTTCATTGAACAAAGGCCGAAAAGCGCTCGGACTCCTCGACGGTTTTCTCTTGTGGTAAACGATCCTGATGCAGCCCGGTTAGCGGAGCAGTCCTCGCCGGCTTTCGGCCGGTGAAAGGAGTGCCGGGGTAGGGCACTCCTTTCCGGTACTTCCGCCGCCGATGTTACGGCTTGATCCCGATGAGTTTCCAGCCGCCATCCGGAGAGAGATTGGCTCTGCTGGACGTTCCTACGAAGAGCGTATCGTTCGATGGGATCATCGTTCGCACACCGGCGGTTTCCGGATGGCCGAAGCCGTCCACGGTCCATGCCTCCGCCTTGGAGTTCCCGTCGGGAAAGACCCAGAGATCGGCGCCGGGATCAGTACTCGAAATTCCCGCGAAGTCCGAATCCAGCGTGCCGACCCAGAGCCGTCCGTCGAAAACCGCCATGGTCCAGGTGTAGACATTGGTCGGAACGTCGAAGCCCGAAGCGCCGAAACGCGGCGTCGCTCCGCCCAGCCGGTTGTTCACCGTTTGCCAGGCATTGCCGTCGTATTTCGGTAATTGTGTTTCCCCGTACAGCAGTTCGATCTCGGGACTGCTCGCGAAATTGCGGCCACGGAAGATCGGGATGGCCCGCCACAGGTTCTTTCGGGTTTCTTCGGGATTTGCGGGCTCTCCGTAGGCATTCACGAACGTGTTGTAGACCGACCACGGCGGGTTCATATGGCCCCAATAGAGGTAACCGGCGAACGAGGCCAGGTCGCCCACGCCCTGGGTCGAAGCGATGAGGTCGTCGACTTCGTAGTTCGTGACTTCCCAAACCTTGGTCCAGAGACCGGCGTGGAAGACTCTCAGGCCCCCGGCCGGAATCGGGGGACTCATCCAGATACCGGCCGGCGGGTTGTCGGTATCGAAGAGGATGCCGACCGAGCTCGACATGGTCGAAGGCCGCCAGGTGGCGACGAACAGGCGTTCTTCGTGCACCGCCAGGTTGACCGCGTCATTGTCCACGATGCCTACCGTCGTGAAGCTGAACGGGTCGGCGCGAGTTCCCGACCAGCGCAGTATCTCGCCGCTTCCGACAAGCGTTTGGACGCCGGTATAGACGACGCCCTGCCACGGTACGAATTTGCGGATGTTGGCGTAGCGCGCAAAGCTCCTGGAGCCGAGGTACTCCTTGGTCTCGGCGTCGAAGGCGAACATATTGACGCTAACCCCGAGCCGCCCGGGACCCGCGAGTAGGATCACGCCGTTGGCCGCACCGGCCGCGCGCAAGCCGAGCGTCTGGTTGATGAGGGAATCGTTCGGCGTCACATTGGTCCGGGTCTTGGTTTCGGTGTCATAAATCCAGACCTGCGGCGTTCTCCAGTCGCCCAGGAATCCGCGCAGAGGCTCGGGGACGCCGGGGTATTGGCTCAGACCGCCTTCGAGGACGTTGATGAGCCTGCCGGAGGGGTCATAAGTCAATGCGCATTCCTGCGTTCCCCCGCCGACCGTCGATGCGATGCCGGCGATATTGGGTCCGGTTCCGATCCAGACGTTCTGATTCCATCGAGTCAGACCCCAGACATAAGCCTGATTTCGTTTGGGTAGGGTGTCGCTCGGGCAGGCGCCATTCGCCGACGCGGCGATATAAGGCATGCCGCAGCCGTTCCAGCACTCGTCCACCACGGCCTTGGCCAAAACGGTCGTGCTCTCTGCCTCGGCAACCGTAGCCGCCGATTGAAGAACAAGAAAAGTCACGGGAAAAATGACTCGCCAACAGCACTTGATCATGTCCTTACTCCTTGTTTGAAAGTGCATCATGCTGCCTTTGTCCGAGCAGCGGTCGCGTATCCTTGACGCGCCTTTGGAGCCTTTCCCGGTAGGCTCGAAGAAGCCTTCGTCGAGCTTAGGGCGGGCACTCGGCCGGGAAAAGCTTTCAGTGCCGGCTGCCGTCCTCGCGGATGGAATCGAGTTGTCGAAAGGGGATCGGTGCCGCACTGAATGCTTTAGTAAGCGAAACTCATGCCGGTTATGATTTGTTTTGTAATTTCAAGCGCTTGGTGAAGTCTTGCGGGCGTCCGTAAAATTTTCTGACATCCCGCCATTTGCGCAGGCATGGGCTATCGAACTGCTTTTTTCACGGAATTCGAGCCTCGGAACCCCCGGCAGGCCGCTGTTGTCACGCGTCCGAGCTATTGTGTTATTAAGGCAAATCAATGGCTTGTGTTTGCATGGCGAGGTATTCGTAAAATTTTCTGACACCGGACGCCAGCAGCCGGCGGAGCCGCAATCGAGAGTGCTTGCTTTCGCCGGCGAGGACCCTTCGGAAATCGCCGGTTTACGCGCGTCGAGCGTAAGCCGCGCCGCTCCTACGCCTAGGCCTAGGCCTATCCGCGGCGCTGCAGTACCCGTAACGCTCGATCACCCATCCCCAGCGGCGAGCGATCTTCTCGCTCAATTCCGGGGTCAACTCGTAGCGATTGGTACGGTAGTCATTCGTGTCTTTGAGGTACTGCTGCAATCCGGGAAGCATTCGCTCGAAGCCGCCCAATTGCAGTTTGTCGTAAATCATGCGGAGTTGGCCGACGGGATCCTGCACGAGGTCTTCGTATCGGAGTTCGTGGAAGCGGGAGGCATCGAGCAGCGGGCGTGCTTCCTCGAGCTTTTCGAACATGTGCAGGAAGTTTTCGAAAACGTAGTTTTCCAGGTCGTCGAATTTCGGTTCTTGTAAGCCTTCCGCTTTGTACAGGGATTTCCACAAGTGCATGGTGGAGAGAAACAGGGTGTACGGGTTGCGCACGATATGAACGAACTGCGCATCCGGAAACAGTTCGAGCAGAACCTTGATCCGGTAAGTGTGGGTCGGGGATTTCAGCAGGATGCGTTTGGGATCGCGCAGGGTGAGCTGTTTGAGAAACTTGATGAAACCGTCTTTCCAGCGCTTCAGTTCGTCCGGCGGTACAGCCTCCAAGTCGAAGTACTCCGGGTAGGGGTTGCGATTGGGGAAGGCGATCTTTTGGTAGGGGGATGGCAGTCCGAGATTGCATAACGCCAGCTCATCTTCCTGTGGACGCTCCCAGCCCATGGCCATGTTGTCGAACGGCCGCTGATCCGGCAACAAGGATCGGAACAAGAAACTGAGGCAGCGGGTGTCGAACCGTTCCGCCAGTAAAAAGCGGTTGGGGTTGAAGCACACGTAGGTGCTCGGGTAGGTGAAACGGTCGTCCAGGGCGAGCAGTTCGTGGAGCAATGTCGTGCCGGACCGCCAATGCCCGATGATGAATAGCGGTGCTTGCCCGATCTTCGTGTTGCGCACCCGGCGGCCCCAGATCAATTCCTGCAGGCCGTGGCTCAGGGTGCCGAGCGAAATCACGAAGGTCATCAATATAACCCGCGGAACCTGCCGAACGCCGATGGCAAACCGGTTGTGCGCCAGCATCTTCAGCCAACCGGAAAGACTCCCTCCGAGCCAGATTTTGGTAAACGCTTTCCTGGCGGTTTGTACCTTGTTATTCGAAATTTCTGCCGACGATTCCATTGGGCGGTTCCTCTGTCAGTAGCGATGGAAAATCACGAAAAGAGTGCCGGTTCTCGGGCTTGCTTGAAGCGCGAACGGTCCGCTTCGGCGCCGCGCTTCATTCGCGGGGGTGACCGGGCCCGGAAGCATTCCAACAGGAGAAAGCCCTGTCACGCTCACCCCATGCCTCTCCCGGCCGGAGAGAAAAATCGCTGCGTCCGGTTTGCGTTCTAATACCCATGACCGAAAACGATGCGGTTCAGCCGGGCCCGTGCCGCACATCTACCGGTCCAACCCGCAGCGATCGCGCTCGAACTCCGTCCTCGCGCAGGTGCCGACGAGCGGAAAGTACTCGCCCATGTGCGCGGCGATGGCGGCAGGGTCGGCCTTGGCGCCGGAATAATACAGCACGGCTTCGGTAAACGCGGGATTCGGCTGCATGTGGCGCAGTATCAGGGCCGGCAAGGAGCCGGCCGCGGGCAACCAGTTGGCGGCATTGGCGGGCCGGCTTTCCGGGGCGGAGACGGCGAACGTCACATAGCCGTCGTCATCGCGGATCACTTGGGCATCGTACAAGCAGCCGGCAGTCGACCATAAGCTCGCGGTATCATGCATGCACAGCGACCAATAGCGGAGCTGTTCGTTGCCGGAGATCTCGTCCGGAGTCCCGTCTCCGGTCTGGACGCCCTGAGTATCGGGGAAGGTCGGTGCCCGGAAGCGCATGACCGTCACTTCGTCGCGAGAGGGGTTCAAAAGCACCAGAAGATATCCGGTCTGAGCGTTGAAGAAAGTGCCTCGACCATTCGGATTCGGTGTCACTGCCCAGTAGAGCGCCCAATCGCTGTCGAACAGGGATGTGGAAGGCTGCGGGAAAGCCCCTGTCGCGGACGGACCGTCGATCACGTGCCGGCGCGGGTTTTCCTGCATGCCGTCGGAAAGCAATGGATTCTGCCCGTCGTCCGAAGACTCGGTGCCTTCCACCAATGCTATCACCGCTTCCTTCACGGTTTCCTGGATGCCGCGCATCTCCTCGCACATCTTTCGGATGTCTTCCTCGCTGGTTTTTTCGGGGTCATCGACGACGAAATAGAAATCCGGCCGAGGCACGCCGCCCAGCGCATCCGTACCGGGATCGGGGAGGTAGACGCGGTAGGCGACGGCATTGTATTCGGTCTCGCGTCCGTCGTAACGATAGCCTCCGTAAAGGATATTGGCCGGCCGCGACGGCCGGACTTCCGGTGGGATGTCCAGTAAATCGACGGTGTAGGCGCTGCCGGGCGAATACGGGGTGTCCGGCTGGAAGGGGTTTTGGCCTCGATCGGGGACGATATCGGTGTCCGCCAGCAGTGCCATCGAATTTCCGACGAAGTCATGATTCTGCCAGGACATATAGCGCGCTGCCGGAAATTCGCCGCGGAAGCGGAAGTGTCCGCCCGGCGGGTGGACCGGAATTCCCTGGATGAACCAGTACACGGCATTGCTTTCGATGGCCGGCGCCGTGCTGCTCTGTATCAGCCAGCCGGTGCATTCCGTCAGCGCGATCTCCTGCCCCTGGACCAGGACTCCCCGGGCCAGGCCTGCCTCGGGAACCAGGCCGATCAGGCCGCACCCCATTGCCGCTGATAGCATCATGAGCCCGCGAAGCAAATTTCTCATTCTTCACCTCCGTTTGAAGCCATTCGTCAACACAGATCCGTGGATGCGATCTTTTCGTATCGCATGCGCCTTCCGCCCGCACACCGTTACGGGTCCAGGCCGCAGCGGTCGCGCTCGAACTCCGCCCTGGTGCAGGTGGCGACCAGCGGGAAGAATTCGCCCATGTGCGCGGCGATGGCGGCAGGGTCGGTCTCGGTGCCGGCGAAATAGAGCAGTGCCTGGGCAAACGCCGGGTTGGGCTGCATCTGGCGTAGAATCACGGATGGAATGGTGTCGGTGGTGGGCAGCCAGTTGGTCGCATTGGCCGGCCGGCTTTCCGGATTGGAGAACGCGAATGTCACGCGGCCGTCGTTGTCGCGTCTAACCTGGGCATCATATAAGCAGCCCGTAGTCGATAGAAAGCTCGTCGTGTTTTGCATGCACAGCGACCAATAACGGAGCTGTTCGTTGCCGGAGATCTCGTCCGGAGTCCCGTCGCCGGTCTGGACGCCCTGGGTATCGGGAAAGGTCGGAGCGTTGAAACGCATGACCGTAACTTCATCCCGCGAAGGAGCCAGAAACACCTGGAGATACCCGGTTTGGGCATTGAAGTAGATGCCCTCTCCGTTCGGATTCGGTATCACGGCCCGATAGTTGGCCAATTCCTTGAAGTCGGACAGTGATGGCTGCGGGAAAGCGCCTTTTGCGGATGGGCCGTCGATCACGCGCCGGCCCGGGGGCTCCCGTTCGTCCAAAGACTCGGTGCTTTCGATGACGCGGGCAAGAAGCTGTTTCTCTGCCTCCTGGATTTTACGCATCTCCTCGCACATGGTTCGGATGTCTTCCTCACTGGTTTTTTCGGGGTCATCGACGACGAAATAGAAATCCGGCCGAGGCACGCCGCCCAGCGCATCCGTACCGGGATCGGGGAGGTAGACGCGGTAGGCGACGGCATTGTATTCGGTCTCGCGTCCATCGTAACGATAGCCTCCGTAAAGGATATTGGCCGGCCGCGACGGCCGGACTTCCGGTGGGATGTCCAGTAAATCGACGGTGTAGGCGCTGCCGGGCGAATACGGGGTGTCCGGCTGGAAGGGGTTTTGGCCTCGATCGGGGACGATATCGGTGTCCGCCAGCAGTGCCGTCGAATTGCCCAGGAGGTCGTGGTTCTGCCAGGACATATAGCGCGCTGCCGGAAATTCGCCACGGAAGCGGAAGTGTCCGCCCGGCGGATAGACCGGAATCCCCTGGATGAACCAGTACAAGGCATTGCTTTCGATAGCCGGCGCCGTGCTGCTCTCGAACAACCAGCCCGAACATTCCGTCAGCGCGATTTCCTGCCCCTGGACTAAAACTCCCCGGGCCAGGCCTGTCTCGGGAACCAGGCCGAGCAGGCCGCATCCCATTGCCCCTGATATCATCATCAACCTGCAGAGCGATTTCTCCATTGCTTACCTCCGTTAAGCCTATGGGCCAATCCTTGGCCAATCCTAGTTATTCCCCCCAAGCCGATCCGTGCATACGGTCTTTTCAAGCGAAGAGTCTCGTTTTCTGTCCGCCGACCGGCCGGAATCTCCAGCCGGAGTTTAGGAAACATCAAACGCAGGCGCGATGCGCTTCCTCAATCGCGCGGCGGCCGGGCACCCTTCCATAGGTGCCGTCGCGACGCCGTTCTCGCGCATCGATGCCGAGATGCTCCAGGATGGCGTCGGCCATCTGCTCGTCGCTGAACCGCGCAGCCATCATCCGGGTGTGTTCGGTCAGCTCCCGGTGCAGACTTCGGTCGGCGAGCAGGCGTTCGAGCTGCCGCGCCAAGTCCCCGCTGTCCCAGGTCCTGAACGTGAGTCCACCGGCTATTTCGCCGTCCTGCACCACTTCCGTGATGCCCCCGTAGTCGGGAACGATCACGGGCGTTCCGTGGCTCATCGCCTCGACCGCAACCAGGCCGAAAGGCTCCCGGCAGATGGACGGATACACGATGCACCGGCTGTGGGCGTAAAGCGCATCGCGAACCTCGGGTGAAATCGATCCCACATGATGGATGTCCAGGCGCAAATGATCGGCGATCCCGCTGATCGCATCCCGGTAGCATTTTCCTTTGGCCGTGGCGCCGCAAACGACCAGTTGCAAGGCGACCCCGCGGGCTTGAAGGAGCCTGGCCGCATAAAGGAGAAGGTCGATTCCTTTCTCGGTATCCTGGCGTCCGATGTATGAAACGATCGGCGTATGTTCCTTCAGCGCCGGGAATTCCGATTGGAGAATCGAGAACGGAGGCTTCTCGCTCCGCTCGGCCAGCTTTATGCCGTTATAGACGACGCTCATCCGTTCGGGGGCTAGATCCATATCCTCGCTGATGCGGTTCAGATAATCGCGGCTTACGACCACGGCGGGCCAGGGAGAACCTTGAACGACCTCTTTCAGCCGCTGCCGATATACGGCAAGCAGGCCGGCCTTGCGCGCGTAGCTGGCAAAATGCTCGTCTCCCTGAAAAGTCACCACATAATCGAAGGGTAGGGTGCTGTTTTTCTTGGCCGCCAGGGCGAGAGGGCAAATCGATGCGAAACTCATCATGAGGTGACTGACGTCGTCCAAAGCGATGAATTTGAGCAGGCGCTTCACCAGTACCGGGTCAGTCTCGGGCGTTTCGTGAAGGCAGCGTGTCAGGTTCTCCAAGAGCCTGTCGGCATAGCCGGGAATTCCCTGGGACACCCGAACTCGAGCGTGGAGCGGAAACAGAAAAAGAAGCGGCGCGATCACTCTGTCCAAGATTTCGGAAGGCCGCCGAAAGTGATAACGGGGGGCATAGCAGAGCATTCTCTGCTTGATACCGTCCGCCGCCAGTTCCGGCTTGCACTCCATCATCCAGTAGACCACGACCTTGAAACCGCGTCGATGCAGAGCGTTGGCGAGTATCAGGTCACGCACGGTGGATCCCACATAGGACCCGCTGCCGATCGTGACGAAGGCAAAAGTCGGTTGATCCGTCATAGCTTGTCCTCTTTGGCGCGTATTCCGACTCTTTCCGCTTCGGAAGGCATGCATCCATGCCGGCTCCGCGCATGTCCGAACACTTCGGAAACGGGACGGATACCGAAGCGGTGCAAGCCCGATCTCGACCGGAAGCGCCGGGGGAGCGCCTCCGATCGCCCGAATCAAAACGTGTATGCGGCGCCCACGAAGAACGAATAATTCAAGAAGCTGCCGAACTCGCTGCGGGTAGAGCCGGTAAAACCGTTGGCGATGACGTACAACAGCGTATGGTCGTTCGCTTCATACTCGAAGATGCCGATCAGACGATCGGACTGGTCGTTCAGGTTGTGGATCACGCGCAGGTTCACGTTGAGAACGTTCCAGATATCGGTCTCCGAATACTGGAACATCATGTAGTCCTGGCGAAACATGGGATCGCTGGCATCGATCTCGTCCCGGAAGAAACATTGTTCGATGCGGTCCTGGACGCAGCCGTTTTCATTATGGAAATATTCCAGGTTGATCGTCGGTCCGGCCTCGAAGGTGTACGAGGCGCCGCCCAGCAACTCGTAATCGCCGTAATCGCCGTGGGCGCCCTCGCCGTAGACGAGCAGCGCGTCGGTGACGTTCCAGCCGCCGAAAAAGCCGACCCGGTAGCCGGTGTGTTCCCGGTAGGAGGGGATGACGGAAAAGTATTTACCGTCCCCGGTCCAGTCGATCTTGAAGGCGTAAGTCGGTTCGAATTTCGTTCCTCGGGAACCGTCGGCGAATCCCGTCTGGTTGAGGCCGAAGCCCTGCTGGCGTCCCAGCCGGCCTTCATCGGTGTTGGCGATGAACGAGACTGCCCAGGTGGCGTTCGGAATCCACACGGCCCGCGCATAACCGAGTCCGGGCACCTCCACTCTCGGATTGTTCCGCCCGTTTTCCTTGTTGAACGGATTGGACGAAGACAGCAGTACCGAGGGTCCCCACTGGAGATTCTCGCGGCCGTAGGAGACGAACAATTCGTCCATGAGCCGGTAACGGGCGAACCATTCGTTGGTGTAAAACTGCGCGAGGCCATCTTCTTCGCCTTCGGGAAATCCCTCTTCCCAGCGTTGCCACAGGTAAATGAAGCGCTGTTTGATGCCCAGTTCCAGGCGCCGGAAATCCAGGTTGAGGTCCACGCGAGGGTTGATCGATGCCTGATAAGTGGGTATTTCCTGAAAGTTGTTGAAATTCAGGCGCGAATTCATTTCCGGTTCCTGGAAAACGCCGAAAGCCAGAACATTGATTCGGGAATAGAAGCCGCGCTTGATTTCGTCGAGGAGGGTGTCCGGCCGATCCGACAGTATGACCGGTTCGGTTTCCGCGGCGGCCGTTCCCGATATCACATTCATAAAAACGACAAGAGCCAATAGACCCCAAGCGATTCCATCGTTTTTTTTTCTCATTTCATGAACAGGTTCAGATTGAAGACGTAATCAGGAAGTGGTTTGAATTGAGGTTTGGTCAGGTTGAGATAAGTCACGTCCTCGCTCATCAGTTCGTCGTACAAGGTGATCTTGGAGATGAACGGGCGTTCCTTTCCGTCGATGCGCACGCGATTGCCGTACTCCATTTCGGCGAGCTTGAATTTCTTTCCCGATACCGTGAAATACTCCGCCTTCACTCCCACCAGGCGTTCCTTTGAGATCCAGTATTTGATCCGGTCGTAAGTGGTCTTGTCGTTCTTGCTGGTCAGGTCGAAAACATAGCATGCTTCGTCCCCGACGGTGTCGTCGGGCAGCTGGGCGGCCTCGTAGTCTTCGGCGTAATTGGTCGAGGCGATGTCGCCGTAGGCCGCGTTGCCCATCAGTTTCTGCCGCTGCGAAATGGGCACCGCCTTGCTCAGTCCCGGCTTGTAGAACCACATATTGTTGTTCGACATGAGCAGCTTGTTGCCCTTGTACTTCGGCGGCGCAAGGCTGATTCCGGAGATGTCGAAGCCGCGCGCCTTGATGTCGTAGTTCAGGGTGTCGGTGCGCCCGCTTTCGATGGATTCCACCACCACTTCCCAGGAAATCCCCTGGAGATTGCCCCGTGACTGATCGGCGGTTTTCAGTATGGTCTTGACGTCCGGCGAAGCCGCCAGAACCGATGCGGGCAAAAGACCGGCCAGAATTAAAAAGCTTCCGAGCAATAGTGTCGTTCTCATCGTTTTCTCCTTTAACCTGAAAACGGCGTGTGGATGCGTCCGAACGGCGACATGGATAACACATGTCACAGTCGGGATCCAGGGGCTTTTCTATATCCATTAAAGCGATCGGCCGCGTTTCCGGAATCAGGTATGTCCCAGCGCGCCGACGATCTGCATGCGCGCCGCGGTGCGTGCCGGCAGACTGGCCGCAACCAGGGAAAGCACGATCAGCAGCAGAATGCTGTACAGCATGTAATCGGGTACCAGGTAGACTTCCAGCGGTACCCGGCGGGTGATCTGGGGAGGAATCCAAGTGGGCTTCAAAAACGCGATTCCCGACCAGGTGATCAGGGTAAGGATCAGGCCCAGAACGGATCCCAGAATCCCCAGCAGCATGCTTTCGGCGGCGAACAGGCCGACGATGCCGCGGCGCTTGAACCCCAGGGCGCGCAGCGTGCCGATCTCGCGGGTTCTTTCCATGATCGCCATGCTGACCGTGTTGATCACGCTCATGACGACGATGGTGAACACGATCAGGAAGGTGAATAGGAAGATCACGTCGAACATTTGCTTGACCTTGGTGTAGAAGGTCGAAAGCTCGTTCCAGGTCTTGATCTCCAGCTTCAGGCCTTCGGCTGCCAATTCGTCGGCGAGGCGCGCGCGCATCGGCTCCGTCATCGCGTCGTCCTCCAGCAGCACGGTCAGGCGATCCACGCTGCCGGTGTCGTACAGGTTCTGGGCGAACTTCAGCGAAACCGACATGAGCTTGTCCTCCAGCGCCTCGACCGGGGAATCGAACAGCTGAAAGACCTGCGCATCCAGGGCATTGATCTGCCCCGATACGGTGGGCGCCATGGCGACCGCGTCGGAGCCCAAATCCAGCTTGAGCTGTTCCGCCAATCCGCGGGCCAGGCCGACGCCGTGCATGACCTCGTCCTCCAGCGGCTTGCCGTCGAACAGCTGGATTCTCCCCACCAACCCGCGGGCACGGCTATTGATGGAGCGTACGGCGGAAGGCACGCGGCCGGCGGCCATGAAGATCGTCGAAACCTTGCCGTTGCTGAGCAGGCCCGAAATGTGGAGTTGCGGCGCCACCACCACGATCTCGGGATGCCGGGCCAGCACCTTTTGAATGGTCGCGGCCTCGTCCTCGTCGATGAGATAGCGGGTCGGATCGAGTTTGCCTTCCTGGAGAAAACCGGTCTTGAAAAGGCTGAGGTGGCCGTTACCCTGGGCGTAGATGTAGGAATCCTTGAGGCTGGAAAAAATGTAGGCGGTGAAGCCGCCCAGGGTATTGACCGCCGCGAAGCCGAGGCCGATGGCGAGGATGGTGAACAACGACCGGCGCCGGTTGCGGAACAGGTTTCTGAGAGCGAGCTTGAGCCAGGTGATCATAAGCCCACCGTTCGGTCGAGTCGCATTAACGGCTGCTCCGGCGAGCGATCGTCGATGATCTCGCCGTCGCGCATCAGGATCTGGCGCTCCACGCGTTCCAGCAGGCGCTGATCGTGGGTGGAGAACACGAAGGTCGTGCCGTTATTGCTGTTGAGTCTGCGCATAAGCTCGGTAATCCTCAAGGCGTTTTCGGAATCCAGGTTGGCCGTGGGCTCGTCGGCGATCACCAGGGCCGGGTCGGTGACCAGTGCCCGCGCGATCGCGACGCGCTGCTGCTGTCCCCCGGACAGCTTGGCCGGGCGATGTGCCTCGTGTTCGCCGAGTCCGACTTCGGCCAGACGCTTGCGTGCCGCCCGCTTCGCCCGTCCCGTCGAAATACCGGCAATTTGTAGCGGCAGCATGACGTTTTCCAATGCCGAAAGTACCGGAATCAGGTTAAAGTTTTGAAACACGAAGCCGATTCCCCGGTTTCTCAGTTCGCTGCGCCGGTCATCCGACAGCGCGGTGACGTCCTGGCCGTCGAAACGCACGGTTCCCGAAGAACAGATATCGAGCAGCCCGATCAGATTGCACAGGGTGGATTTGCCGGAACCCGAGGGCCCCCAGACGGCCACGAATTCACCCCGTTGGATGGACAGGTTCACGGACTTGAGCGCCGTTATGCGGTTTTCGCCCAGGTAATAGATCTTTCCGACTTGATGCAACTCTACCAGCGGCTCCGAACCAGTCCTGCTCATGAGTGGATCCCTTTGTGTGTGGATGGGTTTCACGCGTGTCCCCCTCCCGTTTTCGTGATCGAAGAGCCGACATAGGCTATGACGAATTCTTCCCGGCGCACCGTCCGAACTGCGGCCGTTCGGCCGCTGTCCCGATGGAGGATGTGGATCAGACCGTTTTCGCCGATCGCCTGGACTTCGTAAGCCTTGGGCGAGCCGTTCATGCCGAGGCCGAGGAACTTGGCCGCCGCTTCCTTGGCGCACCAGATGCGCGTCGCCCATTCGTCGGAGTCCCCGCCCAGAATGCCGAACAGCGATCGCTCCGACTCGCCGGCCATGGTTTCCACGAAACTCGACTGGCGCGGGCGGATCGGTTCAATGTCCACGCCCACGGCTCCGGCATGAGCGATGGCGATGGCGCGGTTGTCGCTATGGCTGATGCTGATCTGAGGCAGCTGCGTCGCATCCGCGCTCGTCGCCACCTCGGGCCGGCCCTGCTCGCCGTTGCGAACGATCAGGGCGGCCGGGTGCAGCATCTCTTCCGTCCCGGACTGCCGGGCCAGCCAGTCGCGCACCGCATCCTTGGCGGCTATGCGTCCCAGCAGCCAATGCTTCTGGCCGGGCGTATTCGAACCCAGGTCCGTAAAGGCATGCATTTCGTCCAGATGGAGGCAGAAGCGCGCCAGCAGCCCGGTGTCGAAGCCGGCGATATCTTCGCTCGAAATCATGCGGCAGCTGGCGGAAGGCGGGAGCGACGGCAAGTCGAGCGCGTGGCTGAGCAAATAGCGGGTCGGCAGCCGGCGAAAATTCAATAAGCGCTTCTCCCAGCGAAACTTCCAGTCGGTCCAGTCCTTGATCCGCATCCAGACCGCGCCGGCGCCGTCCTGAATCTCGACGTCGGCGACCAGGAGCTTGCCTTCGTCGCGGGTGATTTCGATCAGTACCGGGCACTGTGTTCCCGGGGCCGGGGTCGGCCGGTACAGTTCGAGCTTGCCGATGCTGATGGGGAAAACGTAACGCTCCCGTTGCATGGCCCAAATCCCGATCAACTGTCCGACGGCGTCGAGCAATGCCGGTTCGGTCAGAAACTGGGGCTCGCGTATCGAGCGGAACATGATTTCGGGCGCCTTGACCAGCAATTCTCCGGCGGCGCCCCGGTCTCCCAGCACGATCCGGCCGACCAGACTTTGATAGACCGGCCCGTGGAACAAATGGCGATCCCGGTAGATTTCCTCGGTAGTCCGCGGATACAAATAGGCGTCGGCCAATTCCGTGAAGTGCAGCTCGAGATCGAGACGATAGTGGGGCGCGAACAGGACCCGGGCCTGGATCGCCGGGGCTGCGTGGTTCTCGACATGGATGGCGGCTGCGATATGGGCGGTGTTGCGTGCACCGTCCCATTGTTCGACCTGGGCCGTGATCCGCAGGCGCAGGCGATCGGTGTCGGCCAGCTCGATCCAGCGTGTGGCCTTGACTTCCTCGAAGCCGATCAGCCCATGTCCGGGCGCGAGGCAGGCGGCTGCCTCGGCCAGGATTTCGAGGCTGAGGGTCATGGGAACCACCGGCAGGCAGGCGAACAGCGGCTTGACGCCGGGGGCGTGGACGAAGGCGTGGTCCGCCAGATGCAAATCCTCGTCGAGGGTCAACCAGCGCTCCACGGCAATCGACTGGCCCGGCGCATGCTCGAGTATGCGCCCGATGAAAGGCAGTACGGGCTGGCCGCCCGGTTCCTCGTTCGGCGCGGCCCGTTCCGGTGCCGCCGAGGGCGGAGCGGGCGAGTCGCCCGGTCCGGCCGGCAAGGGTTCACCGGGCTCGAGTTCCCTCAGTGCTTCCACCTCGAAAACCCGCCCGATCAAGGGCAGAATTTCGTTTTCCGCTGCGCGGCTCGATAGTTCCTTCATCAGAGCACCTTGCTGGTCTGAAATCCCCCCTCGGGGGATAGGTTCTACACAACCGCGCGATACGCGGTTTTCCTTTTGGCAGTCTCTCCGTTCGCGAGGAGAACGGTTCGATCGCGAACGGTCGCTTGAGTCGCAGTTCTCACGCCGGCCGATCCTCGATCGGCTGCCGCGGACTCAAGCAGGATCAGATCTTCTCCAGGACGAGGCCGGTGATGGTGAGTCCCGGTCCGAAACCCAGACAGACCACGCGCCGCCCGCGGGGGATCGATTTTTCCTCCAGGATGGCTTTCAGGATATGCGGCACCGTCGCCGACGACATATTGCCGTTCTCGCGGAACACCTCCTTGCTGATCGCAACCTGATCCTCCCGCAGGCCCAGTTCGTCCTGGATGTGCTCCACGATTTTCGGCCCGCCCGGATGTATGGCGAAGGTCAGTTCGTCCTTTTGCGTCTGGAAATCGATGTCCAGCCTGCGCAGCAGGGAGTCGACGAAAGACCGGACATGCTTCTTGAGGACCACGGGCACCATGACGGACAAGGTCATGTGGAACTGGTGGGATCCCGGCACCCAGGTCATGTCCTCGGCCGAATCCGGCAGGAGATGCTCGTTGAACGCCAGGATCCGGAACCCCGGAAGCCTTTTTTCGCGCGCCACCGGTTCGGGATACATCGAGTAGCGGATGAAGCCGTCCGCGAACAAGGTCATGGTGATGATGTTCTCGGCGCGGAAGTCCTCGATATTGTGGTGGGTCGATAGCAATTCGGTATGGATGATGTCGACCCGCTCCTTGGGGGGCGTCACCGCGCATTGCGACGACGATAGAAAGCCGTGCGCCATCTTGATCGCGGGGAAGGCGCCGTAGCAGCCCATGTGATAGCTGTGAGTGACCGTGGTCCCGAACCACTCCTTGCTCGCCACCATGCGTTCCACCGGGCTGGGCGCCAGGTATCCGGAACAGGTGACGTGGATAACGTCGTCCGGCGCCTGGGCTCCGTCTTCGTACATCCGGCTCAGGCATCCGCCGACCACCTTGCCGTAGCTTTCGTGCCGTGACTTGAGATCGACGCCCCTGGGGTCGCTTTTATCCTTGAAAAGCTGCAGGTACTCGAATTCCGGCTCGGCCAGCGCAAACTCGCCGTCCGTGAAGCGGATATCGGTGAGGCGGGGAAAGAACACCAATTGCCGGCGCTTGATATGGTTCGGGGAAAGCGCGTATTTGTCGAATTTCTCTTTCACTTCCCTGTGAACTCGACGGAAGCCTTCCTTGTCGTTGATGCCGTTGTTCAGGCAATAGGCCTTGGCGAAACCGAAGGCCGACAGTTCGAGAGTGATGCGTTGCGGAACGGGCTTGGTCACCCTTACCGGCGTGAAATCCGCCAATACCGCGTTGTGTAGATTTGCCATTTCCATATGCTCCGTTAGCTCCTTGTCGGGTTCAGTAGGGAATTGGGTCGGGCGGCCGCTGGTGAATCATGCGACCGCCGGTTCCAGGTCGATTGAATCGATCGCGGGCCGCACGCTTTTGTCGCTCGGCGAGGAACGGCCGATTCCGGCAATGGCCTCCACGCTCGCGGTGATTACCAGCTCCGGCTCTTGCCGGTCGCGCCGCTCCAACACTTCCAGGCATTTCCGGACTCCGGTTTCCACCGGGATCGGGCGGATATTGCGGGAGGCATAGAGCTTGCGCAACTCGTCGTTGACCATGCCGGAGTCCCAGGGACCCCAGTTGATCGAAACCGTGTGCACGTTCGGCCATTCCACGGTCAGCCGGTCGGCCAGCTTGTTCAAGACCTCGTTGGCCGCGCTGTAATCGCATTGGCCCACGTTGCCGAACCGGCCGGCCACCGAGGAAAAGAACACCAGGAATTTCAGCTTCGCCGGGTCGAGCTTCCGGGCCAGGGTCAGCGCCGGAATGACCTTGGTGTCATAAACCGCGTCGAAGGATTCCGCCGTTTTGGCCCGGATCAGCTTGTCGTCGATGATGCCGGCACCGTGGAGCACGCCGTCGATTCGCCCCCAGCGCGCATAGACGTCTTCGATCATTCGACCGAAGGCGGCGGCATCGCGCACGTCCAAAGCGTGATAATCGACTTCGCCGCCGGCTTCCCTGAACGCAGCCAGGTTCGAGCGGATCTGCCGCTCCTTGAGGATGCGTCTGAGTACGGTTTCGACCTCGGCGGGTTTGACTTTGCCGCTCTCGCGCCTCATCTCGCCGATCAGGAATTGCCGCAGGGCATCCGGGTCGGCGATGTCGCGGGTGGTCGGCGATTCCGGCTCCGGCGTCGGACTGCGGCCCACCACGGCCAGCCGCAAGCGCCGATTTCGCGCCAGGCCTTTGAGGATGTCGGCAGTGATGCCGTAGGCTCCGCCCGTGACCAGAACGACGGCGCCGGGATCCAGCTCCAGTTCCGGCCGTATGGTGCCGGGGTCCTGGCGCTGCTGCAGATCGAGCCGCCAGCGCCCGTCGTTGTTGTAGCCAATCTCCAGGGTGGGATCGCCCGAGCGGAGTTCGGCCACGACCTTTTCGACCCGCTCGCGGGTCGAAAGGCCCGGATCGAGATCAATGCACTTGACCTTCAGATGCGGCCATTCGCGGTAGGCGCACTTGGCGACCCCGAGGACGCCGGCCGGTTCCGCCCGGAACAGCCGGGACCGTTTCAGGCCGAATTGTCCGTCCAGCGAAGTCAGATTGATCAGCCAACCGCCGCCGGGGGCTTCCTTGAAATTCTGTTCCAGCGCTTTCAGGCTCAGAAACAGCGCCCTCGCTTCCGGCAGCGGATCGTTCCCGGTACCTTCCGGCGTTTCCGCGCTCAACAGGTTGATCAGGCCGCCCAGCGGTTTGCCGGTGGCTTTGAGCTGCTCGGACAGGCCATCCAGGCCCCGGGTCGAAGACAGGTTCACTTCGAAAAGCTCGTCGTCCACGGCTCGGGTTTGCCGACCCGGAACCAGCAGCCGGGTGACATGGCCGAGTCCGTTCAGCGCCGCGCGCAGTGCCTCGCCGAGCTCGGAAGGATATCCCAGCAGCAGCATGATCGACGGCGTGGCCGGCGTGATCGCCGCGGTTCCTTGCAGCGGGGCGGGAACCGGCTTCAGAACGTAACAATCCACAGGGTCCGGTTGTTCCGCGTACGCCTTGGACTCCACCACCTCAACCGGCGAGATCGATGGTGGAGTCTGCGATTTTTTTGGCGAATCGGCGCCTCCTTCCGCTGGTTTCGGTTCCCGCAGCCGGTCGTACCAGGCGATGATTTCGTTCAGGGTCTTGAGGCCCGACAGTTCTTCCAGCACAGTCTCCTCGTCACGTCCCTCGAGAAGGTTGTGGTGGTCTTTCAGCGCGCTGAAGACCTCGATTCGCTTGATCGAATCGATACCCAGATCAGCCTCCATATGGGCGTTGAGATCGAGCATGTCTTCCGGGTAACCGGTGCGCTCGGATACCGAGCGGAGCAGGTCGGCCTTGAACTGCTCGGTGGGTGCCAGGGAACTGCCGCTGCCTGCCGGAGCCTTGGCCACGGCTTGCGGCGCGGGGCCGGTGCTGCCGTTGGGTTTGGTTGCTGCCGGGCCGCCGCTGCGGACGGCGGGCGTCGGGATTACGGAACGCGGGCGTTCCCCGGCCGCTTCGTACGGCGATCCGGTGCGCAGCTGTAGCGGCAAGACCGGTGCCGGTGGCACGCTGTTCAGGACTGCTCCGCCGGAGGCGGCCGCGGTGGCGACCGCTTGGGGCTCCGCCGCTGAGGCTTCCATCGAGGCAGCCGTCCACTGTTCCGCCGAACCGGGCGCGTTCGCCAGGTTGGCGTGCAGAAAATCGAGGAAGGAGCATAAGGTTCTTTGCTGTTCGCGCTGCAGATCGATCAGTTGCGCCACACAGTTTTGAATCAACGAGAATCTGGGGTCCGGCGCCGTTGGGCCCGCGCCCGTGGGCGGCCCCATCCCGGGCTTCGCGGAGTTGGATGCTTCTGGGTTCATCACGGAATACCTCCTTGTGTTGCTTGGAAAATCTTGGACCAGTGCCAAAGGTGGGCGCGTGCTCGTACCCTGAGCCGCCGCCCCTTCGCTGGAAACCGCCGAGGGCTTCGTTGCCGTCGGCAAGGGTACGACATTCTTCGACGTTTCCGCGGGCTCGCGCCAGGGCACCGCCCGGCCGCCGTTGACGCGCCAGATCAAGGGCCCGGGATTGGCTTTCGCCCGAGCCCGGGCGAACAATTCCGCGGTCGGAAGGCCTTTCAGGCCGCGGCGTTTGAACCAGGCTTCGAAGCGAACCGGAACGCCCAGTGCAAACAATTGCGTCAGAACATGCGAGAGTTGCAGCCAGCCGGCCCGCCCCGGTGCGTCGAGACCCAGGGCGGTGTGCGGCCGGTCGGCCAGGATACGGTCGACGAGACCGCTCAGCACCAGACCTGGACCGATCTCCAGAAAAATCCGGGCGCCCGCATCGTAGAGGCGGTTGACTTCGTCCACGAAGCGCACCGGCTCGGCCAGATGGCGGGCGAGCAGGGCACGGATTTCGGCGGGGCCGTGCGGATAACGATCCGCCGTCGTATTGCTGAAGATCGGGAACTCAGGAGGTCGGAATTCGATCTTGGACAACTCCGCGGCGAGCAGGGTGCTCGCATCGGCCATCGCGGAGCAATGGAAGGCCCCTCTGACCGCCAGCTTGGTTGTACGCAAAGAGGCCTTGGCGAATACCGCCAGCGCCGCGTCCATGGCATCGGCCGGGCCGGCGACGATGGTCTGGTCGGGCGCGTTCAGATTGGCGACGCTCACGGCCAGCCCGTGCTCGGCGATCAAGGCTTCGACCCGTGCGCCGTCGGCGTCCACGGCGGCCATCGTGCCGCGAGAGTTCTGTCCTGCTTCGGCGGCAATGCGTCCGCGAATTTCCGAGAGCCGGATCAGATCATCGCGATCGAGCGCGCCGGCGGCGCAGAGGGCGACATATTCGCCGTAGCTGTGGCCCGCCGCGAAAGCGGGGCGAATGCCATAGGCCTCGAGTATTTCGAATGCCGCGAGCTCCACGGCGCCGAGCGCCGGCTGGGCGATCTGCGTTGCGTTCAGGGCGCTTTGCTGCTTTTCCCGTTCCTCGTCACTGAACGCAGGCAGCGGATAGATGAACCGGGACAGCGGCTGGGGCAGTCGCTCCGCCAAAAGAACATCGGCCCGCTCGAAGACGCGGTGCAGCTCGGGCAGAGTCGCGACCAGATCGCGCAGCATGTTGATCTTTTGCGATCCCTGGCCCGGGAAGACGAAGCACAGGGCACCCGCCGCGGCGTCCGATTCCCGGTAGTAGACGCCTTGCGGGTACCTGATCTCGGTTTTGGTGCCATCACGCAAGTCGCGCAGAACCCAGTCGAGCTTCTGCTTGAGATCGGCGACCGAGGTGGCGATCAGGGCCAGTCGGCTGGCGGGGAGGCTGTCGCCGTCTCGTGCCTGACGCTGCTCCGTTTGCAGTGAATACGCCAGT
Organism: Methylocaldum marinum; assembly: GCF_003584645.1. GTDB lineage: Bacteria > Pseudomonadota > Gammaproteobacteria > Methylococcales > Methylococcaceae > Methylocaldum > Methylocaldum marinum. The sequence continues at coordinate 4,525,639 of NZ_AP017928.1, forward strand.
TGCGCGAGATCGAGATGCTCCGGATATTCGAGACCCTGCTGCAGGCGCTCCACCGCCTGAACGATGTGGGAACGAGTCGGTCCAAAAAAGAGGAAGGGCTCGGCATCCCGGGGACTGAGATCGATCGCATCGGCGTCCCGGTAGTCGCCGCCGTACTCTTCCAGTACGGCATGGAAGTTGGTGCCGCCGAAACCGAAGGCGCTTACTCCGCAACGGCGCGGATGTGCGTCGTCGCGAGCGAACCACGGCCGCGTTTCGGTATTGATATAAAAGGGACTATGGGTGAAATCGACGCGCGAATTCGGCGTTTCGACACCGAGGGTCGGTGGCAGAACGCGGTGTTTGAGAGCCAGGGCGGCCTTGATCATTCCCGCGAAACCGGCGCTGACCTTGGTATGCCCTATCATCGATTTCACCGAGCCGACGGCGCAGGATTGGGGGGCCGGATTGCATTCGCCGAAGGCGGTGTTGATGGACTCGATCTCCGACTTGTCGCCGACTGCGGTACCGGTGCCGTGCGCCTCGATCAAGCCCACCGTCGACGGATCCACCCCGGCATCCTCATAGGCGCGGCGCAATGCCCGTACCTGGCCTTGCGGATGAGGCGCGGTCAGGCTGCGATTGCGCCCGTCGCTGGACGCGCCGATGCCCTTGATGACCGCATAGATTCGATCGCCGTCGCGTTCGGCCTCGCTCAGGCGTTTGAGCACCAATGCCGCGACCCCTTCGCCGATCGCGATGCCGTCGGCATTGTCGTCGAACGGCCGGCAGCGTCCGCGGGGCGAAAGCGCGTGGGTCTGGGCGAAAGCCATGAAGGCCACGGCGTTGTTGGTGCCGTCGATGGAACCCACCAGCGCCACGTCCGCGTCGCCGTTCCGAAGCTGCTTGATGGCCACGTCCAGCGCCGCGAGCGAAGAGGCGCAGGCGGCGTCGACCGCGAAATTGGTGCCCCCGAGATCCAGCCGGTTGGCCACCCGTCCCGCCACCACGTTACCGAGGAAGCCCGGGAACGAGTCCTCGGTCCAGTTGGGAAGCGCGTGCTCGTAAAGGGTTTGCATGATGTGCTTCCGGGTCGTCTCGGACAAGCCGGGAACCTTGGGAAGGTAATGAGCGAGCAGGGTGCGGAAGATATAGATCGTACCGAGGTCGTTCATGCCTCCGGAAGCGAAGATCGCCGAGGTTCGCTCCCTCGGAAAAGGGCGGCGGTCGAGCCCGGCGTCCTCGAGGGCGCGCTTCGCCACGTCCAGGGCCAGGAGCTGCATCGGCTCGATGGAGCGCAGGGAAGCCGGTGGAATACCGAAGACCGTGGGGTCGAACGGCACATCGTCGAGGAAGCCGCCCCATTTCGAGTAGATCTTGTCCGGCGTTCCCCGCTTGGGATCGAAGAAATCCGCCGGGCGCCAACGATCGTCGCTGACCTCCCGAATGGTGTCCACCCGCCGCAGGATGTTCTGCCAGTAACTGCGCACGTCGCTCGCTCCGGGGAGCAGGCAGGCCATGCCGATGATGGCGATGTCCTCCCGGTTCGCCGGCCGTGTCCAGCGTTTCGGCTCCGGTTTCGGCGAGGCGCCCGCAAGCAGTTCCTGGCTCCCGGCCGAGACCGCGGCGTGAAGCTGGGCGACGGTCAGCGTGTTGTTTCTCAGTCGTGCAACTTCGCCGAGCATGTACATGCCTTCGCGTCGCTGGGTCTGGACATTGACCTTGACATAGCGGTCGCCGTCGTCCGCAAGCGCGGGCTGGTTCTTGTGAGCGATGCCTTTGGATGCGATGCGCAAGCGGCCGATGTTGAGCAGTTCCAGAACCTTCAAAGTGCGTTCTTCGGATTCCAGGGCCATTTGCAGTTCGCGCCGGGTTCGGTTGAATTCGTCGCAGAACTCGGTCTTGGCGCAACGGGTATAGACGCCCACGCCGGATTGGAGCAAGGCGGTTTCCCGACAGGCGACCGCCTGGGCCTGGAATTCGTTCACGATCGCTCCGGTACGCACGATTTCTTCGGTGAAGAGGTAGGCCGTACCCATGACGACGCCGATGCTCATGCCGCGGGCGGTGAGCGGGGCCGCCAAGACCGAAAGCATGGCGGCCGACAGTTCGTCGTGTATACCGCCGGCGAACAGTACCTGAACCGACTCGGGATCTTCCAATTGGGCGGCGGCCAGGACTTCGATGGCCGACTCCCACAGGATGAAGCTGGTGCGTGGACCGGTGTGCCCGCCGCATTCGCTGCCTTCGAAAATGAACTTGCGGGCGCCTTCCTTGATGAAACTGCTGAGCAGTCCCGGTGAAGGCACGTGCAGATAGGTGGTGATCGAGAGGGTTTCCAGTTCGCGCGCCTGGCTCGGCCTTCCGCCGGCGATGATGGCGAAGGGCGGCTTGATTTCGCGGATCACGTCGAGCTGTTCCTGGCGCAGTTCGAGCGGCATGAAGCCGAGCAATCCCACGCCCCATGGCAGATCCCCCATGATCGCCCGAGTGCTGCTCAGAAGGGATTCTACTTGCGGCTTGCGCATGACCGACAGGGCAAGAAAGGGCAGGCCTCCGGCCTCGGCTACCGCTTTCGCGAACGGGGCGGTGTCGCTGACTCTCGTCATCGGGCCCTGAACGATGGGAAACCGGGTGCCATGCTTGCGTGCCAAAGGCGAGTCGGCGGACAAGGCCTTGTCCGAGGCCGCCTGCTCGATGGTCGAATCCATGCCCGCTTTCATGGCGGTGAGAATGTGCCCCACGGTGCCGAAGCGCCGGGCCAGCGGAGCGGCGAATGCAATATCCTGGCCGAGCGGCAGCGGGGCATCATCGTTTTCCGCCAGGCGCTGCGCCAGCAGGTCCCGCCAGGGTTCACCCCGGATCACCCGCTGCTCCAGCTCTTGCAGTTTGTCCCGTCCGGACCTCGCGAACAGCCGAAACGGCGCTTCGTCCTGTGCCAGCAGAACCGTTTCGCTGCCGTCCAGCTGGCTCCACATGCCGCGCAGACTTGAATGCGCGAGAGGGCTTTCTTCGGTTAGCCACAACTGTTCGCACAAGACCACGCCGTTCGCGCCGGCCAGCATGGCAGCAGCAGCGCTTCGCAGCCCGATGCCGCCTTGAATCCAGTAGGGGATGCTCAGGCGTCCCTTGAGTTCCTGTAACAGTATGAAAGAGGAGTGGCGGCTGACCGAGCCGCCCGCTTCATGCCCTTTGATGATCAGCCCGTCGCAGCCCGCGGCGATCGCGGCCTGGGCGGACTCGAAATCATGCACCTCGACGAAAATCCGGCGGGCGACGGATTTGACGCGCTTGCGCAGCGCGGTCAATTCGGCGGGTGCCGGTCCGGCAAGAATGAGGATGGGGACTTGGTATGGAAGACGTGCGGAAAGCTGCCTGAGGTCCCTGGCTTCCGATCCCAGCATGTCCCAGCGAACCCCCCATCGCGCTGATTCGGGTGCCGCGGACGCCAGGCGGTCGAGTGCTGACGACAATGCATCGGGCCGATCGCGATAACCTAGATCCAGAACCCCGATTCCGCCGGCTTTTACCGCCGCGATGGCAATTTGCGGATCAAGATGATGTGCCGGCGTGAGAGCAATAAGTGTTTCCATCCGTTCACCTCCCGTGTGATGGATCCTTTCCTTACATCCTGTTTCGAGCGTGAAGCTCGGGCGTGCCGTAACCATGAGCCGGTGGCTCAAGCATGCGACATAACATAAACGAGACGAAACGAAATTCTGCCGAAAGCAAGAATTTTAATTAAAAAAACAAAAGCTTAGGGACAAAATTGTTTCTCAATCCAGTCGTTGCGGCTTGATAATACCCAAAATCGCAAAAAAGCAAAAGTATATTTTGGCGTTGACAAACCTGCCTTAACTCTGTGATTGTTGATTCAGCACGAATTAGGAGCGCGATTATGGATAATCGATTTACGATTGAGAAACTCATGGAATTTGCCGTCCCGGTGACCGAATCCGGATGCTGGATCTGGATTGGATCGACCCAGGGAGACAACGAGCGTACCAATGCCGAGTGGGAAACCATGCACCCGGACCGGTTCATCTGGGAAATCTATTTTGGACACATCCCGAGCGGGTTGCGGATTTGCCACAAATGCAAGGTCCCATTTTGCGTCAATCCGAGACACCTGTGTCTCACACCGACCGAAGAACCATTGAACGAAACGGCCTGAGAATCGCGGATCTATTGCCGAGACAAGCCCGGCATGGCCGGGTTCGGCATAGGCTGCCGCTTTAATTCCGGTGGAAGGTGTTGTGGAGAAGGCCGCGTTCGTGGTATTGGCGGATGTCGACGTTATACGTCCCATTTTTCAGCATGGTTTTGATTCGATAGGGCTGGCCGCAGTGGTCCAGGTCGAGTTTGGCCAGGTCGACGATACGATGGGGCTGCGGATTTTTGTCCGGGTCGAGCAGCATGATGACTTTGGGTTTCAGCTTTTGCCGCGGGTTGGCTTCGATGACCAGCGCCACCTCTTCGTTGCTCATTTCCACCAGGCTTCCGGCCGGGTAGATCCCCAGGCATTCGATGAACTTCCCCGTTAACTCCGTATCCAGGCGCCGCCCGCACTCGGCGTTGAGAATCGTGATCGCGTCCATGTGAGTGCGTCCCGACTGGTATACCCGATCGCTGGTAACGGCATCATAGGTATCGACGACGGCGACGATTCGGGTAAAAGGCATTAACCGGGCCGCGGTAAGACCACTGGGATAACCGCTTCCGTCGAGGTTTTCGTGGTGCTCGTACGCGACATCGATGGCGCCGGGATAGATGCCGCGAGCGGACATGAGTATGTCCCGTCCGTGCGTGGTGTGCGCCTTCACCAAATTCATTTCTTCATCGGTGAGACGTCCCGGCTTGTTGAGAACTTCCAGGGGAACCTTCATTTTGCCCATGTCGTGCATGAGTCCCGAGAGACCGAGGTTCCGGAGGTCGCGAACGGGCATGCCCAAATAACGGCCGAGTACGATCGAGAAGATGCACACGTTCATGGAGTGCTGGGAGGTGTACTCGTCCCGATTTTTGAGCTGGGTCAGCAATAGCATGGCATCGGGATTTCTGTAGATGCTGTCCACGCATTCGGAGACTGTTTCTCTGGCGAGCTGAATATCGACACCGCGGCCGTAGCGAATTTCGTCCATGAATGTCTTGACCAGCCGGGTGGCCTGCCCGTGAGTGTGTTCGGCGTGCTCGATTTCCTCTTCGATGGACCGGCTTTTTTCGGGCGGATTGGCATGCCACGATATGGACGACGAACCGGGCATCCGCCGTGTCCGGGTGGTTTCCGGGATTTTCGTCCGGTAGGCGTCGATATAGACGTACTCGCAGACTTTCTGAACGGCTTCGATCTCTGCTTGCGTCGCGAGCATGAATCCTTGAAATAGAAAAGGAGAATCCAACCACGGACGATCCAACTCGCAGACGTACATCCCGATCTTAAGATCGCCGACGTCCACTTTGACCTTGTACGGGGTTGTAATGCCGGGAGAATCGGAATACTTGTCCATGGGGTTCAATCCAAAAAAATCCGGACGGTACTGTTGCCTAGTATAGTTTGCGGGTGGTTTGAAGCTCGCTCTAGCCGCTCGGCGGTTGGCCGATTGTAACGCCGGTGGTTTTATTTTGTAGAGGTGCGGTTCGTCGTGCGCCCCGCGACGCGCTGCCGAAATTCAGTGTTCCTTCCGGTTTCCGGCCGTCCGAAAAGCTTTCGGCGGCAGGCTTGCCGTGTCCTTCGAGTCGATTCAGTTTCATCCAAAGGCGGACGCGGGGCGCAGAAAAGTGGCGCGGTACTAGCCGACAAGTTGTTCCGTGCGCCCGTGCGCAGCGGACTGCAATGCGGCGACGATGGTCCGGCAGTTGTTTCTTGCGTCGTCCAGCGAAAGCTGCGGTGCCTTGCCGGTCAGCGTGCGTTCGCTGAAATGCTCGATCTCCAGTCTGAAATGGTTGGCTGGAGGCAGCCGTTCTTCGCATTGCCGGCCGTCTTCGGTCCACCACGACAATACCGGGACATCGCCCGGCAGTTGCCATACCGTATGGCATTTCAGGCCGCCTTGCGTGCCTATGATTTCGTATTCCGAGCGCCGAGCCCGTTCGAAGCTGAAGTCGAAATGGGCGTGCTTGCCGTTCCCGAAATCGATTACGCCGCTGGTCGTGATATCCGCGCCGCTCTCGACATATTTCGCGATGGCGGTTACGGCGACGGGGGAGGTGTCGAAGAACATGCGGGCGGAGTGAATCGCGTAGCAGCCGATGTCCCACATGGCGCCGCCGCCGCGTTCGACGCTTTCCGCCAGGCGGTACAGCCGCGCCGGCCGCATCATGAACGAATAGGTGGCGCGGACGGAACGGATGTCGCCGACGATGCCGGAGTCAATCAGGTCGCGTACGCGCGCGTGCTGCGGGTGGAAGCGGTACATGAAGCCTTCCATGACCGTCACGCCGTGCTGACGCGCGGCGGCCTCGATCGCGTCGATATCGGCGACGGTCAGGGCCATCGGCTTTTCGCACAGGACGTGTTTGCCGCGCTGGATGGCGCGCAGCGTCCATTCGGCGTGTTCGTGATTGGCGAGCGGCAGGTAAACGGCCTCGACGTCCGCATCGTCGAGCAGGGCGTCGAGATTATCGTACGTTCGGACGCCCGGTTCCCGGGGGGCGTATTTTGCGAGAGTTTCGGCGGCGGCTCCGGGGCGGCGGCTGGCGATGGCGACCAATTCGGCGTTCGAGGCCTCGACGATGGCGGGCATCAGCCGTTCGTTGACGCGTGCCGCACCGAGTATGCCCCAGCGAAGTTTTCGGTCGTTCATGGATTCGCTCCTTCATTTTTATGAATTATGAGAGTGTGCATAATGTCTCAGGATTCAGCGATGGTTTCTACCCGGGTTGCTCTCGGTATTCCGGACGGAAACCGTCGTTTTTGCACTGGACGCCGGTTTTTCGCTAAGCCAATGTTTCGCAGTAACCATCGAGGTGATGCCATGACCATCAAAGTTGGAGACCGCCTGCCCGAAGGCACGCTGTACGAGTCCGTCGAATTCGATCCGGCCAACGGCTGTCCGATGAAGCCCCAGCCGCTGAGTGTCACCGATCTCGCCAAGGGCAGGAAAATTGTGATTTTCGGTCTGCCCGGCGCGTTTACGCCGACCTGTTCCGCGCAACATCTGCCGGGTTACGTTACCAATTTCGACCAGCTGAAAGCCAAGAATGTCGACGAAATCTGGTGCATGGCCGTCAACGACGGGTTCGTGATGGCCTCCTGGGGCCGGGAACAGAAGGCCGGCGGCAAGGTGCGCATGATGGCCGACGGCAGCGCGGAATACACCCGGAAGCTCGGGCTCGAACTCGATCTGACCGAAAAAGGCATGGGCGTGCGCTGCCAGCGCTTTGCCATGGTCGTCGATGACGGTGTCGTCAAGCATCTTGCGGTCGAAGCGCCGGGCAAATTCGAAGTATCGAGCGCCGAGGCGATACTCGCTCAATTGTAAGAATCCTTGTTTTATCCCGAGCCGCGGAGATTGCTGTTCTGCGGCTCGTCCGCCATCTCATGTAGAATGGCCAGTCTTGTTTTTTCGCGGCACGGAACAATGCAACAAAACGATTTTTCGCTCACCGACATTCTGAGTACCGCCATGACCATCGCCCGCGGCGCGGGAGCCATTCTTCGCGAGGGTTTCGAAACCCCGCGCGGCCCCGATGTGCAGTTTAAGAGCAGCGCTATCGATCCGGTGACCGAATACGATGTCCGCAGCGAGCAGTACATCGTCGGTGAACTGCGCAAGCTGTTCCCTTCCCACCCAATCGTCGGCGAAGAGGGCGGCGCGTATCGAACCGAGGGAGCGCCATCGCAGGTCCGGAATTACCTTTGGCATATCGACCCGCTCGACGGCACCGTGAACTTCGCTCACCGTTTTCCCATGTTCTGCGTTTCGATGGGCCTGCTGATCGACGGCGTGCCTTCGCTCGGCGTAGTGTACAACCCGGCCACCGACGAAATGTTCGCTGCCGCGCTGGGGACGGGTGCCACGCGCAACGGGAAGCCGATTCATGTGTCGGCAACGCCGGTGCTGAATCGCGCGCTGGTGATCACCGGTTTCTCGTACGATACCCATACCAGCGACAGCAATATGAAGAACTTCCTCGGCTTCCAGCGCAACGCGCAAGCCACGCGGCGCATCGGCTCGGCCGCGCTGAACCTGTGCTATACGGCTACCGGGCAGCTCGATGGCCACTGGGAGCTGAAGGTCAAGCCGCACGACATCGCGGCCGGCATCGTGCTGGTGCGCGAGGCCGGCGGAACGGTCACCGATTTCGACGGCGGCGACGATATCTTGAGCACCGGCCGCATCGTTTCCAGCAATGGCCTGATCCATGGCGAGATGCTGGAGGTCTTGAAAGCCGCGAACGATCGTGGTTGATGCAGGCGCCCCTTCCGTGATTAAACTGTCTCGCCCGCTATCACGATGAACGAGGCGGGCGTCCGCCCAATGTCATTAATAATAAGGAGTCATCATGAAAATCGGCATCGCTTCTGATCACGCAGGATTCGATTACAAGGAAGAATTGCGCGCGTGGCTAAGCTCGCTCGGCCACGAGGTCGTCGATTACGGTTGCTTTAGCGACGAAAGAACCGATTACCCCACGTGGATTCGCCCGTGTGCAGTCGCCGTCGCCAACGGCGAAGTCGAGCGCGGCATCGTGCTGGGCGGCAGCGGCAACGGCGAAGCCATCGTCGCCAACCGGGTCAAGGGTTGCCGCTGCGGCTATTGTTTCAACGAGGAAACCGCTTATCTGACCCGATCGCACAACGACGCCAATTGCATCGCCATGGGGCAGCGGATCATCAGCCTCGAGATGGCCAAAAAGATCGTCGAAACCTTTCTGATCACCGCATTCGAGGGCGGCCGGCACGTGCCGAGGATCAAGGCGATCGACGAGTGATTCGAGGGGCGGGGATGCCCCCGGAAAGGGGCTACCTAGCAAGATAAGGTCGGCAAAGGATTGCCGACGCTCATCAAAGCCCGCAAACAAGAACTTCAGCGACGCCGGGCCGCAGCAAGCTTACGGCTTGAGCGCCGCGGCTTCGCGGGCCAGGCGGGTGATTTCGGTCCAGCTGCCGCCGGCGACCAGGTTCTTGGGTGTGAGCCAGGAACCGCCCACGGCAACCACATTGGGAAGTTTGAAGAAGTCCGGCGCGTTCTGCGCGTTGATCCCGCCGGTCGGACAGAAACGCACGTTCGGAAACGGGCCTCTAAATGAGTCGAGCATCTTGATGCCGCCCGCGGCCACGGCCGGGAAAAATTTCATGACGTCGAGGCCCGCTTCCAGGACTTGCATCACTTCGGACATGGTGGCAACGCCCGGGAAAAACGGCAGCTTGCTGTCTACGATCGCCTTCAGCAGGGTGGGCGTGGTTCCCGGCGAAACGCCGAATTGCGCACCGGCGGAAATCGCCGCATCGAGCTGGGCCGGCGTGGCGATGGTGCCGACGCCGACGATCGCGTCCGGGATTTCTTGCTTGATCACTCGTACGGCGTCCAGGCCGGCGGCGGTGCGCAAGGTGATTTCCAATACGCGAATGCCGCCTTCCACCAAGGCGCGGGACAACGGTACCGCGTCTTCCACGCGGTCCACCACCATCACGGGCATGACACTGGTCGCGGCAATGATTTGGTCAAGGTTCATAACAGGAATCTCTTCGTCGGTTGCAAAATAAGGAGTGCCGTATCAGTCGTCGAACTGGAAAGTGACGCCGCCGTGTTCCGCGGCATCGGCCAGTTGGCGCAGGCCGGTGAACAGCTCCCGTCCGCAACCGAACTGGTTGCGCGACAGGTCGGCCGCGGCGCGTTCGCGGCTGTTCCATTCGGCGGCCGGGACCTCGGCCTCCAGACGGCCTTCCACCGCATCGAGCAGCAGCATATCGCCGTCGCGCACTTTAGCGAGCGGGCCGCCCATCACGCACTCCGGCGAGAGGTGAATCGCGGCCGGCACTTTTCCGGACGCGCCGGACATGCGGCCGTCGGTCACCAGGGCTACCTTGAAACCGCGTTCCTGCAGGACCGCGAGCGAAGGGGTCAGCTGATGCAGTTCCGGCATGCCGTTCGCGCGCGGTCCCTGGAAGCGGACCACGGCGATGAAATCGCGCTCCAGTTCGCCGCGCTTGAAGGCGGCGATCAGGTCTTCCTGGTCGTCGAACACAATGGCGGGAGCGCGTACCACCCGGTTTTCCGGAGCGACGGCCGAGACCTTGATGACGCCGCGGCCGAGATTCCCGGTGACCAGGCGCAATCCGCCGTCCGGGCTGAACGGTGCGCCGACCGGCGCCAGCACGGCGGTGTCGAGGCTTGTTTCGCTGGCCGGGCGAAATGCCAGCCGGCCGTTGTCCAGCCAGGGCTCTTCCGTCCAGCGGTGCAGGCCCGGTCCCAGGACGGTCTGGACATCGTCATGCAGAAGTCCGGCATCCAGCAACTCGCGGATCAGGAAGCCCATGCCGCCGGCGGCGTGGAAATGGTTGACGTCCGCTTTGCCGTTGGGGTAGACGCGGGCGAGAAGGGGCACGACCGCCGACAAATCGTTGAAGTCGTCCCAGTTGATTTCCATCCCCGCGGCCCGCGCAATGGCGATCAAATGGATCGTATGGTTGGTCGAGCCGCCGGTCGCCAGCAAGCCGACGATGCCGTTGACCACCGCGCGTTCGTCCACGACCTCGCACAGCGTCGGGGAGGATTTGTCTTCGGCGAGGCGGACTGCCTGGCGGGTGGCGGCGCGGGTCAAGGCTTCGCGAAGTTCGGTGCCGGGGCTGACGAAGGACGATCCGGGCAGTTGCAGGCCCATGATTTCCATCAGCATCTGGTTGCTGTTGGCGGTGCCGTAGAAGGTGCAGGTCCCGGAGCTGTGGTAGGACGCCATTTCGGATTCGAGCAGGGCTTCGCGGCCGACCTTGCCTTCGGCGAACAACTGCCGGACCTTGGCTTTCTCGGCGTTCGACACGCCCGACGCCATCGGGCCGGCGGGCACGAAAATGCCGGGCAGATGGCCGAAGCGCAAGGCCCCGATCAAAAGCCCCGGAACGATTTTGTCGCATACGCCCAGAAACAGATTGGCGTCGAACACACGATGGGAAAGCGCTATCGCGGTTGCCATCGCGATGACGTCGCGCGAGAACAGAGAAAGCTCCATGCCGTTCTGGCCTTGAGTCACGCCGTCGCACATCGCCGGCACGCCGCCAGCGACTTGGGCGGTCGCACCGGAGGCGCGAGCCTCGGACCTGATTATGGCCGGATATTGCTCATACGGATGATGCGCCGAAAGCATGTCGTTGTACGCCGTCACGATGCCGATATTCGGTACCCTGGCGGCTTTCAACACCAATTTGTCGTTGGTCGGCATTGCCGCATAAGCATGAGCTACGTTGGTGCATGCAATGCGTTCGCGTTCGACGCCGGCCTGACAGTTGTGTCGCATACGCTCGAGATAAGCTTGACGCTTGGCCTGGCTGCGGGTGCGAATGCGGTCGGTGACGGCGAGCAGTGTGGGATTTAGGGACATATGGGTTCGGCTGATGTGGCGGTGCTCTGGTGCTTTTATGGCTGCGCCGGTAGTGGGCAAGTGCATGCCCTGTAACGGGGCGCAGGCGCCACATTTAATCCAAGCCGCCAGACCGTGTCAAGAAAACCGGCCGCCGTCTCCCGATAGCGACTGGACACTCTTAGGAGCGACGGGTAGTATTGACCGGTTTTTCATCCGGGTTTCCGGATATGCCTTATACACCATGAGCTCGGCCGAGCAAGCGTCGGCACGATCTTCAACAAGAGGATTCTGCGGTGAGTCAGCTCACATTTCCCCAATCGTTCAACCTCGTTTTTTTCGGCGGTGCCGGCGATCTGGTCACGCGCAAATTATTGCCGGCGATGTACCAGTGCCACAAGAATGGCCAGCTGGTGGAGTCGGGCCGCATCCTTTGTCTCGACCTTCAGGATCTGACTCAGGACAGCTTCCTGGCCCTCGTGGACGACAAGGCCAGACAGTTCGTGCCGGAGGCCGATTGGGAAGAAGAGATTTGGACCTCATTCCTCGCACGCCTGTCCTACCTTAAACTCGACGCCACCCAGCCTGAACAATACGGGGCCTTGAAAACCTTGTTGAAGAAGACTCCGGCCGAGGTCACCGTCTTCTATCTGTCCACCGCGCCGTTTCTGTTCGCGACGATCTGCGCCAATCTGACCCGGCAGGGACTGAACGGCCCGAACAGCCGCCTGGTGCTGGAGAAGCCGCTAGGTAACGACTTGGCATCCAGCAATGCGATTACGGCGGACGTCGATCGCTTCTTCTACGAGAAGCAGGTCTATCGAATCGACCACTATCTGGGTAAGGAGTCGGTGCAGAACCTGATGGCTCTGCGTTTCGGCAACTCTCTGTTCGAGCCGCTGTGGCGCCGGATGTGGATCAGTAACGTTCAGATCACGATCGCCGAGGATGTGGGCATCGGCAGCCGCGGCGGCTTTTATGACAAGACCGGCGCTTTGCGCGACATGGTGCAGAACCACTTGTTGCAGCTGTTGTGTTTCGTTGCGATGGAGCCGCCGGCCAGCCTCGATTCCGATGCGATCCGCAACGAAAAGCTCAAGGTGCTCGAGTGTCTGGTGCCGTTCACCCCGGAAGATGTCCTGAACAAGACCGTCCGCGGCCAGTATCGGGCGGGCGTGTCCGGCGGCCGTCAGGTAAAAGGCTACCTGGAAGAGGACAATATTCCGGCCGACAGCAAGACTGAAACCTTCGTGGCGATCAAGGCGGAGATCGCCAACTGGCGCTGGGCCGGGGTACCGTTTTATTTGTTCACCGGCAAGCGCCTGCCGAGTCGGCTTGCCGAGATCGTCGTGAATTTCCACGACGTTCCGCACCATATCTTTCCTTTGCCTAGCAGCGGTACGCGCGCGCCGTCCAAGCTGGTCATCCGCCTGCAGCCGGGCGAATACATTCGCCTGTACCTGAATGCCAAGGCGCCGGGCGATTCCATGGAACTTTTGCCGGTGTCGCTCGATCTCGACTTTGCCGGAAAATTCAAGGGCCGCCGGGCGGAGGCCTACGAACGCCTACTGCTCGATACCATTCGCGGCAACCAGGCGCTGTTCGTGCGCCAGGATGAGCTGGAACTGGCCTGGCGCTGGGTGGAGCCGATTCTGAACTCCTGGGCCGCCGATCCGGCTGGCCCCAAGCCTTATGCGGCAGGCACCTGGGGACCGTCGGCGTCTTCCGAGCTGCTGTCGCGCGACGGTTTTGGCTGGCACGATGAGGATTAAAACGATGGTAGACATTCGCTGGTTCGACGATAACCCCAGTCTTGCGCCGGCCCTCGCGGCGGCAGTGGCTGACGATTTGCGCGCGGTGTTGCAGAAGGAACCCCATGCCGCCCTGGCGGTGTCGGGCGGCCGCTCGCCGGTGCCGGTGTTCGAGGCATTGCGCGGCGAAGATCTGGACTGGGCGCGCGTGGTCGTCACCCTGGTGGACGAGCGGTGGGTGCCGGAAACCGATCCGGCGAGCAACGCGGCGTTGGTCAAGACTCATCTTCTCCAAGGCCGGGCGGCGGCCGCTCGTTTCGTGCCGCTGTATACCGGCGATGGCTCTGCCCGGGAAGCCGAAGGGGCGCTGGCGGCCGCTTTCAACGGCCTGCCCTTGCCGTTCGCGGCACTGATACTCGGCATGGGAGATGACGGCCATACTGCCTCGCTGTTTCCCGCTAGTCCCAATCTGGATGCCGGTTTGGCTCCGGGCGGATCGGTCGCGGATACACCGCCCTGTTTGGCGCAAGTGGGCGCGGTGGCGCCGACCGAGCGCATGAGCATGACCCTGCCGTGGATCCTGCATGCGCGGCGCGTTTATTTGCAGTTCGGCGGTGCCGGCAAAGCCGATGTGTTCGCGGCCGCTCTGGCCGGGCCCAGCCGTCAGTATCCGGTGAGCTTCGTGCTCGCGCAAACGCAGACGCCCGTGACGGTATTCGCCGCGCGCAACTGAGCCAAGAGAACGGGGCGCATTGCTTCGTTCGTGCAGATGATTGTTTTTGAACGAGTGCAAAGCTCAGTCAGGGCATTTCCTCTACGGCGGGTTGAGTCTGGACGGCAATCGGGGCGACCTGTCTCTCAAGGGAGGATTGAACCCTGAAGGGATTGGGGTGACCGTTACGGAGGGTTCGGTGACGATTCTCATGACGGTGCCCGATTCTCTTGCGGTTCCCAGAGACACGCCGACGGGGGCATCGACTATATCCGGAAATACCAGCAAGGTGGAAATGTTTGAAACCGTCTGTACCCAGCCCCAAATTTCGCCTTCCGGGAACGAGGCCGTGGTGATGCTCACGAAAATCGTGCCGTCGCTCATGCCGGCTGCCAAATCCGGAACGGTGGTGATGGCCCTGGCGGTCGTGGAAAAGCAGTCTACGCCTTGAATGATCTGGGCTCCCGTAATCGTTGCCTGCACCTGCAGGGAGCCGTTCCAGCTGCCTTGAGCAAATTGGAAAAGCGGAACGATTACCGGGCCGAAAGTCCCCATCGGACCGCAATGCAGCCGGGCTCCGGTAACATTCTCTCCGTTGGCAAGGTTTAAAACGAATTCCATCACGGTTTCGTCCTGATCGAAAGCGAAACGTGCCTGACTCCACATCGAGCCGTCCTCCAGAGGCGGACTTTCCCCGGAAAAGCCGAGATCGGCGCCGAATTGAAACGATAGCGCGTTCGCTTCGTCTCCGTGAGCCGTGCCGGCGGACAAGCTTAAACCCAGCAGGATCGATAAAGCGCGACGGTTCACATTTAACCTCCTTGTCGCTTCTGTCCTCCGGAAAACGAGGCGAGATCGCATGTCTCGAATTACCGGCGATTTCGAAGCGTTTCTCGCCCGATGGAATGTGCTATGGCTTCATTTCGGATAGGACTTTGATCTGAGACCGAAACTTTTCCAGAGATGTTCCGGTTGGCTCGAACCCGGCTCGGTCCCTGTCGAACCGCGGAGTAGGCCCGGAATGGCCACATGTCGAAAGGCCCGAAGTTGTGAACGCGCGTGGCCTATGCGCTATAGTTGCTCCTGCTTGCTGGTTTGGTCGTGCTCGCGGCACATGTTCTCGGAGGGGTTATGAAAAGAGGTTTGTCCGTGGCGGTTCTGTTGTTTGCCGTTGCTTTCGGTACCGTAGGCGAGGCTGAGGTATACAAATTGACGGGTCCCGACGGAAGGGTCACGTATACCGACAGTCGTTCGGAAGGCGGAATCAATACCAAGGTGGAAGTCGTCGAGACCGGGTCTTACGCGGGTGAGGCAGAGCTTGCGCCGATCGGGGAAGCCGCGGCGTCTCGAAAAGTGACGATCTTCACCACGGAATGGTGCGGCGTGTGCCGGAAGGCCAAATCGTATATGGCAAGTCAAGGGATTGCGTTCGACGAATTCGACATCGAGAAATCTCGGTCCGCCAGGAGCCGGTTCGACAAGCTGGGTGCGAGGGGCGTGCCTGTGATTTTGGTCGGAAAGGAAAAAATGACCGGTTTTTCCGCGGGTAAGCTCAAAGCGATGCTGGACCGTGCCGGGATCTAAGTTTCGAATCCGCCGTCCTATCCGTCAGCGTACCGAATAAGGATGGCCGTCCGCCCGGACCAATCCCGGCATATTTTTTGTTTGCGCTTGCTCGAGGCGATCACAGTCGGCGTTTTCGGAATCCAAAAGTTACTATCAGGGATGGGCTGCCCCGGACTTGCAAGCGAAGCGGGACAGCGTAGCGTGGCGGCGCCGATTGGCACGCGTGAACGCCGCTTGATGCTCCGCACAGGAAATGTGCGACGTGATTGGGTTGGGGTGAGGGCGATTCGAATAGGACTTTACTTTCTTTACGCACTGTAATTCGACTTCTGGAAAGGACGAGACATGCAGCCGGAAAAGCAAAAAGTTTTAAAGATTAAATTGGCCCGCTGGGCGTTCGCGATAGCTATCGCTCTGGTCATCCTGATCGTGGTCGTGCTGTTTTTCATCGGTAGAAAACCGCCGGGCGAAGGCACTGTTCAACCGGTTCCGCCGGAGCCCGGCCGGGTGCCTCCTGCCCCGGAACCGCGGATCGAGGCTCCCCCGGCAGCCGAGATCACCGTCGCGGGGCAGGGCGGACCGGGCTGCGAGCTCGAGAAAGACGCTCATGACGTCGTCGTCAAGGAAATGGGCGGAAAAGATATTTTCGAGGCTTATGAGAAAGGCGTGCTGCTGACCGACGAAAAAGGTGTGACGAGCAAGTATTATCTGGATGTTGACGGCGTGCCGGAAGATAGAAAGGCCGAACTGCCGGCACTGTTTGCGACGGGGAATCATCTGAAAGTGCGATATGTCATCTGCGGGAGCGGCGGAATTCGATTCCTGATCGCCATCCGGCCCCGGCCGAACGGTTGATGGAAGAAGGCTTGCTGCAATTCGGGCTGACGGCTTTTCTGACGCTGGCCGTGGTCGTCGATCCGCCCGGAATGCTACCGATCTTCATCGCCTTGACCCGCGGGCTGGAAAAGAACGAGCGGCGCAAGACCTTGAGCCGCGCATTGCTCATCGCTTTCGGCGTAACCGTGTTTTTTCTGCTCGCCGGCAAATATGTGCTGATGTACCTCGGGGTAACCGTGCATGCATTTGCGATCAGCGGCGGCATTCTCCTTTTCGTGACGGCGATGCCGATGCTGTTCGGACAGCGCGCAGGCCTACAGGCACCCAAGGTCGAGGAAAGACGCGCGGCAGGCGAAGATATCGCGATTTTTCCGCTCGCCATCCCGCTGCTTTCCGGACCCGGTACCATTACCGCCGTTCTGTTGCTCGCCAATAGGGCCGGTACCGATGTTCGTCGCTTAGGCATGCTGGCCGGCGTCATCGCCGCGATTTATCTGTTCACCTGGCTGCTGTTGTACCTCGGCGAAGTGATCACGGGGTATCTCGGCGAAAGCAAGGTGCACATCATGACCCGAGTGCTGGGCATCGTGCTCGCGGCGCTTGCTGCGCAGTTCGTTCTCAACGGCATCGCGGGCTTTTACCAATCTTTGACCCATCCTTTAAATCAACTGCGATAAGACCATGAAAGTACTGATAGTCGGCGGCGGCGGACGGGAGCACGCTTTAGCGTGGAAAGCGGCGCAGTCTCCCGGAGTGGAAAAGATTTTCGTCACACCGGGCAATGCCGGAACGAATGCCGAGCCGAAAGTGGAGAATCGGCCCATCCCCGCCGAAGATATTCCGGCCTTGTTGGCCTTTGCAAAGGAGCAGGTCATCGATCTTACCATCGTGGGTCCCGAAGCTCCGTTGGTAGCCGGCATCGTGGACCGGTTCCGCGCAGCCGGGCTCAATTGTTTCGGTCCGACCCGGCTTGCCTCGCAGCTCGAGGGTTCGAAGGCATTCTGCAAGGATTTTCTGGCTCGCCACGGAATCCCGACCGCCGAATACCGCACGTTCACGGCGGTCGATGACGCGGTCGCCCATATCCGCCAGAAGGGTGTGCCGATTGTGATCAAGGCCGACGGTTTGGCCGCGGGCAAGGGCGTGGTCATCGCTCAGTCGGAAGCGGAGGCGATCGGCGCGGTGACCGATATGTTGTCGGGCAATGCCTTCGGCTCGGCCGGCCATCGAGTCGTGATCGAGGAATTCCTGCGTGGCGAGGAAGCGAGCTTCATCGTCATGGCCGACGGACTCGACGTTCTGCCGATGGCCACGTCCCAGGATCATAAGGCGCGGGATGACGGAGACAAAGGTCCCAATACCGGCGGCATGGGAGCATATTCGCCCGCTCCGGTGGTGACGCCGGAAGTTCACGCCCGCATCATGAAGGAGGTGATCGAGCCCACGCTGCGCGGCATGGCGGCGGACGGCATTCCGTATTCGGGCTTTCTCTATGCCGGCGTGATGATCGCACCGGACGGCGCGCCCAAGGTGCTCGAGTTCAATTGCCGTTTCGGAGACCCCGAAACCCAGCCGATCATGATGCGGCTCAAGAGCGATCTGGTCGGCCTGTGCCTGGCCGCGCTGGAAGGACGCTTGAGCCGGGTGAGCGCGGAATGGGACGAGCGGGCGGCGCTGGGTGTCGTGTTGGCGGCGGGCGGCTATCCGTTCGATTACGCCAAGGGCGACGAAATCGAAGGACTGCCGGAGCGGCCGAATGCGGACACCAAGGTCTTCCATGCGGGCACGGCGCAATCCGCCGGCAGGGTCGTCACGGCGGGAGGGCGGGTTCTTTGCGTGTGCGCCCTGGGCGACAACGTGTCGGAAGCTCAGCAAAAGGCTTACCGACAGGTTCGCGAAATCCGCTGGAAAAACATGTACTACCGCACCGACATCGGCTACCGCGCCATAGGCCGCTGAGCGGGCACGGGCATGCCGGCAAGAGCGCTTTCATCTCGCTCATTCCGCATAAGGGGCTTCGCGACCTACCACGGTCGGCCCGAGCATGCCGTCGGCAAAGGATTCCCGGCCTACGCGCTGCACTCGCGTTCCGCACACCTTCATGGCATGTTCCTAGCGCCGCGCCTGTCTGAGCGGCAGGTTTACGAGCTGCGGATAGCCGTCCAGTTCGAGCCCGATGCGCAGGGTTTTGGCGCTGCGGGCTTCGTCTTTTCCCGGAAAAAACAGATAGCCGTAAGCCAGTTCTCCCGGCTGCAAGCGTTGATTGCGGAGCGAGTGTGCGATTAAATCGCGGCGTATTCGGTCTTCCAGGTCCGGGTTATCCTGTCCGCCGCCGAAGATTGCTCCGACGCCCGCGCCCAAGGCGGCGTGCTCGGACAGCCGATTGCTGAATCCCTCGCCGAGCCCACCTTCCAGAATCAGCCCGATCGCGAACGAGGTCAGCGCACCGGCGCCGCCGCCCCACAAGGCGCCTTGTACCGAATTGGCGGCCAGGGTTCCCGATTGCACGGCGCTCGCCACGCGGTTATGGGCCTGCTCGCCGGTCAGCAGGGGCCAGGCTTGGGCATCGCCGTCGATCAGAAACGTTTGTTGAGGATTGACCTTGACGACGCTCGCGCTTTGGTTGTCAATGACCAGGCGGACCGGAAGCAGTCCGGCTCCGCGGATATCGAATCCGAATGCTTGTTCGGCCCGGTCCGGATCGGCATATGCCTCCGCTGCCAGGCGTGTGCCGTCGACGTCGACGTGATCGCTGTTCGACGAGGGAAGGGGAACCGGCGGAATGCGGCTCTCATAGCGCGTGCACGAGACCAGCAAGGCGCACATCAGCCATAGCGCGGTTCGGACGGTAGGGACGAAAATTCGAATTGTCGGCGCGTGGTTCATTTTCTGAGCGGCCCGGTTTGGGCAATCCGCAAGTCGCGGCAGGATCACTTCAATTATAATGCATCGTTTTGAAGCGCCCACGAATCGACCTACTCAAGAGGGATAGACGTTGCTCATGTATCAAGAGAACGAAATGTCCGAAAGGACTTTAACGCCGGCTCAGCAGGACGTACAACGGCTCTTCCAGTTTGCGGCGGCCCAGGTGATCGGCCAGGATACCCTGATCGAACGGATGTTGATTGCTTTGCTCGCGGATGGGCACATTCTCGTGGAAGGCGCGCCCGGCCTCGCCAAAACCCGCGCGATCAATGTTCTGAGCCGGGCCGTCGAGGGCGATTTTCACCGTATTCAATTCACCCCGGACCTGCTTCCCGCCGACCTCACCGGCACCGAAATCTACCGTCCCCAGGACGGTACCTTCCATTTTCAACCGGGACCCTTGTTCCATAATCTGGTACTCGCGGACGAGATCAACCGGTCTCCGGCCAAGGTGCAGTCCTCTCTACTCGAAGCGATGGCGGAACGCCAGATTACGGTAGGCCGCGTCACCTACAAGCTGCCTGATCTGTTCATGGTGATGGCGACGCAGAATCCGATCGAACAGGAAGGCACCTATCCGCTGCCGGAAGCGCAACTGGACCGCTTCATGCTGTATATCCGGATCGGCTATCCCGAAGCTCAGTACGAGCGCGCGATTTTACGCCTGGTGCGGGAAGAGGCCCGGCGGGGGAGCGTCGGGGTGGAGACGGCGTTCAAGTCGGTCAGCCAGCAAACCTTGTTTACGGCGCGGCAAGAGGTGCTCGACCTTTATATGGCGGATACCCTCGAAGAGTACCTGCTGCAACTGGTGTTGAGTACCCGCAATCCCGGCGCTTACGGTCAGGAACTCGAACGCTGGCTGCAATACGGCGCGAGTCCCCGCGCCAGCATCGCCCTGGATCGGTGTGCCCGTGCCCGGGCATGGCTGGCGGGACGCGATTACGTGATTCCCGAGGATATCCAGTCCGTCGCGCCCGACGTACTCCGCCACCGCTTGATCTTGAGCTATGAGGCCGAAGCGGAAGGCGTGTCGACGGACCGCATCATCCGGGAGCTGCTTCGCCGGGTTGCCGTGCCTTAGTGCGGAAGTTCCAGCCGTTCTGCGTCGATGTGCTAAATTTGAATTAGAAGAACTACGGCGCTTTCGAGCCGATATCGGCGAAACGGTGCGGAATCGCCATCGTTGCTTGCCGCCGGCTTTCCTTTCCGAGACGAAATGACAGAGACCCAGGCCGACATGCAGCCCTTTCAAGCGGAATTTATCGAATACACACTTCAGTGCGGCGTCCTGCGCTTCGGCGACTTTATCCTGAAATCCGGCCGGCGCAGTCCGTATTTTTTCAATACCGGCCTTTTCGATAGCGGTGCGCGCCTGGCCAAGCTCGGCGGATTTTATGCCCGGACGATGTTGTACCGGGGCATCAAGGCCGACGTGCTGTATGGCCCCGCCTACAAAGGCATTCCCTTGGTCTGTGCCGCCGCAATGGCTCTGGCCCGGGAAACGGGGGAAGAAGTCCCGTTCGCCTTCAACCGCAAGGAGGCCAAGGATCACGGCGAGGGAGGGCTGCTCGTGGGTGCGCCGCTGACCGGTTCGGTGCTGGTGGTCGACGATGTCATCACGGCGGGCACCTCGGTGAGGGAGTCGGTCGAAATCATTCGGGCCGCCGGTGCCGTTCCCGGCGGGGTGCTGATCACCTTGGACCGGCAGGAAAAGGGACAGGGCGAGCTTTCCGCGGTGCAGGAAGTGGCCAATCAATTCCAACTGCCGGTTTATTCCATCATCACTCTGCACGATATCCTCCGGTATCTGGAAACCATGAATCGGCGCGCGGAGGTCGAAGCCATTCGTGAATACCAATCCCGGTTCGGCGTGTCATGACGTACTTCAATGCTTTCCGTCTTGCCTGGATTGCTTTTGCCGTCGCCGTTTACGGAACGGACGGCCAAGCCGCGACTTACCGCTGGGTCGACGAAAAAGGCGCGGTGCACTACTCCGATCGGGTTCCGCCGGACCAGGTCAAGCACCGCCGCTCGAAGCTCGATTCCGAGGCGCGTGAAGTGGCGGTGCTCGACGGAGCCAAGTCGACCGAGATGATCGAAAGAGAAGACCGGCTCAAACAGCTTCGTCTCGAACAGGAGCGAATTTTGGTCGAGCAAAAGGATCGGGACCTGGCCTTGCTCAAGACCTACCATAGTGAAGAGGAGCTGAATCTGGCTTTACAAGGAAAATTGAACATGCTGGATTCCATGATCAAGGTCACCCGGGCCAATCAGCAGCGTCAGCTGGAATTGTTGAGCGTGCAGGAAAAGCGCGCGGCCGATCTGGAAAAAAAAGGACGGGCGGTTTCGAAGAAACTGAGCGATACGATCGAGACGATGCGGCGGCAGGTTGCCCAGTATGAAGACAAAATAAAGCGCATCGAGGCTGAAAAAACCGCAATTTCCGAGAGTTTTGCCAAGGATATCGCCCGCTTCAAGGTCATGAACGAACCACACGGGGGAGCGGCATTGCACCAGACCTGGCTGGAATCGCAGAATGTCGTGGACAAGTCCGATACCGGCGACATCATTGTCAGCGCCGTTGCCTGTTCAGACAAGGACATGTGCGACAAGGCCTGGAATCAGGCACGAGCCTATCTTCTCGAGCAGACCCATGCGCCGCTTTCCATCGATAACGACAAGATTCTGCAAACCGCGACTCCCCGGAACGAGCGGGAGTTCATGATAATCGTTACCCGCATCGCCCGCAAAACAGGGAACATCCTTTTTCTCGATATGAAATGCCGGCCGTCGTCGGTCGGCGAAGCGTTGTGTGGGAGCCCGGGGGTTCGCCGGGTTCGCGCGGGGTTCAAGCCCTACGTCGAGGCTGGCTTGGATAGCCCCGGCTAGCGCATTTTTATATCTACCCTGCGGACGCTCGCGAGTAGGTCGGCAATCCTTTGCCGACGTCACGGTCCGGCCGAGCGTCTTCGTCGGCAAAGGATTGCCGACCTACGAAGGCTGTAGGCGGGTTGGCCGCAAGACCGTAACCCGCCCCGCGACCTATCCATTATCGATGGGTTTCGCTTCGCTCTATCCATCCTACGATGAATGTTCACTCGAATGCCGAATGGAATAATGCCGTGTGAGCGGGATGAAAACGCTCCAAGGTTTGAAAAGGTCGTTCCTTCAGCGCCGCATCAGGAGCGTGCCGATGCCCTGGTCGGTGAAAAGCTCCAGCAGCACGGCATGCTCGATTCGCCCGTCGATGATGTGAATGCTGGAAACGCCGCCTTTGAGGGCATCCATGGCGCAGCGCACCTTGGGGATCATGCCTTCGGTAATGGTGCCGTCGGCGATCAAGTCTTCCACTTCGGATAAGGAAAGTCCGGTCAATAAATTTCCCTCCTTATCCAGAATGCCCTTGGTGTTGGTCAGAAGTATCAGCTTTTCCGCTTTCAAGACTTCCGCCATCTTGCCCGCCACCAAATCCGCATTGATGTTGTAGGAAAAACCGTCGGCCCCGACGCCGATCGGCGCGATGATCGGGATGAAATCCCCCTGTACCAGCATGTCCACCACGGAAGGGTCGATGCTCTCGACCTCGCCGACATGGCCCAGGTCGATGATTTCGGGCTCATCGGTTTCGGGTGAGCGTTGCTTGACCACGATCTTGCGGGCTCGTACCAGGTCGCCGTCCTTCCCGCTCAAGCCGACCGCCGAGCCGCCATGGCGGTTGATCAGGTTGACGATCTCCTTGTTGACCAGGCCACCGAGCACCATCTCGACCACGTCCATGGTTTCGGCATCGGTCACCCGCATGCCCTGCACGAATTCGCTGGTCTTGCCCAGGCGCTGCAAGAGATTGCCGATCTGGGGCCCGCCGCCGTGAACGATGACCGGATTGAAGCCGACCAGCTTCAGCAGCACGATATCGCGCGCGAAACTGTTCTTGAGCCGTTCCTCGGTCATGGCGTTGCCGCCGTACTTGACGACTACCGTCTTGCCTTTGAAGCGCCGGATATAGGGCAGCGCTTCGATGAGGACGTGGGCGATATGGGTTGCGGAGTTGTTTTCGATCGACTCTTGTTTTTTCACGGATGACTCCAGAAGAGTAGGGCAAAGCCGTCCTGGCGTAGTCCCGCCGATGTTTGATTCTATTGATGCCCCGTATGTCCGAAGCCTCCCGAGCCTCTCCGGCTGGCTTCGAAGTCTTCGACCTGCTCGAATTCCACTTGCACGACCGGCACGAACACCATCTGGGCAATGCGGTCGCCGACCCGGATTTCGAAAGCTTCGGTTCCACGGTTCCAACAGGAGACGAAAACCTGGCCCTGATAGTCGGAATCGATCAGACCGACCAGATTGCCGAGCACGATGCCGTGCTTGTGGCCCAGCCCCGAGC
The DNA here is from genome assembly GCF_003584645.1 of Methylocaldum marinum. GTDB lineage: Bacteria > Pseudomonadota > Gammaproteobacteria > Methylococcales > Methylococcaceae > Methylocaldum > Methylocaldum marinum. The sequence goes on from NZ_AP017928.1 coordinate 4,549,313, forward strand.
GCGGCAACAGGATGGCGGCAAGGTCCGGATCTCCGATGTGGATGGCGAGACCGGTCGGAATCAGCCTGGATTCCCCCGGTTCGATCCGAACCGGCTGGTCGAGACAGGCCCTGAGATCCAGCCCGGCTGCGCCGGAGGTGGCGTAATCGGGCAGCGGAAATTCGGTTCCGAGGCGTTTATCGAGAATTTTGAGCTGAATTTTGCGCATGATAGCGTTCGGCAATGAGGCGTATGAGTTGTTCGGCAAGGGCTGTTTTCGACGCCAACGGCAAATAGGTATGGCCGCCGTTCCAGCAGACGAAGAGTGCGTTGTCGTCGTTTTCGAAGCCGCCTTGGCCGCGGCCGACCCAGTTGGCCGCCACCAGGTCCAGCGATTTGGCGGCCAGCTTTTGCCGGGCATAGTCTTCGAGCTGATCGGTTTCGGCGGCGAAGCCCACGGTGAACGGGCGTTCCGCCGAGCCGCTGACGGCGCTGAGTATGTCCCGGGTCTTGCGCAGCGTCAGAACCATTTCCGGCCGGTTTTTCTTGATTTTCCGGTTGGCGGCGGTCTCCGGGCAATAGTCGGCCACCGCGGCGGCTCCGATATAGATGTTGGCTGAAGAAACCTTGCTCATGACACAGTGGTACATGTCCTCGGCGGTTTCGACCCGGGAAAGCTCCTGAACGTTCGGGACCTTCAGTGCCGTCGGTCCGGTAACCAGGCTGACCTTCGCGCCCGCCCGGGCGGCGGCCTCGGCCAGTGCATAGCCCATCTTTCCGGAGCTCCGGTTGCTGATGTAGCGCACCGGATCTATGGGTTCGCGGGTGGGGCCCGCGCTGATCAGCACGGACAACCCGGCCAGAACGCCAGTGCCGAACAGGCTGTCGAGTTCGGCGCAGATCCGTTGCGGCTCCAGCAGCCGGCCCATGCCGACTTCGCCGCAGGCCTGGTCCCCTTCCGCCGGCCCGATTATTCGAACGCCACGGTCGGACAGGCAGCGGATGTTGTCCCGGGTCGCCGGGTTGTCCCACATGGCCTGGTTCATGGCGGGCGCGACGGCGAGGGGAGCGCGGGTCGCGAGGCATACGGTCGACAGGAGATCGTCCCCCAGCCCTATCCGGAGCCTCGCGATGAAATCGGCCGTGGCCGGAGCGATCAGCACCAGATCCGCCCAGCGGGCCAGGCTGATATGGCCCATGGCCGACTCTTCGCCGGTATCGAGCAGCTCGGTATGCACCGGATTGGCCGAAAGCGCCTGAAACGTCAGCGGGGAGACGAAAGCCGTTGCCGCCCGGGTCATCGCGACCCGTACCGAGGCGCCGGCGTTGCGCAGAAGTCTGGTCAATTCGGCGGCTTTATAAGCGGCGATACCGCCGGTAACGCCCAAAACGATGTGTTTGCCGGTGAGATTGGTCAATGCTGGCTGGTTTCGATAAAGGTTGAGGCGGCGCATTATGGCAAGTTTGCGTTGCGCCTTCTATGCTTTGCTGCAAGTCGGTTTGAAACATTCTACTGGGACGGGGGAGTCATGCCCATCACGGATTGGCCCGATGACGAAAGACCGCGGGAAAAGCTGCTTCGGAAAGGACCTTTGGCGTTGTCGGACGCGGAGCTGCTGGCGATTTTTCTGCGCACGGGCGTCAAAGGAAAAACTGCAGTCGACCTAGCGCGCGAACTGCTGAGCGAATTCGGCTCGCTGAGGGCCTTGCTGGAAAGCGACTTCGAACGCTTCAGCCGCAGCCGCGGACTCGGCACCGCCAAATATGCGCTGCTCCAGGCCGTGCTGGAAATGGCCCGACGACATCTCAAGGAGACCCTCAGACGGGGAAGCGCGCTGACCAGTCCCGATCTGACCCGACGCTATCTCTCTGCTCGCTTGCGGGGCTATCCTCACGAGGTGTTCGCGGCTCTTTTTCTCGACAATCAGCATCGGATCATAGAATTCGAAGAATTGTTCCGCGGGACTATCGACGGAGCCAGCGTCTATCCCCGGGAAGTGGTGAAAAAGGCTTTGTCCTTCAATGCCGCGGCCGTGATATTCGCCCACAACCATCCATCGGGCATCGCCGAACCCAGCGAGGCGGACAGACATATTACCCAAAGGCTGAAGCAAGCCTTGTCGCTCATCGACATTCGCGTGCTCGATCATTTCATCGTCGGTGACGGCGAGGCGTATTCTTTCGCCGAGCACGGGTTGATATAGTGGCCGGCCAATCGAACCATTCAACGGAGCCAAACATGCAGCGTATGCCCGAACCGGAATTGATGGATGAGGAGGACCAGGCACGCGCCTATGCCGAGGCCGATTTTTCCGAACCGCATGATCATTTCGTCTCCCTGGTTCACACTGCATTTCCGGACGGGGCGCTAACCGGAGCGGTACTGGATCTGGGCTGCGGTTCGGCCGACGTGACCGTGCGCTTCGCCCGAGCCTTTCCCAATTGCCGGATCGACGGCGTGGACGGCGCCGAGGCCATGCTCGAGTTCGGCCGCAAAGCCGTTCGCTCGGCCGGATTGGAGGAGCGTGTCCGTCTGATCAAGGGCTATCTCCCGGACGCAAGCTTGCCGCTGACGTCTTACGATGCGGTGATCTCGAATTCGCTGCTCCATCACCTGGCCGATCCCATGGTGTTATGGACGTCCGTAAAGCGTTGGGGAAAATCCGGTGCACCGGTTTTCGTCATGGATTTGTTGCGTCCCGAAAGCGAACTGCGGTTGGCGGAGCTGGTCCGGCAATACGCGGCAGATGCGCCGGAAGTCCTGCGACGGGATTTCTCCAACTCCCTGCGTGCGGCCTACCGGGCGGATGAAATCCGCGCGCAGCTGGCAGCTGCCGGACTCGAGAGCTTTATTTGCGATGTCGTCAGCGACCGCCATCTCGTCGTGAGGGGCCGGCTGTCTTCCGGGCATACCTGAGGGACGTTTCGATCGAATCCCTCGATCGGCTCGGGATGAACGGAAGCAGATAGATCGGGCGAGCGGGTTGAACGCTTTTCTGATCTAGCCGGAGGGCATGACTGAAATCCGCTTGCTTCGCGTTTCCTAAACGGCAGGCGGGTACCGATAACATTGTGAACCGTTCCGAACCGGATCCCTGTCTCCTCTTTAAAGGCGCCGCGAGCGGCTTTACCCCTCCTTCTCGAACAGCCCATCCCCCATTTGGCACCTGCCTGCCGCCTGAAGCTCCGGCAGCGTGCGGAACGAGCCTTCGACCTTGGTCTCGCCCGGACCCGACCCATCCACCGAAAAACAGAGGCTTCCAAGAAAAGTGAGGGCTTGGCAAGCAACTGCTGCACAAACGAGGACGAAAGATTAAGAATTACTAGGCAATGATCAAAATTTTGTTCTCGAGATTTGTGTAATCTTAAGCCTACAAACATTTCAGCCTGGACTGACATAAATGCGATCTGCGTCACATTCTAATAGCTCGCATTACTTACTAAACTTTCACCTTTTGTTGGACTGGATTTGAAAATCACGCCTCATCTAGGAAACCAAAAGAAAGTTGCGTCTTCTACGCATGCCGTTTTTCCGAGTTGCGGATGAGTGCGAATTGACGCCGGGCGTTCAACTCAACGGATCAAGGCTATGCTTTAGTTGATTGGAAAAGAAGCGCGAGCCCGTTCAATTTGCGGGAAATCTTCCTGCGGGCGAATTTTTGTGCGCAATGAATGGCAAGGAAAGCCCCGTTCGCCGGTGGCGGCTCCGACTGCGGGCGCTTTGAACGAGATGGCCGAGGCTACGGGCGTGGAGAACACTGAAGAGATCGAAGGCGGGAGATGGGCTCGGTTCTTCGTAGAGTTTGGCGGACGAAGCATACAGAGCGACCAAACCGGAAAAGAGGGCGCTGCCTTTTTCTGGCGTCCATTTATCACCTTTAGTTAAGAGATTGTTGAGTGGCGAAAACACTATGGAAATAAATTCTGTGATCGGCGGCTACAAAATCCTCGAAAAGGTCGGCGAGGGCGGCATGGGTACCGTCTTCCGCGGCATAGATGTCATGCTGGAGAGGCAGGTGGCCCTGAAATTGCTGCGACCTGAGCTGACGCACATGCCGGACCTGGTCAAGCGTTTCCACACCGAAGCCGTTGCCTTGGCCCGCCTGAACCATCCCCACATTGTCACGCTTCACCAATTGTTTCGAGATGGCGACCAGTACTTTATGGTGCTGGAATTCGTGCGCGGCGAGACACTCGATCGCCTCATCAAGCGGTGCAGCCCGATTCCGTGGCAAACCGCCTGCCCTCTGATCTGTCAAGCACTGGCAGGGCTCGAGCACGCCCACATTCTGAAGGTCGTCCACCGTGACATCAAACCGGCGAACCTGATTCTGACCCAAACCGGTATCGTCAAGCTCATGGACTTCGGCATCGCCCGCATGCGCGAATCGGGCGACCTGACCCAGGTCGGGAACATGATCGGCACGCTGAAATACATGTCCCCGGAACAGATTCAGGGCGAAGACATCGATCATCTCGCCGATATCTATGCGGTCGGCGCCGTGCTTTACGAGATGCTGACCGGACATCCACCTTTCGATGGCAAGACCGATTACGAGTTGATTCGTGCGAAGGTGGAGGCAGATCCGAAACCGCTCCGGGCATTCGTGCCGGATATCCCGTCGCGCCTGGAGGCCGCCGTTTTACGTGCGCTCGCGAGATCTGCCCAGGAGCGGTTTGAAAGCGCAGGGAAATTTCGGTCGGAATTGGAGGCCATTCTGAAGGAAGCCACCTCGGGCAGCGTCCATAGTATGACGTTTGACACATTGCCGCCCGTTCTGGATTTGATGAAGGCCATAAAAGCAGCAGCGCGCGATGATGACGCTGCCAAAGCGGAAGTGGATGCTGGCGGGGGCAGTGATGTGCAGACAGGAGCCGATGCAGCACGCGATGAAAAGGCTCTAATGGACGACGACAAAACCGTAATCATGGAAAGCCGCTATCCGAAGGTCATTATTCCCAGGCCCGGCCACAACAAGACCGTCGTCAATGAAGCCAGCGTCAAGGGCTTTTCTGCGCCGTCGGAAGACGTGGCGGAGCCGCAAAGCGAACCGAGTCCGGATATCACCGCGCCGATCGAGCCTTATGCTCCAAAATCATTTGAGCAAGCTCTGAATAAGCCCGCTCCTTCTGGGAGGGAGTTGAGTGAGGGGCCGTTAGATCAATCGGTTGCGCCGGCCGCTTCTCAGAATTGGAGACTTAATCAGAGATTCCTTAATTTTGAACCTCGCGTAGGCCTCGTGCTGCTCTTGGTTCTACCGGTTGCCGCGATAGTCTTTTGGGCAAACAGTATATTCTGGGCAACGCCGGATCCAGTACCGAGCGCATCCGCGGACTCGTTTCCCCCTATTGAAACAACTTCCTTGATGTCGTTGCCGGAGATACCGAACCGGGAACCCGCACTGCCGGACAAACCGCTCGTATTTCCGCCCGTGGAGGCTACGAACGACACTGATACGGTCATTCCACCGGCTGCCGATGGGGGTGAACAAAAGCCCCTTGAACCGACTGTCCCGATCGCCCGTCCCGAGGAAGAAACTCCGCCAACCAAGCCGATTGCGGTTGCCAGCGAGACCAAGCCCACCGATCCCGTACGCGTATCCAAGCCCGTCGCGAAAAAAGAGCGAAAGAAAGTCAAGCCTCGACCACGCTCCAAGCCGTCGCGTTCAAACAATGTAAATGGCGGTTGGGCGATCGTCACCGAGTGATAATCGGGTCGCTAAGGATTAATAACGGAGATTGCCATAGAAATTTTGGATCTATCCAAGGAAGATCTGAATAAGCCCTCTCCCTCTGGGACAAATCGGCAGAACTGCCGATTTGCACGCGCGAGCGCCGCTTGCGGCTCCGCACAGGGAATGTGCGGAGTGATTAGGTTGGGTGAGGGCATGTTGGATCAATCAGCGGCTCAGTTCGCTTCTCGGAATTGGAGACTTAATCAGAGCTTCCCTAACCTCATTCTGAAGTCCGAACCATAAAGATGAAGATGAAAAAGATAAAGCGCTTCCCTGCCATACTTTGGATGTTATCCAGTCTTCTGCTTGCGGCATGTTATACGGACCCGCCGAAGGAGCCGGTGGCCGAACCGGTGGTCGAGCAGGAACCGGCAAAAGATGTCGTCGGAGAGAGCCTGATCGATTCATCTGACGCCGTGTTGACCGAAAAACAATGCGCCAAGACCAAACGACGTCCGCTCGCATTTATCGAGGACCAGCAGATTGATCCGCCGGCCGTGGTGCTGGGACAGAGTTTTATCCACGACTTCGTTTACACGGTCTGTGCCCAGAGTCCATCCCAATGGGTGTCAGGCAAGCTCTACCGGAAGATATTTTTCAAGGGCAAACTGATTCACAGCGAGCCCCAGCCATTCGATCTCAAACCCGGACGATGGAGCGTCAAGGCACGGATAGAAGTGCCGCCGAGTGCCAAACCGGGGAATTATTCGTTGAAGACGGAGTTTGTTGGTCGTGCGAAGAACAAGCGTAAGATTAGGTTTATGAAGGCAACCGAATTTGAAATCGTCCAGTGACGATTTCCATTGCGAATCGCCCGCCGTTTTTGGGCCGAGTCACCTTGATCCACGACTCTGACCGCATGCTTAGGCATACGGCGCGGCAAGGCCGGTTCTACTTGAATCGCTACGGCAAAACCATCGCCGTTGATTGCCAATAGCAAGAAAGTAGAGCGGCAACGGCTTTCTCTCCCTCTCCCTTTGGAGAGGGTTGGGGTGAGGGCGATTCGAATGGGCCTTTACGCACAGTATGTATGTGCAACGCTGAAGCAATTGCGCCGATATCCCCTCGAACTGCGTCTTGGCACCGGCTTCGCCGATCCGGTTCTCGAATTCCGGTCGCAATTGTCTGGCGATGATGGGAAGTGGGAGGTGCAGGATCGAGCAATGACACGGTTTCCCGGACGATTTCCCCGCTAACCAGCGGGGAAATCGAAACCTGTCCTGATCGATGGCAGGAGGCTTGCCAAACCGCGGGATCAACCGATCCCCGCCGACTTCCCCGATTCCGGTGTCATTCGGTGCAATAGCCGAGTGCGCTAGTGCGCGAGATATCGATTCCGTCCGGCAGCCTTCTTTGCCATCAACCGCCGGAATAGTGTTCGACGATCTCGACGCGCCGGTTTTTCGCGCGTCCTTCTTCCGTTTTGTTCGACGCGACCGGTGCGATCATGCCGGCGCCCGCGGGCGTCAGGCGGTTGCGAGCGATGCCATGGGCCGACACCAGCGTGTCCGCCACGGCCTGGGCTCGTCGTTGAGAAAGCGACAGGTTGTAGTCGAACGCGCCCTTGCCGTCCGTGTGCCCGACAATGAGGACTTTTAACTTGGGGTTTTCCTTGAGAAGTGCCGCCAATTGCGCGATCTGCGGCTCCGATTCCGGTTTGATCGCCGCCTTGTCGAAATCGAAGTAGATGCCGTAGATCGCGATCCGCCCGTCGCGCTCCAGCGCCTGCTGCATTTCGCTGGCCTTGACCACGGTGATCTTGTCGGTCTCCATCGGTTTTGATTCGACGACCGTCACGGCGACATGTGGTGTCAAAGGCCGGGATTTGGTCGCCTTGGTCTCGACCCCGAGCATCCCGACCGTCACCCGGCCTTCCGGCGCATCCCGCTCCGCCAGCAGATAGACGGTGGTGTTCCAGGTTGTCGGCATGCCGATCTGCCCGTTCCCGGCCTCCCAGAAAGTGGCGGTAGAACCGGCGGGCGCGCACTCTTTCGCGCCTTTGCAGAAGAAACGAATCGTGAATCCTTTCGCGTTCAAAGCCGCCTCGTAGTTGCGCATGACTTCGAGGATCGACCGATCCGCGGGGCCTTCATACCGGATCGAGGTGAGCTTTCCGGACACGTCGATCTGCCAGGCCTCGGGCTTGTCCTTTTGGCCGCGCTCCAGTGCTTTGAACGGCAGCTTCAATTCTTCATAGGCTTTCGTTTCGTAGGAGGTAATGACCGAACCCTCGTAACGCCCGATCAGGGCATGGTCGGCAGAACCGGACGGGTCGGCTTTCCCCGCTTGCACGGTTCCGGAAAAAAAGGCCGCCGATGCCAAAAACAAAAACGAAATCCCCAATGGCACTCTCATAAGTTCACCTCATGTTTTTTTAGTTATTCAGGTATCTCGAACTCGGGAATCCGGCGACAACCTGGCTGGCACCGTACCGCGTCCGGTCGAAAGCATTATTCATTCGGATAGTGATCGTTCGGCCAAGTACCTATCGCCGCAAGCCGTTCGCCCTGAGCCGAACGGAAGGATTTGGAATCTTCGGGGATAGGCTCATCGCGGACGCATTATCTCAAGGGCAGTGGCTCGGCGTGCCCTGCCAGCAAGCGCAGTGAATAAATAACCAGCCACGCTCCGCCGATACCATACAAGGCAAACATCACCCAATACCCCAACGGCTGTCCGGCTCTCGTAAACTCCAGGCGGCCTTTCAAACCGTTGGAGCCGCATGGCAGCCAACCGGTCTTGAGAGAACGCCAATCCATGACGATTAAGCCCACACCAAAAAACAGAAATAATACGCCCTGAAACACTACCATGTTTGCCCCCCGGCGGAATGACGGGTGGGCTGCGCACGTGTTGTGAACTCTTGGACCATCACTTCAATGGTAGATAGACATCCGTAATCATCTCCGCTTCTCGTACGTTCGGTCCCACGTTAACGTAGTGAAAAATCATGGGAAAATCCCCATGCGTTTCGCCGCTTCGAGGCAGCCAGGTTTTGTAGAGGTAAGCGGCAGCCTGATTATTGGAGCGGGACCCGACGTCACGCGCGCGAGCGCATCGCAAGCTTGGAATCATCCTTGTCGTGATGCCGTAAGGATTTGGCGCGACGTCTTCTTCGACGGACAGGCAGAAGTCGACATGATGTTCAGCAGGCGGTGTGCTGAATGGATCAGTATAGTGAAGTCCGTAGCTACGGTATTTCATCTGGTCCAGCAATTGGTTATCGAGCTTCCAAGCGATCAACTTTCGCACTGTCTCATATTCGAGCGCCGGTAACCCGTGATGCTCGATCACGGCGACCTTGGTTTCCGGAAATGTGACGATCCGGACATCCATACTGTATTAGCCCCCCTTGTTTGACCCATAAACTCGAGATGCTCCCGGGTTTTTTCTCATGGCGCCGGACGATTGCGTTGGATGGGTTGCCGTGCAGATCTGCAACGCGGGGCCAAAGAGCACATTGCTGCCGATGGTCACCGGCGCGACGTCGAGCACCACGCAATTGAAGTTGAAGAAAATATTAGCACCCAGGACTATATTCGTGCCGTAGTCGCAGAAAAAGGGCGGCTGAATCCAGGCATCCGTCTCCTTTTCAAACAGCTCGGCAAGCAGACGCCGCCTCTCCTGCTTCTGGTCCTCGCGGGTAGCATTGAGGGACAGGCAAAGGTCGCGGCACCGGTCACGCTCCCGGCACAGTTGCGGGTCGCGCGGAGAAGGGAAGTACGCCATCACCCGCGGGTCGGCATTCAGTTGTGCAAACGGCTCCCGGTCGGCGGCACGCCATTGGCGAAGCCGGAGATGTTCTGTGTCGAATTCGATCGGTTCATTCATCGAACGAGAACACACGCGCAAATAGATCATCTTTCAAATCGGGGACTTCCCGTCCCGAGTCGATGGCGATGTCGCGCAGCAGCCACTCGAGACGGTCGTTGCCCCAGTAACGGCGCGGACCGTGGACGAAGAAGGGCACTCCGAACAATCCTTCCCGCTGGCCGCGAACGACGCCTTTCAGCACGCGCCGCTGCAGCGCGTGATCGTCGGCGCTTCGGATGACGGCATCCGGTTCCAGCCCGCAGTGTTCCGCTACCCCGGCGAGGGTTTCATCGTCGCCGAGGTTTTCTCCCCGCGAAAAGCGCGCGCTGAATGCCGCGAGCCCGAACTCCACGGCTCGGCCCCGATCGAGGGCATACAAGAAACCGGCGTGGGGCCGCTTCCAGTCGGTGTCGAACGGTTTCGGCCACTGTAATTGCAGCCCGTAAGCCTTGGCAAATCGCGCGACGTCCTCGGCCACGTAAGCCGTTTTTTGCCGGGAGGCGACCGGATCGCCGGGCGACAGCTTGGGCGGGAATAAAGGGATGTATTCGATGGATACCGGGAGCCGATCCGAGATCTTACTCAACCGGTAGAAGGCCAGCCAGGCATAAGGGCTGCGAAAACTGAAGTAGAAACTCAGAGGGTTCATGCACGCACTCGAAACAGCGGATGATGGGTCTTGAACCGCGTCCATCATCCGCGTCCGGGTGGTGCCGATCAAGCGACCTGTCGCACGGACTTTTCCAGCATGGCGACAACCGCTTCCCGCGCCTCGGGTTCGATGCGGTTGAGTATGCGGTTCAGGGCGCCGACGATCGCCAGCACCGAGGCCGTGACGATGTTGGCGTGGATGCCGGCGCCGTACCGGATGCCGGGAATGTCGTCGATCGCGATTTCGACGAAGGCAGCGGCCCTGGCGTCGGAGCCTTGGCCCATGGAGCGCTCTTCATAGGACTGTACCCGCACCATTCCCCCGAGTGCGTGGACCACGGCATCAATGGGGCCGTTGCCTTCGCCCATCAGCGTGATCCGCCGGCCGTTCGTTTCCAGCATCAGACGCATGCCCTGAGCCGCTCCGTGCTCGAACAAATGATGCTCGAGATAGCGGATAGTCGTCGCCGGTTCCAGATACTCCTCCGAGAACATCCGCCAAAGTTCGTCCGGCATGATTTCGGCGCCGGTGGCGTCGGCATGGCGCTGCACCACGCTGCTGAACTCCACCTGGAGCCGGCGCGGCAACGACAGGCCGTAAGCGGATTCCAGAAGATAGGCGATGCCGCCTTTACCGGACTGGCTGTTGACCCGGATGATGGCGTCGTAGGAGCGGCCCAAGTCGGCGGGGTCTATCGGCAGGTAGGGGACTTCCCAGAACGCATCGGGCCGCTGGTGGGCCAGGCCTTTTTTGATCGCGTCCTGGTGCGAGCCGGAAAAGGCTGTGAATACCAGGTCGCCCACGTAAGGATGGCGCGGATGGATCGGCAGGCGGATGCAGTCTTCCACGGTTCGCGCGATGTCGTTGATGTTCGAGAAGTCGAGCCCAGGATCGACGCCCTGGGTGTACAGATTGAGCGCCAAAGTCACCAAATCCACGTTGCCGGTCCGTTCGCCGTTGCCGAACAGACAGCCCTCGACCCGCTCGGCTCCGGCCATGAGCGCGAGTTCCGCGGCGGCGATGGCCGACCCTCGGTCGTTGTGCGGGTGCACGCTTAGAACGATGTCGTCGCGCCGCGACAGGTTCCGGTGCATCCACTCGATCTGATCGGCATAGACATTGGGCGTCGCCATCTCCACCGTGGCCGGCAGATTGAGGATGACCTTGCGCTCCGGCGTGGCGCCCCAGGCTTCCACCACCGCGTCGCAAATATCGCGGGCGAACTCGAGTTCGGTGCCGGTGAAGGCTTCCGGGCTGTATTCGAGCACCCATTCGGTTTTCGGATGCGCTTCCGCCAGTTCCCGCACCAGCTTCACGCTGGAAACCGCCATCGCGATGACCTGGTCGGGGCTCATGCCGAAAACGATTTCCCGGAATGGCCGGGCGGTGGCGTTGTAGACGTGGACGATCGCGCGGCGGGCGCCATAGAGCGATGCCATGGTGCGCCGGATCAGGTGTTCGCGGGCTTGGGTGAGCACCTCGATGGTGACGTCGGCTGGGACGTGTCCGCCGTCGATCAGCGTTCGAACGAAGTCGAATTCGGTTTGCGAGGCCGAAGGGAAGGCGACCTCGATTTCCTTGATGCCGATGTCCACCAGCTTCTTGAACAGCCTCATCTTGCGCTCGGCGGTCATGGGCTCGAACAGCGCCTGATTGCCGTCGCGCAGATCGGTGCTCATCCAGATGGGGGCTTGGGTGATGACCCGGTCGGGCCAGGTACGGTCCGCGAGTTGGACCTTGGGAAAGGAACGGTACTTGGTATTCGGCTGCTTCAACATGATCTTTGACTCCTGGGTTTCCGTCGAATGCGATGGGTGTTCGGGGCGGCGACGAAAAGGCTGCCGAGCTGCCGCGAGCGCAAGGCCAGGCAACCGTGTTGAAGTCGAAGCAGGGACAGGGAAAGCATCAGGTCGTTCATGGTCGTACTCCAGGAAATGGCGTCGGATGGACGCAGTGATCCCCGTAGGGGGGTATTCAGTCGATCGAAAAAGGGGGTGTGAGGTGAGTTATTTGCCCGCGCGGGGCAGCAGCAGACCCAGGCTCAAGGTAAGAGCCGGAAGAGGAAGGATGGCGGGCTGCTGTCGATTCATGGCATCACGCTAACAGGGAGCGAACCGGGGTGTCAATACGAATTCGACGGTACCCAAAGCCTTTGTGTCGAGGGCGGCGAGCCTCTTAGTAACAGTGCTTGTCATTCCATGCGGCATTCAAGTGACCATTCATCGTAGGATGGGTAGAGCGAAGCGAAACCCATCGATGGTGGGTTGGCCCGCGTCTCCGCGCGGGACAAGCCCTTCGAATCGGCTCAGGACAGGTCCGAGGTCGCCCGGTGGGTTACGGCCTTGCGGCCTGACCCACCCTATAAAAATGAATGCCTAATCGAAAGCGATTTGGAATGAGAACGGATGGGGACAAACATCCGGCGCAAATAAACTCCATTCATAAAGACTATGCTTTCGGGGTGTGATATCGCTCTAGCTATCCGCAATTTTCGGCTTAAAAGCCAAGCTTCGATTCTCTCCAATCCGACCCATTGCCCAAGGATGGCACGAATATCGCTCAGTCGTCGAGGTCCGGCAAAAATTCGAAAAAGCCGCGGTCTTTGTTCGGTTATACCAATCAATGAGGGGGATCTTGTATGAAAGACGACCATGCTAAGAAGAATGGTTCGATGGCGGCCTGCGACCCGGCCTTAGGCATCGGAGGCCGGCGAACGGCCTTGAAGTACGGACTTGGCGTCCTCGCCGGCATTTGGTTTGCCCCGGCTAAGGCCGAGGCGCCTTATACGCCGATCATCATCGATCATCCGATACCCCAAGCACAAGCACGCTTTGGTTCCGCCGTCGCTGGGGCCGGCGATGTCAACGGCGATGGCATTCCCGACATCCTGGTAGGGGCGCCCGGGCAGAATCCTGGCGGCAGGCTGGTCTTTGTGTTTAGCGGGGTTGACGGCAGCCTGCTCTTGACCATCGACAATCCCGTGCCCGGGCCATACAACGCTATCGGCGGGGCCGTGGCCGGTGTGGGCGATGTGAACGGCGATGGCAAATCCGACCTTCTGTTGGGAGAGATGGACAATGGCAAGGGCCAAGCCTATGTTTTCAATGGCGCGGATGGGACCCTCCTTTATTCCCTCAGTCCCCCCGTGCCTCAATTCAGCACCGCCTTTGGTGTGACCGTGGCCGGAGTCGGGGATGTGAACGGCGATGGCAAACCCGACCTGTTGGTAGGGTCGTTGGGCTGGTACGACTGGAATGAGTGGACAGGCGGGGCCTATGTGTTCAGCGGGGCCGACGGGAGCCTGCTTTATACGCTCCATTCTCCCACGCCCTTGGACAGCGTGTTTTTTGGCGAGTACGTGGCGGGAGTCGGGGATGTCGACGGCGACGGTGTCCCGGATTTACTGGTGGGGGAGGAGGATACTTATGATGACCGGTGGCGCCCGGTCTCCGTCTTCAGCGGGGTCGACGGCCGCCTGCTGTACACCGTCGCCAATCCTACGCTTCAGAAAGCCGGCAATTTTGGCCAGAGCTTGGCCGCCTTGGGTGACGTGGACGGCGACGGCAGATCCGACTTACTGATAGGTGCCCGAGGGCAATACATAGGCGGCAATCAGGAGCAGGGCCAGGCCTTTGTGTTCAGCGGGGCCGATGGAAGACTGTTGTACTCGCTCGATGCTCCGACGCCAGAGCCGCGGCTCTTCTTTGGCGGTGCGGCAAGTGGCTTGGGCGATGCGAGCGGCGACGGCATCCCCGACCTATTGATCGGGACAGACGGCGGTCCTGGCCAAGTGTTTATGTTCAGCGGGGCCGATGGGACCTTACTGCATACGTTCGATAGTACTGAGCCGGGGGTCGTGGGGGGCTCCCGGGTGGCCGGTATAGGCGATGTGAATGGCGATGGCCAACCCGATTTTGTAGCAGCGTGGCCGCACCAAGATGTTGACGGAAATGAACACCAGGGCCGGGTCGTTCTTTTCGTGAGCGCAACCACGACGCCGCCGACACCCACGTGTTTCGGCGTGCCGGCCACGATCATCGGCACGCCGGGGAACAATACCTTGCGCGGCACGCCGGGCAATGATGTGATCGTCGGCCTGGCCGGCGACGACATCATCGACGGCCGCGGCGGGGACGACCTGATCTGTGGCGGCGAGGGCAACGACCGGCTCCGCGGGAGCGAAGGCAACGACAAGATCAGCGGCGGTCCGGGCAACGATGCGATTTGGGGCGGGGCGGGCAAGGACCTGGTCGAAGGGGATGCCGGTGACGACCGCATCAGCGGAGGCAAGGGCAGCGACATCGTCCGGGGCGGGGAGGGCGACGACGTGCTGCTCGTAGTGGGAGCCGGCATTGACACCGTCGACGGCGGCCCGCATGTCAATGGCGACTTCTGTGACGCCGGTCCGGAAGATACCGTGCAGAACTGTAATCCGTAGGGAGGTGCAGGTCGGCAGACCGTTGCCGGTCGGGGTGTCGGGAAAGGATTCCCGGTTCATTCGGTCCGGATGCCCGTGCCCGGGGGCTATCCTAATTCCAAATCGTTTTCGATAAACCATTATTTTTTCGCGGGGTGGCTCAGGCCGCAAGGCTGTAACCCACCGGGCGACCTCGGACCTGTCCTGAGCCAAGTCGAAGGGCCTGTCCTGAGCGGAGACGAGCGGGCTAACCCACCATCGATGGGTTTCACTTCGCTCTACCCATCCTACGATGGATGGCCACTTGAATGCCGCATGGAATAAGCCGGTGTGCCGAACAATTTCGCGTCCAACAACTTGAACAATGCACGTGCTTCCTCGGCCGTTTCGGCCTTCCCCGTCATTTGCGCCCGTACGATAGCACCGTCGATGACCAGTACGGCGAGATCCGCCGCATCGTCCGCCGGGAATCGCGGCTGCTCCGGAATCAACGTTCGGATGAAATCCCGCAGTTCCCGCTTGTGATCCGCCGCGATCCGGTGTTCTTCCGACGAATCCTCGCTCAGTTCCGCAACCGTATTGATGAATGCGCAGCCGCGGAATTCGGGTTCCGAGAACCACTCTTGCAGCGCGTCCGCGATGATGCCGAGGCCGGGCGAAGCCCGGTTTTCGGCCAACTCCCGAACGCGCCGGGTAAACCAATCCATCCAGAACCGGTGGCGCCGTTCGAGGAATGCGATTACCAGGTCTTTCTTGGACGGAAAGTGACGGTAAAAGGACATCTTCGCGACCCCCGACTCGGCAATGATGCGATCCACGCCGACGGCACGGATACCATGCCGATAGAACAGCCGTTGTGCGGTTTCCAGGATTCGGTCGCGTGCCGACGGCGTAGGAAGTTTAGTGTCTTGAGTCATAAGAGGACTTGAAGGCTTTAAGGAAGCTCTGAAAAAACCTCTCCCACCGGGAGAGCGGTTGGGAGAGCGCATTCTAGATCAATCGGATCCTCAAGCACCTTCTCAGAATTTGAGACGTTGTGCCGTTCGTCCTGAGCCTGTCGAAGGGCTTAATCGGAGCTTCTTTAAGGAAGCTCCGATTAAGCCCTCTCCCTCTCGGACAAATCGGCAGGGCGAGTCGCAACGCGGCGAGGCCGATTTGCACGCGTGAGCGCCGCTTGCGGCTCCGCACAGGGAGTGTGCGGAGTGATTGGGTTGGGTGAGGGCCTGTTAGGTCAATCCGTTGTACAGGTTGCTTCGCCGAATTGGAGACTTAGAGCCTATCCCGGTAGGCTCAAGAAACCCTTCGACAAGCTCAGGGCGAACGGCCTACTGGGATAGACTCTTAATCAGAGCTTCCTTAAAGAGATATTTGACAGAACGATCTGTCTCATCAATGATGTAGACAGGTCTGTCTACATGGCGGATCACCTCTCTATCAACACAAGGAAACGGTCATGACTCACACGTTCAAACCCGGCTTTCGATTAGGCATTTACATCTGCAAGGATCTGGAAATCGTCGACTTCGCGGCGCCCTATGGCGTATTCTCGGTCGCCCGGCGATTCGATCCCGAGCTGGAGGCGTTCTTCATTGCCGAGTCCTTGCGTCCGGTGCAGGCGCAGGCCGGTTTTACGGTGCTGCCCAACTATTCCTTTGCGGACCGGCCCGACATGGATGCCTTTCTGATTCCGGGCGGTTTCGGCACGCGTCAGGAGATCAACAACGGTCATTTGCACGAATTCATCCGCGGCTTGCCCGAGAAAACCCTGCTGGTTTCGGTCTGCACCGGTTCCTGGATTTACGCCAGGATGGGGCTGTTGGACGGAAAAGCGGCGACCAACCGAAAGGAGCCGGATCGCGTGGAACAATCCCCGGCCGGCAAGGTGCCGATCGACCGCCTGGCCGATCTGGCGCCCGCCTGCCGCATCAGCCGGGCGCGCGTGGTGGATGCCGGACGCATCATCACCGGAGGCGGCATCAGCTCGGGCATGGAGGTGGGATTTCACCTGTTGCGCCGGGCCGGGTACGACGAAGCGTTCATCGCCGAGGTCGCTCGGGTCATGGAATACAGCAAGGCGTACCAGATGTATGCAACGGATATCGAGTATGCCGGTTCAGGCGACTCGCCGAGCGAGGCGCCATAGCCCACGAAGGCGATGCCCGGCGGCATCGCACCCCTTCGGCAACCGGTCATGCGGATGGGATGTCGCTGAAGCGGCGCGGGACCGATCCTGCCTGCATGGATTTATTGACCCGGCCCAAAATAACGTTCGCCCTGAGCTTGTCGAAGGGCACTCGGCTTGGGGTTTCGGCAAGCTCAGCCCGAACGGAATCAATCGGTTACCGTTCGTCCTGAGCCTGTCGAAGGACTTAATCAGAGCTTCCTTAACGGCATTGCCCTAAGGGCTGGAGATTTCCTTGAGTCCTCTCAGAAACGCCAGCAAATCTTCACGTTCCTCACGGCTTAACATCACCGGCCGGTCCTGTTCGCGGCTGCGAGAATACCATTCCCTTTCAACGGCCTCTTCGAGAGTGGCGATACTGCCGTCGTGCATGTAAGGGGCCGTGCTCGCCACGTTACGGAGGGAAGGCGTCTTGAAACTTCCCAGGTCGGCCGGATTCAGGGTGACCGCAAAGCGCCCCAGCGCCGCTACCGCGGTGTCGGACGAAATCCAGCGGTCTCTTTCCTCGAGGGTGGCCTTGGCTACGGTTCGGCTCAAAAGCGCCAAGCGCGGACGCAACTGATCCAGGCCAACGCCCTCGCTGTGAAACTGGCCGTCCGTCAGCGGCGCCGCCCGCTCCCCGATGTGATGGCATTCGGCACACCGCGCTCGGCCCCGGAAAAGCGTAAGACCTCGTTGCTCGGCCGGGGGCAGCGCCGAGGTTTCCTGTTTGAAGAGAAACCGATCCAGAGGAATATCGCTCTGTTCCAGACTGCGAACGTAAGCGCTTAAGGCTTGGGCCACCCGCGTGGACGTCGCTTGTTGCGGCGAAATTCCGAAAGCGTCGGAAAACAAACGCGTGTATTCGTCCCGCGTCCGTATCCTGTTCAAGAGGTCGGTGGTATCGCTCAACCCATGTTCGCGCGGATTGAAGAAGGGATCGAGTACCTGATCTTCCAGGCGGGGTCGGCGCCCGTCCCAAAACTGAGCTTCCGTATAGACCGCGCCCCGCAGAGATGGTGTGTTGCGCGTTCCCTTCCTGCCTTCGACGCCCTCGGCAACGGGTTTGCCATCCGCAAAGGCTTGGTCCGGCCGATGGCACGAGGCGCAACTGACGGTACCGTTCCGGCTTAATCCGGTGTCGAAAAACAGAGTGCGGCCTAAGCGGGCCAGCACCATTGGGTTCGTCGAAGGCGAAATCGTGCGGCTTGAATTCGACTCGCGCCTAAGGGTATCGGAGCTTGGCTGGCCTAAGATCCGGGTGCTGATCAGAGAAGTTGCCAGCAACCCCACAATCACAAGGATTCTTCTAAAACGGCGTCTCGTCGGAAACCACACGATCGATCTCATTTCGTCTCGACAAACAGGAATGCATACATCGGCTTTGTTCAAGGATTGCAGCAGTCGAGGCGAGCACCTTCGGAGGCGCCTTGTAATTAAAGACTTCCCTACTACACTTCTTCGCCAAAACGGCGGCCCTCGTTTTAGTGCCGGAGAGGACGGGAGAGGGAGGTCATGGCCGTTTCCTTCCCTTCTCGAATCCCCGATGTCGGTTGCGTCGCACAAGACGCCCCAATTCTCAACCCATGTTATCCGTATAGAGGTCGAACTGTGGAGAAGCCCCAGGAAATGCTTTTGGGCCGTTGGCCGATCTTGCTGCGCCGATTTTTGGGGCAAGGGCTGAAAACCCGAGCGATGGGGTGGGTGGTTTATGGGATCTTGATCGTTTTCGGTATTACGCTCGCGCGAGCGGATATCCAGTATGTGTATGATGAATCCGGCCGCCTGGACGAAGTTGTCGACACCTCCGGCGATAGCGCCCAATACCGATATGATGCCAGCGGCAAAATCGAGGCTATCCTGCGTTATGTGTAAACAAAAGGAGTAATCATGTCGAACTACAAACAACTTCGCAATTTTAAAAAGGAAGAGCTTATTTTCACTGAAGCGGAGGCTCGTAATATACTCAAATTCATATTCGAGCCAGCAGATCACGTAATAATTGAATCGCTCACCGTAACTGATGAAATAATAGGTTTTGCTCAAGGTCTCTTACTAGAGGCAATTGATGCTTCTTATGCGGTGGGGTATGTGGCGGCAATATTTAGAAGCACGACGAACCCAACTAAGGGCGCTATAGAAATAATTAAGGGTTTTGGCAAGAAAGCTGCCTTCCACTGGTTTAAACATGCAACAGCTCATGATCTGCAAGATGCGAAAATATATGAGTTTGTTCGGCTTGAGATAGCGAGGCGATTTAGAACCCCGCTGAGAATTCTTGCAAGTACAGCTTCGCTGGAAAAACAGCCAGGCGCTTTTCTATCCTACAACAGGCCATCTGTCAGCCTGGTAAAAGCGTGGGGCTGATTCTGTGAAAATAAAAATTACGGCGGGCATTATATTGCTTATCTCAGGAGTTGTCGGGCTAACGTCATACGACCTTTCGAATATGGATACTGAGACAATAATATTATGCTCTTCAAATGAAGGAGGAGTACTAATACCGGGAAAAATATGTGAATACTATATGTATAATCACAGAAATATTAAAGAAGATGTTGAGCAGCTAGCTAGTGGCGCTAGCTTAGCTTTCATTTTAAATGGGAATAGCGAAAAAAAGTACAAAATAGCAGAATTCTTTATTTCAAACGGCCTTGATGTTAATGGAGTCAATCATTACGGCGACTACAATCTAACGCCAATTTACAGTTCTGTGTTGTTAAATGACGTTGTGATGGCTGAATTTTTATTAAAGCATGGTGCGGATTTAAGAATAAAACCTCCGTCGGTAAATATGAACCCATTAGAGTTTGCGCGATCGCTTCAAGAAAAAGTGCCATCAGTTGATAGAAGTAAAATACTAGAGCTTTTGGCCGATCGAATGAAAAACACATAACAATCGCATGCACTCGGATAGCAAAAAGGCGGCGCTCCTCGTTCCTCGTCGCTCTGCTTTTTGCTGCCGGTGATGCGAAAGGTTATGCGGCCGGTGAGGTGACGATCGCGGAATTCACGCCGAACCGGGGGCCGGTCGGTACCACGGTGAGGATTTACGGCGTAGGGTTCAGCGCCACCCCGGCAAGCAATACCGTCCAGCCCGGGTAGGATGCGGTGACGGAGGAGGAACCGCATCATTCGAGTTCGGTAAGCGTTCGGCGGTACCCGGACTTGTGGTCGCAGTGGCGAACGGTTAAGTGGTCGCTTGTTACGCCCCGGGCAGCTTGCAGTTGTGAGGAAGCAGGCTGTCGATGTCCTTCTGCTTGGTGGAAGGCAGGCGGTTGAGGACATCCTTCAGATAGGCCTCCGGATTGATGCCCAGCTCCTTGCAGGTCTGGATCAGGCTGAAGACGGTGGCGGCGACCTGGCCGCCCTTGGGCGAGCCGAGGAACAGCCAGTTCTTGCGGCCGATGGTCAGCGGGCGGATGGCCCGTTCGCTCCGGTTGTTGTCGATCTCCAGGCGACCGTCTTCGGTATAGCGCTCCAGCGCCGGCCAGTTCTTGAGGGCATAGCCGATGGCCTGGGCAGTGGGGGTCTTGGGCGCCAGCTGGCGCAGCCGGTCTTCGAGCCTGGCCTTGAACTCGGCCAGGATCGGCCGCGCCTGTTCCTGCCGTAGCTTTCGGGTGCCTTCGGCGTCGAGTTGCTGTTCCTTGGCCTCCCGTTCGATGGCGTAGAGCCGGCCGATGTACTCCAAGGCCTCATGGGCGCTGATGCGCTTGCCGTTCTCGGTCTGTCGGGCAATCTCGAAGAACTTGCGGCGCGCATGCGCCCAGCACGCCACTTCCAGGACCTTGCCTGCGGCGAAGATCTGGTCGTAACCGGCATAGGCGTCCGCCTGCAGGTAGCCGCTGTAGCCTTCCAGTTTGGCCTTGGGATGCTTGCCCGCCCGGGTTTCGGTGTGGTCATAGACGACGATGGGCGGCGAGTGGCCGGCGTATACCCAAAACCGGGTTTCCCGCGTCTTGCCGCGGTCCTGCACCGCCACAGTGGTGTCGTCCGAGAAGATCACCGGCTGTTGCTTGAGCAACGCCAGCATCCGCTCGACCAAGGGCTGCAGCTGCCAGCCGCTCTGGATGACCCAGTCGCACAACGTGGTGCGGGCAATGGGGACACCCTGGTGGGCAAAGATTTGCTCGATGCGGTACAGCGGCAGGTGATAGCCGTATTTGGCCATCAGCAGATGTGCCAGAAGACCCGGCAGAGGGATGCCCTGCTCGATGATTTGCGGCGGGGCCGGTACCGTGGTCAACTGCCCTTGGCACTTCGCGCAGGCGCACTTTTCCCGCCGCGTTTCCACGACCTTCAGTTGCGCCGGGACGTAATCCAAGCGTTCGGAGCTTTCGTAGCCGATCACCGGCCGTTCCTCACCGCAGGCAGGACACTGCCGGTCTTGTGCCGACAACGGCAATACCACGATCTCTCGCGGCAGATGCGCCGGCAGTGCGGTGCGCTTCGGTTGATT
The DNA here is from genome assembly GCF_003584645.1 of Methylocaldum marinum. Lineage (GTDB taxonomy): Bacteria > Pseudomonadota > Gammaproteobacteria > Methylococcales > Methylococcaceae > Methylocaldum > Methylocaldum marinum. The sequence continues at coordinate 4,570,529 of NZ_AP017928.1, forward strand.
CTTGGCGGGCGATTGCACCACCACCGTCTTGAACGCCACCGGACTGGCGACGGGGGCGTCCTCGGGCACCTCATCCCACAGCGGCAGTTGGTCGATGTCGGGGAGGGTCGCCAGTCGCTCGGAACGGGCGCCGAACAGCAGCTTCTTCAGCTGCGCTAGGTCGAATTCCAGCCGTTCGATGCGCGCCTCGCGCTGGGCCAGGGTGGCCTTTAGAGTACGATTTTCTTCGGCGAGAGCGGCGGCATTCATGGCTGCCATTATACCCGGTGGACCACCCGAAAGCCCAGCTCTGATGCGGGTTTTAGGCACTTTCGACTCAGCCGACCCGACCCGCGCGAACCGCGCGGAAACGGGCCACCGTCAGGTCCACGCCTTCCAGCAACAGCAGCAGGTCCGAGCGCGAAATCGTCCCCTGAACCGGCTTGCGGAAGCGGCCTTTCTCCAGCCGCTTGTAGGCCAGCCAGAAACCGTGACGATCCCACCACAACAGCTTCACCTTGTCCCGGCCCCGGTTGAAAAACACGAACACCGCACCCGATAACGGCGAATGCCCCAGACTGCTCTCCACCGCCAGCGCCAAACCATCGATGGACTTGCGCAAATCGACCGGCTCGGCCACCACATACACCGCCGCCGCACTCAGAATCGTCGCCAGCATCACGAGACCAATGCGGCCACCACCTGCTTCAACAACCCGGCATCGAACCCCGGTTTCACCTCGATGCGAACCCCGCCCACCGACAACCACAGACCACCGACTGCTGTCTCACCGCCATCTACCCGCATCAACGTCAGTGGCGCCACCACCGCTGGCTGCGCTACGCGTCGACGCCAGTAGATGAACGCCGCATAGCTGACCGCCTCGCGCGCACACCAAGCGCGCACCGACAACCCACTCCCTGCCTGTTGCTCCAGCAGGACCCGCCAATGCATCTCTCGTTCTTGTTTCGTCATCGCCATCTCCTCCTCTTCGGGAATATGGCGATACTGTGACTCAGGCGCTAATCGGTGGGAATTATGCGGACAGCCGGACGCTTACGTCGGAGGCACCCATGATAGCGAAGAATGCGGGTAATGCTGCGGGAGCCAAGGGGTGCCGGTTTGAGATCATCCCGAAGGCCGGATGGACAGCTTCGAAGCTCAACCGGGCAACAAGGCAGCGGGAACCGACAAGGTCAGTCAAGCGGAATACGCACAGGGCGTGGAAGAGCGGATTAAAGCGCTTTCAGCCGGACTACGTAGTCTCAATTACCGACCCCAACCGGTTCGGCGTGTCTATATTCCCAAGGGCAATGGAAAGCAACGGCCATTGGGCATGCCTTGCTTTGAAGACCGGCTCGTACAACATCGCCTGTCCGGGATACTGCAAGCGATCTGGGAGCCTGAATTTCGCAACTGTTCGTACGGGTTTCGCCCGGATCGTAACGCACATCAAGCGCTTGCGCGGTTAGGCGAGAGGGTCACCAATCACAACACCCAATGGCTCGTCCAGGCTGACATCAAAGGATTCTTTTGTCGTGGGATCGGTTTAGCGAAGTCCTGTCAAGCTGGATGCCATCGTTGCGAATCCGGCACAATCTATACCCCAAACCACTGTGGACGACTCAAGCTGGGAGCCGGATGGTGTAACGCTCCAAGTCCGGTTCTGCGGGGGCTGCGAGACGTACTGATTCATCGGGATTCTCGTAGCTACTCTCCCGATCACGCGTGATTACAAGATCTGGCCCCATTGGTGTGCTCACAACTCGCCCTCGGCGGAGATGGCCCGCGGACGGCCGGCATGGCTGGGCTTCGGGGCCAATTGGCCGGTTTCGATGAAGAGCTTCTTAAACACGTGAACGGTGTTCGGACTGACCCGGAACAGCGCGGCCGTCTTGCGTACGGTGTGCGTCAGGGCGTAGCTGAACATCCGGGTTCTCAGATCGAGTGAGTAAGCTTTCATGACACGACTCCAAGGTGATGTTCATCCTTCGACCGTCAGTAGTCGCAAAAATTTAAATTTGATGTAGCATCAGTTGGGATACTCGCTAGGACATTTAGCGCTATTAGCAAAGTCTTTTTTATTATCGACAAAAAGAACATGAATTTTGTCAATTAACCAACGACCATTGCTTGAAATATATTTAAGACTAAAAATCAAAGGAGAATTTTCTTCGTCATACCCATTGACAGTAAGGCAACCATCTTGCTCATTCATTTTCTCATAGTGGCTATCTATATTAACCATATAACTCTTGAAAAGTAACTGACTAGCTGCATCTGGATTTGATTGGTAATCCCTGCCAAGCAGGGAATGGCTAAAGAAGTTACTAGCCACTTCAATAATATTATTTTTATTCGCAACATTCTCATACTGTGAAAATTCTTGATACAGCACAGAAGAAGAATTGTGCACGGTAGCGCAGCTTGTCATAAACAGAGCAAGAACGAGGCCAATAAGTACATTTTTCATCCTCAGTGCCCCATTATTTTCTGCAATTCCATGTCATAGGCATGGTGCCGCCCCTTTAGAGCCCGAGCAGCACGACACAGCAGGCCGGAACAAGATGTTATCAATTCTTCTAAGTCAAAATCTCCTAAGATCGACAATTTTATGTATTCCAAATCAAAGGTGGCGGTATAGCCTACTTTCATTCCATCCTTGTTATTGAAGTTTACGCTAACTCGTTTAATTTTAGCTCCTATCTTCTCGAGAACTGGTGTTCCACTGAATGTCAAAACCCCCGCCGAACCTGACAGTGTGGCGTTGCCATTTTGGTCTACAATCAGCTTTGCGTTGCCTTTTTGAACCATGATTTTGACTGTCATACCTTTATCTTTTGAATATGCCAACTCAATAAGTTTTGCAATTGTTATCTTTGCTTCTGTTCTTTCAAGATCCATAAGTTTCTCCTTGGTTTTAGCATGTAATGTTAACGTCTAAGAATTTATCCATCTTGCGCCCCAGCTTCGATGTCACGTTAGGACCTAACACGAGCGCACGACGGATAAATGCTTAGACGTTTGATAGGTCATAGATCCAGTCGACACTTAAACTGAGAGATAATTAGTGTCTGTAAGAAAACTCGATTTTTTCATGGTTTTGCTGACTCACTGGGAGTCACGTCAGCCGTTTTTCGGCCCAGGCCAGCCTTTTTTCCCGCCAGGCGCACTCCATGATGCCAATTTGCCATTTGGGGGCAAATTTTGGACGCACCTTTCCTGCACTTCGGGATTTTTCTGCCATCAGCCCTGTCTTTAGGCCGCTTTTTTATACGGCCCTCGTCGTCGATCCGCCGCTTGTTGTTCTTGCTCGCGTAAAACGGCTCCCAGGCGCTGAATGTTGCGCGCCACGACCGCGAGGGCAACATAGCGCTTGAAGCCGTCAATGCCATGATCGGGACATTTGTCCAGGCCATGCACACCGAGTGCATTGATTGCCGATTCAACAGCCGAGTGTTGGCGGCGCAGGCGGACAAATGTCGGGTCGGATTCGCGGACTTTGTCGGCTTCCGATAGCCGGCCTTTTTTCGGCAATATGACGTTTTCCAGGTGTTGCTTGAGCTCGACCTGATTACTTGGACTGTGAAAGCCCTTGTCCAAGCGGATGGCCGTTACTGCCGGAAAGCGGGTTTGGCTGTGTTCGACCAGGGACACGGCGATTTGATCGTCGGTGGTTTTTTCCATGACTTGATGGTGTAGGATGAAGCGGTGTTGATCTTCGACGACCGCCACCCGCAAGCCCAATTCGACCGGTACGCCCGCCTTGCCTTTGCTGATCCACTCGGTATGGGGCTGAAAAATGGAAAAGACTTTTTCGCCATGCGGAATGGTTTCACCTCGCAGGACGCGGCGACGAATCTGGTCGATCTGCCGCTCGGCATGCGCCAGGTAGGCATCAAGGTCTGCCAACATCGGTGTCGGTAGGCCATGCGCTTGGTTCAGGCGTTGCCGGGTAGCATGTGCCCGTTGCTGATAGGCTTCAGCTTGGTCGAGATAGGTCTGATAAGCCGTTTCGATTTGCGCCTGCTTGGCCTGCCGCTTGGCTTCATCTTGTGAGGTGGAATGCTTGAGCTTTTGAATCAGACGGTAGCTTTTCTTGAAACACCGCAAGTGATAAGCGCTTTGCCGCCATTCGGTCAAATCCAATGTATCGCAGAGTGCCGCACAGGTTTGAATGGCTTTGCGAATCGCATCCCACAGCAAGTTGGTATCGGTGGGGAAATGCACGTGGGTTTTGACCACAAAGGAATCAGCGCGGGCTTTGAGGCTTTCCTCGGCGTTTTTTTTTAACAGCGAGTGCCCCGCGTTAACCACTTCCTGGTTGATGCGGTCCAATAGCTCGGGCGTGAACAAGCTGACGTTGTCCCGAATCGTCTGCAACTCGTACTCCTGCTCGTCCAGCCAATCGCTATGCCCCAGCATCTGCCGGATCGTCTTGTGTTGGTTGGCCAACTCTTGAATCCGGTCGTAATCCGCATCGAGACCCAAGCGCAGTACGCCCAACACCCGTATCTTCCACTGCTCCATGCCAGGCCGCCCGGTTTGGCGGTTGGCTTTGCCTTGCCCGTTCGCACGGTCAGGTATCATCTCTTCCAGAATGGCAAATACCCGCTGACGCAAGCTGACCTCGGTATAAATGTATTGCAGTCCACGCAGTAATTGAGGGATGTCATCGCGCGATTTGGGATCGAGGACGATGGCGGCAATATCGGTTTCACCGAATTTGAGTTGTGGCTGAATGACGGTACGCATACGATTTCGGGTAACGAAGATTTTGGTTTTTAGGTGGTTGCAGGCTGATTTTCGCCCGAAATAGGGCAAAACTGGTGTCAGAACAACACATCTTCGTGCTGCGAAATAATTATAATACATTGATAGTTATGACTTTAATTGATTTCCGTTCAGGCACTAATTATACATTGTAGTATATAAACGAAATGGTGGTGGGTCAATTTAGTGGAAAGCAGTGGCGATTAATGAAGAGGCCGATCACCCCATCGTGAAGCAACTCAGATTTTGAAAAGCAGAGCGTTTTGCGAGTTAAGCGCTTGATGCGAGTGCGTAACAAAAGGTTTTTGTTTTCGATCTTTTGCGTATATTTCTTACCAATGACGTGCTGGTTTGCCGGAATGAACGCCGCATAGCTTGGCCAATCATCGGTGTAATAGGTTCGAATATTGAAAACGCGCAGATTGGCGATCAATTGTTCGCAAACGTCCTCTTTGCGCCGCCCAAACACAAATGACAAAATGCATCCGGTGGCGGCGTCGATGGCGTACCAGAGCCAACGTTGGTTCTTCTTGCGAGCCACATAGCTCCACTGTTCGTCCGCCTGAACATCCATCGGCGAATCAAAGAGATGCCTGATTTCCACGGCGATTTCCCGAGAGCCGATGTAAGGATTCACCGTGACCACTTCGGTGGACTTTTTTTCAGTGTAGACATGACTGTGTTTTTCCCAATCCCGAGAACACGAGCGGTATCTCGAATACCACTGCCATTCATCGCCATGTCAACAATCTGTTCTTTGATACCGGACTCGTAGGCCCGGTAAATGTATTCGGTCTTGAAGGTGCGCCCACAGTGCTTGCAACGAAAGCGGGGGTAACCACTCTGTGTACCATAGCGCACCACATCGGAACTTTTACAGTATTTGCACGGAATCGTTTGATAGGCCATTGGTCCAGTCAATGCTTAAGCTAAGAAATAATTGTACATTGTAGTATATAAACTACTTAAACCCACCACCAACGAAATAAACCCACCACCCATCGCGAAAATCTTCTACAACTCGGCTTTCGGATTCCAACAAAGCCCGCGTAGGATGCGGTGACGAAGGAACCGCATCGTTCGAGTTCGTCTTCCGATGCGCTCCAATCGCCAACGGTCATCCGGGGAAGGGGTTGGCCGGCGCTCCCGGCCAAGCCGTTTGCGATTGGAGCGCCCGGATGACCCTTCCAATCGCAAACGGTCGCTTTAGTCGCGACCCTTCCAATCGCAAAGGAGCATCAACGGGGTCAGGTCTTGGTTGCGGCTGGGCAATGCTGCACATTCTAGCGGGTGAGAATCCCGCCCCAGTAACCGCTAGCCACGGGCTGGGTATCGAGCCTTGCAGGCGAACTGGTAACAGTGCGCTTGATGCGTAGGCACGAAAGCAGGCGAGGAGCCATGGTAACGGATCATGCCGACCGTGAAGGTGTAGAGTCCCGAAATGACCGCATTGGAAAGGGCCGATGGTATCAAGACGCCAGCAGGCAACAGCGCGACCTTGGTTATGGTGAGAATGTCGCGACCACCCGGGATCGTAGGCCGCTTCGAGCCAGACAATAAGAATGGGCAGTAACCCAGGAGATCCCCTCGTCGGCGCGTAGTCTGCGCATGTCCCGACAAGCCTGAATAGCAAGGACGGAAACAGGGACGAGAGGAAGTCGGAGGCACCCATGATAGCGAAGAATGCGGGTAATGCTGCGGGAGCCAAGGGGTGCCGGTTTGAGATCATCCCGAAGGCCGGATGGACAGCTTCGAAGCTCAACCGGGCAACAAGGCAGCGGGAACCGACAAGGTCAGTCAAGCGGAATACGCACAGGGCGTGGAAGAGCGGATTAAAGCGCTTTCAGCCGGACGACGTAGTCTCAATTACCGACCCCAACCGGTTCGGCGTGTCTATATTCCCAAGGGCAATGGAAAGCAACGGCCATTGGGCATGCCTTGCTTTGAAGACCGGCTCGTACAACATCGCCTGTCCGGGATACTGCAAGCGATCGGGGAGCCTGAATTTCGCAACTGTTCGTACGGGTTTCGCCCGGATCGTAACGCACATCAAGCGCTTGCGCGGTTAGGCGAGAGGGTCACCAATCACAACACCCAATGGCTCGTCGAGGCTGACATCAAAGGATTCTTTGACTATGTGGCTTGCTTTACGAGTGAAGCCGATGCACGGCGATTCATGGATGAGATGGCGGAACGGCTGGCCGAATTGGGGCTGGAAGTCGAGCCGAGTAAAACCTGCCTGCTACGCTTTGGCAACAGGGCAGCGACAGACTGCCGTAAGGATAGCGTGAAACGAGCACCGGCTTTTAACTTTCTGGGCTTTACACACTACGTAGGCAAAAGCCGGAAGGGGCGCTTTGTGCTCGGGCGTAAAAGCCAGCGTGAGCGGATCGTCAAGAAGCTGAAGGACGTGGGCGACCGGCTATCGGCGCTACGTATCGAAGGAGGTCAAGCGATGATGGATTATGCCAGGCGCCACCTGCAAGGGCAGGTCGGGTATGATGCGGTTAGCGGTAATATCCGCCAAGTACGCACCTATGCCTACCGGATCAGCCGGTTGCTATTCAAAGGGCTAAACCGGCGCAGCCAGAGGCGCAGTGTGTCGTGGGATCGGTTTAGCGAAGTCCTGTCAAGCTGGATGCCATCGTTGCGAATCCGGCACAATCTATACCCCAAACCACTGTGGACGACTCAAGCTGGGAGCCGGATGGTGTAACGCTCCAAGTCCGGTTCTGCGGGGGCTGCGAGACGTACTGATTCATCGGGATTCTCGTAGCTACTCTCCCGATCACGCGTGATTACAAGACCTGACCCCATTGGTGTGCGTTGGCAGGTTTGAAGTTCGGGTTTATCATTACGGTCAGGGGCTTCGCCGATACTCCGTGAGCGGCGCGCCTTTTACCAACACGTTAGGACTTTTGCGCGTAAGTGACCGCTCCCCCTCGTCGGGCTTCGTGGCGGATCTGGTGGGTAGCAGGTTCCTGTGGTAGCGTTCATTTGGCAGGCATGCCGCTCCCGGTGCAAGGAAAGTCCAAAATAACAAGGAGATACGTTAATGCTGAACCTTAATCTTAGGCCTGCCGACAAGGACGCAATTGAGCGATTCATGGAAAATGCGTCGGAAGAGGATATCAGCGCATTTGAAGAGATGCTTAATCATGCATCGAACGATCCTCGTTGGGTCCGATACTTTCGCGCCGCTTACAACCAACCTATAACGTGGTGGATGGGAATCATCCAGATACAGATGGTTCTCGGCTGGTGGGGGCGAGAGCACCAGGTGCGCGCTCAGATTCGCCAAAGTCTCATATCGAAAGCGCTTGCTACGGCACTTGACGAGACCAACAGGGAAAAGACGGCAGAGACCTCTTGGCGATTTCTAAAGATCGCCGTTCGGCAACCTGAATTCTACGGGCGGCTACACGGCGGCATATTTACAAACTACGCTACTACAGGAGGGCGGTACGGATCCTCGCGGCTGCCATTCTGGAAGGTGATGGCTCCGGCCGCCGTTACCAACTTTATAATCGCCGGTTTCGGAGCAGTGGTCGGCATATCGTCCCATGGTATACGTTCGCCCGAAGACCTAATCTCGGCAATATTGTTTGGCGAGGTAAAACATCTGGATAAACATAGTATCCCCTTGCCGCCGGGCTGGGAAAACGAGCTGGAGCAGAGCGGGTCCGGAGCGGCTGTTTGGAGTCAGCTTAACACGATGAAAAAGCTGAACCGGATTGCACCGCAACCGGTTCCGGTGGAAACGTTCTGTCGGAACTCTCAGAACCGGGAGTTTGCTTTTTGCAAACCCTACCAAGGGTGATCGGGTGATGGACCTAATCACTCTTCTGTCAAACAAGAAGCGCTTGGCGGCGTTTTTTCCGCTGACCGTAGCATTTTTCGCTGCCGGCGTCTTAGGTTTCGCACGCTTTCCCGTTGTTACGGGCCTCGCCCTGGGGCTGATGATGTTACTGATGTTCTTTGAAGGTGCACTTCCTACATCTGCAATTCATGCGCGGTTGGTTCACTTAGCACTGTCGTTGGGCCTGTTCGGCGCGATGCTGTGGTCCGTGCTGCGTGGTTGACCGCGTGCGGTGGGTGGCGTCGTTGCACTGCGGGCCGGAAGCGTAACGAAGCGTAAGCATCCTTGAGATTTGTTGCCCACGGTCCCACTTGGTCACGCTCTAGGAGCTGATGGGGTGGTCGACTGATGTTGCAGCTAACCGATTCTGAGCGCCAGGCGTTGGAGGCGCTGAGCCGGTCACGGCTGCGTCTGGAGGCCGATCAGGCCCGCGCGACCTTGCTCAGCGCCGAGGGCTGGTCGAGTGCTGCGGTGGCCGAGGTGGTCGCCGCGCGCGCCGAGGGGCTGCGGGTGCGCCACTCGCCGTGGCGGCCCGGCCATCGTGGCGAGCGCACGCTCGCCGAGCTTGAGCGCATTCTGGATGCGCCACGGGCTGCCAGCGGTAAAACAGGGTCAGTTCTAACATTCCAACATTAATCCCGGTCATTCTGCTCCAATCTTCGCACAGCTCGGCTCACCGTCATATATGCGCGGAAACGGGGTCAGGTCTTGGTTGCGGCTGGGCAATGCTGCACATTCCAGCGGGTGAGAATTCCGCCCCAGTAACCGCTAACCACGGGCTGGGTATCGAGCCTTGCAGGCGAACTGGTAACAGTGCGCTTGATGCGTAGGCACGAAAGCAGGCGAGGAGCCATGGTAACGGATCATGCCGACCGTGAAGGGGTAGAGTCCCGAAATGACCGCATTGGAAAGGGCCGATGGTATCAAGACGCCAGCAGGCAACAGCGCGACCTTGGTTATGGTGAGAATGTCGCGACCACCCGGGATCGTAGGCCGCTGCGAGCCAGACAATAAGAATGGGCAGTAACCCGGGAGATCCCCTCGTCGGCGCGTAGTCTGCGCATGTCCCGACAGGCCTGAATAGCAAGGACGGAAACAGGGACGAGAGGAAGTCGGAGGCACCCATGATAGCGAAGAACGCGGGTAATGCTGCGGGAGCAAAGGGGTGCCGGTTTGAGATCATCCCGAAGGCCGGATGGACAGCTTCGAAGCTCAACCGGGCAACAAGGCAGCGGGAACCGACAAGGTCAGTAAAGCGGAATACGCACAGGGCGTGGAAGAGCGGATTAAAGCGCTGTCAGCCGGACGACGTAGTCTCAATTACCGACCCCAACCGGTTCGGCGTGTCTAAACCGGCGCAGTGTGTCGTGGGATCGGTTTAGCGAAGTCCTGTCAAGCTGGATGCCATCGTTGCGAATTCGGCACAATCTATACCCCAAACCACTGTGGATGACTCAAGCTGGGAGCCGGATGGTGTAACGCTCCAAGTCCGGTTCTGCGGGGGCTGCGAGACGTACTGATTCATCGGGATTCTCGTAGCTACTCTCCCGATCACGCGTGATTACAAGACCTGACCCCATTGGTGTGCTTTTTGATTAATCCTTTGTTTTCAGATGGTTACGTGACATAGTATACCACAAGCTCCTTAACTTAACGGCATTGCTAGTAGAGGAGCCTCGCTCAGGGTGGCATGGGAACAAGCAGCTAAATACCCCGGTTGCCTGATTAAGTCATAGCTCTGAAGTATCACACTATTCCAAGAGACCAAGACTGTCGAAAAAACCAAGAAGCGGAAACGAAAGCCCTGTAAGCATAAGTAACCAATAAAAAAAACCTGCTAATAGCCTATCGAATATACTGGTATTACATTGAAGCAATTCAGCATCCGCATAAAGTGAAGATAATGAGCTACGTTTAAGTTTTTTCGTTATGAATTCTGGCAATGCTAAAGCTTGTGCAACGTTAATAATATCCCAGCCACTCACAAACTCGATACCAAGTGCATGCTTGGTTTTGGGATTCCTTCTTAGTTTGCGAACAGTTATTTGCCCAAACGTAACATAAAGGATCATTACAATAACCGATATCCCAATCAGAATTCCAACAAGCAATGTCATCGTCTTCATAAGTAATTTATCCTGTTCAGAATGGAATCATAAACATCTCCGGCATTATTCTTAATGATATTATTAGTCCATATAGAAGTAGCAGCTGCTACGCCCGCTACTGCAACACCACCAACAATCAACCCTACCCATCCAACTGGAGTTGCGAGTACCAAAAATCCTAGTGCAGCACTACCTATATTTACTGCGGCTGTACCGGCGATGGCGCTAGCCGCAAAACTACTGGACTCAATAAACAACTCCCGTTCCCCATTCACGCCTGCCTGATAACTGGATAGTTTCATGGGCCTAATGAAATGTGCGGACCAGTCCAGGCGGCGGCTAGAGATATGTTTATTAAATGCCTCAGTCAAATAAACCTATCTTGTATAAAATTAAGAGTAACAATGTATATAAATTGGATACTAAAAAAATCCCCCAGAAAACTCTGGCGAATATCCGATCAAAAAGGGTAGTATTTTGATATAGCGCTTGGTAATCAGCGGCCAGGTATGACAAGGTAGAGCGACTAGCTCTTTCTCTAAACCATTTAGGAGCAGATAATGCGCTGGCCACATTAAGAATGTCATAGCTACTTACAAACTCGACACCAAGACGCCCTTTCATGTTTGGGTTCTTCCTGAGTTTGCGAACCGTCAATTGACCAAACAACACATATAAAATACAGGAGAAGAAAATTCCAATGCCACCCAAAGCTAAAAGTTTTGAAAATAAACTCATCTTATATCCAGTGAAGTCATTATTGAATCATACCAGCCGCCGCTATTCTCCTTGAATATACTATTTATTAACATCGATGACCCAGCTGCAGCACCCGCAACAGCCGCTCCTCCAACAATGAGTCCAACCCAGCCTGCTGGCGTGGCAGCCAGCAAAAGCGCTAGTCCTGCATTTGTAGCAATAATTCCTGTGATACCACTGGCCGCAAAACTACTGGATTCATAAACAGCCCCGCTCCCAATTCCCACCTGCCTGATAATTAGACATTATCGGAAACCACCTTTCATAACCGGAACAGAGGAAAAGGCCGGCTATCAATAACTCTGGTTTCGGCAGTAGCTCCTGTAATTGTGCAGGCCGCAGGCCAATTCAATGACGACATCGTCGTAGCCTTCCTTGGTGTTCCTGAACACGTCTTTGACGACGCGGCACCGCTTGATTCCCGAGATGATGTGTTCGATGATCACGCGGATGCTTGAGTGGAGCCGGTTGGCCTCCTGGTCGTCGGCCGAAAGCCGGCCGTTGCGCGGCCTCTTCTTCGGCTGGTGGACTGTGACATTCGCCAGTTCGTGTCCCTGGAAGCCGCTGTCGCGATACAGCTCGACGCCGTCGGGGAACCGGGTCCCTTCTTCGTCGCAGATCTTCTTGTCGTGCTTCTTGCCCTCATGGGTCGAACCCAAGTACTTGACCTGCCTGTCCTCCAGGCCGCCGACAAGGTTGTTCTTCACAGTGTGGCATTTTTTTTACCGCTGTAGTGGATGCGTTGCCCCAGGTCGTTGACGGGGCGGTTGATGCGCCTTTCCGTCCCGTCTATGCCCAAGTCCTGCCGCGCCTCCTGCTCCAGCCTGGACAGCATCTCCTCGGTGAGCCGGGCGGGCTTGTGCCCGCGGGCGTCAAGTGTCTTGTTGAGCACCCTGCTCAACAGGTGGATCGTGAAGTTGGCCTGGGGTTGGCTCATGCCGAACAGATGCGCGATGACCTCTTGCAGAGGGTAGGTCTTCAGATAGAACAGGATGAACAGCAGCCGGTCGGCCATGCTCGCGATAATCGGCGGACGCCCTCCTTTAGTCAGATTCCTGCCGGTTTCTTCGGCCCATGTCGCCGCAAAAGAAACCAAGAGTTCCTCAAACTCGGAGGCCTTCAGACTGGTCATGGCCATCAATGTCTTCGGCTTTTGCTTCACGTCTTCGTAGGAAAGCATACTCTTGCCCTTAGTTCTCTTAGTTCTCTTCGTTATTCAATGACAGACTGTCATGCTAGTTTCCGATAATGTCTATTGGATGGTTTTATGGGCTGATGATATATCCGGATCAGTCCAGGCGTCGGCTAGATGTGTTTATTAAACGCCTCAGTCAAATACACCTATTTTGTCTAAAATCACGAGTAACAACATAAATGAGGTAGAGACAGTGGAAATCCCCCAGAAAACCCTGGCGAATATCCGATCAAAAAGAGTGGTGTTTTCATATAAAGCCTGATAATCAGGAGCCAGGTATGACAAGGTAGAGCGGCTAATTCTATCTCTAAGCCATTGGGGGGCAGATAATGCACTAGCTACATTAAGAATGTCAAAGCCACTTACAAACTCGACACCAAGACGCCCTTTCATGTTTGGATTCTTTCTGAGTTTGCGAACCGTCAGTTGACCAAACAGAACGTATAAAATGCAGGTGAAAAGCATTCCCACCAAACCTAAAGTAAAAAGTTGTAAAAATAAACTCATCTTATATTTAACGAAGTCATTATTAAATCATACGCATCACCGCTGTGTTCTTTAACCAAATAATTCATTCCCATTGATGCTCCAGCCGCAGCACCTGCGACAAGCGCTCCTCCAAGAATGAGTCCAACCCAGCCTGCTGGCGTGGCAGCCAGCAAAAGCACTAATCCTACTTCTGCAACTTTCAGACCAGTATAAGCACTGAGCGCAAAACTACTAGATTCAATAAACAGCTCCCGCTCCCATTTCTCGCCTGCCTGATAACTGTTATGAATGTTACCCACTCGGCTGGTGAAATCGATCACGGCAAGTCCATTGCCCAAAAAGCTGGCATGCTTGGCGAACCTGACCAGATCACTGGCCTGCACCTGGCTGGTAACATTGAGCCTGGCGACGTTCCGGCTGCTTCTGGCAATGTTGGTGGCTCTTTGTGAACTCGTTAAGGGCGTGCCTCTATTCGACTTGATTTTCGCTGTTACGGCGTTAAGCTCATGCTGAAATTGTATCTGCAGCCTTTCAAAGGCGGCATGCGCCTTCTGCCTGGCCAAAGCCTTTGTGGCGGATTTCGATTTTATCGCCGCCCGGTATTCCATAAGCGCATCCTGATAATTTTTCACGGCTCCTGCAAAACCACCAATGCGGTCAGTATATACGCTGGTTGCGGCGCCCATTAAGCCAATATTGTATTCCTGCAACTTTTTGGTGATTTCAGAAAGCGCGAGAACATTGTCTTCGCCGAACGATAATGAAAGGTGCGTTAGTTCCTTGGCGACCGGCATGGGGTTAAGCTGAGTTAATATATGACGGTCAGCGAATGTATTTTCACCCATTAAATAAGGTGTATAAGCCTGCAGAGTGCCGGGACTGGAACAGGCCAGACCAGCTAAAGCGTCCATGGAAATACCGCATGTATTTTGTAGCTGACTTGCACTTAGCGGCTGGCTGCACAATAAGATTTCACTCATTTTTTCTCCTTGAAATTAATGAAAATCCGGTATCTAAAAAAATAGACTTAATGTATGAGGTGTGCAAGCGTGTCCTGGAATCCGTAACACGCCTTACTTGCTGCCAATCTCTGTTGGCTGATTACCTGACAAAATTTCTAACCAATTGATGGGACGGCAAAAAGAAACAAATACAGATGCGGTATGTCGTCCATCCATCGGGAACGGTCGGGGTGCTTGCGCGAAGCCCGCGTAGGATGTGGTGACGAAGGAACCGCATCGTTCGAGTTCGCGTTTCGATGCGCCTCCAATCGCCAACGGTCGCTTTAGTCGCGACCCTTCCAATCGCAAACGGCGTCTTCGGGAGCGCCGAAGCCACCCTTCCAATCGCAAACGGTTGGTTTAGCTGCAACGTTTTCTTCGTCGGTTCATTTCACGCAATCGGAGCACCGCGGTGGCGCCAACGGCCCGCTTCGAAGCGTGAGACGGAAATTCGGGGTGGGTATTTGTCAAAACGCGTTTGCCAAGACGAATCCTGGCGCTTTCTCTTTTCATGCCAACTGTAGGGGGAACTCGCGAGTCGCTGGGGAATTCGTTTCCGATGCCGCCGTTGGGCCGATGGCTTCGTCGGCAAAGGATTGCCGATACTGATTGATTTCATTCGGCACTCAAGCGGACATTCATTGTAGGGCGGGTTAGCCCTTCGACGGAGCTCAGGACAGGCCCGAGGTTGCTCGGTGGGTTACGGCCTTGCGGCCTAACCCACCCTCTCATAGCCCAGTCAAGTCCCCAATTTTTGGTTTCACAGGATCCTCTTTGCCAGCACGAATCCGGTGCGCCGTCAAAAACCTGAAAGGCGCAGAAGGACATCGTGCTGTCGGTTATCGGTTAATAGGGGCTCGGTCTGGGTCTCCCGGATGCCACGCCAGGGCGTCAATCGAACCTCTCACATCGGATGTCCGGCAACCGGCATCGAATCAGTTCCATGGGATATCGCAACCCTGGGTCATCCTGGGGGGGGCCTCGGGACTACGTTGGGACCTGTAGCCGGTCTCAGGGTGGGTGGAAGGTCACCCCCAGGAAGACACCAAACCCTTGCCCATCAACACAGAACAACTTAGGTCATCGTCTCTCCTCGCTGTCCTCCCATGGGAGGCATCGGTCCTGTCCCCACCTCAAGCGGCCATCGGCCAGGTCTCGACCGTGAACAGCTTACGGGTCTCAAACGGCTCGCCGCGGGCCACATACCACAAGGCCTTGGCCAATTTCCGCATGACCGCCGTCACCGCCTTGCCCTTACGCCCCCCGTCACGCCCGGCTTTCCGCTCACACCAGTGGCGCACCACCGGATCGCGGTCGATCAACCGAAGCGCGGCAAAATAAAGGTATTGCCGGGCCAGCGACGGGCCCCGCTTGGTGATCTTCAGCTGGCCCTTGTGTTGACCGCTGGAGCGTTCCTTGAGGTTGAGCCCCAGGCTCTTCTGGTAACTGCGGGGCTCCGGATAGTCCAGCGGCGACCCTTGCGTCGCCAGCAGCACGGCACTGGTCGTCGACCCCACCACCGCCGCCATGCGCCGCAGAACCGGCGTCTGCTCGACCTTGGCCTTCACGCGCCGTTCCAGCTCCCGCAACTCCTCGCGGGTCGCCAGCACATCCGCCGCCAGCCGCTGGATCAGTTCCCGTTCCGCCTCAAGACAGGGCACCCCCACACTCCGCGCCGCACTCGCCAGCACCGCGTCACGTTTGTCCGGGCGCAGACCTCGACCGCCCACTCGCCCCATCAAGAGCGCCGCCCCCTCCGGATCGGCGGCAATCCGCCCAGGCTCCCCATACACGGCCAACAGCTGCAGCAGCGTGACCGAGTCCAGCCCCAGCATCCCTAACACCTCCGGCCAGTGCCGCGCCAACTGCGCTTCCAGCCGGTTCAAACCCCGCCGGTACCGCCCCTGGTACAACCGCAACAGCCCCTGTAAGGCCTTCATCTCCCGGCGCTCGTCCGAAACCTCCTCCCACACCTCGCTGACCCCTTCCAGATGCAGCCGCCCCATCACGTACGCCGCCTTCGCATCGTGCAAGCTCGGCACCCCATCGTACACTTCCGCCGCATCATGCACCCGCTTCGGGCTCACCCGGTACACCGGCCAACCCTGCGCCACCAGCAGAGCACGCAAGGCATCTCCGTACGTCCCGGTCGGCTCCATCACCACCTCCACCCGACAACGCCCTAGCCACCCCTTCAGCGTCTCCACCAGCGCCCGCGTCTGCTGCGGATGACGCCACCGCACCGTCGCCAACACCTCCCGCTCTTCCGTCAGCAGTTGCGCCATGAACGCCTCCTTCGCCACGTCCACCGCCAACACCACCCGCTTACCTTCGAGCCGGCCCAAAACCGCCGACCCATCCATCTCGTCAAACGCCGTGCTACGATAGCTTCGCTTACCCATGGGGGATACCTCCTACGTCTTCCGGTTGATGGAACAAAACCTTTGTACCGGACTTGAGGGTCCCCCTCCAACTCCCGTCAGAGCTCTCTTATAACTGACTACAAAAATGAATGCCTTTTGAGTCTCCAATTCGGAGAAGCGAGCTGTGCAACTGATTGATCTAACGGGCCCTCACCCAACCCTCTCCCGGAGGGCTTATTCAGAGCTTCCTTAACTTAAAGGCATTGGAGTTCCCGGTTCTTCGGGGTAATCCGGCCTGCTGCCAACGCTTTCTCCGATCCGAATCCATGGTGCGCCGGTTTCCGGTGAGACGGCGCGCTAATTCGAGCGGACCTTCGCGCGTCCGGCCGGGGTCACGAGGGTGGTGATCGCCATGAAGTCGCTGAAACACGCTTCGGCCTCTCGGGCTTGCAGCGGCCCCGTCCCATAACGGGCCTTCTGGAATACCCGGATCAAGCGGCGCAGGGCGTCGCCCGCGGGTTCCCAATGTCTCGCCACCTGCGCCCGGTATTCCTCCTCGGTTTGCGCCGGATCACGCGGGAAGCCGCGCCGGGCCAGCCAGCGTTCGGTCTCTCCGTAACAAACCCGCGCGAACCGCTGCGGATCGCTCCGGCGTGCGGCCTGCACCCGGCGCAGGGCGAGCCGGTCGCGTATCGGCGTCGCCACGGTGTGCCAGCCGAACCGGATCAGCAGTCCCAGGATGACCAAGCCGGCCAGATAAGGTCCCGCTTCTTCCGCGAATTTCATCGCGGCTTCCGATAATCGCGTGAATCCGTGCACCACGGCGTCCTTGATCAGACGCAGGGTTTCCGCCAGGCTGGGCCAGCCGCCGTCGGTTTCGGGGGACAGCAGTTCCGTCTGCCGGGCGAGATTGTCGATGTAGCGCTCCAACTGCCGGGCGGTGAGGGCAGCGGACGGCTCGGGCCGGGGCAGGTCGTAATAGGCGGTGGGCTCGAACAGCACCCAGCCGTGGTCCGGAAACCAGGCTTCGACCCAGGCATGGCCGTCCAGCACCCGGACTTCGTAATAACCGGTCATGGGATTGAGGTTGGTCGCCGCGAAACCGGTCACCAGCCGGGACGGGATGCCGCGGGTGCGCAGCATGACCGCCATGGCGCTGGCGAAGAATTCGCAGTGGCCGCGCCGGGTCTCGAACAGGAATTCCGCCAGGGGCGTGGTGTTCTGCGAGGCGAGCGTGTCGAGGGTATAGGCATATTGGGTGCGGAGATGGTTCTCCAGTTCGAGCGCGGCGTCGAAGGGCGTGGCCGCGGCAGCCGTCACCCGCTCGGCCAGCTGGGCGATGCGCGGGTCCTGGCCGTCCGGGAGTTGCAGGTAGGCCGCAGCGTCCTTGGGC
The DNA here is from genome assembly GCF_003584645.1 of Methylocaldum marinum. GTDB lineage: Bacteria > Pseudomonadota > Gammaproteobacteria > Methylococcales > Methylococcaceae > Methylocaldum > Methylocaldum marinum. The sequence goes on from NZ_AP017928.1 coordinate 4,588,448, forward strand.
GGAGACGAATCATGCGCGAGATGGCCTTCGACCCGGCGGAAGCGGCTGGATACCTGGTACACGGTGCCGGCTTCCAGTCCTCTCGGAATCCTCAGCGCCCCGTAGCGGTCGACGCCCACGACGGAACCGGGGAAACCCAGGTCGACCGCTTGCGAAGCGGCGAACAGCGAGGGCTGGGCGATGGAGGTGGCGACCTCGACGACCTGCTTGATCGGTTCCGGTGCGAGAGGTGCGGGGTCCAGCGCGAGCCGGCCCCGTTCCAGGCGCCGCTTGCGCTCCGCCCGGCTGCGGCGGCTCCAGTGTAATCCGTCGAAAGTGTCGAACACCCGGCCGGTGAGATACAGGGGTTGCGGCGCCTGGACGTAAAGCAGGATGTCGTTGGACGTGCCGCGCGCACCGCCGCTCTTGGTCCCGGTCCGGCCGGAAGAGGTCTGGTCGATGCGGAAATCTTCTTCGAAACCGGAGTAATCGTATTGCTCGTCGCGGCGGGCCGGCGGCCGGTCGGTCTCGGCGTCGCCGGACGGCTCCGAAAGATCCTGCCGGTTCGTGTCATTTTCGTCGTCTCCAGCGTCCTTTTCGGACTCGGTATCGGCCTCCCGCTCCCATTTCGAATCGAAATAATCGTGGCCGCCGGCGTCCATGTAAGCCCCCAGCTTGGCCGCCGGCGGTCGGGGCATGAACAGGTAGATCGTCCCGGCCGTCAGCAGGACAGCGGTGGTCAGGGCCAGTACGTTGGCCGGCGGCAGCAGCGCACGCGTGTCGGCGGCGATTCCCGCGGCCCGGGCGCGGCAGGCCTGGGCATGGAGCAGCACCAGGGTGTAGACCGCCGCCAGCGCGTACAGGGCCAGCCATACCAGGAACCAGCCGCTCTTGCTGTGTCCCGAGGCGAACAGGACCGCCACGAAGGAAATCGCCAGGGCGAAATAGGCGTCCCGGCGGGTGTGCAGGCGGAAATTCTGGGCCGCTTGCAGCCACAGCAGCAGGAGCAGCAGGGCGCGGGCCAGGCCGTGGGGCAGCGCCAGCAGGAAGGCGAGCATTCCCAAGGCTGCCGCGCCCTGATTGAGTTGCTTGGGCAGGGACGCCTCGGGGTCCTGGGTGGCTCCGACGGCGAGTCCCGCCCCGAAAACCACGGCCCAGAACAGTGTCGACCCGAGCGCGCCGGCGAGGGGCTGCAGCGAGGCCTGGGCCAGGGCGGCGCCGGACAGGAGACTCCACAGGCTGAGATACAGCCGGCGATCGGCCAGCGGTTGCTGGTGGGCGATCTCGAGGGCGCTCATGTCGCGAACACCTTCCCGAGGTCGTCGCCCCGGCGCACATGATAAATCCCGGAGCGCAACGACGCTTCGGAGCGCGGGTCGCGGCTCATCGGGAAGTCGAAGCTATGGCGGTCGAAGCACACCCAGCCCGGCGTCACGCGCCGGCCGGACAAGCGCACTGACAGCGTTTGGTCCAGAGTGACCTCGGTGCCGTGGTCGAACAGCACCATCAGCCCTCCGCGGGGCAGGGAGGCCGTGGCGTGCTCGACGGCTTCGGCATACGGCGCCGAACCCTCGGCCTGCACCCGCGCCAATACGTCCAGGATGGATTGGTTGTGTCCCCATCCGCGTCCCGGCGCCACCCGGTATATGCTTTTTCCCACGCCCAGGAGGCCGACGCCATGGCCTTCCCCTAAAGCGAATCGGGCGATGGAGGCCGCGATCTTCACCGCGTATTCCAGCATCGATTCCCGGCCTTCCCCGGCCTGATGCTCCCGATTGAGGTCGAGCACGATCATCAGTTCGCTACTCGCGAGCACCTCGTGCTCCTTGACCAGCAGGCGGCTCAGCCGGGCGGTGGAGCGCCAGTCGATGTAGCGCGGACTGTCGCCGCGCTGATAGTCGCGCAGCCCGAAAAACGATTCGTCCCCGCCCTTGACCGCTACCGCGCGCGATCCGAGGACCGGGGTGAGCGAAGCGTCCAGCCATTTCAGCCGGCGGATCGGAAAGGGGGCGGGATAGACCAGCAGCTCGGATTCGGTGCCGGGCAGTTCCAGCTCGCGCCAGCGGATTCCCAGGGGATACCCGGTGCGCAGCCGCAGCGGTCCGAGTGTGTAGGTGCCGCGGCAGTCGCAGCTCGCCTGCAGTTCCAGCTTAGCCCGTTCCCGCAGGCGCTCGATGAAGCCGCTTGGCTGTTGTTCCTCCTCGGGAGCGCAGGGGACCCGGTCCACCACTTCCAGCAGGTAGCGTGCGCCCCGGCCGGCGTGGCGGAGTTCCACCGTGAGCGGCAGCGGCTCTCCCTCGTGGACGCTGGGGGGATGGCGGCGGCGGGCCTCGATGCCGAGGAGGTGGCGCAAGGGCGCGAGGTGGGCGATCACCCAGGTCGCCAGCACCAGGGCCAGCAATCCGTAGAGCAGGGCGATGCCGCGGTTCCAGGCGATCAGCAGCAGCACCAGGGCGGTGGCCGGCAGCGCCACGCCGAGATGGAGCGCGGCCAGGCCGCGTTCAATGCGGGCTTCCAGGGAGGCGTTCATCAGGCTGCCGCGTCCTCTGCGGCTGGCGTCGGCACCATCTGCAACACTTCGCGGATCACGTCGTCGCCGCGTTTTCCCGCCAGGGCGGTAGTCTGCCGGAGAATCAGCCGATGGCTTAGAACCGGCGCCGCCACCTGCTTCACCAGTTGCGGAGTCACGAACTCGCGTCCGGACAGCAAGGCCATGGCCTGGGCCGCTTTCATCAGGGCCAGCGAGCCGCGCGGGCTGGCGCCCAGTTCTACGTCCGAGTGGGAGCGGGTGGCGCGAACCAGGGCGATGATATATTCGGCCACGCTGTCGTGCACCGCCACCTCGGCTACCCGGTCCTGCAAGGCCAATATCCGATCGCGGTTCAGCGCCGGCTTGATGTCCTCGATGGGGTGGCGGCGGTTCTGCGCGCGGAGGATGGCGATTTCCTCGGAAGCTTCCGGATAGCCCATGCGGATGCGCATGAAGAAGCGGTCGAGCTGCGCTTCCGGCAACGGAAACGTGCCGTGGAACTCGACCGGGTTCTGGGTCGCCAGCACCATGAACAGCGAGTCCAGCCGGCGGGTCTGGCCTTCCACCGTGACCTGGTTCTCCGCCATGCACTCCAGCAGGCTGGACTGGGTGCGCGGGGTTGCCCGGTTCACCTCGTCGGCCAGCAGAATATGAGTGAACACGGGACCCGCCACGAACTCGAATTCGCTCGATTTCTGGTTGTAGACGGATACGCCGGTGATGTCCGAGGGCAGCAGATCCGGCGTGCACTGCACCCGCCGGAACTGTCCGTTGATGGACCGGGCCAGCGCGCGCGCCAGCATGGTCTTGCCGACACCCGGCACGTCCTCGATTAAAAGATGTCCCCGAGCCAGGAGACAGGCGATGGCGAACAGCACCGCTTCCCGTTTGCCGAGAATGATGCGGGAAATATTGTTGTAAAGCGCGGCCAGATCCTCGCGTGGAGCGGGCATGTCATTTCTCCTGGATACGAGACGATACGGAAAAGCGATGCCGCCGATGCGGGGTTTCCGGTATAGGCGGCTGGAGACAGTTCCTATAAAGCGTAGACGATCTGGGCCGCGCTGAAAGCGCAAGGGCTGGGGACAGACCGGCGCGGCTGGAATTCGGTCGACTCACGAAGGGGGCCGGTGGCAGGTATTCGGCTTGAATAGGGCTCTTTCGCGCCAGGCAAGAACCGATGCGAGAGCGGCGAAAAGGTGTTGCCTTGGCTATTTTCACGCAGTCACTGCGGCAGAACACACACCGTGGCCGAGCGGTTTCGGGGCGGCGTGCGTATAAAACCATGCATTTCATAAGGTTATGTGCCTTGGCACCAAGCTTGTATCGCTATCGGCGCGCGCCCGGCGCGAGCCGGGCGCGATTCGGGGCGTTCTGTTCATCGAGAGGACCCGCTCCGTCAACCTTTATGACTAGGGGGGAATTATGACCAGCTTGAATCGACGCAAATTATTCCATGGCCTGATGTTTACCGTGTCGTTCGGAATCGCGGAGCCTTCGCTCGCCGGCGTGGTGGGTGGCGATCTGCCGGCGCGTCCCGGTGAAGACGGCACGGGTATCGGTTACGGATTCCTCATGGATCTCGTCAATGGGCAGGACCCGGCGGTTGAAACCTGGTCGGGCTCGGTCGGATCCAGGGCCTGGTCGGATTCGGTCAACTTGCCGGGACCTTTGGGAATCCCGCTCGGCTGGACGCATACCTCGGTCTGGGGCTACATCCGTCTCGAGGCCGACGCCCGGGTCCAACTCAGCTTGGCTCCGGACAACAGCGATCTGGTGCCCGCGTTCACCCTCTGGCAAGGCGCGGACAACCACGGCGCGAACTGGCACACGTACGAGCAGGATCAGGTTCCTTTCTGGGTAGACGCCGACGGTTTCAGTTACCTCCGGCACGTCACCACAGGCCCCGGTCCTTATCAGGGCGACGCCACCCTGTCGCTGTTCCTTCCGGCAGGCGAATATACCGTCGCGCTCGGCGGCAACGACAACATCACCGAGGGACACCCGGCCGCCTATCGATTTACGGTAGCGGCGTCCCCCGTGCCGCTGCCCGGAGCGGCTTATCTGCTCGGCAGCGTCTTGCTGGGGTTTACCGCTTGGGGGCGCAAGCGGCCGCATGCTCTCAAGACCAGCGTTTGAATAGGAGAGAATCATGCGATATCCGATAAGGCAGACGAGCGGTTTGCTGGCTTTGGCGTTCTCCGTCTCACATCCGGCGTTCGCGGCCAGCTTCACGCCTCTGGGCGATTTGCCGGGAGGGGAGGTCAAAAGTTATGCCGCGGCCGTTTCCGCCGACGGTTCGACCGTCGTCGGTTATGGCGCCACCGCGGCCGGAACCGAGGCCTTTCGCTGGACCCGCGGCGGCGGCATGGAGTCCTTGGGCGTGTTGCCCGGCGGGGATCATCTGAGCTACGCCAGCGCCATTTCCGCCGACGGTACGGTGATCGTCGGCTACAGCGGTTCCGGCAGTGGCTATCAGGCTTTCCGCTGGACTCAGGCCGCCGGACTGACCGGCCTGGGCGGTCTCGGTGCCAATGATGGTTTCACCCGGGCCAGCGGCATCAGCGCGGACGGCTCGATCATTGTGGGTTACAGCCAGACCAGCGCCCATCCGATGGGTTCCGGTTACCGCTGGAGCGAAGCCACCGGCATGGTCGATATGGGGCAATTGCCGGGCGATATCTGGAGCTGGGCGCGGGCGATCAGCGCGGACGGATCCGTCATCGTGGGTCAGAGCAATACTCTGACCGATGGACAGGCTTTTCGCTGGACCGCCGAGGACGGCATGAGCGGCCTTGGGAAACTCCCGGGAGCGACATCCTCCGGAGCGAGCGGCGTTTCCGACGACGGTACGGTGATCGCCGGTGGGGGAAAGGTCGGCGATTTCAACTATGCCATGGTCTGGACCGAAGAAGGCGGCTGGGAAAACCTCGGCACCCTGCCGGGTTATCAAAACAGCAACACCAACGCGGTTTCCGGTGACGGAACCCTGGTGGTGGGGCAGTCGTTCAATTTCGACGGCGCCACGTCCACGTTCACGTCCGAGGGCTTCCTCTGGGATGAGGCAAACGGCATGCGGAATGTGAAGGACTGGCTGATGGACGAATACGGGCTGGACCTCGCGCCTTGGACGATCGGTAACGTCTTGGGCGTTTCGGGCGACGGGAGATTCATTGCCGGATACGGCGTCAACCCGGACGGCAACACCGAAGCCTGGCTGGCCGATTTGTCCCCCGCGCCGGTGCCGCTGCCGGCAGCGTTCTGGCTTCTGGCATCGGGTCTGATGGCGTTAGGCGGCGCTGCCCGTAACGGGCGCCGAACCGTGTAATTCCAGATCGCTTTCGATAAGGAATTCATTTTTGTAGGGTGGGTTAGGCGCACATCAGCACTGACCGATGACCCATCACTGCGCTTCGCGTGCGCCGTAACCCACCGGGCGACCTTGAATCGGCGGCTTACGCGGGGCCTGTCCTGAGCTCCGTCGAAGGGCCTGTCCCGAGCCGAGGGGCTAACCGATCGCCGATGGGTTTCGCTTCGCTCTCTACCCATCCGATTAAGGAAGCTCTGATCAAGTCTCCAATTCGGAGAAGCAACCGGTGCAACGGATTGATTCAACAGGCCCTCACCCAACCCTCTGGGAGAGGGCTTATTCAGAGCTTCTTTAAGGGCATTGCCCGGACAGGGGGGAAAGGTCCGTTGCGGGCGGAATGAGTCTCGGCGCTTCGCCCTTCGGCTTCGCTCGCGGCAAGCTTATCTCTGTCCCCCTTTCGGATTCGCGGGGCATCTGTGCCGGAAGGAGAGGGGCTTCTCGGGGAAGCCCCTCGGTTTAGACCGCGCCGCGGTGTTCAGCGGTTACCACGCACGCGTTCCCAGGCATGATGGATCGCGCTTTTCATTTGGTCCCATTCTCCGGCAGACGGGTTTCTTTCCCATTCGCGGCGGGCTTCCGGTTCCAGCGCGGCCCAGTCCTTGCCGGCGAGAGCGGGATGGGTGCCCAGCGTGTGGCCGAAGCGGTAGGCGGGCAGATAACGATCGTAAGGCTGTCCCAGATTGCCGAAGTGGGTCGAGTAGTGCTGGCGGAAATCCGAGTCGAGAGACGCGAAATCCGGGGACGGTCCTGCCGTGGCTCGCCCGAATTCCTCCACTTCGACCTCGGTGCCGCGCAGCGTATCGTGGACGGTCTCGGTATGTTCCGTAACGCCTTTGCTGACGGTGACCTCCTCGACCACACGGGCTTCCTTGGATGCCACGGCCTCTTCGGCCATTTCGGTGAATTCCATGCTGCCTTCCTTGAACGCGGCCATGTCCGCTTCCGACATGGGGCGGTCTACCGGATGGCGCTCGACTCGGACATGCTCTTCGCGCAGGGTGACGTCTTCGTCTACCGGACGCTCCGTGACGTGGGTGTAGACGCGGACTCCGCCGTGCTTGACGGCGCGCTTGCCGACTTTCAGTTCTTCCTCGACCACCGGAATCTTGGCCTCCTCGGCGCCACGCGCAGGTTCCGGCGCGCCAGGCATCGGTTCCGCAGCGGTGTCAGTCCTGCCCGCGGCGGGGGGCGTCGTGCCCGGCTGCTGCCATTGAGTGGCGCGTTCTTCGATATCCACCGCGCCGTGCTCCGCCAGAATCCGGGCGGCGCGATCGGCATGGCTTTCATCGGTTTCGACCGTGACCAGCAGGCCTCCGCGCCGCACGCCTTCGGCGTAATAGCGGATATCCTCCGCGGGCAGACCGATTTCTTCCCGCCGCTGTTCCAGCAGCCCGAGCTTGGACAGAACGAAGCGCAGGCCGGATTCTTTCTCGGCTCCGCGGGCCCCGCTCAGCTCCCGCTCGTATTCGACATCGCTGGTCATGACATGAATGTGATCGCGACCGATGCCTTCGCGTTCGAGGTCGTGCACGACCTTTTCCGCTTCCGATCGCGTATCCAGCAATCCAACCACTGTGTTCATCATGGCTCTCTCCTTATCCGAACGTAAAAAAATCAGATCGACAACATCAAGGCATCTCAGTTCGAGACATCGGGCCGTTCGCGATCGGCTTCCCCTTGCGTACGGGAAGGTAGCCGCTCGACCGACACGTCTTCGCGCCGCAAGGTCACCTGCTGCGGCCGGTGCGACTCCGTCCTGCGCCGGGTCACGTGCAGCTCTTCCTTGAGCATGAGCTGCTTTCGCACCACCAGGGTTTCCTCGAACACGGGGATGATCAGCGTGTCGCCCTCGTGGCGGGCGGGCACGGTTTCGTCCACGGGGCGGTTTACGGCGACCCGCTCGACATGAACCGTTTCCTGAACCAAAGGATCGTCGACCTGTTCGACGCGGGTGGACACGCGCTTGGTGACACGGACCCGTCCGGTTTCCACCTTGCGTTTTTGTCGTACCAGTCGCTCTTCCGTCACGGGAATGGTCAGCGTTTCGGCACGGCCAGGCGTTTCCCGCCGGCGGGTCATGGCTTCGGTGAAGTTCATGGTCAGAACGTAGCTTCCGTCCTGCTGCGGCTCGAGGAGATTCACGGGGATCATCAGCCGTTCGCCGAGTTCGAAGCGAACCGCGACTGCGGACTGTTCTGCGAGCGGCAAGACTTCGGAGTCGACAAAACCCCGAAAACCGTCGGTGGTGACGACTACCGCATGGGGCAGCGGCGAGCTTTCCATGGCGTATGGTTTGTCGCGTGATTCCCGGCTCGGGCGGGCTGGTCACGGCCCGCGAATGCGGATTGGCAACGTGAGACCCGAGTGACTCCTTTTTGCATCCTGATGTCTCTATTCCTGTGCAAGTAACGCCGATGTTCCTATTTGGAAACGGATTCCGACAGGGAGTTCCCTGAAAGAGGACGAGGTTTCGGGAAGATCTGGCCGGTAGAGTTACAGCGCCGATTACATTCGCCGGCAGCGAAACGGCAGGGTTCGTCGGCAAGGGATTGCCGACCTACAACCGGGCACCCGGTAGGTCGGGAATCCTTTCCCGACGTCACGGCCCGAGCGAGCGTCTGCGTCGGCAAGGGATTGCCGAGGAAGGCTTAGAAGGAGCAACGCCGCCAAGCGGTCAACGGCCGTTTCTTGGATAATGGCCTTGAAACGACTCCGAACGCCCGATTCCGTTGGCCATTTCCCTCTGAGATTTCCACTGCCATGCGTCGCGACATTTCCGCAGCACGAATGAAGGATCTTGCGGTCGACCCGCGCGGGCTGTCAGCCTCGGATGTTGTCGAGCGCAGGGCGCGATACGGGCGAAACGACATCCTCGAAGTCGCCGGTAGCCCCTGGCTGGAACTCGCCCGCGACACGCTCAAGGACCCCATGATCTGGTTCCTGATCGGGGTCGGCCTGATTTACGCCGTGCTCGGCAATTACGCCGAGGCGGTCACGCTGGCGGTGGCGATTCTGCCGCTGATCGGCATGGATGCGTATCTGCACCGCCGGACCCGGGTGTCCACCGAGGGGCTCGGCCGGCGGCTCGCGCAGACGGCGCGGGTCGTTCGGGATGGCGTGCTGTCGGAAGTATCCGCCGCCGAACTGGTTCCCGGCGACCGCGTCCTCGTCGAAACCGGCGAGTCGTTTCCGGCCGACGGATTAATCGTCTCCGGAGAAGGTTTGCAGGCCGACGAATCGCCGCTGACCGGCGAGGCGTACCCGGTGCCGAAGAAGGCGCTCGCATCCGGGCCGGCCGCGTCGGACGAGTCCGTCTGGATCGACGGCGACCACTGGGGATTCGCCGGTACCCGCCTCCTGACCGGTCAGGCGGAATTGACGATGGCGTATACCGGCCGGCAGACCCTGTACGGCGAGATCGTTCGTACGGCGGCCGCGGGCGGACATGAGCGCACCCCTTTGCAGACGGCCATTTCCAACCTGGTGGTGCTGTTGACGGCGGCCGCCTGCGTGCTTTGTCTGATTCTGGCCGGGGTGCGGCTGCGCCAGGGCCACGGCTGGGTGGACGCCCTGGTCAGCGCGGCGACTCTCGCCGTGGCGGCCCTTCCCGAGGAGTTTCCGGTGGTGTTCACGATGTTCCTCGGCGTCGGCGCCTATCGGCTGGCACGGCGAAAAGCGCTGGTCCGCCGCGGCGTCTCGGTGGAGAACATCGGCCGCGTCACCTGCATCTGTTCCGACAAGACCGGAACCATCACCGAGGGCCGCCTTCGACTCGAACATCTGGCTCCGGCCGCGGGCTTTGGCGAAGACGAACTGCTCCGCTGGGCGGGTCTCGCTTCACGCGGGGAAAGCGGCGATCCCATGGATACGGCAATACTCGAACGCGCCGGAAAACATGCGGTTTCGGCCGTCGCCGATAGCGTGCTCGAGACCTATCCGTACACCGAGCAGCGCCGCCGCGAGACCGTGGTGGTTCGCATCGGCGGCAGGATATGCGTCGCCAGCAAGGGCGCTCCCGAAGTGCTGTTGCCTATGGCGAACCTCGGCGAGACGGAGCGGCTCGAATGGGCCGCCGAGGTCGAGCGGCTGGCCGCGGAAGGACACAAGGTTCTCGCCTGCGTGTACTGGCATCTGGATGATGCCGCCTGGAGCGGCGGCGAGCCGGACCGGGGCGGCCTGTTCGCGGGGCTGCTGGCTTTCGAGGATCCGATCCGGGACGGCGTGATCGAGGCGGTCCGGGAATGCCGCGCCGCCGGCATACGTGTGGTGATGGTCACCGGCGATCACCCGATGACGGCGGCCGGCGTGGCGCGGCAAATCGGGATGAAGGGTGACATGCTTCCGGGCGACGAGCTGGTCAGCCGTCTCGACGGCGGTGCGGCCCTCCGTGCGGATTTCGACGTGGTGGCGCGCGCCATGCCGGCCCAGAAGCTGGCCCTGGTGCGGGCCTTGAAGGCCCAGGGCGAGATCGTAGCGGTGACCGGCGACGGCGTGAACGATGTCCCCGCCCTGCAAGCCTCCGATATCGGCATCGCCATGGGCGAGCGCGGCACCCGCAGCGCGCGGGAAATCGCCTCCATCGTCCTGCTCGACGACAACTTCAACACCATCGTGCGGGCCATCGCCGAAGGGCGGCAGTTGTTTCGCAATTTGCGGCTCAGTTTCCAGTATCTGCTGCTGATCCACATTCCTCTGGTCATCACGGCCACTTTCATTCCGCTGAGCGGGCATCCCATCCTCTATCTGCCCGTTCATATCGTCTGGTTGGAGACCCTCATCCACCCGACCGCGCTCCTGGTGTTTCAGGAACTGCCGGCGCGAGGACCTTTGCGGCCGGTGCCGAAACGCCGCGCCGCGCGATTCTTCTCGGGCGGGGAGTGGTTCCTGATTGCCGTGATCGGAGCGCTGATCACGGCGCTGGTCCTGTGGGCTTACGACCGCAGCCTGTTGCCCGGCGGCAATGTCGAACATGCGCGCGCCATGGCCATGGTGGCGCTGACCTGTGCCAGCGCGGCGGCCACCGCGGTTCTGAGCCGCCTGCGGACGAAAAGCGCCTGGCTGATGGTCGCCGTGACGGTGGGCTCTTCGCTGGCCCTGGTGCAGACGCCCTGGCTGGCCGCGCGTTTGAGCCTGCAGCCCCTGCACGGGGACGACTGGCTGATCGCCATGTTCGGCGGGCTGTTATCCGTAGCCGGCCCGATTATTTTGTACGACGCGGGCCGGCGCCTGGTGCGGGCGCTCGGCGGTTCCGTCGTCTCTTACCTGCGTCGCGCCGCCGAGGGCGGTCGCAGCGAGGCCGCCCTTTCGCGATCGCCGGATGCGCCGCTCACCCGCTATGCCTGGCTATCGATCTTCGCGGCGCTCGGCACGATCGCCCTGAAGACGACGGCGTATCTCGTCACCGGTTCGGTGGCGCTGCTGTCGGATGCGGCCGAATCCCTGGTCAACCTGCTGGGCGCCGGAGCGGCCTTGATCGTACTCACGCTGGCTGCACGGCCCGCCGACAAAAATCATCCGTTCGGACACGGTCAGGCCGAATATTTTTCCAGCGGCTTCGAGGGCGCCCTGATTCTGGTGGCGGCCGCCGGTATCGTCTGGGCGGCCTGGGACAGGCTGATCCATCCTCAGGCGCTGGAGGCTCTCAACCTGGGCATGCTCGTTTCGGTGGCGGCGGCGCTGGTCAATCTGGCGGTGGCCCGGGTGCTGCTGCGGGTCGGGCGCAGGTCCGGATCGATCGCCTTGGAGGCGGACGGCAAGCATTTGATGACCGACGTCTGGACCACGGCCGCCGTCCTGGCCGGTCTGGGAGGAATCGCATTGACCGGCTGGCAATGGCTGGATCCGGCCATCGCAATCCTGGCGGCTGTCAATATCGTGGTTGCAGGCACCCGGCTCATACTGCGCTCGCTTTCGGGGCTCCTCGGCGCCGCCATCCCGTCCGAAGAACGACATCGCGTCGAACGGGTTCTCGACGACTACCGGCGGCAAGGCATCCGCTTTCACGACCTCCGCGCCCGCGTCTCCGGCACCCAGCGGCTGATCACCCTGCACGTGCTCGTTCCGGGCGCGATGACCGTCCGCGAGGGACATGAACTCCTGGAGCGGATCGAATCCGACATCCGCGGGGTGGTCCCGAATCTTCTCATCGTGACTCATATCGAACCGCTGGAAGACATGTCTTCATTTCGCCATGAAACATTGCAATGAGGGACGAGGGAGCTAATTCCCAATCGCTTTTACCGAGCGTAAAGAAAGTAAAGTCCTATTCGAATCGCCCTCACCCCAACCCAATCACTCCGCACATCCCTGTGCGGAGCCGCAAGCGGCGCTCACGCGTGCAAATCGGCAGTCCTGCCGATTTGTCCCAGAGGGAGAGGGTGCTCCTGTGGCTTTACTTTCTTGACCATTGGTAATAAGGAATTGATTTTCGTAGGGTGGGTTAGGCGCGCATCAGCACTGACCGATGACCCATCGCTGCGCTTCGCGTGCGCCGTAACCCACCGTGCGACTGTCCCGAGCCAAGTCGAAGGGTCGGTGGGTTACGCGGAGCCGAAGGGCCTGTCCTGAGCTCCGTCGAAGGGCTAACCCGCCATCGATGGGTTTCGCTTCGCTCTACCCATCGATTAAGGAAGCTCCGATCAAGTTTCCAATTCGGGAAGGGACCTGTGCAACGGATTAATCCAACAGGCCCTCACCCACCCCTCTGGGAGAGGGCTTATTCAGAGCTTCCTTAATGTCCACTTGAGTGCCGAATGGAATTAGTCGTGCGCCGCGTCCACCCTATCTTCCGGGGAGCCGGCCTGCACGAAAATCGACGACGCGGGGCGTGCCGTCTCGACCATTCATATGCAGCCGTACGCCGGTCTGCCGCACCGCTGTTTGACGCGGTACATTTCCGTGTCGGCATCCTTGAGAATTTGGTCGGGGTCCTCGTTGGTGCCCAGAAACAGTTTGACGCCGATGCTGGCTGAACAATGGTGCCGGATATCGTGCAATACATACTCCTGGTTCAGCTGCTCGCGGATGTTGTCGGCAATGGCATTGGCATACATCCGGGCTGTTTCCGCCTCGGGACCGAGCCCTTCCAGCATCACCACGAATTCATCGCCGCCGAGCCGGGCGACCGTGTCGCTTTCCCGCACGGCGCGTTGCAGGCGCCGGGCGACATCGATCAGAAGGCGGTCGCCGATATCGTGACCGTGCGTGTCGTTGAGCTCCTTGAAATTGTTCAGATCGAGAAACATCACGGCGACATGGGACTTGTGGCGCGCGCTGTTGCATTGCGCCTGATGAAGGCGATCCAGAAACAGTCGGCGATTGGGTAGCCGAGTCAAGGCGTCATAAAAGGCAAAATGCCGCAATTCCTCTTCGAGACGCTTGCGCTCGTCGACTTCTGCGATGAGTCTGGAATGGCTTTGTTCGAGTTCGCTGGTGCGCTGCCGTAACTGCTCCGTCAATTGCTGGCGTCGGGTGGCGAAAAGCATGACCTGATGCAGGGAACCGCCCAGCAACATGCCGACGAACCAAAAGCCGGCGCGCAGCCATCCGATGTGTTTGTCCTGGCCCCAGCCGGTGGCGGGCCGTGCTGCCATTTGCCAGGTTCCGCCCGGCGTGATGACCTCCGCGGTAACCGCATCGGTTTGGAATAATCCGGCGTTGCCGAGGAAGGTGTCACCCTGCGCGCCGGTTCCGTCCAGGCCCCGTAGGGCGAGCTGCAATCCCCCGATCGTGGGTGCGATGCCGACACGGGCATACAGGCTGTCGACATCGATTACCATGCTGAGCAGCCCCCAATACTCCTCCCGGGCGCCGAGGAATACCGGAATACGGTAGATAAGACCCAGCCCGCCCTGCATCAATTGTCTCGGGCCGGCCAGTCGCGGTTTGCGCTCGCGGATGGTCCGCTCGACGGCCGGCCATTGTTCCTTCAGATCGGGATAATAGAGTCCGAGCGCTCCGTCGTTGCCTTCAAGCGGGTATATGTAGGTCAGGCGGTTGCCGGGGGCGAGTCCGATGTTGCGGACGTGCCGTCCATATTCGTACAGGGTTTTGAGCATGGGTTCGATCACCTCGGGTTCGAGGGTCGAGCCGGTGGCGACATAAGCGATCATGCCCTGCGTCAGGTGGAGCGTGGCGTTGAGTTCGCTTTCCAGCGAAGCTCTCAGTGCTCCGACCACGCTCAGCACCTGGTTGCGATGTTCGCGTTCGGCGCTTTGTTTTTCCAGCCGCGCCACGAATTCCCCGAGAGCGCCGACGCTCAATATCACGATAAGCGTCAGTACGCGGGTCAATATCATCGGTAGTTTCTCAAGTGCGAGAACGACGTTCGATCGGGCAACGGCGACATCACGGGAATGCGTGCCACGGTGCCGGACGGCCTTATTACATTTCAAGCTTCAGTTTCAATCGGGACGCTCTGAAAATATTAATCAAGCTCGTAACGACTACAGTTTTCTCGATGCAGGGACGTTTATTATCCCGGCCTATAAATATAGGCCGGGATAATCCGGGGCAGGGATGCCCCGGCGCGGCGACAAGCCGCGTGAGCCCAGGCCGGGCGTGTACCGGCTTGGGCGGCGGCCCGTCAATACCAGGAGGGTATTTACGGGCCTGATTAATAGCAATAATCGGATGGCGGCTATGGTAAAACAAGTTTCCGCGACTCCCCGTGGCGAGGCGATGAAATGAGCGAGACCCATCGGCTCGGGGTTCAGAACCGGTCGCCTCTGAAGCGGGCGATCGGGCCCGGGCTACTCTTCTTCCTGGTGCTTGGCGACGTCATCGGTACCGGTATCTACGCGCTCATCGGCAGCGTCGCCGGGCACATCGGGGGCGCGCTGTGGCTGCCGTTTCTCGTGGCATTCGGCGTCGCTTTCCTGACCGCGTTCAGCTACCTGGAGCTGGTCGGCAAGTATCCGCGTGCAGCCGGCGCCGCATTGTACACCCAGCGGGCATTTCGGATGCCATTCCTGACTTTCCTGGTCGCCTTCGCGGTGATGAGTTCGGGTATCACGGCCGCCGCGGCGGCGGCCCGCGCCTTCGCGGCCACCTACCTGCAGCCGTTCGTCGCCTGGCCGGTGCTGCCGGTGGCGGTCGGATTTCTCATCGTCCTCGGCCTGGTCAATTTCCGCGGGGTGGCCGAGTCGGTCTGGATCAACATGGTGCTTACGGGGGTCGAGCTATCGGGCCTTCTGATCGTCATCGCCATCGGAGCGTACGCGGCGGCCGGCGGCCAGGGCGAGCCGGGCCGGCTCCTGGAGTTCGCCAGCGACGGCCGAAGCGTGCTGCTCTCGGTCACGGCCGCCACTTCACTGGCTTTCTTTGCCATGGTCGGATTCGAGGATGCGGTGAACATGGCCGAAGAATGCCGCGATCCGGCACGGATCTTCCCGCGCTCGCTGTTGTCGGGCCTGGCGGCCGCAGCCGTGATTTACGGGCTCGTGACAGTCGCCGCTTCACTGCTGGTTCCGGCCGAGCTGCTTTCGGCCGCGGGGTCCGATGCCTTGCTGAAGGTGGTCGCCACCGGCGCGCCGGAGTTTCCGCTGAAGCTGTTCGCCGGTATCGGCCTGCTTGCCGTGATCAACTCCGCCCTGATCAATATGCTGATGGCCAGCCGCCTTTTGTACGGCATGGCGAACGAGCGGATTCTGCCGCCGCTGTTCGGTACCGTACACCCGTCCCGCCGCACGCCCTGGGTATCGATTCTGTGCACCACGGCGATCGCGGTAGTGCTGGTCGTGGCGGCCGGTGAGGACGCCGTGAGAAAGCTGGGGAGCACCACGGCCCTGCTGTTGCTGTGCGTCTTCACCGGAGTCAATATCGCCTGTCTGGTGCTGCGCCGCGAGCGCGTCGAACATGCGCATTTCCGGGCGCCGCCCGGAACGCCCGTGCTGGGCGCGATTCTTTGCGCTTATCTGGCTCTTCCAGGGTTGTCCGGTCGTCCTGCCGGCGACTACGAGATCGCACTCGCTCTGCTGGGCGTCGGGGTCGTGTTGTGGGGAGTCAACCGCTGGTGGAGCGGCCGGCCGAAACCGATCCGGAATCGATCATGATCGATCCGGCGGGGCGACCAGCCGGGTGAGCTAATGATCAGGATTCGGCAATCCGTTGCCTGTTTCAGATCACACCAACGCGGTTTGTCGCATTTGTTGGATTCCGGACATAGGCTGGAAAGGTCGATCATTTTGAAATCACGGGGAAATTTCGGCCGTAAACCGATGGCATGTTTATCGCTTGAAACATGAGTATGTGGTAACAAGCCTCGCTTTCGTGCAAGGAAACCGGTGCCGGACGCATCATGGCCCGACCGCCCGAGCCTTGGTTTCGAAAATTCAGAGCGGCTGCCGGATTGGTTTGCGGGCGTGGGCTAA
Organism: Methylocaldum marinum; assembly: GCF_003584645.1. Taxonomy (GTDB): domain Bacteria; phylum Pseudomonadota; class Gammaproteobacteria; order Methylococcales; family Methylococcaceae; genus Methylocaldum; species Methylocaldum marinum. The sequence continues at coordinate 4,604,697 of NZ_AP017928.1, forward strand.
AGTCATTTGCAATCAATTCTTACGTACGAACCAAAACTGCTGTGATCCTTTTCATCCAACCCCGGTCTGGTTCGAATTATCCGGAGACGCTTTATGGCCTTTGAAGACGTTTGTAAACAAAACCTGATTGCCGAGGGGGAGGTGGTGCCCTGCAAGGTGGGTGACAAAGAGATCGTCATTATGTGGGCGGATGGCGGGGAGCCGAAAGCTTATGAGGCCCGTTGCCCGCATGAAGGCGTTTCCCTGGGTCAGGGCGATTTCAACGGCAGAATTCTTTATTGCATCGCCCACGGATGGGTGTTCGACGGGCGCTGCGGCAAGTCTCTGCAGCCGGCCGGATGGCAGATGAAGGAATATCCCATGCGCGTACAGAACGGAATAGTGCAGGTTGACATCACCGGCTAGCCCGCCTCCCGGTCCCGACGTACAACGAATCCCGTTCGGCGAAACGGCCGAGCCGCGACAGGAGTATCTCCCATGTCTTTCGATATGAAACTTGATTGGTCCGAAGCCGATGTTGCCAAGCTGCTGGCTTCGGTGGAAGATGACCGCGATTGGCGCTTGGAAGTCGACAAAAACGGCATCGTGAGTCTGAAGGACAAAACCAGCAATCCGACCGACACCGCCTACGACCAGGAGCTGCACTGCTTTTTCGAACTCTGGCAGCAGGGCACCGATTTCGTAGGCCCTTCGGCCGCCGGCGACAAGCAACTGGTGGCCACCATCGCCAACGCCTTGCGCAAGAACTATCCGGTCTTGGCCCAAGGCCAGTTTGTGTATATCTGAACCCTTGGGTTCCTCTTTTCCTTAAACAACCCCGGTATTTGAATCATGGCCGTCATCGAAGTCACCGACGACACCTTCCAGCAGGTGATCGACGAAAATCCCATCGTCATTCTGGATTTCTGGGCAACCTGGTGCGGCCCATGCCGTGCTTTTGCGCCCGTTTTCGAAGCCGCCTCCGAAAAACATGCCGATGTGTTATTCGGCAAGATCGATACCGATCAACAGCAGCAACTTTCGCGAGGGTTCGACATCCGCTCGGTGCCGACGCTCATGGTGTTGCGGGACAAGATCATGGTGGTCCGGGAATCCGGCGCCTTACCCGCCAGTTCGCTGGAAAAGGTCATCGAGCATGTTCGCGGTCTCGATATGGACAAGATTCGCGCGGAACTCGAGGCCAGGGACAAGGCTTCGACTCCGGCCTGAGCCGGCTGGCCGGGTTTTGCCGGAAGCGACCGGCGAGAAACGCCGGTCCGCGTCGGCGGCCGTTTTCCCCGATAGTGCTCACCCGAAAATTCGGGCGGGTGCGGCGCGCGCTGCTCCAAGCCGGCAAACGCCGTGCGGATTGTCCGCGCGCCGTAACCCACCGGTTTCGTGATCTTGCCCGATGGATTCGTCGGCTTCCGCCAAGCGCGTTATTCCATTCGACGTAGGATGGGTAGAGCGAAGCGAAACCCATCGATGGCGGATTAGCCCTTCGACGGAGCTCAGGACAGGCCTTTCGTCTCCGCGTAACCCACAGACCCTTCGACTTGGCTCGGGACAGGTCCGAAGTTGCTCGGTGGGTTAGGCCTGGCGGCCTAACCCACCCTACAAAAAACTAAAACTTGACTGAAAGCGAATTGGAGTTAGGCCGGAAAAGCGAGATGAAAGCGCTCTACGCCGCTTTCTCCCGCCAGGGGACCATCTGGGCGATCATCTGCAATACGGTGAACCCATGAGTCGCGATGTCGATGGCGAGAAGAAAAACATCGGGATTCTGCGTGGTTCCGGCCAGCTCATCCGCGCGCATCACGGCCTCCAGTTCGATCCGGCCGGCGACGAGAATGTCCTTGAAAACCTGGGCATCGGGATTGTCGTCGCCGAGCTGTCCGATCAGGGCTTCCGCCCGTTCCTTAAACCAGTCGGGAATACTGACTTCAGCCCATTCGGGGCCGCTGAAAAACGATCTGAGGTTTATAGCCATAACAAAAAATCTCCAAGATTCCGGAGTAATGTGCCTCCCGCGTTAGACGAGCGGCGCAATACGCCTTCATTGCCTTATCCAACTGCCGGGTCGATACCGCACAGAGTAAAGTATTCCCCGGCTACCCATGGTGTCGCGCCAGTAGTTCTTCAAAGCGGCGTGCGGATGCGAACGGCTGAGACGCGACAGAAACAGACTCTCGCCCGAAAATTCGTGGCTTCCTTTAATGAAGGAAGCTTTGATTAAGTCTCCAATTCGGAGAAGCAACCTGCGCAACGGATTGATCCAACAGGCCCTCACCCCACCCTCTCCCAGCGGGAGAGGGCTTAGTTGGGGCTTCCTTAAGCAAAACCTGGAAGCTTTACGGTGATCGCGCGGCTTAAAAGGCCAGCGGTCCGTCAGCCCGATAACGCATATTTCATGGCATCGGATACCACCAGGTGGGCGCTTTGCAGCATTTCGACGACCACCCGGTGTGCACAGGGCCGGATCGCTTCGCGAATTTTCTCTATTGCCTCCGGCGGAGCGGCTTCACCGGGGCCGCCCAATTGCAGCGCGCCGAGTTCCGGTGCCAGCGTTTCGACGTAACGGCGAAAATCCTCGAACGCGCCATCCTTGGTCACATAAAGGGCGCCGCGCGCGTACCAGCCGGTGACCCAGTCGACCGAGAGCGACTCCAGGTCCTTGTGCAGATCGTCCAGCTCCTCTTTGGCATCGGCTTTCCGCCCGGCCTCGTGTTCCGGAACCGGGTCGGTTTCCACCAGCCGCTTCGCGTCCAGAAGCCAGGTCGTCGTCGGCATGCGGTCGACGATTTTCCTGAACAGCAGGACCGCATCGTTGACCAACAGGCCTTGCTCGGTGGCTTCCCTGATTTTGGCCTCGCGCTGATCGGTATCTTCTGCTGAAAGTTCGGTCGCACTCATCGTGTTTCGTCTCCGATGTTATCAAGAGGCGCTCCCGACGCTCAGAATTCCTCATCCCTCGCGTATTCGGCGAGCGCTTTCTCGACGATCTCGCGGCAGCGCAACAGGCGTTCGTACTCCGCCTTGTCCACCTGAACCAACTCCCCCGGCGGGGATGAATCCTCGGGTGGCGCGACAACTTGGGCCGCTTCGAACAAAGCTCTTTCCAGCTGGAAGATGCGTTCGCTCGCGCGTTCCAGGTAGGGCACCGGATTGGCCCTGATATTGGCTTCGTGCAGGGCGTCCAGGCACAAAAGCTCTCCGAAGCGTCTTATTGTCTGGCGTGTCTTCTTGCCGAAATCGCGCTCGATGACCGTCATAACCACACCGTTTCCAAATTAAGCATCGAGCCATCCCGGCACGCTCAGGATGCCGGGAGCGGCTCTCGTCTCATGTTGTCCTTAATCCATCGGCGGCCCCAGGTCGTCCGAAGCCGGCTTTTTCTTCTTTTCGACCTTGGTCGCGGCATAGGCGCCTTGGTTTTTCAGGGTAACGGGCGGGGGGCCTTGCAGGTTGTGGGAAATCAGCGTGAAAGTGCGCTCGAAGGCCTTCTGCGCCGCTGCGGCGTCGTAAGTATCCCGTTCTTCACAGGCGAATCCGTGTCCCGCCGGGTAATCGAATACGCTGACATCCGGTCTGGCGGCGCGGAAATGAACGATTTGCTCGTAGGGAATATAGGTGTCACGGGAGCCGAAATGCAGCAGCGTCGGAATTCTCCGCCTTCCGTACAAGTCGTGGGCGACTCCGCAGGGATAATAGCCGCTGACGCAAGTCAGCCCTTTCACCATATTGGCCGCATGGTAGGCGAGATAGCCGCCCCAGTCGTAGCCGACTATGGCCACCTTGCCGGCGCTTCCGGCGGTTTCGACCACCGCCTGGATATCGGCGATGGCATTGTTCAGTCCCACCTGATTCACCAGTTCCAGGCCCTCGGCGACGCCGGCGTCGTCATAGCCCAGCTCGACGTTCTTCTTCACCCGGTCGAACAGGCATGGCGCAATCGCCAGATAACCGTTCGCCGCAAATGTGTCGGTCAGCTTCCGAATGTACGGGTTGACACCGAATACCTCCTGAAGTACTACTACCGCCCCCTTGGGAGCGTCCGCCGGCTCGGCCCGATAAGCGGAAAACACGTGGCCGTCGGCTGCAGAAATCTCGATCATTGCACACTCCGCAATTTGTCAAATCACATCGATACCGTCCCAAGACCTGCTCAACGAGCCGTAGCTGAGGAGTCGATGTCCGAATAGTCACTCGTTCTCCTGGCCGCGGGTCGTTTCAGGCCGTTTCGATTAGGTAAGCAGTAGTCGCGCCAAACCTTGGCTGAAGGACGAGAGGCCGACGTGCGCGGCCGGTTCGGGAGCGGGGCCGAGAGGCGGTTTCGCCGCCGAAAGAAGGAAAAATGCGGCGTTCCGGGTGAATGGGGGCAGGGATTCTCCGGAGCGGGTGGGCTTGACGAGTTTTGCGAAGTCCGTCCGCGATGCTAAATCCCACACGAATAACCTTGTAATTTAGTCGACAATTCGCCAAACTTGTGGCGGCTTTGTCCGAACATAACTCTCTGTATCAAAACCATGATTGACGAAGAGCAAGCGCGCGCCGCCCTGGCGGCCAATCCTCTGCCGCCGAACCCGTGGGTGCAGGCCACCGACGACGGCATCATCATCAAGGCCGGCTACAGCGATACGCTGCACCGAATGTTGCGCTGGGTTCCGAAGGTGCAATGGGTTCCCGAGAAGCGCCACTGGAAGGTGCCCCTGGCCGGCGCCGAACTGATTCGTTCCGTATTGCCCGAAATCTCGCGACTGGCCGAGGCCACCCACGAGGCGTTCGGCGTGTCCGCGCCGCCTCCCCGGAACGCGACGATACCCGAGGCTCCGCAGCTTTCGGAAGAGGAGCCCGCCAAGCGCATATTCGACCCCGACGCCTCCGAGCGCGACCTGTTTCGAAATGCGGCGCGGTTTCTGTTCGGCACCGACTGGCAGCGCGACACCGCCCGGGCCCTGGGCCGCGATGAAGCCGCGCTGGCCTGCTGGCTGGTGGGCGAAGACGTGGTGGAGGACGATCCCCGGGTTCTGCTGAACGAGATGCTGGATCTGATGCGCCGGCGCGCCGCTGCCATTACCGCCGCGGCGGAACAACTGGCGGAAGCGATCGAGAGGAAAAAAACGACCGCTCCCGGCGCTTGACCGCCGAAGACTGGGCGGCCGCCGGTTTTCCACTCCAGAGCGTTTCATCTCGCTCGAAAGGCAAAACAGGCTTGAAGGAAGTCGCCGGTGTCTTCGGGGAGGGAGAAATGATTCGAGCATTTGTAGGTCGGCAATCCTTTGCCGACGAACCGGTTGGCCCAACGGCACCGTCGGCAAAGGATTGCCGACCTACGTACCGTACTCGTGTTCCACACGACTTTAGGGCATGTACTGAGCTCCGTGCCGGCTCGGTTTCCGCGGCTAGCCGGGCTGCATTTCGTCGGCATTGGCGACGAATTCGATGCGGGTGATGGCCTCGAATACTTCGTTGGGAATCGTGTGCTCGTACTGGTTTTCGTACCAGTTGCGGCAATACGGCAGGAAAACCCTTCCCTGCTGGATTTCGTGCAAAACCTTGTCCCCCTGGTAGAGCGCGTATGCGACGCCGGTGTTGTCGCCGACGCTGCTCCAATCGTCGCCGAAGACTTCGAACTGGACGAACAGCTTGGAGAACTGGCGGCCCCCCTCGGTCGTCTTGACCGCCGTGATGCGGATATTCTGGTAGCGCCGGGCGACGGCGCCGGTGTCCAGGGTTTGGAGGAACTCCTGCAATTTGCCTTTTTTCACCTGCGTCGTCTCGTCGACGGGAACGCCGAGAGCGTTGAGTCCGGTAGGTTTGGCGGATGCCAGGTCGATCGAAGCGATATGTTTTGTTAATGCAGCCATGATTTTGCCTTTAATGTGTCCGTGCGCATTCTCGCCCCCTCATTCAAGGAAGCTCTGATTAAGTCTCCAATTCGGAGAAGCGACCTGTGAAACGGGTTGATCCAACAGGCCCTCACCCATCCCTCTCCCAGAGGGAGAGGGTTTGTTCAGAGCTTCCTTAAGGCGTGCGCAAACAAACGGGTTGAATGAATGTACCCGGCCCGAACCGTTCCGGTCAGGGGGTTGCGACGCTCCCCGGAACCAGGGCGTGAACTCTCGTCCATCCCCGCGGTACCGGGTTGCGCTCGAAGAATTCGGGGTCCGCTTCGAAGGTTCGCCGCGGTCGCTCGCTGAACACGCCACCAATGTCGCACAGCGGAATGACGCGATCCTGGGGCGATTCACCTTTGACGCAAACTATTCCCCGCACCACCACGACCCCCGCTTCCGGGTTCCCCCGAGCGATGATGTCGTGTGGCCGAAACCGAAAGATCATACTGCCGTCGTTGAGCATCACCTGGGTGGATAGCCCATCGTCGATTAATCGAATCAATGAATTAATGTTTTTCATCGCCTTTTTACATCGTTCAGCCGGACTCGGCCGGCCAACGAATCATGCTAGCGGTTGAGCTCGGGCCGGATGGCTTATTATTACCCGCATTTTTCATTGGGGGTTAGCTCCCGATGGTGTCTATTGCGCTTCTGTCAAGTAGCGCTGTGTTTCCGAATAAGGCTTGGGGCGCCGCGCGCCCGGCGGGGCCGCAGCTGAGCGGATGTAGCGCACAAGCCGTAAGGATCACTGCACGGGATGCCCGCACCCGTCCCGTCTGATCAGGGACGCGCAGCGAGAGGCCATCGCCGCTCGGGTTTCCACGCCCAGTTTCATGTATATCCGGCGCAGATAAGTCGCCACCGTCCACTCGCTGATATTGAGCAGGCGCGCTACTCGTTTGTTGGCGCAGCCCATGGCGACCAGCGCGGCGATTTGCAGTTCACGGGCCGTCAGTAGTTCGGTGAGGGAGCGTATCTCTTCGATCGATTCGCTGGCGACTTGGATGATGGAGCACTGTTGACCGTTCAGGTCGAAGCGGCAAAGTACGTTATTTTTCGACTGTTCCGTATCGGAGACGGCATCGGTCCGGATCTTGGTGATCCAGTACCAATTGTCGCCCACCCGGAATTCTCCGACGATGTCGGCGGAAGCGATGGTGCATGGCGCCGGCATAGAATGCCTGTCGTTCTTCATGGGCTATCCCCTTGTTCTTTGTGCCGGTTCTTTATGCCGGCTCGATGGAGCAATAAAGCCGGCGTCCCTGCCGAGTCCCCAACCGGGGGCGCGCATCGCTTTTCTCCCTGGCTACGCCCGAATGATCCGCGCGAACCCGGTTCCCGGTCAATGCTTCCCGTCTTCGAAATCGAGCGATCAGTGCCGATGCGCCCGCTTTCCCGGAACAAGCAAGTTTCATAAATAACAGCTCCTGTCAAGTCACGCAAACGAGCTACCCAAATCGAGCGACTGGCGGACATCGCGCTTCAGCCGTAAAAGACGGATCAAGTCTTGAAAAGGAATTCATTTTTGTAGGGTGGGTCAGGCCGCAAAGCCGTAATCCATCGGGCAACCTCGGACCTGTCCTGAGCCCAGTCGAAGGACAGTCCCGCCGTCGATGGGATTCACTCTACCCATCCTACGATGAATGTTCACTTGAATGCCGAATGGAATTACGGCGGAGCCGGGCGGTCCGGGAACCAGGATTCCGACAGCGCCTCCTTCATTTTCGCCGGCATACGCCGTTTTTTGTGTAGATAGCAGCGGTATGTTCCGAATGCGCCGTCGACGCGTTCGGGCCATCCGGCCTCAAAGATCATCCAGCAAGGTTTTGCTTCAGGCAGGAGTAGGCGATGGTTCAGGTCAGTTATCCGGGCGTATACATTCAGGAAATCCCTTCCGGTTTCCGTGCCATTTCCGGCGTTTCCACCTCGATCGCGGCTTTCGTGGGCATGGCCAAACGCGGGCCCTTGCGAGAGCCCATCCGCGTTCTCGGCTTCAAGGATTACGAGCGGGTATTCTCGGCCGACACCTCGCAAGGCGAGATGACCGACCAGGTCCGGCAGTTTTTCATCAATGGCGGCGAGCAGGCCTTCGTCGTACGCATTGCGGACGCCGCCGCCCAGGAAGCGACCGCCGATTTGCGGAACGAGAGCGGTTCAATCGTACTCACGCTGGAATCGCGGGACGCCGGGCTGGACGCCAACCAGATCCGTGCGCGCGTGGACTACAACACGGCGAGTCCCGAGCGAACCTTCAATCTGACCGTGTTCCGCGAGACTTTTGGCGCCGACGGAAGGCCGATGATTTCTGCTCTGGAGACGCACAAGGACCTTGGCATGGACCCCGACGGGCCGCGCTTTGCGCCAATCGTCATCGATCAGCAGTCCCAACTGGTGCGCCATACCACGGACCCGGCGGTCGCCGCTACAAACCTCGCCAACGTCAACGCCGCCGCCACCTTGAACGCATTCTCCGTCTCCGCCGCCCTGTTTGCCGATGAGGCCGCGGTCGAAGCCGCGGTGACCGCCGCCATCGGCGGCGCGGCCAGCGGACGCTTCCGGATCAAGGTCGGTGACGCGCCCTGGCTGACGGTGGAGTTGGACAGCGCAGGGTTCGCCTTCGCGGACATCGCCGGCCGCATCAATGCCATGCTGGCCACTCACACCCCAGTGCAGGTCACCACGCCCACGCCCGCGAACTCTCCCTTGAGGATAGAGGCGGATACGCCCGGCCATGATGTTCTCATCGAACGTTCGCCCCAGCTCGACATCGCCCAGGCGCTGGGCTTGGGCGTCGCGCAGGGCGGGATCGAGGTGGGAAGTTTCGCGGCGGCGCGCCCCGTGCCGTCGTCCCTGGTCTCCGTACTGGACGGGGCCGGCGCCGGAGATCTGGCGGCGCTGCTCGCGCTCGGCGGCGCGGCCAAGGCGAGTCTGGACAATGTCGGCGTCGCGACGGTGAGGCCGTTTACGGTCGCTCAGGCGGACATCGCCTATCCGGCAGCCGCCGGCAACCTGAACCAGGGGACCAACACCGGGCTTTCGCTGCGAAACATCCGGGAAAATCTCCAGGCCATCGCCAATGCGCTGTCCGCGGAAAGCGACGATTGGCGGGCGGAGGTCCATGGACACCGGCTGGTGCTGATACCCGCGTTCGGCGATTCGAGCAGCGGGGTCGGCGCCGCGTTTACCTCTCAGACTCCGAACCTGGGCGGGGCGAACCAGATTTTCGACGGGATCACGGGGGGGCGTGCAGCGGTAGCCTTGGGGGGCGGTTCGGATGGCGGCGTTCCGGCAGCGCCGGATTATGACGCCGCCTACCGGCAGCTCGATGAGAAGGTGGACCTGTTCAACCTGCTGGTTCTGCCCAAGAGCACCGACGATACCGGAGACCCGAGCATACGCTCGACCTTGTGGGGAGCGGCCAGCGCGTTCTGCCAGAAAAAACGCGCATTCCTTATCGCCGACCTCGAGCCGGCGCAGCAGACCCCCGACGGCGTGTTGCAGTCCTTGCAGGACCTGCGGACCGGCGTGGTGAAAGATCACATGGCGGTTTGGTGGCCGCAGGTGACCGTCAGTTCCAACGGGACGCGAAAGAACATCGACCCCAGCGGCTCCATCGCCGGCCTGATGTCGCGCATCGACGGCAGCCGCGGCGTGTGGAAGGCGCCGGCCGGACTCGAGGCCGATATCCGCGGCGTCCTGGGCGCCCGGGTGCCGATGTCGGACGAGCAGAACGGCTTGATCAATCCGGAAGCCATCAACGCCGTGCGGGCATTCCCGGCGGGCGTGGTGAGCTGGGGCGCCCGCACGCTGGACGGATTCGATAACTCGGGCAATACGGACTACCGTTACGTGCCGGTCCGCCGCTTCGCGCTTTTCATCGAGGAGAGCCTGGTGCGCGGCTTGCGCTTCGCGATCTTCGAACCGAACGACGAACCTTTGTGGGCGCAGATTCGCCTTGCCGGCGGCGCCTTCATGAACGGTCTGTTCCGCAAAGGCGCTTTTGCCGGCCGGACCTCGCGGGAGGCTTATTTCGTCAAGGCGGATGCCGAGACCACGACGCCTCAGGACCAGGCGCTCGGCGTCGTCAATGTTTTGGTCGGATTTGCACCGCTGCGGCCGGCCGAGTTCATCGTCATCACGCTACAGCAGCTCGCTGGACAGGTTCAGGTCTAGATCCGCCGAAACACTCGAGAGGTAACCGTTATGGCCCAATTTACCAAGAACAGCCGCGTCAATCCCTACAAGAACTTCAAGTTTCTGCTGTTCTTCGAGGGACGCCAGGATCCCGTGGCGGGGATCAGCAAAGTCAGTCCGCTCAAGCGGACGACCGAGGTCGTGAGCCACCGCGACGGCGGAGATCTCAGCACGCCGCGCCACTCCCCCGGAGCCTCCAAGTTCGAACCGATCACCTTCGAGCGGGGTGTGACCCACGATCCGGATTTCGAGGAATGGGCCAACCTGGTCTACAGCACCGAAGGCGATGCGGCGGTATCGCTGGCCGGATACAAGCGCAACCTGCTGCTCAAGGTGCTCAACCTGCAGGGCGTGCCGGTCAAGGCCTACCGCATCTTCCGCTGCTGGGTTTCCGAATACACGTCCCTGCCGGAACTCGACGCCAATGCCAATGCCACGATGATAGAGACGATCGTGGTACAGAACGAGGGCCACGAGCGCGACCCGGATGTCGTCGAGCCGGTAGAAACTTAAGGAAGCTCCGAAAAGCCCTTTCCCTCCGGGAGACTTGATCGGAGCTTCCGTAAGGGTCGGGGGAGGGGCCATAAGCCCGAAAAAGCACAGGCGGCGGCAGAGACCGGTGTCGTTCGGGAACTGCGGTCCGCCCCACAAGAATAAGTTGAGTCATGATCCAGGTGGATTTGCGCACGCATTGCAGAACGGATCGCGAGTCGCCGCGCCAGGTGTATCTGCGGGAGCTTTCCGGGAACGACGAGTTGAGCGATGCCTCGACCACGGAACTGATCGATCGGCTGCTGATCGATTTGCCGGGTGCGGCGGTGCGGGCGGGAGAGGCGTGCAAGCTGAGCCTGGCCGAGACCGACCGGATACTGGCGGCGATTTTTCGCAGTCTTTACGGAGACGAAGTCGAGTGCCATGTCCGCTGTGAAGCCTGCGGCGCTTTCTACGAGTCGAGTTTTACGCTCACCGATCTTTGGCGCGTGGTGACCGAAACCGGCCCGGAGGACGACGAGCTGCTGGAACGACTCGAAGGACCGGACGGGCAGGGCGCGTACCGTTTGGACGGCTCGTGCTTCCGGCTGCCGACCGGCGAAGACCTGGCCGAGGTGGCCGTATTCGATCCGGAAGCCAGGGCGGTGGCGCTGCGCGCCCGCTGTGTGCTGGAGGACGACGGCCGTCACCCGGAGGAAACCCTGGACCGAGTCATGGCGCTGGCGGGACCGACCCTGGATACGGATCTCGATGGCCTGTGTCCCTTGTGCGGCGCCGAGCAATCGGTTCCGTTCCGCCTGGACCGGTTTCTATTCGCCGCGCTGCGCCGGGAAAGGACCTTGCTGACGCGCGAAGTGCACGAACTGGCGCGCGCCTACCGCTGGTCGCGGCGAGAGATTCTCGAGATGCCCCGCCGCGAGCGTCGGCAGCATGCGGGACTGGTGCTGGCGGAAACCGCCGCGGCCGGGAGGTGGCCATGAGATATCTGATGAGAGCCGCCCAGCGGCTGTCGACTGCGCCAACGCCGACATTGCGGCCGGCGATGCCGAGCCGCTCGCCGGTCGCCGAAGCGGACCAGCGGTTCAACCTCGATGCCTTCGCCGCGCACTTCGATATGCCGGCGGCCGGGGCAGGGACCGCACCGGAGTTCGAGGAAAGCGAGCCCGAGGCGTTCGGCGATCCCGAGCCGATTCGCGGCGAGCGGCGCGCGGCGGAGACGCCGATGCGCGCAGGTGCGGAGCCCGGTGTTCCGGCTTTCGGGTCGAAGCGGCAAATCGGGCAGGCTCCGGCCTCGTCGGAAACCATCCGCGGCGTTCCGGCACAGGCCTCGCCGCCGTCCGCGGGGCGCTCGGTGCAAGCGCAGAAACCCGCCATGACGCGCGAGTCCGGATTCCCGTTCGCTCCGCAGAAGCCGGCCATCCCGCCCGGTCGACCCGGCAAGCCCGGGCCGCGCGGTCGTCGCGTGAACGCACTGTTCGAAGCGGAGACGCCGGAAACTCGCGATTTCCAGCCGCATCCCTCGGCATCGCAAGCCGCGCATCCGGCGACACGGGGACGGACGGCGGAGCACGAGCGGAGCGCGGACCCCGTGATGGATGCCTTGCATCGGGCGATGTCGTGGATCGACGGACAACCGCGGCGCTCCCGGACGGAAGATCCGGGGGAGAGTCGCGATCCCTACGCGCCGAGATGGCAAGCCCGGCAGAACGAGCTTGCGCCGGCGCGGCCGGCCGGGGAGCCGGCGCGTAACAGCCGGTCCGTCACCCATCTCGAGATCGGCAAGATCGAGGTGGAGATCGTGCCGCCGGCGAAACCCGTCCAGCACGCGACGACGCCCCGCACCGGGCCGGGGGCCGCGTCCTCGGGCAGTGCGTCCCGACGAACTTTTGGATGGAGGCAACGTTAGCCCATGGCGCTGACCGACATCTCGAGGGTGACGACGGCGATCGCGACCTTGATTCGCCAGGCGCTTGCGCGGGACAACTTCGCCGACGATTTCGACGTATCGGCGGCGCCCCCGGAGGACGAGACCAACCCGTCGCCGAATGTCATCAGCCTTTACCTGTTCCACCTCATCGAGGACCCGGACTGCAAGAACCTGCCGCCCCGCCGGCCGGTCATGACCGATGTTCCGGTTCAGTACACCGAGATGGGGCTGATCCTCAATTACATCATCACCGCCCGGAACACCAGCGCGACCGGCGTCGGCGACCGCACCCTGATCGAGCAGCGCCTCCTGGGCTTTGTCGCGCGCGCCCTCCACGATTTTCCGGTCATCACGGACGAAACCGTGGTGCCGGCGGTACCGCCGAATCCGCCCAACAATCCGATCTTGCAGACGGCGAACCTGGCCGGAGCCGGCAACCGGATCGAGCTGATTCTGCGTCCGGTGGGGATCGAGGAAAACGTGAATTTCTGGAGTTCGGAGCAGGATTTGACGGCGCGCCTGTCGCTCTATTACGAGGCGCGGGTCATATTGCTCAGCACGCCCCCGGTGACCGCCATGCCGGGAACCGTCTTCTCCCTCGGCGCTTACGTTTCGGTATCGGGGCAACCCCTCTTGCAGGCGGTGCAGAACCTCGTCGGGTTTATACCGCCGCCGGGCTTCACGGCTTCCGATCCGGCCTCTCCGTTCCAGTTCCTGGCGGCGAATCCGGCGCGCGTGTCGCTGTTCCCGGCCGGCGCCATCCCGCCGGAGGTCGCACCGGGGAACAACCGGCTCCGCATCGACGGCTCGGACCTTCGCGGCGAGCGCACCTTCCTCGCGCTGCGCGGCCAGGCCGGCCTGGGAGCGGCCGCGCCCGCGGAACGCAGCTTCCGCATCGGCGTGGACGACGGCAACAATCCCGATTGGGGTTTCGAGATCCGCGACACGGAAATCACGGTGGCGATGCGGCAGGCCGTCCAGGACGACCAGGGGGCGGGGCTGAGGCTGTACCCCGGTCTCTATTCGCTGCGCGTCATCACCGCGCGGCAACTCGCCGGAGATACCACCGGAAGATTGCTCGAGCGGTCGAGCAACGAACTGGTGTTCGCGGTCACGCCCCAGGTGGTTGCGCTTGCCGGGCTCGGCGGACCGCCGGCGGCGCGCCGGTTTCGCCTGAATCTGTTCGGCAGCTATTTGCGGGACGAACTCGACATACAGCTCTCGGTCGGCGGCGCGGTCCTCCGCCGCGACGCGGATACGGCGACGGCGGGGAATTACGACTTCGCTGCCAACACCGGCCAGATCGATTTCGCGGTGGACACATCCGGAAGGCCGAGCCCGCTGCCGGTCAGTCTGCTGATCAACGGGGCCGGCTCGACGCCGGCGTGGGCGGTGTTCTGATGGCTGCCGGCACGAAACCCCTGCCGGAATTCGGCGTTTCGCAGCTGGCGGAGCCGATCGGCGTGCTCGACGCCGTGCTGGCGCGGATACGTGCGCTGGCCGCGCGCCGCCTGCTGTGGCTCGAAAACCTCGCGAGCACGGAATCGGGCGCGGCGGTTCACGCGGACTTGCCCGTCCACCTACGGGTCGCGCTGCTGGACTTGGACTCGCCCCAGAAGGAGGCCCGTTTCTACCAGCAGGATGCGCGCTGCCGCGAGCTGAGCGCGCGTGCCGCCGCCTACGGCGACGCCATCGCCGAGTCGCCGGACAATGCCTTCCGGCATTTGATCGAGGTGCTGGGCGCGAGCGCCCGGGAAGCCGATCTATTGCAGGTCTGCCTGGCGGCCCGTCTCGATCCGCCTATTGCAGAGCTCTATGGCTATCTCGAGGGCGACCTCGCCCGGCGCGGCTACCCGACCGAGGTGCTTGCCGCCCGATTGTGCGGCTACGGGCGCGAATCGATGTGGAGCCCGGCGGGAGCGCTGGCGCGCTGGCAGGTGATCGAGGCGGATCAGGCCGATCCGGCCGAATCTCCCCCCTTGCGCGTCGATCCCTATATCCTCCGGTTCTTGCAGGGAAGCTCGGAACTCGATCCGGAACTGCTCGATTGCGCGTCTTATGTCGAGCCTCATCCCGCGCTGGCGCGCTGGCCGGTCGAGGAAGCCGGCCGTCGTATCTCGGAGTCCCTGGAGCGGGGGCTGCCGAACCGGATCTGGCTGGTGGGACAACGCCTGAGCGGCCGGCGGACGCTGGCGGCCTGCATCGCGCAGAACCTGGGCAGCGCCCTGGTCGCGGTCGATACCTCGCGCATCGCCGAGCCGAGCTGGCCGCGTGTCCAGGTGCGCATCCGCCGTCACGTGCTGCTGCACGGGTGCGCGCTGGCCTGGTACGGCGGCCAGGTCTTGCGGGCGTGCGCGAGCGGCGATGTCAAGCTCCCGCTGGAGTTCGCGGTTTTGGAGCCGCCCGGCGAGGCCCCGTCGGAGCCGGGTTGGCGCGAGGAACGGATCGAGATGCCGCGGCTGCTTTCGCAGGAACGCCGTCGGCTATGGGAGGCCTTTCTCCCGATCGCCGGGACCTGGACGCCGGAGATGCAGCGCCGGCTTTCCGAACGCTATCAATTGCAGGTCGGCGAAATCGCGCACGTTGCCGCGCAGTTGCCGGAGAGCTTCGACGATGTGCAGCGCCTGACCCGGGCGTTTTCGCGCGGACGCCTGGACGATCTCGGGCATTTGCTCGATTGTCCGTTCCGGCGCGAGGACCTGCGAGTGCCGGAACGGCTGGAGCGCATACTGGACGAGTTTCTGTTCGAGGCGCGCGACCGCATCCGATTCTGGGAAGACGAGCAGGTGCGGCGGCTGTTCCCCCGGGGCACCGGTTTGATCGGGCTGATGGCCGGCCCTCCCGGTACCGGCAAGACCATGGCCGCCCAAGTGATCGCGGCCGAACTCGAACTCGACCTTTACCGCATCGATCTGGCGGCCACGGTCAACAAGTACATCGGCGAGACGGCGAAGAACCTGAAACGGCTGTTCGCGCGCGCGGCGGACATGAACGCCGTGCTGCTGTTCGACGAAGCCGACGCGCTGTTCAGCAAGCGGACCGAGGTGCGCGATTCGCACGACCGCTACGCGAATGCCGACACCAACTATCTGCTGCAACTGATCGAGGATTATCCCGGCGTGGCGCTGCTGGCCACCAACAAGCGCCAGAACATCGACGAAGCCTTCGTCCGCCGCGTGCGCTACCTGATGTTTTTCCCGAAGCCCGACGCGGCGCAGCGGCTGGCCATCTGGCGCCAGGTGGTCCGCGAACTCGCCGGAGCGGAGCGCGCTCTGGCTCTGGAAAAAGAACTCGAGCAGGCGGCCGACAAGGTCGAGGCCACCGGCGCTCAGATCAAGAATGCCGTCCTGGCGGCGATTTTTCTCGCGCGGCAGGCCGGAAGAGCGCTGCAGTTCGAGGATATTCGGCGGGGGCTGGAACGCGAATTGTCGAACCAGGGTTGCAGCGTGTCGCTCGAGCTGGAGAGCAAAGGAGGAAAACGATGAGTGATACATCGAAAGGCGGCGAATCGGTGACCCGCGTGCGCATCGAGCGTCTGCGGCTGCGCGTGCCGGCCGGCGATGCGGGTTCGGCGAAAGCGCTGGCGCGGGCGGTCGCGACCGAGCTGGCATTGCGGGCGCGCGAACTCGAGGGACTCGCCGGGCGGGAAACGGTCAATGCACGTGTCGCGGCAGTTCATCCGCTCTCGCCGGCCCGGCTCGCGGACGCGATCGTGGGCGGGATCGTGGGCGGGATCGCGCATCCGCAAGCGGGCAAGCCGGGAGGACGGTGAATGGCCGAAACCGGATACACGAGAAGTCCGCGCCTGGTACGAGGCGCGCTGGTGCAACTGGCGGAGGACGTGATCGGCGTCGTCCCCAACGTGATCCCGTTCCAGTACAACCCGGAGACGCTGACCCGCAAGCTGACGCCGTGGAACCCGTTCGAAGTCGATCAGACCGGGCGCGGACAGATCGCCCCGACGGCGCAGCCCTACGATCCCAAGGAAGCGGTCACCCTGGAGATTCATTTCGATGCCGCCGACCAACTGGAAGAGAGCGACCCCATTGCGGGACAGGTCGGGGTGGCGGACCGCATCGCCGCGATCGAAAAGCTGCTGCTGCCGTCGCAGGGGCTGCTGGGCGATCTGCTGGGCGCGGCGGCGGCGCTGGCCGGGGCGCCGCAGCCTCCGCAGCGTCCCACGGTGCCGGTGGCCCTGCTGGTGTGGGGGCCGGGAAGAATCCTGCCGGTGCGGGTGACCGACTACAGCATCGACGAGACCACTTTCCTGCCCTCGCTGCATCCGCTGACGGCGAAGATCAGCCTGTCGCTGGAGGTGCTCACGCCGGACGTGTTCCGCTGCGAATCGGGGCCCGCCATCGAGCTGGCGGTGGCGGCTTACCGCTTCTTCCGGCTGCAGCAGAGCGCGCTCGCGCTCCAGTACAACGCACGCAACGCGGCGCAGGCGCTCAGCCTGCTGCCTTTCTGAGGAGGATTTGAATGGCCGTTTTCGACCGCAAGAGCCGATACGTCAAGCCGGCGCTGGAGCCTTACTCGGTCATCGACCGCCGCGGCCGCGAGGTCAAGGCGCTGCCCATGATCGAGCCGCCCGTGGAAAGAGCCATCGGCGAATATGTCAGGAAGCAGGGGCAACGCCTGGACCACCTGGCCAACTCCTTCCTGGCCGACCCGTACGGGTACTGGCGCATCGCCGAAGTGAACGGCGCATTGCTGCCGGACGCGCTGGAAGAAGCGGAACGGCTGAAGATTCCCGGGATGGCGCGGTAACGGGAGAGATCGATGAGGGACATCCGCTACCAGATTGCGATCGATCGACAGCCGGACAACGCGCTCAGCGAGGAAGCGGCGGAGATCGAGGTACAGCAGAGCATAGAGGGTCCGACCACCTTCCGTATCAAATTTGCGATCGACATCTGCCGGGGCGAATTCAATCTGCTCGACGACGAAAGGCTGAATCCCGGCGATCCCGATACCGAGGTCACCGTGATGGCTTACCTCAACGGCGAGCGTCGCGTCCTGGCGCACGGGATCATCACCGAACGCAAGGTGAACCTGGCCGAAGGCGGCTCGGGATCGTCTCTGGAGATCATGTGCCAGGATCGGCGTGCGGTCATGAACCGGGAGGAGCGCAACGAAGCGCACCAGGGGCGGGCGAGCGATATCGCAAGACAAATCCTGGAGCGTTACGGCTTCGAAGTCGACGTTACGGATACCGAGATCAGCTACGAGGAAAACACCACGACCTTGAACCAGACCGAAACCGATCTCGCGTTCCTGGACAAGCTGGCCGGACGCAATGACGCCCGTTTCTGGATCGACTGGGAAGCCGGTGAAGGTCTGGCCGGTTTCGAGCTCACCGAAACCGCCCATTTCAAGCCGTCTCCGCCGCGGCCGGCGGCCAATTCGCCGGGATTCGCGCCGCCCCTGCCGCTCGCGCCGGAAGACGTGGCCGAGCTGAAGCTCAATAGCGGAGACGGCTGCTCCAACGTGGCCAGCTTCGAGCTGCAATCGAACGCGGAAACGCCGAACCAGTCCGGCCCCATCGCACGGGTCGATGCCGACAGCGGCGAGGTGACCGAGACCGAGGCGCCGGAATCGACCACGGAAACCCTGGGCGAAGAGGCGCCGGCGCCGAAGCAGCCGCGAACCCGGAAACTGGTCACGGCGGGCGACGCCCAGGAGGCGCGGGTACGCACGCAGGCCGCCCTCAACGATGCCTCCTGGTCGGTGCAGGCCACGGCGGAAACCAGCGTGCAGGCGCTGCACGCTTTCGTCGCGCCGCACCAGGTCGTGCGCGTGAGCGGCGCGGGACAATTGAACAGCGGCGACTATTTCGTGAAGGCGGTCACGCACACGGTGGACTCAACCGCCCACAAGATGCGCATCGAGTTGCTCCGCAACGCGCTGGGAGGCTCGTGATGAACGATGTAACGGCGAACGCGGCCGAAGGGCGCACTCAGTATTACGGGAAATATCGCGGAACGGTCGTCGACAATGTCGACCCGAACAAGCGCGGACGGCTCCAAGTGACGGTGCCGGCGGTATTGGACACCAAGCAGGTCTGGGCGATGCCGTGCGTACCGTACGCCGGACCGAGCCTCGGCTTTTACGCCATGCCCGAGGTCGGGACCGGGGTCTGGATCGAATTCGAGGCCGGCGATGTCTCATACCCGATCTGGACCGGCTGTTTCTGGGCCGAGAACGACGTGGACCAGGCCGACGCCGATCCCAGGATCAAGTTCTTCAAAACCAGGAAATTCACCCTGCGAATCGATGACGGCAACGGCGAAATCATCATCGAGAACGATAGCGGATCGCAGATCAAGCTGACGGCGCAGGAGATCCTGCACAAGAGTTCCACCGTCCGGCAGGAAGCGGCCGGCGGCCGCAAGACCGAACTCTCGGCGGCCTCGTACAAAGTCAACGACGGGGCCATGGAGGTGCTTTAGATGCCGGCGCGTTTCGAAGGTTTCCATTATCCCGTCGCGGTCGACGGTGCCCTGGGCCGGTTCCGCAAGGAGTCGGACTACCAGGCCTATGTCGTGCAATTGATCAAGCAGGTTCTGCTGACCGCACCGGGCGAGCGGGTGAACCGGCCGGATTTCGGCGCCGGGTTGCGGCGCCTGGTGTTCTCCCCGAGCAGCCGGGAAACCGCGACTCTGCTCCAGGCGACCGTGTTCCAGAGCCTGGACCGCTGGCTCGGCAGCATCATCAAGGTGGACCGGGTCGACGCCTCGTTCGAGAACGGACGGCTCGACGTGGTCATCGCCTATACCCTCAAGGCTCGCGGCGACCAGGAAGTCCTCAACCTGGAGGTGACCCTCTGATGCCCGCGCCAGGCGACAGACTATCCGCGCTCCGCGCGCGGTCGGAAGACTTCACCGGGATCGAGTTCGTGCAGATCGTGGACAAGTGCGATCAGACCGTTCTGCGGGTGTACTTCCTCACCGATCCGCGCGACCTTCGTCCGCCGTTCGAGGATGTCGGCGACCCGCAGGCGATACCGCAACCCCTGAGCCCCGCCGATTTCCGCATCTACAACCCGCGCGGCGCGGCGCCGGACGTCGAGGTGGCGGATTGTCCCGGTCCCGGCGGAATGCGCTGGGACGATGACACGGCGGCGGGCCGGCGATACCTGGAAATCTGCGTCGCCGAGCCGGGCGATTTCACCGAGTACCGCCTCAGGATCGACGACGCGAGAATCGACCGCTTCTTCAACGACGTCCGGTTCTCCTTCAAAGTCGGCTGCGAGGACAGGCTGGACTGCGCCGAACCGGTGAGAGCGTGTGCGCCCGAAGACCTGGTCGATTTCCCGGTCGATTATCTGGCGCGCGACTTCGTCAGCTTGAGAAACGCGCTCCTGGATTTCGCGGCGCAGCGCTATCCCGACTGGCAAATGACCCTCGAAGCCGATGTCGGCGTGATGCTGCTGGAAGCCCTGGCCGCGCTCGGCGACGAGATGTCCTATCTGCAGGACCGGCACAACCGGGAAGCGTACCTGGAAACCGCGACCGAGCGGCGCTCGCTGCGCAAGAAGGCGCGCCTGCTCGATTACGAAATCCATGACGGCCGCATGGCGAGCACGCTGCTCGAATTGACGGTCGTGCAGAAACAAAACCAGCCTGTAAAGTCGGTGAAAAAAGGGTGGCCGGTCTGGGCATTGTCGGAGGGTTCGGCGCCGATTCGCTTCGAGCTGGGCGAAACCCTCCGCGAAAGGACCGACAACCCGGATCTCGATGTTGACGCGCGCTGGAACCCGGGAAACTTCACGGTTTACCTCTTCGACGACGGCCAGGAATGCCTGGAGACCGGGGCGACCGAGCTGTTCGTCCGCAACGATCCGGCCAACCCCGACAATCCCGGCGGGATCGTGTTCGATCAGAACGCGGCGAACCAGTGGAGCGCCGGCCGGTTGCTGCTGCTTCGAGACCGCCCCGCCGATCCCTCCGAGACCGACAGGCTGCACGTCGTGCAAGTCGTCGACGTCCGGCTGGAACACGACGACCTGTTCGACGTCGACGTGGCCCGCATCCGCTGGCGGGACGAGGACGCGCTGCCTTTCCCGATTCCCTACGGCGAGCTTCAGCTCTCCGGCAACCTGGTCCCGGCGACGGCGGGCGAAACGCGGACCCAAGGCTTCCGCTTGGGTCCGCTCGCGGACGGCGACGAGGTGATACCGGCGGTGGAGCGGGAAGGCCCTCTTTTTTCGCAGGCGGACCCAAGCCTGCTGGCCCGGCGGAATCTCTGCGAGGACTTGGAACAGGAAAGTGCGTCGCGGCCGCCGATTTACCTGCTGAGCCTGCCCGGCACCGACGAGAACGGCCTGGCCTTCGCCGATCCGGCCGAGGATCTGCGGCGCACGGTGCCCGAGGTACAGGTTTTCGAGATCGCCGAGGCTAGCGGCGGCGCTCCCCGGAAATGGTCCTTCCGGCGCACGCTGATCAACGAGGGCAGCGACGACGCCGTATTCACGCTCGAGGACGGGACCTGGCGGCGCATCGTCGGGCGCTGGCTGGGCGGCCGCGAGCTCGTTCATCGCGATTACGCCACCGGCGCCGGCTACACGGTGCGTTTCGGCGACGGCGAGTTCGGGCGGGTTCCCGCCAAGGACGCGCTGTTCGAGGTGCGGTATCGGCTGGGTGCGGGCGCGAAGGCGAACGTTCCCGCCGGCGCGGTGAGCGCCCTGAAAATCGGCACCGAGGCCAGTCCGCTGGAAAGCCGGGTCACCGCGGTGGGCAATCCGTTCCCGGTAACTAACGGCGTCGATCCCGAGAGCGCTTCGGAGATCAAGCTGCTGATGCCGGAAGCCTACAAGTCCGAGACCTTCTTCGCGGTGCGGCCGGAAGATTACGGCGCCCAGGCGGAAAAACTGGACTTCGTGCAGCGGGCGCAAGGCAGTTTCCGCTGGACCGGGTCGTGGCTGTCGGCGATCACCGCGGTGGATCCGCTGGACGCCTTCGAACTCTCACCGGAACGGCGCGAGCGGGTGGAAGCCTTGCTCCATTGCCGCCGCCAGGCCGGGCGCGAAGTGATCGTGAAGGACCCGAAGTTCGTCAATCTCGACCTAGTGGTGAACATCTGCGTCGCCCGCAGCGCTTTTCCGGGGCAGGTTCGGGCGCGCGTGCTCGAAGCCCTGTTCGGTAAGGGCGGCGCCGGACCCAAGCCGGGCTTTTTCGATCCCGACCGTTTCACCTTCGGAACGCCGTTGCGGCGGAGCGCCCTGGAAGCCGCCATCGTGGCGGTGGAGGGCGTCGAGGCGGTGACCGGCATCGAAATTCGCACGCACGGGGTGACCGAGTTTCACGTTTTCGAAGCCTTGGCCTTCGAAGTCGCCGACGATGAGTTGATCCGGGTCGAGAATTCGCCGCTCAAGCCCGAGCGCGGATCGGTGAATCTGGTATTGGAGGGGGGAGCATGAGCTGTTGCGACCGTAACCCGGTATCGCCCCTGGAGAACCTGCCGGCGGGGCTTTCGTCGCTACCGAGACAGTTGCGGGGCTTCGCCGAGGTGCGCCGCGACCTGCTCCGGGCGCTCGGGGCCGATCCGGGAGCGCTCGCCGGCTGGCGCCCGTCGGGGGACGATTTCGGGCTGATGTGGCTGGAAATGTGGGCCTACGTGTCCGACGTGCTCGGCTTCTACGACGAGCGAGCGGCGAACGAAACTTACATTCGCACGGCGGTCCGGCGGCCGTCCTTGCGGCGTATCGTCGAGCTGCTCGGCTACACGCCCAGCTCCGGCGTGGCCGCAACCGCCAAAGTGGCGGCGCTCGCCGACGGCGCCGCGGCCGTGACCCTGCCGCCGGCCACCGGTTTCCGCTCCGGCGCTTTCGGCCAGGAGCCGCCCCAGGTCTTCGAAACCACGGCGGCACACACCATCCATCCGTTGAAGAACCAGTGGAAGCTTACCCGCTTCAAGCGGCGTCCCACGGTGGATGCGGCGCCGGCCGGCGGGGCGAACGTTCAGACGCTGCTGTTCGAGACCGCCGGGTTCGGACTGGCGGCGGGCGAGCTGGTTTTGTTCGACAGCAGGCAGGCGGGCGCGGCGAATCCGGTGGACCCGCCGGTAACGCGGGTCGCCGCGGCCGAGCCCTTCGAAGGCAAGGATGCCCTGACCTACATCCGGGTCGCCCTGGAGCCGGCCGTCAGGATCGCGGCGGAAACCGATCTGTCGGCCTTGCGCGCGCGGAGACCGACGCAGACCGCGATGCCGACGAACAATACCCCGGTCATCGAGAACGGCGGCAAGAGCACGCCGGCGCCGGTCGAGAACGTCTCCGGCGGGACACGGGTTTTCTTCGATCAGGCGCCCGGCACTTTCCGGCGCTCGGACCCGGTCATCGTGGCGCGCAATCTCGGCAGCGCTGAAGCCGAGTATGCGTTCGGAACCGTCAGTTCGGTGCGGGCCGCTGCGGTGAGACTCAAGAGCATCCCGTCCCAGACCGTGGAGATTCCCCAGCCGGACAATAAACCCGACCTGTCGATGACGATCCCTTCGCCGACGGTGGCCGCGACCGAACTGACGCTACAGCCGGCGCTGCCGGCCTCGTTCGTGTCCAACCCGGAGGAACTGACGTTTCTCCATGACTTCGTCGACGGCGGCCAAGCCACCAACGTCGGCAAGACCGAGCTCGGCGCGGCCGATCTCGCCGATCCGGAAGGCGTTCCGCTGGACGGAATCGTCGAGCCGCCTCCGGAAGCGGTGGCCGGCGCCACGACTGCGGGACCGGCGCAAACCGGCAATGTGACGGGCGTGCTGGAACAGGTATTTCTGCTCGCCGATGCGGCCCGCAGCGGTGTGGCGGTCGACGGGCGCATCACCTTCACGGCGGACGGCAGGGCCAGTTTCCAGGCGCTGTCCGTAGAGCAGCTGCCCGCCGCGCCTTTCCGCCTGCCGCTGACGATCTACGGCAACGTCGTCCAGACCACGCGCGGGGAGAGCGTCTTCGGCGAGGTTCTGGGCGACGGCAACGCACGGATCGCGAACCAGCGCTTCAAATTGCGCAAGAAGCCGCTGACCTATCTGCCGCTCGCCTCCCCCGGTGCGGGTGCGATGCCGGTCAGCACCCTCCATGTGTGGGTCAACGGCGTGCTCTGGAACCGGGTGGATACCTTCTTCGGCGCCGGACCCGAGCACACCGTTTATACCGTGCGCCACGACGATAGCGGGAACACGTTCGTGACCTTCGGCGACGGCGTGCGGGGCGCGCGGCTTCCGTCGGGCGTGAAGAACGTGGTCGCCAATTACCGGTTCGGGGCGGGGGCGGCCGCGCCGCCGGCCGGGGCCATCACCCAGCTTGCCGGCGCGGTGAAAGGTCTGCGCGGGGTGCGTGCTCCGCTGGCCGCCGACCCCGGCAAGGACCCGGATCGGCCGGAGCAGCTGCGCACCAACGCTCCCCGCTCGGCATTGCTGTTCGGACGCGCGGTTTCCGCGGCGGACTTCGAGGCCCTGGCTCGATCGCAGGCGGGCATCGTGCAGGCCAAGGCGGAATGGCTGTGGATTCCGGCGCAAATGCAGGCCGGCGTCGTGGTGCAGTACATCGGCGAGGCCGATGCGGCGGTCATCGCCGAGGCGCTGCGCGCCCAGGCGGACCCGACGATTCCCATCGAGGTGACGAAAGCCGTGCCGATTCCGGCGACCGTTTCGGTCGGCGTCGAGGTCGATGAGCGCTACGTGAAAGAGACGGTCGCCGCGGCGGCGCTCGCCGAACTGACCGCGCCCGGAAGCGGCGTGCTGAGCCTCGAGCAGGCGCGCATCGGCGGAACCTTCTGGCCCAGCGTTCTATACGAGGCGGTCGCCCGGGTGCCGGGCGTCATCGCCGTCAGCGGCCTGAGCTTCTCCACCGGAAGCGGCGGGCCGCTGCTGTCGAATTCCGCCGGCACCTGTATGGAAACGGGCAAATATCTCGACTTCACCGCGCCGGGCAGCGTAACGGTGACCGGCGTGGATCCGATCGGCGCCGCGCCGCGGCCCGATGGCGTAGGGGCCTGACCATGAACGACGCGAATGCAGTCCGGGACGGTTACGAGAGCTACTACACCGAGAAGCTGTGGCAGCTGGTGCCTGAGGTCTACCGCAACGAGGACGGCATTGCCGCGAATCCGGGCGTCCTCCGGCGGATCGTGGAGCTGATCGGCGCCGAGGCCGCGCGCAGCCGCCGCTCCATCGACCGCCTGTGGGAAGACCAGCATATCGAAACTTGCGACGACTGGGCGGTGCCCTACATCGGCGATCTGGTCGGCGCGCGGCTGGTTTCGGCGCAGGACCGCCGGGGGCGCCGCGTCGATGTCGCCAACGCCGTGAGGTTCCGACGGCGGCGGGGAACGCCGGATTTGCTGGATACCCTGGTGCGGGCCATGTCCGGCTGGGACGTGGTATTGGTGGAAGGTTTCCGGCGGTTGGCCAGGACCCGGCACCGGCTCGATCCCGTACCCCGGGCCGGCGGCTTTTTCACCGGGACGCTCCCGGGCGGCACCGCCGATCTGCGCCGCCCGGCGGGCGCGGAAATCGCCGACGGTCCGTTCGACGAGTACTTCCACACCCTGGACGCGCGCTTGCTGCGGGGGCGCGACGGGCGCTTCGGCATCACCAAGCTCAACTTCCATCTGTATCGCCTGAGCGCTTACCGGATGACCGCGGTGGACCCCGTGGAACTGGCCGATCCCGGCGGCGAGGGCTTTCCGCGCACTTTCACGATCGATCCGAGCGGACGCGACATCCCCTTGTTCATCGACGCGGACCCGCCCGACCCGGACGCCGTCGCCGCCCTGCCGGGCCCGCTTTCGCGCCCGGGCTGCGGACAGCCGTTCGAATGGGACGTCACCCAGTCGATGCGTTGCCGGCTGCTCGGACACGTCGCCTATCAGCTTACGCCCAGTCATATCGAGGCGCTGCGCCAGCTCGCCAACCCGCCGACCCCGGCCGACGAGCAAGCCCTGTTCCGGGTGCCGGAAATACGATTCGCGAGCGAACAGGCGCTCAGGCGGAGGCTGCAGGACTTCGGCGCGGGCATCCCGGACAATCCGCCGGACTGGTATCGGACACTGGTGGCGCTCGGCCTGATGGCGCGGACCGGCAAGGCCAGGCTTTACCCGGCGCAGGTGGAGATCCTGGCCGGAGCGCCGTTCTCGACCGCGGCGGTTTCCGCGGCAAACCTCTCCAGCCGCGCATGCCATCCCGAGCCGGAAGGCAACCTGGCGGAACTCCTGATCTGTCCCGAGCAGGGACGGTTCGCCCGCGTGCCGCCCGGCGAGCCCGGCTTCGATCCGCTGGTGGGTCTCTATCACTACGGGTTTTCCGGCGACGTGGGCGCGGGACCCTATCTCCGCGATCCGATTCCGCAGGACGAGGTCCCCTCCCGCGTCGCCTCCGACGGCACGGTGCCGGATGGCGGGGTTCTCCAGGGCGACGGCCTATTGATTGACGACAACCGCACTTATTCGCTGTCCATCCGCGCCGACACCCCGATCGAAAACGCGGTGCTGCAAGCGGGACCTCAGCGCCGGCCCTATGTGCTGCTCGCCGAAGGCGGCGCCAACCTGGTTCCGCAATCCGGGGATACGAGATTTCTGATCGACGGCGGCTGGTACGGCGTCAACGACCCGGGCAACCCGCCGGCGGCGGGCGCGGTCGCCGATTTCGTGATCGAGGGTGCGGCGGGAGCAGGCCCCGAAGAGTTCGACTTCGACCGGATCGAAATCCGCTTCGCCACCTTCGACCCCGGCGGCGCGCGCGCCGACGGCCTGCGCATCCCGGCCCTGCGTTTGCTGGTGCGGGCACGGGTGCGCAAGCTCATGATTCGCCGCTCCATCATGGGTCCGGTTCACGTGGTGCGCGACAACCCCGACGATCCTTCGACGGTCGAGGAACTCTTGATCTGCGAATCGATCGTGGATGCGCGGGAGACGGCCGATCGGCGGGCAGTGTCGAACCCGTTCGGGACCACCGTGATCGAGAGCTCGACCCTGTTCGGAGATGTCTCGTCGGCCGTGCTCAAGGCATCGGACTCGATCGTCGACGGCCGGGTCAGCGTGGTGAACAACCAGGCCGGCTGCTTCCGCTTCAGCGCCAGCGAACCCGGCGAAGGCGTCAGAATGCCCCCCCGCTACCGCGACTTTCACGCACCGATTCCGGAATCCGCGTTCAATTCGACGCGCTTCGGCGACCCGCAGTACGCGCAATTGTCGATCGTGGCGCCGCAACCGCTGTTGCGGGGTGCCGAAAACGGGTCGGAGATGGGCGTGTTCTCGTTTCTGCTGACCCCGATCCGGCTGGCGAGCGTGCGCGCCAAGGTCAACGAATTCGGCCCCGTCGGCCTGTTGGCTCAATACCTCTTCGAGGGCGATTACCGGCTGCCGCCGCTGGTCGAGTTCGGCGTCTCGAATCCGCCCCCGGAGCCCGGCGGTCTGATACCGCCCCCGGAGCCGGGCGATGTCATCCCGCAACCGCCGCCGCCGGAGCCGCCGCCGCTTCCGACCGCCTGCCCGGACCAGGCATCGCCGCTGCGGCCGCCTTCGCCGGCGATACGGCCCGTGCTCATCGATCCGGCAAGCCTGGATATCAACGGCGCTCCGGCCTTCTGGCGCGGGGTCGACTGGCGGCCGGACGCGTTTCCGGTCGCGGAGCCCGAAGGCGAATCCCCGGTCGGCATTCCTTTCGACAAGGTCCGCATCCTGCTCGAATACGATGCCCGCTTCGGCACGCTTCCGGCCGAGCAGGGCTGGAAGCCGAACGCCGAAGAGGCGGCCGCCCTTTTCAAGCTGGACGGGGAAGGGGCTTTACGATTCGAGATCGGCAATCGGCCGGCATTTTTCACCGCGCAGGCCGGCCCGGAAAAAGAGCCGCCGATCCAGGTCCATGCTTATGTCGGCGTTTTTCCCGAACAGATCTCGGACCTACCCGAAGAGAGCTTGGAAGGATTCGAACAGCGTGTGGAAGCGAACGATCCGGGAAAGACCTTCCGCGGCATGCGCGCCGACTGGGGGACGTCGCGGGACCGGAATGCGCTCCATTATCTCAGCCTGGACGGCAAGAAAATCCTGGGATCTCCGGAACCGTCGGAGGACAGGCGGCGTGTCTGGCATGAACTCTCGCTGCAGGCCGATTACCGGGAGGGCCTGACCTTGCTGAGCCTCGACGGCGAGACCGGACAGCTCAAGCTCAGCGAATTCGGAAGGTCGCGGGACAGCGCCGAACACGCCGGCCTGCGGGCCGTTTTCGGGTTCCGCGGGAAGAAAGGCCATATCGCCGGACGGCTCAGGAATTTCGTGGTTTCCGCGCCGGGGCGGTACATCCGGGCGTGGATGCGGGCGGAAGCGCCGGCGCATGCGCCGGTACTGAGGCTCGGGTTCGTGACGCGGGAGCGCGTCTCCGGTGGCGTTCGGTTCCGGGTTCGCTACGGCGTCGCGAAGCCGGACGAGCCGGTCTTGATCCCGATGCGCCTGGCGGAAGCCACGCTCGAACTCGACGATGCCGAACCGGGCCGGGAAGTGCGGCTCGAGATACCGCTGGATGCGGCGCGTGCGAAAGATGCGCTGGTATTGACGCTGGAGCGGGATTCGCGGCATCGCGAGGACACGCTCGAGACGGGCATTCGGCTGGTCAGCGCGGCGTTGACCGACGGACACAGCGGTTGAGGGGGAAACAGTTATGGCGAATCCGGACATCAGCCGCTATCTGAACCAGCCGGGAAAGCACTACGCCGGCGCGCGCCTTCAGCAGGGGCGTCCGCTGCTCGATTCGGACTTCAACGAAAACGCCGAAGCCCACAGCGACGATTTGCGCGCAGCGCTGCTCGATGCGATCGGGCCGGCTGCCAGCCCGGACAACGGGTTTCTGCCGGCTTTAAAGGTCGGCGACGTCGTCGATGCAAAACTGGTGCGCTTCGGCGCGTTTTCCCGGGCCTTCGTTCTCGACTACACGCTGAGGCCCGGCGCCATGTACCTCGGCGGGGTCTTATGGGAGCAGAGCGACTCGGAGTCGGTGATTTTTCAGCGCGAGTTTCTCCAGATGGGCGCGGCGACGGCGCCGCGGGCGGCCATCGGCGAACAGCGCCAGCTCGCTTATCTGCGCGGCTGGGAACAGCCGGTCACGGCGATCGAGGACGGCGAAATCCTGGAGCCCGCGCTGGGAGGCGCCGATGCGGCGACGCGGGTCCGCCGGGTCCGGCGGGTGGAGGTCCGCGGGGTGCAGTCGACGGATTGCGCCGCGGCGTTCGAGGAAGTACTGGAAGACCTGGGCAACGGCGATACGGTTTCCTACGACCCCGCCACCTGCGAGCTGCGCTCGAATGCTCGCCTCAGGATGACGTTCCGGGGTGAGCCCGCGGTCGCGTGCGGGCCGTGCAAACCGGCTCTCGAAGGACGTTACCTGGGGAGCGAGAGCCAAACCATCCGTATCATGCTGGCCGCGCCGGATCGCTACGTGTGGGCCTTCGACAACGCGGCTCCGCTGTACCGCGTCCGGCTGGTGCTCGACGGGGCGGGCGGCGCGCGCATCGAGATGCTGACCCCGCCCAGGGATACCCATCATTACCCGCGCCAGAACACCGTGGTCGAGTTCCTGCCCTGGGAAGCGCTGATCGAAAACGGCCAGCCGCAGGGCGGCAAGATCGCCGGAGAAACCGTCAAGAACGAGCGGATCGCCGCGCGCGCGGGCTTCTTCGCCGAAGCCGACGGTCCCTACGATGCTGCGGCGCGAACGTTTCACGTGCGGCTCGCGTCCGGCGCCGCGCTGCAAATCGGCGTCGGCGAGGGCAGGACCGATTCCAAGGCCGAGGCGGCGGCGGTCGCGAATCTCAAGTCCGGGACCGGTTCCCTGGAAGACGGTTTCGCGCTGCGCTGGGACGATAGTCACCCGTACGCCGGCCAGCTCAATCCCACGGAAGGCGGCTCGGAAGGTTTCGTGGCTTATCTCTACATGCGGGTCTGGCACCTGAAGCCGCCCGATGCCCCGCTCACCATCCCGACCTCGTCCGGCCAGGCGCTGGGGCAAACCGGCCTGGTTCCGGTATTCACCGGGCGCGGACGTCCCGGGGACTTCTGGACCATCGCCGTGCGCCCGGAAGCGCCGGACGAAATCCTGCCGCGCGAAATCATGCTGGAAGGCGGCTTGCCGCCGCACGGGCCGCGCGAGGTCGTGGCGCCGATCAGCCTGGTGGCCTGGCGCTCGGCGAGCGGTTTTGCCCACCGGGTGATCGCGATCGAGGACTGCCGGCCCACGCTGCCGGCGCTGACCGAGCGCGGCTGCTGCACGTATCAGGTCGGTCCCGGCGGCGATTTCGACACCATCCAGGCCGCGCTGGACGCGCTGCCGGTAAGCGGCGGGCGGATCTGCGTGAGACCCGGCGTCTACCCGGAGGAAATCCGCATCGCCGGGAAAAGCAATGTCGTGGTGACCGGCTGCGGCGGGCGCACCCGGATCGCATCGCCCGAGAGCGCCGCCGGTAAAGTCCTGGTCAGCCTCGAACCGGCGGCGGACGGCGGCAACATCGGCATTCGCGATCTGGCCATCGAAGCGCGCGGGCAGATCGGCATTCGCATGGCGGGCGGAAGCCGCGTCGAACTTGGCCGGATCGATCTCACCGCAGCGGCCAGCGAGACCGCCGGGCCGATGAGCGCCATCCATGTCGCCGGCACCGGCGATGTGCGGATCACCCGCTGCCGGGTCGAGATGAGCGGGGCTTTCAGCAATCACGCCGCGATTTACGTCGACACCCCCGGCGGGGCGCTGATCGAGGACAACAGCATCGAGACGCTCCCGGCCGGAGACGATCACTTCAGCTATGCCTGGGGCGGTATTCAAATCGCCGGAGGTTCGCGCGACATCGAGATACGCGGCAATCTCATCCGCGGCGGACGCGGGCATGGCATCACCCTGGGCAGCGTCGCGTTTCGTGCGCTGGACGGCAGCCGGCTCGATGTCGAGGGCGCCGGGCGCGGGCAGTCGAATCCGGAGCCTCCTTTCGCCCTGACCGGCATCATCCGGCCGATCGGGGTCATCGGCGACCCGGACGGCAACGGCAGCACGGAATTTTTTCCGGAGCCGCAGCCCGCCATTGAAGACCTGGTCATCTCGGACAATCATGTCGAGGGCGTCGGCGGGAGCGGCATTTCCTCCCCGGCGCTCGATGTGGACCATGACGAGCGCGTGACCGGGCCGCCCCTGTGCTACCGTCGAACCACGTTCGCGGCGAGGAATCTCGTGATCGAGAGCAATCGCATCCTCGACAACCTCCGCCAGCCGATGGATAACAAGGGCGAACGGGCGGCGTTCGGCGGCATCGTGCTCTCGGACGCGATCCGGGCCACGCTGCGCGGCAACCTCGTCGAAGGAAACGGAGCCGGGCTCGACGCGCCGGTTTGCGGCACCTGCGTGGCGCACGGCGAATATGTGACGATCGTCGCGAACCGAATCCGCGGCAACGGTGCCCTGAAGTCCGGCGGGGACGGGAACTTCGGCCCCCGATTCCGGGGCGGTATCGTGGTAGCGGCCCCGGAGATCGCAAGGCGAGGGGGCGTGGTGACCGAGCACAGTCCGCGCAATATTCACCTGCGGCGGAATGTGGTCGATCAGCGCGGAGCGCCGGCGGCTTTCGTGCTGTCACAGGGCGCCTGCCGCATCACGGGCAATCACTTCCACTCGTACGAGCCGAACCCGGACATCCCCGGACCGACGGTGCTGGTCGTTGCGGCCGGCAAGCCCTGGGAGGCGGTCGATCTTCCCGAGGGCGAGCCGAACCCGGACCGATGGCAGCAGCCGGAGGGTTCCCGGGAATACCTGAACGGCCGCGCCCAGGAATGGCCGGAAGGCGATGGCGGCGCCCTCTCGTTCAGCGGCAACCAGGTCACCACCAACGGCGCCGGCACGCCGCCCGAGGGCGGTTTCGGCGCATGGCTGGTCTCCTTCGACCATGTCGCCGTGACCGGCAACCAGTTCGCGGCGCGCAGTCCGAAACCCTCCACGCTTCCGCAGGTGACGGCGATCGGCCTCACGGCGGACGTTGCCGTCAACCGCGTCGCGGAGACCCTGGAGGCGGCGCAGATCTCGCTCGCGGCGATGGCGCCGATGTTGACCGCGTGCGCGGACAATCATCTCACCCACTGTCCGGCCGTGTTCGGCTGCGCCAATCACGGAAATCCGGATTATTTTCTAAGCGAAGACAACCTGGTCTGGTTCCGGCCGCCGGGGGGCCGGTGCGAATCGCCGGCCGAGCCGGTAATGGCGGACCTCAAGCGCTTGTGCTCGATTCTGTTCGGGCGCACCCCCGGAATAACAACTTACGATTTCACCGTCGTTCGCGGTGCACAACTATGACAAACGCCGACATTACCCGTCTCCTCATCCAGCCCGAAAAGCATTACGTCGGCGCGCGCATGCAGCAGGGCCGGGTGGTGCTCGACTCGGATTTCAACGAAGCAGCCGAACTCGCCGACGAAGAGCGCCGCAAGGCCTTGCTCCACATCGTGGGGCCCACCGGCAGCCCGGACGCCGGTTTTGCCGCGGACCTCGCGATCGGCGACGAGGTCACGATTCAGCCCGTCTCGTTCAACGGCGAGCCGGCGATAGCCACGCTGAACTACCGCATTCGTCCCGGTTCGATTTATGTCGCGGGGCTGCGCTTCGAGCACGCGGAACGCACGCTCAACGACGAGACCGGCGGCGACCCGATCGCGTTTCAGCGCGACTTCCTGCAAATGGACGCCGCGTACGCGCCTCGGCCGCAGCCCGGAACCACGCATGCGCAACTCGCTTATCTCCGCGGCTGGCAGCAGGACGTGACCGCCGCCGAGGACCGGGAAATCCGGGAGCGCGCCCTGGGCGGAATCGACACCTCGACCCGCAAGCGGCGGATGGCGCGCGTGGAAGTTCGCGAAGTGGACAATGACGAGGACTGTACGGCGGCCTGGGCGGAGGTCCGCCAGCAGATCGAGGCCGAAACCGGGGGCGTGTTCGACGAATCGGGCCACGAGCTGCTGTCGCCGGCCCGCCTGCGCATCCGCTTCGTCCCGGGCGAAGCGCTGGACCCCTGCGCGCCCTGTGCTCCGGACGACGTGGGGCGCTATCTGGGGGCCGACAACCAAACCGTTTGCATCATGTTGGCGGCGCCGGACCGCTATGTCTGGGGATTCGACAACGCCTCCCCGCTGTACCGCGTCGAACTCGGCGAGGCCGCGGACGGCCGGGTTCCGGTGCGCATGATCACGGAACCGCGCGACGAGGCCCGCTGGCCCCTGGCCGACACCGTGGTCGAGTTTTTGCCCTGGGCCGCCCTGCTCGACAACACGGAAAAGGTCGCGGCCGAAGTCGGCGTGTTCCTGCGCGTTGCGGAAGGTTTCGATCCCGACGACGGCTCGTTTCGCATCGCCGAGGCGGACCTGCCGCTGCTCGACGGCCTGGTCCGGCAA
Source organism: Methylocaldum marinum (assembly GCF_003584645.1). Lineage (GTDB taxonomy): Bacteria > Pseudomonadota > Gammaproteobacteria > Methylococcales > Methylococcaceae > Methylocaldum > Methylocaldum marinum. The sequence continues at coordinate 4,637,588 of NZ_AP017928.1, forward strand.
TGGGATGCCGCGCATCCCGATCTCCCGTGGCTGCCCAACGACGCCGACCCCGACGGCCGCTACCTTTACCTGCGCGTCTGGCATCGTTTGGACTCGGAGAACGACGAGGTTTTGCTCGACACCGCGGCCGGCCCCGACAACCATACCCTGCTGCGCCGCCAGGGCCTGCTCCCGGAGTTCAGCGGCGGCGGCCGGCCGGGCGATTACTGGGTGGTTACCGTGCGGCCGAACACGCCGCAGCAGATCACGCCGTGGAATCTGACCCGGGGCGGCGGCGTTCCGCCGCACGGACCGCGCCATTTTTACACGCCGCTCTCGCTCATCAGGTTGCGGCCGCCGGGGCCGGGCGAACACGAGAATACCGAGGTGGTCGAGTCGATCCACGACTGCCGGAGGCTCTTCAAGCCGCTGGTGGACCGCGGCGGGTGCTGCACGCTCACGGTCGGCGACGGCGTCGGTTCGCGGGGCGACTACCTGTCGATCCAGGCCGCCATCGACGGGCTGCCGGCGGAAGGCGGCAAGGTCTGCGTGCTGCCGGGGACCTATGCCGAGACGGTTCGCATCGAGCGCGACGATGTGGTCGTGGAAGGCTGCGGGCTACAGACAAGACTACGAACGCCGGCCGGCGACACCGGTCCGGCGCTCGTCCATGTGCTCGCGCCGCGGGTCTCTATCCGCGACCTCTCCCTCGAGACCCGCGGCCAGATCGGGGTGTTGGCCGGGCGCGAGGCACTCGACGCCGAACCGGTTGCCGACGACCTGGTGCTGGAACGGCTGCACGTGATCGCGGACGAACGCGCCGGCATCGGCGGGCAGGCCCGAACGGCCATCGACGTCCGCCGCGGCCGCCGGGCGCTGATTCGCGAATGCGAGTCGAACACGCGCGGCTCGGTGAGCGACGAGGCCGGCATGTTCGTGCGCGGAGAAGACATTCGCGTGGAGAACTGCCGGATCGAAACCGCCCGCACCGACGACGCCTTTACCGCCTGGGGCGGGCTGCAGATCGGCGGCGGCTCGCGCCGCGTGCAGGTCCGGCGAAACCGCATCGTGGGCGGGCTCGGCCACGGTATCACGCTGGGCAGCCTGGAATGGATCGCCGAAACCACCACGACGACGACGACCACCACCACCACCACCACCCACTTCGGCGCCGGCACCGGCGTACAGAACACCTTCGATCCTTGCGCACCGCTGCAAGCGGCGGTTCAGCCGGTGTCGGTCAACCATGTTCGTTTCGACCCGGAGACCGCCGGCGATCTGGACGATATCCTGATCGGCGACAACCGGATCGAGTCCATGCAGGGCAACGGCATTTCGGTGCTGACCACGCTTTCCCTGGACGACGACGGCGGGCAGGACATGATTACGGTCGACCGCATCACGATAGAGCGGAACCGCATCTTCAACTGCGTGGTGCAATCGCGGACCCTGGCGTCGAACTCGCCGGTGCAGAAGACCAAGAAGCTCTCGGCGGGCGAAGAGGAGGTGTTCGGGCAGTTCCTGGTCTCCTCGATTCCGCCGGCCGGGATCGTGCTGGTGGACGGCGAGCACATCGCGATCCGCGACAACGACATCTACGACAACGGAACCACCGATCCGGAGCCGATCGCCGGCGTTTGCGTCATCTTCGGCAACGATATCGTGATCGAGGGCAATCGCATCCAGAATAACGGGCTTCGGCAGCCGGCCTCGATTCCGTCGATCTCGAGCATGCGCGCGGGCATCGCCGTCTCGCTGGCGGGCATCGCGTCCAACCGCGCTACCCAGGACCAGTCGGACACCCTCGGCAGCTCGCTACGGGTGATCGGCAACACCGTCGAGCACCCGAACGGACCGGCGCTGGCCGCGCGCACCACCGGTCCCGTGACGATCGAGGACAACTATCTGCTCTCGCTCGGCAACAACGCCACCGCGCAGCAGGCGAGCACGGCGCATACGGTGGCGATCGTCAATGCCGGCATTCCCTGGGAATCCATAGACTTGCCCGCGGGCGAACCCTCGCCCAATCGCTGGAGCTTTCCGCCGCGCACCCCCGAATATCTGGCGCGCCAGCCCGGCGACGACCAGGGCGGCGGCGGTGTGGGAGCGCCGGGAGAAGGCGGGGGCATCATCGGACAAGGCGGTCCGGTGCTGTTCAACAACAATCACGTCATCCTGCGCTGGGTGGAGGCGAGCAACGCCGCCGCCGGTCTCGCTTCCGGCTTCTCGGTCGGCATTTGCAGCCTCGACGCCGTGACCCTGCACGGCAACCAGTTCGCGCTGAACGTGGAAGACCCGGGCCTGAAAAAGAAGAACGGCACCCAATTCAACCGCCAGCCGCGCATATCCGCCCAGGTGGTCGCGGTGGGGGCGACCACCCAGGTTTCCCACAACCGCGTGGCCGAAGGGGTGAACGATGCCCTGATCTCCTTGCTCGCACTCGGCGGCTTCATGGTGTCGGCCAGCCACAACATCACCACCCACATGAGCTTTTCGGCGACCTGCCACGGCGTGGAAGGCGAGGGCGGCGGACCCGCCAACGACAAGGACCCGTTCCGCGTCCACCGCGGCAATCTGGTCTGGCTGCGGCCGGCCTTGGAATCGAGCCCGGAGGATCTGGTGTCGGTCGAAACCATACATCAGACCGCCCGGCAACTGTTCGTGACACTGTGCGACACCTGTCTCGGCCTGGGACCCGAGGGCGGCGGTCCGTTTATTCCGCCCATCCTGAGATGGTTCGCGGCGCGCGGCTAGGGCAGAACGATGGACGCACCGAAAATCAACCGGAACGGTATCGGGAACCGGGTCGAACAGGACCTCGAGGGGCACCTGAGGGCGCTGCGCAGCAAGCTGGAGCGGGCCGTCCGCCGCGGCGAGCCGGTGGATCGCCTGGAGGCCAGGATTCGAAGCGAAGAAGATCTGCTTCGCCGGATGCGTACCTACCGGCACGGGGTTTGCGAAACATGAGGAGACCAGCATGATCCGAGGAGCCGCCATTCCGGACAAGCGTATCATCAGCCGCACGGCGGACCGGCAGGCATCTCCCGCGGCCCGGGCGCCGGCCGCGGAGGCCCGGACCGCGAACGCCGGCTTGTCGGCCCGCCCGGCCGCGGCCGGGGATTTGCCCTGGCTGCAATCCTGGGCGGCGCATCTGGGGCTGCCGGCGCCGAGATCACGGCGGGTGCAATCCTTCATCCTGCTCATGGATTCCCAACGCGTGGGATACCTGGCGATACGCGAGGACACGATTGACCTCGGGCGCGGCCGCGAGCCCATCCTGTGGATCGTGTCCGCTTTTCTCATTCCGTCGTTGCGCGGACAGGGGCTGATCCTGAAGTTCGGCGAACTGCTCTCCGCGCAGTACTATCGGAAAGGCAAGGTCGGCTGTCGGGTGGCTGCCGACAACATGCCGATGATGAAGCTGATGGCGAGGGGCGGCTGGAAAAAGGTGCACGCGACCCAGCGCTTCACCGACTTCATGGTGGAGCTCGAAGGGCCGTTCCGAGCGTCGCGAAACAGGTGACGAGGTGTAAGCATGCCGGCACTGGCAGGTCCGAAAGCGAAAGCCGCCGCGAAGAACGCGGCGAACACCGGCCCGGGCAGCAAGGCACGGGGGAAGCGCGCGCGCCGGCCGGACAGCCCCGAATCCGTCGCGATCGGCGCCCTGCAGCCCAAGCTGCGCGTCAACGATCCCGACGATGCGTACGAACGCGAAGCCGACCGCATCGCCAACCGTGTGATGAGCATGCCGGAGCCGAACCCTCGGCCCGGCGAACGCAGCCGGCCGGATCGGGAGGAGGGCGAACGAAAATCCCCTCTCCAGCGTCAGGAGACGGACGAAGAGGAGCAGGCTCAAACCTTCGCACTGCAATGGCGGCAGGACGAGGAGCCCGAAGAAAACCGGGCGCAGACCTCCGCCCTGCAGCGCCGGGAAGCGCCGGATCAGGACCCGGAGGAGTCGGCGCAGACCGCTTCGCTGCAACGGGAACGGGGGGATGAAGAAGCGGAGGAGCCGGAAGCTTCCATGCAGCGGCAGGAGATGAAGGAAGAGGAGGAACAGGAACAGCCGACCGCCGCCATGCAGCGGCCGGAGACGGGGGAGGAAACGGAAGAGCAAGAAGCGCAGACGCTCTCGCGCCAGCGGCAGGAGGAAAAAGAAGAGGAGCCGGTGCAAACGTCCTCGCTTCAGCGGCAGGAGGAGGGCCGGGACGAAGACGAGCAGGCCCGGGCTTCCGCCCTTCAGCGGCGAACCGCCGAGGAGGAAGATGAGCCGGTCCAGCAGCGCGCCAGGCATCCGCGGCGACCGCGGATCACTCCCCGATTTGAAACCGATTTTCGCTTGCTTCGCCGCGGCCGCGGCCAGCCGCTGCCCGATCCCTTGCGCGCTTTCCTCGAACCGCGGTTCGGGCGCAGCTTCGGCGATGTCCGGGTGCACGCCGGCCCCGACGCCGCCGAGCTGGCCCGCAATGCCAATGCCCGTGCGTTCACCGTCGGCAAGCATATCGTTTTCGGCGCCGGCGAATACCGTCCGGGAGTCGAACAGGGGCAGCGGCTGATCGCCCATGAGCTGACCCATGTCTTGCAGCAGCGGGGCGGTTTGCACAGCGTGCAGCGGGAAGTATTGCACGAGGACGGCGCCGGCGCGGCGCCGAAGCGCAGCCCGGAGGCCGCACGCGAGGAACTCCGGGAATTGTTCGAGATCGGGGGATCGGTGGTTTCGCCGGCGGTACTCCGCATCGTCGACGAATTGCTCCGAATCGCGCTTCAGGGCGAGTCCGGGCGCGTCTTGACGGAACTGCTCGACGAAACCGAAGCGGCGTCGGTCACGCGGATCGTCGAGGCCGGCGGCTACACCCTGGAATTCCATCTGAACCCGCGGGGAGGCGCCGCTGCGGCACGCTGGAGCCTCACCCGCCGCGACACGGAACAGACTTTATTCGCGCATTCCCGCGAGCTGCCCATGGCCGGGGAGGAAGCTCCGGGGCCTGCGAATGAAGAACGGCTGATCGTTGCGACGGCATTACCGCCGGCGTTCGAAGCGGCGAATGCGGCGATCGTCGAGCCGGCGGCGGCGCCGGTCGAAGCGGCTCCGGCGCCCGACGAGGCCGTTGCCGCCCCGGCTTCAGCCGGGCCGCGCGCCCAACAGCCGCCGACCGCCATCGAGAGCGATGCCCTGGCGCTTGCCGACGCAGCTCCCGCAGTCGAGAGCGAACCGGCTTCCGCCGCGGGACTGGGCGAGCAAGCGGGCACCGACGATCCCGCGCTCGCAAGACCCGCGATCGACGAAGATCCGGACGCCGAGCAAGTCCCGCAAGAGCCGTCTGCCGAAGAAGTCGCCGAAGAGGTCAAGGTGCAGCGGAAAGCCGTTGCAGCCGGCGCTCCGCCGCAGCCCGGCGCAGCATTGTCCGCCGAGTTGGCCGCGGTCACGGGCGCCGGCGGCCGGGCCGTCCCGGATTCGCTGCGCCGATTCATGGAGCCCCGTTTCGGAGCCGATTTGACCGGTATTCGCCTGCACGATGACGCACGGGCCTTGCGGCTCGCCCGCTCGCTCGGCGCCAAGGCATTCACCCGCGGCGAACACATCGTTTTCGGCGCCGGCCAGTATCGACCGGAATCCGGCGCCGGCCGGCATCTGATCGCCCACGAGATTTCCCACGTATTGCAGCAGAGAGGCGAGGCGCGAGGCCGGGGGGGCGACCTGGTGCAGCGCCTGGCGGACGATTGTCCGCCGGCCGACCCGGTTCCGGAAGTGGAGGTCGCCCCTTCGCCGGCATCACCGGCCGAGGACCCCGCTTTTCAGAAGGCGGAAAACCGGGTCGAGAACCGGGCCGAGAACCAGTCGCAGCACGGTCCGGGTGAAGAGAAGTCCGAGGGAGCCAATGCCGCGGCCGAAGTGAAGGAGGGCGAAAAGCAGAGCCATGCGCAAAAGGATCAGGTCGGCAAGATGGACGCCGAGGCGGCCAATCCCCCGGCTTTCGACAAGACCGCCTTCATCGAAAAAGTGCTCGCCGAAGTCGAAAAGATCGCGCCGGCCACGCTCGACGACGTGTTCAAGTTCCGCCAGCGTAACAAAGCCGCCGAGGTAAAGAACGCCGTCACCGGCGAGGTGGACGCCGCCCAGGACAACAGCCAGGGACCGCTGGAAGACGCCGCGGCCGAGGAGCCCGCACCCGGTGAATCGCCGCGCACGCCCACGGCGCTCGAGGTCGAACCGCCGGGCGCCCAGCCGGGCAGCGTGCGCGCCGACCGGGCAATGCCGCCGCCGAAGACCGCCTCGGAATTCGATCTGCGGCCCGATACCGTACGCACCGAGAACATCCTCAAGGAAGCGTGTATCACCCGCGAGTTCATGGACAAGCACGACGACCCCGAACTCAAGGCGGCGGCCGCGGCCCAGGACTCGCTCTCCGAGGCATCGGAACAGCTGCCCGCCGAGTACCGAGACCGGGAAGCGTCGGTCCTGGAGTCCGCCCGCGGCGACGCTACTTCCGCCGGGCAGTCGGGCGTCGCCGCGATGTTCGGCGAGCGCTCCGGAAAGTTCGGCGACGTCGGAACCGGGCAGCAGCAGACCAAGACGGAGAACGAACTCAAGCGCGAAGTGGCGGCCCGGGAAATCGATGCCGTCTTTACGTCGACCCAGTCCAAGGTGAAAACGCGGCTGGAACAGCTCGACAAGGACGTGGCAAACACTTTCGGGCGCGAGGCCGACGCCGCCGTCAGCAAGTTCACCGCGTTCATCGACACCAATGCCGAGGCCCATAAAAAGGCCTGGTACGAAACGGCGCTGGAGTGGCTGAACGAGGCGCTGTTCGACGAACCGCCCCCGGAAGTTCAGGATTTCTACGCAGAGGGACGCGCGACTTTCGTCGCGGATCTCCGCGTCGCGATCGGCAACGTCGCCGACCTGGTGGATACCGGCCTGAAGGACGCGCGCAAGCTGGTCGAAACGGGCAAGACCGAGGTCCAGCAGAAGCTCGACGCGCTCGGCAGCGATCTCGAGGATTTCAAGCAGCAGAAATCCGAGGAGATGAACGACAAGTTCCGGAGCCTGGAATCCGAGATCAGGAAGAAGGAAGGCGAGATCGTTCAGAGCCTCGCCAAGCGCTACGTCCAGGCCTTAGAGGAAGCCAAGGCGGCCGAGGATGCGATCCGCGAGAAATACAAGAACTTCCTGGAGCATGCCGAGGATGCCTATCACACGCTCAAGGATGCGGTCGTCGGCTGGATCGAAAAACTCGCCGCCATCGTCGGGGATGCGGCCCATCGCATCATCAAGGACCCCGGACAGTTTCTGAGCAATCTCGGCCAGGGCATCATCCAGGGCCTGACGATGTTCATGAGCGAGATCGGCGAGAACATCAAGAGCGCCGTCGTCCAGTGGCTCACCGGCAACCTGGGCGGCGCCGGGATCGCCCTGCCGAGCAGCTTCGACGCCAAGGGCATCATCGGCTTCCTGCTCGAACTGGTCGGGCTGGGCGTGGCGAACATCAAGAACATCGCCCGCAAAGTGCTCGGCGCCCCGGTCGTCGCCCTGATCGAAAAGGGTGAAGCGGGTGCCGAGAAGATCAAGGAGATTTTCGGCATCCTGGCTTCCGAAGGACCGGCCGGCCTGTTCCGCTATTTGCAATCCGAATTCGAACAGATGAAGGAGCAGGTGCTCGGCGAAGCCGGCAAGGCGATCGCGGAAGGACTCGTGATCGCCGGCATCAAAAAGGTGCTGGGCATTATCTCCGGCCTGGTGAGCGGGGGCGTCGGCACGGTCGTCACGATCGTGGCGACCATCATCGACGTGGTTCTCTGGTTCCGCGACAACGCCGCCCAACTCGCCGAATTGGTCAGCACGATCGCGGGTACGGCCATGGCCATCCTGCAGGGTCAGGTCGGTGTGGTCGCCAATGCCATCAACAACTTGCTGAAGCGCCTGCTGCCGGTGGTATTGGGCTTCGTCGGGGCGTTGATCGGAATCGGCGGCGTGGTGGGCAAGATCCAGAAGATCTTCAAGGCGATCCGCAAGCCCGCCACCAAAGCGATTACCGCGCTGTTCCAGAAGCTGAAGAAGACGATCAAAAAGCTATTGGGTAAGGTCAAAAAGGGTAAGGGGAAAAAAGCGGATAAGGGAAAAGATCGAAGCCTCTCACCGAAGAAAGCAAAACGCTTGATTATCAGTGCTCTCAAGAGACCCGCCGCGGCAGACGATCCCACTAAAGCCATAGAGGAGACGAACAAATTAGCGCAGGCATTAAAAGCGAAGTACCAGCCGAAGCTTAAGAAGAACACGATCAAGATCACGATTCTCGACCAGACGCCCGAGGGGGTCGAGCGAGACGAGGATATCGACATAGACGTGGCGCTGAGTCCTGGCACGAAGGTCGCGCGCAAAGTTTCCGTATCGCTTGAGAAGAAGTTCAGCAAACAGATCACCGCCTGCCACTCGGCGGCCAGGGACGATGTGCGGGCATCGGTCGTGACCCTCGGGGAAACCAATCCAGGCATTAGGAAGTGGGAAAGGGCCAAGGGCGAAATCGCAAACATCCCGCCAGCCGGCGTCTTCATCCAGAAGCCGGTGCTGGCCAGCCACGCTTTCGGTCAGGCGATGGAGCCCTTAGTGGTCGGGGGAGTGCAGCGCGTCGATCCACACGCCACACCGGGACAAATCACGAGGGTAAAGGGTCAAATAGATGCCGGTGCCGGCGATTATGCGAAGCCGAATCAATTGATCAAAGCAGCCATTTTTAACGCTCGGGCGTCCGGATCACGTATTGCGTCCGCAGTCGAAGCCGCGTACCGGGAGGAAACCCGCGGCAGAGAACTCGAACGGCCCGCGTTGCGCGAGGCCACGAAAGCCGCCATCATAGCCGCGGCACCGACAACGCGAAATGGATTCATTGATCCCAATCCTCCGCGCCTGATCATTCCGAAGGCCGGCCCGTATCACTTCGGTCACAAGAAGGGGCATGAGCATCGTCGATTGGTGAAGCAGGCTCAGGCTAAAGGGATGACCCAGGGGCAATTCAACGACTGGGTCAACGCGCATCCGCAGTGGTTCCAGATCGAAGACCCAGCCAGGAATATCAGCCATGAGTTCGAGCAGAAATGAACCTTAAAAGCATTCTTAAGGCGATTTACCGCGAGGACACGGCCAAGCTGGCTGCGGGCTTATCCCCTGGCAATGTCAATTTACGCGACGACGACGGTCGTACTCCGCTCATGCATGCGGTGCTGGCTGAGCACCCAAGACCGGAAACCATGAAGCTTCTCGTCGCGCGGGGAGCCGACGTCAACGCAGCCGACCACAGCGGGTGGACCGCGCTGCATTTCGCGGGCCAGGACCAGAAGGCGGAGGCAGTGCGTACTCTCTTGGAGGCGGGGGCCGCAGCCGATCCGCGTGATGAAGACGGAACCACGCCACTGTGGCGAACACTCATGTCCGGTGCATCGGCGGAAGTCTTACGACTTCTCCTGGAAGCTGGTGCCGACCCTAGCGCTGAGGATAAGTGGGGATCGTCGTCACCGCTTAGTTTGGCGGAGGAAATGGGGGATGAGAGGACAATATCGCTGCTGCGCAAATTTAGCGGGAAATCTTTCGGCGAGGGCGGCCGGCAAGATGAGTAATCAGGACTGGACACAGGATTACCGGCGACTATGGGAGAAGCTTGTTCCGCAACGCGGCCAAGCCGATACGGTTCAGGGCGAGCTACTCAGATGCATCGGAAAGATTACGGATGAAGCCTATCGGAACGGGAACGAAAACTGGGACGAAAGCTTCGAATTGATGACGCGGTTTATAGGCCAAGCGCTGGACGACCCAATTGCCTTTGCCGATCACGAGCGCGTGAAGATTCGTGGAGCAGTGGAGCGTATCCTGATGAACCCGGGCTCACCCGACCTCTCCGGGCCAGGCAGCAGTTATTACTATCTGGCCGAGCAGGCTACAAAATGGTGCCACCACCACCCGGAGCCGGTGCCGCGCAAATTGAACCCCAAATTGCAAAAGTGAGTGCATGCATGCCGGATTTACCTACTCCGCCCGCACATGCGTGTTGGTCGTGATGAAGCTGCCCGTACCGGAGTACACCGGGTTCGGATCGAAAACCGTTCCCGTCGGTTGAACGACTTGCGCCGGAACGTTGACCTGGAACCGGGCGCGAAATTTCGTCCCTTTCAGAATCGCCGCCCGCCCCCCGGTTTTTCCCTTTTGCGCCTGCTGGTCCGCCCCCAGGCTTTCGATGGTCAGAGTTCCCACACCGGGGATGGGAAACGACGGCGTAACATAGGCAGCTCCCGCAACCACCACGGACGCCTCGTCGCCCACGGCGCAGACGATCGATCCGTTGATTTTTTCTTTCGACGTGCCGGTGATCACACCCGGCGGGGCGATCACCGTCGCGGGCGCGAAGGACGTATCAAAGAGGGCTTGATCGCCGGTGATGATGATGAAGTCCATACCGATAGCAGCCTGAACTTGGGTGATCCAATACTGCCACAAATGACCGCCGAGCGGCAGCCCGTCATCCGAAAAACCTCGAACGATGCGGTTCATGCCGCACGATCCGTGTGCGGCCCCTTCGTGCGGCGCTTCCGTGCACCCGTTCGCCGGGAGCGAACCGGAACGTGCGACGTCGTAGGATGCGGTGAGGTACCAACCGCATCGTTCGAGGTCTCTAACCACGATTTTTCAAAGTAAAAGAAACCGTAACCACAATACGCTCAAGCTCGGGGATAATACGAAAATCGCCATCGTCAAACGGTGGCGTCGCTTACTCGGCCGCGAGGAGCCGTATTCACATCATCCCGTCTGCCATGTCGTCGCCGTCCTCTTTCCCGGAAACCGAACATCTCAGCGGCACCATAGAGCGCGTGACCTTTCACAGCGATGCCACGGGCTTTTGCGTGCTGCGGGTCAAGGTTCGGGGCCAGCGCGATCTGGTGACGGTGGTGGGCAGCGCCGCTTCGGTCACCGCGGGCGAGCAGATCGAGTGTATCGGCGCCTGGGTCAACGACCGCGAGCACGGCTTGCAGTTCAAGGCGCGACAGCTTCGGGTGATTCCGCCGAGTTCCCTGGAAGGTATCGAAAAGTATCTGGGCTCGGGCATGGTGAAAGGCATCGGTCCCCATTTCGCCCGGAAGCTGGTCAGGGCTTTCGGGGAAGCGGTGTTCGACATCATCGAGCAGACGCCGGAGCGCCTCTCGGAGGTCGAAGGCATAGGCCCTAAGCGGCGGGCGCGGATCACCGCCGCCTGGGCCGAACAGAAGGTGATCCGGGACATCATGGTGTTTCTCCAGTCCCACGGCGTCGGCACCTCGCGAGCGGTCCGGATTTACAAGACCTACGGCGACGAAGCCATTCTCAAGGTGACCGAGAATCCCTATCGCCTGGCGCTGGATATTCACGGCATCGGCTTCAAGACGGCGGATGTCCTGGCGCAGCGGCTGGGGATTCCGGCCGATTCCCTCATACGGGCGCAAGCCGGCGTCCGCCACGTGTTGCAGCAGTGGTCGGAGCAGGGGCATTGCGCCGCCTATCGGGACCAGTTGGTCGAGATGGCCGTGCCTTTGCTGGAGATCCGCGAGGAAACCATCGTCGAGGCGATCGATGGCGAACTCGAAGAAGGCCAGTTGATCGGCGAAGCCGTCGGCGAACGCGAGGCCCTGTATCTCGCCGGCCTCCATCGCGCCGAGTCGGGCTGCGCGAAGCAACTCCGGCGGCTGCTCGAAGGGCCGCCGCCCTGGGGCGAGATCGACGCGGACAAGGCCATAACCTGGGTCGAAGGGAAGACCGGGCTGAATCTCTCGGATTCGCAGCGCGAGGCGGTTCGCCTGGTGACGACGAGCAAGGCGGCAATCATCACCGGCGGTCCCGGGGTCGGCAAGACGACCCTGGTCAACAGCCTGCTCAAGATTCTGAGGGCCAAGAAAGCGCGGGTGTTGTTGTGCGCGCCCACCGGACGCGCCGCCAAGCGGCTCACCGAATCCACCGGCCTGGAGGCGAAGACCGTGCACCGGCTGCTCGAATTCGATCCCAAGGCTTTCGCCTTCACCCGCACCGAGCAGCGACCCCTGGACGCCGATCTGGTGGTGATCGACGAGGCCTCGATGATGGACGTCGTGCTGATGTATCAGCTGCTCAAGGCCATTCCGACGGCCGCGGGACTCCTGATCGTGGGCGACGTCGATCAGTTGCCCTCGGTCGGTCCCGGCGCGGTGCTCGCCGATCTCATCGAATCCGGCGCGATTCCGACCGTCCGCCTGACCGAGATTTTCCGCCAGGCGCAAACCTCCAGGATCATCGTCAACGCCCATCGGATCAACCAGGGGCAGCGGCCGATCAAGACCCCGCCGGGCGAAGCCAGCGATTTTTATGTCATCGAGGCCGAAACCCCGGAGGCGCTGTTCGATACGCTGATCGAGGTGGTGACGGTAAGGATTCCGAGGAAATTTCAGCTCGACCCGATCGGAGACCTTCAGGTGCTGACGCCGATGAACCGGGGCGGACTCGGCGTTCGGGCGCTCAACGTGGCGTTGCAGCAGCGCCTGAACGGTGCGAGCGAACCCAGGCTGGCCCGCTTCGGGAACATCTTTGCGCCGGGCGACAAGGTGATGCAGCGGGTCAACAATTACGACAAGGAGGTGTTCAACGGCGATATCGGGAAGATCGTCGGGATCGATATCGAGGAAGGCCAGGTGATGGTCGACTACGATGGCCGCGACGTGACCTACGATTTCGGGGAACTCGACGAAGTGTCGCTGGCGTACGCGGCGAGCATACACAAGGCGCAGGGCTCCGAATATCCGGCCGTGGTGATTCCCCTGGCGCTGCAGCATTACACCCTGCTCGAGCGGAATCTGGTCTACACTGGAGTGACCCGCGGCAAGCGGCTGGTCGTCCTCATTGCGCAGCCGAAAGCGTTGGCGATGGCGGTTCGGCGACGGACCTCCTCGCGGCGGCTCACGAATTTGGCGGCCCGACTTCGAGACCAACAGACGTTTCAGTCCCTTTGAACGAACGCGTGGAGCGACCGCAGTGATAGATACCGTCCTGGAAATCAAGAGACAAACCGCGGGCCGAGCGGCGTAATGTCGCGAATCCCTTGCCGACGCAGACGCTCGGCCGGGACGTGACGTCGGGAAAGGATTCCCGACCTACAAGGTGGCGTAGTGTAGGCCGGCAATCCCTTGCCGACGCGGACGCTCGGTCGGGGCACGGCGTCGGGAAAGGATTCCCGACCTACAAGGTGGCGTAGTGTAGCGGACGCTCGGCCGGGACGTGACGTCGGGAAAGGATTCCCGACCTACAAGGCAGCTCGGCGTAGGTCGGCAATCCTTTGCCGACGCGGACGCTCGGTCGGGGCATGACGCCTGGAAAAGACTCCCGACCGCTAAAGCTCACTGGCGGCAATGGAGCGCAGCGGAATTGCCGTCCGGTGCAGCGCTTTGTTGGGCGATGTGCATTCGTATGTATCCGGAGGAGAGCACCTCCTCAGCGACAACGTACTTCTTGTTCAGACAAATCTTTCGGACGCTTCACCTCACAAGATTCCATTTCCGCAGGGATGCTTTTAGTCAGAGTTGCCGGAGTATTTCCGTACCTACAGACCAGCCAAATTGTCGGATTCACACGGTCGGAAAATTCATATCTCTCGATAACCACGCTCCCACCGTCGACCTCTACCTCACGCGTTAGCGCTGGCCGGAGAAATGCGCCATTTTCAGGCGGCCCGTCACTAAAGGTTACTGAAACCAAGTAGTGCGCAACTCTCGGACCTTCTTGAGCGCCTGACACATCCCATCCAGTTGGCGGAGCCGGAATGCTCCAAGATACCGAAACCTCAGGAGGACAACGATAGACATCCTCCGCGTGTGTGCTACAAGCGTGAGTGAGAATCATAATGACAAAACAAAAATACGCGAGCGTTTCACTATTCATGGATAATCACCGAGAGAGCATCTCCGTTGTTGCTTGGATCTTTGTACGTGCCGTCACTGTTTTTCCCTTTAAAGAGCATTTTACGTTTTGAGATCGAAGGCTTTGTACTCCACTGGTCCATTACCCATACCCCAGAACCGTCTTGGGAGATATATAGTGCAGCGTGGTTTCCATGAGATTCATTGGGGTATTTACCATCAACGAAGGTTGCGACTGCAGTACCCTTCTCAATAGAGTTGTTTCAGATGCTAAACAATTGTAAATCAACAGATTTTGTAGTTCCAAAGCCCGGCGGAAAGTGAGAAAAAATAATCCACGAAGTGACCCAGATGATTTCTAATCCGATGCATCAAGCAGTGGAAGAACTTCATGCCACCGATGGCATGCTCAACGATGACCCGCGTGGCGGCTTGTTTTCTGTTCTGTTTCTTCTGCTCAGGCGTCAATGTCGGATTAGGGTTTTTCTTGGATTTTCTAGGTTTCTTGTGGGGTAGATATATTTGGGTGCTTTGATAATCTTTGTCAGCCCCCAGAAATCCTAAGTCAAGCCATAAATTGACCTTCTCGAACCACGCTGAACCCGGTGTGAAGACGTCTTTCATGAGTGTGTAGTCATGTACGCTGCCTGCCACAATGCAGCACAAAAACAATATCCTTCGATTAAAGTCGGAGATTACGAGGGATTTGAGCGTATGTCTTTTTTTTTCCGCTGTAACGCTTTTCCTGTTCAGTTTCATCTTGGGGTCGAACGCAAGCGACCTCCACGCTATCGATCGCTATGTTCTTATATTGATCAATGAGTTGAGAGAATTCTTCTGGGGTTGTTAGCGTGCGCTCCGGCATGACGTTGAGGCTTGTCAGCGCTCGTCCCAAAACCGGCAGCAACCGGTCGATGTGGGCATGGGCATGTCCGCCACTGAAACCGAAATGAAAGCCCAGAACGTCAAAAGTGGGATAGGTTTTCAGATAGTACAAAACGAAAAACAGCTTTTTCTCGTAAGAATCAAGATACAGCGTTTTTATGGCCATGAAAATACAGGTAAAATTCTATAAGTTGGTGATTTTTAATAATAAATTTGTTTTTAGTGTATTTTTTTGAAGTTGAAAACGCTGTAACCTTTAGGGCCGCCCTGTTTGACGTGTTTTATCTCGCCCTTTTCGACACGCTCTCGATCGATGGCGAGAGCGGCCGACTCGAATACTTTGACGAGGGCTGTGAACTTCGCCTTGGGCATTCCAATCAACGATGCCACGATGCGGTCATCGGTTATTTGGCTAAATTTGTCGTAGATCACGGAAGGTTTTTATATTCGGATTTGTTTGAGAAACAAGTGGGCCATCAATACCATGCATTAGCATCAGGTACAACTCTAATTTTGTCGCCGTTTCCACGTACCTTGATGCCTTCTCGCCAAGTGCCGGCCTTACCGGCCTTTGTGTGCCACTGCACTAAGCCAGCACATTCCCCGCCGAATACCTTCGGCTTTCCCTCTAAACTCTCTACTTTAGTATATACGAATGGGCCATTAGCCATTTGAGTTTCTCCTTTGATCCAACGTGACAACAAACGTCACTACTATGTGCGTTCGAGAATGTAAGACATAAAGTGTAGTCCCGTTCCCCCGAAGTCGCCCAACTACTTATTAGACATTATCGGAAACTAGCATGACAGTCTGTCATTGAATAACGAAGAGTTCTAAGAGAACTAAGGGCAAGAGTATGCTTTCCTACGAAGACGTGAAGCAAAAGCCGAAGACATTGATGGCCATGACCAGTCTGAAGGCCTCCGAGTTTGAGGAACTCTTGGTTTCTTTTGCGGCGACATGGGACGAAGAAACCGGCAGGAACCTGACTAAAGGAGGGCGTCCGCCGATTATCGCGAGCATGGCCGACCGGCTGCTGTTCATCCTGTTCTATCTGAAGACCTACCCTCTGCAAGAGGTCATCGCGCATCTGTTCGGCATGAGCCAACCCCAGGCCAACTTCACGATCCACCGGTTGAGCAGGGTGCTCAACAAGACACTTGACGCCCGCGGGCACAAGCCCCCCGGCTCACCGAGGAGATGCTGTCCAGGCTGGAGCAGGAGACGCGGCAGGACTTGGGCATAGACGGGACGGAAAGGCGCATCAACCGCCCCGTCAACGACCTGGGGCAACGCATCCACTACAGCGGTAAAAAAAATGCCACACCGTGAAGAACAACCTTGTCGGCGGCCTGGAGGACCGGCAGGTCAAGTACTTGGGCTCGACCCATGAGGGCAAGAAGCACGACAAGAAGATCTGCGACGAAGAAGGGACCCGGTTCCCCGACGGCGTCGAGCTGTATCGCGACAGCGGCTTCCAGGGACACGAACTGGCGAATGTCACAGTCCACCAGCCGAAGAAGAGGCCGCGCAACGGCCGGCTTTCGGCCGACGACCAGGAGGCCAACCGGCTCCACTCAAGCATCCGCGTGATCATCGAACACATCATCTCGGGAATCAAGCGGTGCCGCGTCGTCAAAGACGTGTTCAGGAACACCAAGGAAGGCTACGACGATGTCGTCATTGAATTGGCCTGCGGCCTGCACAATTACAGGAGCTACTGCCGAAACCAGAGTTATTGATAGCCGGCCTTTTCCTCTGTTCCGGTTATGAAAGGTGGTTTCCGATAATGTCTATTATACTGGCGTTAGAAGGCGAATTCAGGCGTGGAACGAACGCATGGCGCAACAGTCCCCAAAAACCTCCTTCCGCCCCAAAGCCCTGTGCCTCGACATCGAAACCACGGTCGGCGCCGAGGTCAAGCTTACCAAGATTGGCGCGTGGCGTGCCGATACCGGCCAACAGGCCCATTTTCAAGGCTCGTATGCGATCGTCGAGCTGCGGGCGGAGTTGGACCGGCTGAGCGCCGGCGCGGCCTTCCTGCTGGGCCACAATATCACCGGGCACGATCTGCCGGTTCTGAAGTCGCTCTTCCCCGATCTCGCGCTGTTGGGGCTTCCCGTCGTGGATACGCTCTGGCTCTCGCCGCTCGCTTTCCCGCAGAACCCGTATCACAGCCTGGTCAAGGACTACAAGCTCGTCAAGGATTCCAGGAACGATCCGCTCAAGGACGCCCAGTTGAGCTTTCGGCTGTTCGGCGACCAAATGGACGCGTTCGAGCAGCTCCAGGTCCAGAGCCCCGAGGAACTCGCCTGTTACCACTATCTGCTGGCGAAGGTTCCGGGTGCCGACTACGACCGCCTGTTTTCCGTCGTGAGAGAGGCGCCGAAACCGCGGCTCGAAGAGGTACGCCGTTTTCTTCCGAACCTCGCCGGCCCCAAGGTCTGTGCCACGCGCCTCCGGCGGCTGCTCACCGAGGATCTCGATCAGGCCGACAGCCACTTGCCTTTGGCCTATGTCCTCGCCTGGCTGCGCGTATCGGGCGGCAATTCCGTTCTGCCGCCTTGGGTCCTGTATCAGGTTCCCGGAACCCGCGAACTCATCCGGGAGCTTAGGGACACGGCCTGCGGCCGAAGCGACTGCGCGTATTGCAGCCGGTATCACGATGCCCGAGCCGAACTCGAACGCTTCTTCAACTTCCCGGCCTTCCGAGCCGAACCCCGAAATGCCGCCGGCGGATCGCTGCAGGAAGACATCGTGAAGGCCGGCATGGCGCGGGAACACCTGCTCGCGATTCTGCCGACCGGCGGCGGCAAATCCCTTTGTTACCAACTGCCCGCGCTGTCGAGATACTGGCGAGACGGCAGCCTTACCATCATCGTCTCGCCGCTCCAGTCCCTGATGAAGGATCAGGTCGACAACCTGATCAGGCAGGGCATCTTTTGTGGCGCCGCCCTGAACGGCTTGCTGTCCATGCCCGAGCGCAAGGACGTCCTGGAAAAGGTTCGGCTCGGGGACATCGGCCTACTCCTGGTGTCGCCCGAACAGTTCCGTAATCGCGGCTTCACGGAAGTGATCAAACACCGGCAGATCGGTGCCTGGGTATTCGACGAGGCCCATTGCCTCTCGAAATGGGGGCACGATTTTCGGACGGATTATCTCTACGTCTCGCGCTTCATCCGCGAGCATTACGGGGACCCGCTCGCGCCCATCAACTGCTTCACGGCCACCGCAAAACTGGACGTCATGCAGGATCTCGAATCGCATTATCGCGAGGGCCTCGGCATTACGCTGCGGCACTTCGAAGGCGGGCACGAGCGCACGAACCTTCATTTCGAAGTCCTGCCGGTCAAGAAGGCCGAGAAATTTCCGTTGATCCACACCCTGCTTGAAAAAGAACTCAAAGAGGAGCAGGGCGGGGCCGTGGTGTTCACCGCGAGGCGCGCCAGCGCGGAAGAAATCGCCGGCTTTCTGAAGGACATGGGCTGGGTGTGTGCGCATTTTCACGCAGGGCTCGACCCCGGTCTCAAGAAGGACGTCCAGAAAGCCTTCATCGACGGCGAACTGCGCGTGATCGTCGCCACCAACGCCTTCGGCATGGGCGTCGACAAGCCGGATGTTCGGGTCGTGATCCATGCGGAAATACCGGGCTCCCTGGAAAACTACCTGCAGGAAGCGGGGCGCGCGGGACGGGACCGGGACGACGCCCGCTGCGTTCTCCTCTACGACGAAGAGGATGTCGAGACCCAGTTTTCCCTGGCCGCCCGCTCGCGCCTGACGCGGCAGGACATTGCCGAAATCCTCAAGGTCTTGCGCCGGCGCTCGAAGCGGATCAAATCGGAAAAGGTGGTGGTGACGCCGGGCGAGATCCTGACCGAGGACGCCGTGGAGACCGCGATCGAGGTGGAGAGCCCGGACGCCGACACCAAGGTGAAGACCGCCATCGCCTGGCTGGAGCGCCGCCGGTTTCTGGAGCGGGACGAAAACCATACGCGCGTCTTCCCGGCAAGTCTGAAAGTCGCCTCCCTCGACGAGGTCGAAAAACGGCTGCGTAAGGCCAATCTCTCAGAAGAGGTTCGGAAGAAATACCTGAATCTGGTTGCAATCATTCTGAACGCCGACGCGGACGAAGGCATCAGCACCGATACGCTGATGGTCGAGAGCGGGCTTTCCAGCGACGAGTGCATACGGATCCTGCATCAATTGGAAGAGTTGCAGGTCCTATCGAACGATATCGGCATGACGGTGCTGCTGCGGAAAGGCGTGAAGGATTCGTCCCAGGATCGATTGCAGCGTGTGACTCGACTGGAGGCCGGACTCCTGGATCTGCTGCCGGAGCTGGCGCCGGATGCGGACCAGGAAGACTGGCAGGACATGCACCTGCGCCAGCTGTGCCAGGAGTTGAGACAGCGCACCGAGTGCGAGCTGCTGCCGGACGAGCTTCTGACCTTGCTGCGGACCATGAGCCGAGCTTTCGGCGAGTCGCAGGCGATGCGCGCCATGTTCGAGGTGCGCGTGGTGAAACGGGATTATCTCCGCGTCCGGCTCCGGCGGTCCTGGGCGCAGATTCGGGAGATCGCCGCGAAGCGCCGGGATATCGCCCAGAGCCTGCTGCTACATTTTCTCGGGCGTCTCCCGTCGGACCTCAAAGGCGTCGATCTCCGGGTCGAATGCCGTATGGGCGAACTCACCCGGGTGCTCAAGGAGGACCTGGTTTTAGCCGGACGCTTGAAAAATGTCACCGCCGCGCTGGAGCAGGGGCTGCTTTATCTCCACGACAATCACGTATTGATCCTCGATCGCGGCAGGACGGTGTTCCGCTCCGCGATGACCCTACGCCTGCTTCCGGAAGATGCGAAGCGCCGCTTCGTGCAAAGCGATTACGAGCCGCTTTGGGAGCATTACCGGGAAAAGAACTTCCAGGTTCACGTGATCCAGGAGTACGCCCGCAAGGGACTGGACAAACTCGGCGATGCGCTCGCCTACGTGGCCGCCTATTTCAGCTGGCCCAAGACGCGCTTCATCCGGGAATATTTCGCGAACCGGCGGGAGATCCTGGACCTCGCGACCACGGAAGAGTCCTATCGCCGCATCGTCTCCGAACTTCGTCATCCCGTTCAGGAACGTCTGGTATCGGAGAAGACCGATGTCAACCGCCTGATCCTGGCCGGCCCCGGTTCCGGCAAGACCCGGGTAATCGTCCACCGGGTCGCCTATTTGCTGCGCGTGTCGAGAGTCCCGCCGGACAGCGTCATCGTCCTGACCTTCAACCGGGCCGCCGCCTACGAGGTCCGCCGCCGGCTTTACGCTCTGGTTGGCAATGATGCCTACGGCGTCACCGTGCTGACCTACCACGCGCTCGCGCTGCGTTTGACCGGCACCAGCCTGGCCGCCGCGGCCGAGGCGGGACAGGAGATCGTGTTCGACGAGATTTTGCAGAGGGCCATCGATCTCCTGGAAGGAAACGCGGAGATCGGCGACGACCCGGACGAATTGCGGGAGCGCCTGCTACATGGCTATCGGTTCGTCTTGGTCGACGAGTACCAGGACAGCGATGCGCTCCAATACCGGCTGATCGGTGCCCTGACCGGCCGGACCCTCAAGGACCGGGACGCGAAGCTGACCATCCTGGCGGTCGGCGACGACGATCAGAACATCTACGCCTTCCGCCAAGCGAATGTCGAGTTCATCCGCCGCTTCGCCGCCGATTACGAGGCCGAGACCGAATATCTCATCGAAAACTACCGCTCGACCGCGCACATCATCTCGGCCGCGAACACCGTCATCCAGGGGAGTCCCGAGCGCCTGAAAGCCGATTACCCCATCCGGATCGACCACGCGCGCCGCGACCAGCCGGGCGGCGGACGTTGGGAACGGCTGGACCCGGTGGCGAAAGGCCGGCTTCATATTCTCGTGGTTCCGCCGGATCGGAATCGGGAAACCCAGGTCGCGATGCGCGAATTGGAACGCTTGAAGGCGCTGGCTCCCAACGCCGATTGGTCCGATTTCGCGGTCCTCGGCCGTACCCATGCCGCCCTGGAACCGGTCCGGGCCTATTGCGAGTGGGCCGGGATTCCGTACCGGCTGGCCGAAACGCGCCAAGCCGGCGGCCAGCCGGAGCTGCACCAGACCCGCGAAGGGAGAAGCCTCATCCAGCTCTTGCGCGCGCACAAACGCAAACTTCTGCGGAACGGCGCCTTACGCGAATGGCTTCGAAAACGCTTCGACCGGTCGGCGGACAACCCGTGGCTGGAACTGCTGGAACATTGCATTCTGGAACTCGAGGATGCCTGGCGAGGTGTGCCCATCCCGGTCGGCCAGGTTCTCGACTGGATCTACGAATACGGCAGCGAATCCCGCCACCGGGCGGCGGGACGAATCACGCTTACCACCGTCCACGCTGCGAAAGGGCGGGAGTTTAAGCATGTTCTAATCCTCGACGGGGACGATTGGCGAAACGGTGAGCCGGGCGAGGAACGTCGTCTCTACTACGTGGCCATGACCCGCGCCCGGGAAACCCTGACGCTGTGCGAGGCGGCCGCGCGGCCGAATCCCTTCTCCCGCGCACTGGAGGACGACGAATTTATCGTGAGAACGCCGCCGGCGGAACTCCCGGAACCTCAGGCCGCGTTGAACAAAATCCACGTCCAATTGGGCTTGGCGCATGTGGATCTCGGATTCGCCGGCCGCAAGCCCGTCGCCGACCCGGTGCATCGGGCCATAGCCATGCTCAAGGTCGGGGATCCGCTCCACCTGGCCCGGCTCGATGACCGTTGGGTTTTCAAGAACCGGCGGGGGCTGATCGTCGGACGCCTGTCGCAAAAGTTCGAAATGCCCGCCGGCGAGATCGAAGACGTGCGCATCAGCGCCATCGTGCATCGCAGCAAGCGGCAATGCCGGGGAACCGAATGGGAAAGTTATTGTCAGGTCGAAACTTGGGAGGTCGTGCTTTGCCGGATTTCGATCTGGCCAGGAGGCTCGGTGTGATCCAAGAGCGTTTTCATTTCTCTCGTACGGCAAAACAGGCTTGGCGGGAGGCGTAGGTGCCTTCGGGACAGGGTACATCGACTCCAGTGTTCGTAGGTCGGCAATCCTTTGCCGACGAATCCGCTTGGTCGGAGCATGGCGTCGGGAAAGGATTCCCGACCTTATCAGATCGCATCTGGGGTCAGGTAGGTCGGCAATCCTTTGCCGACGAAGGTGTCGGGAAGGGATTCCCGACCTACCCGGGTTTCCCGGGTTTTCTTAGTTAAACGTCATGAATATTCGAAATCCCCATCCCAAGACGATAATCGCCCTAAAACGAGGGCTCTTCCTGATCTTATTGATCCCCCTGTTCAAGCTGATCGCCGATGGCGTATTCGATCGATTGGGGGCGAATCCGATCGAGAAAATCACGCACATCACCGGTTATTGGACGCTTACTTTGCTGTTGGCGACCCTGGCCGTAACGCCGCTCCGGCGGCTTTCCGGATGGCCCTGGCCGGGGCGATTCCGGCGGATGCTGGGGCTGTTCGCCTTCTTCTACGGATGCCTTCATTTTCTTACCTACCTGGTCCTGGATCAATTCTTCGATTGGTCCGGCATCGTCAAGGATATCGGCAAGCGGCCTTATATCACCGTGGGGTTCACCGCCTTTCTGCTGTTGATTCCGCTGGCGCTCACCTCGACCGATGCCATGATTCGCCGGCTCGGCGGGAAGCGCTGGCGCGTGCTGCACCGGCTGGTTTACCTGATCGCCGTTCTCGGGGTGGCGCATTTCTGGTGGCTGGTCAAGAAAGACATTTCCGGACCGGCCGCGGATGCCGCGATTCTGGCGGTGCTGCTGGGCTTTCGGGCGATCGGCGGGGTCCGGAAGTCATCGAAGGTTTATGAACCCGATGCGGGTCGACAATCGTCGCATCGGTCGGTTTCGATAGGAAACACCGACACCGAAGCTTCGCCGTAGAAGCCCGCATACAGCGGAATACGGCGGCTTCATTGCGCGAACCGTTCCACATTCCGCGGCTACTTTTTTGCTCGTTCATCTCCGCTCCGGATTTTTCTTCGCTTGACAGCGTCTTAGCTGAAACGCACCCTTTCGGTGGGAAGGCGTAGCGTCTATCGAAACTCCCTCTTCTTCGGAAAACTTCTGTGTTCTCAACCATTTCAATACCCGTCATCCACGGGAATCGGCGCTTTGTCTCACGGAAACCGGGAGGCAAAGCGCTTGCGCGGGCTCGATCGCCCGGAAGGCTCCGGCGCGGAACCGGCATCGGGTTGCGGGGCGCGCGATGATACGCTTCGAGAAGCAGCGCACCCCGCTGGTCGATACGGCCATTGTCGTCAGCCTGGCGATCGCCTTCGTGGGCGACATTCTGACGCCTCAAGGCATTGCGGTATGGACGCTCTATTTCATCCCGGCGGCCCTCTCGCTTTATGTCTGGCGTCCGCGGATACCGATCCTGGTCGCGCTCGTAGCGACGTTTCTGATGTTGTTCAGCCGGCTCGTGTCGGAGTCCTCCGGCACGCCTTTGCCGACCATTTCGGGCATTAACAAGATCCTGGGCGTGCTGTCGATCTGGGTGGTTGCGATGGTCGCCCGGCACAGCGTCCAGGTGAAGCTGCAACTCAAGGAAGACGACTGGATCCGCTCCGGGCAGCGGGATCTGGGCTTGCGCATGCAGGGCGAACAGGCGTTCGAAGCACTTTGCGACAAGATCCTGAACTTTTTCTGCGAATATCTCGAAGTGCCCGTGGGCGTGCTGTATGCGGCGGAGCGCAGCGACGGCGAGCTGCGCCGCATGGCCACCTACGCCGTGGGAACGGACCTGGCCTGTCCGCAAACCGTCGCGCCGGGCGAAGGGCTGGTCGGCCAGGCGGTCAAGGACCGGAAGGTCCTGCGTTTCGACGATCTGCCCGAGGGCTATTTCCGGGTTTCGTCGGCGCTGGGACAGGCTGCCCCCAGGCACCTGGTGGTGATGCCGGCGATCATCGACGGCAAGGTGAAGGCGGTGATCGAGCTCGGCTTCGTCCGTCCGGTGGGCATCTCCGACATGGATCTCCTCGCTGCGATGGCGGAGCCGGTGGCCAGCGCGATTCGCTCGTCGCTGTACCGCACCCGGCTCGAGGACCTGCTCCGGAAAACCCAGCGGCAGGCCGACGAACTCAGGCGGCAGCAGGAAGAGCTGAAAGTGGCCAACGAGGAGCTGGAGAGCCAGAGCAAGGCGCTGTCCGAGTCGGAAGCGCGTCTCGAGGCGCAGAACGAGGAACTGACGGAGATCAACACTCGCCTCGAGGAACGGCGAGACCAACTGTCGCAGGCCCAGACCGAGTTGATCAAGCGTTCGGAGGATCTCGCCCGGGCCAACCAGTACAAGTCGGAATTCCTGGCGAACATGAGCCACGAGCTGCGCACCCCGCTCAACAGCACGCTCATCCTGGCCAAGCTCCTGGCCGACAACCGGGAAGGCAATCTGAGCCCGGAACAGGTCAAATACGCCTCGATCATCTATTCCTCGGGCAACGACCTGCTCGAGCTGATCAACGATATTCTCGATCTCTCCCGGATCGAGGCGGGCCGCCTGGAAATGCGACCCGAGCCGGTCGAACTCGGACCCTTGGTGCAAATGCTCGAGCGCAGCTTTCAGCCGGTCGCGTCGCAAAGTAAGCTGGGATTCGAAACGCGCATCGAGCCGGGCACGCCGGGGACCATCACCAGCGATCCGCTACGGTTGCAGCAAATCCTCAGAAACCTGCTCTCCAATGCCTTCAAGTTCACCGAAGCCGGCGAGGTCAGCCTGCGCGTGGCGCCGGCCGGACCCGGCCGAATCGGTTTCGCCGTCCATGACACCGGCATCGGCATTGACCCCGAGCACAAGGCCGCCATATTCGAGGCCTTCCGCCAGGCCGACGGCACCATACAGCGGCGGCACGGGGGAACCGGCCTGGGCTTGACCATTTCCCGGGAGCTCGCCCAGCGGCTGGGCGGCTCGATTTCGGTGGAAAGTACTCCCGGCGAGGGCAGCACCTTTACCCTTATTGTCCCGATCGAATTCGCGCAGGAATCCGCCGAGGAGCCTCCGCGCGGACGGGAGGTGGTTTCTCTGTCCAAGGCGCGTCCTGCGGACGAAAGGGCTGTGCCGAGTCCGCAGCAACCGGTCGCGGCGGCACCTGCAGGACAGCCGGTGCAGGACGATCGCGAGCACCTGGAGCCGGGCGAACGGAGCATTCTCGTCATCGAAGACGACCCGGCGTTTGCCGGCATTCTGCGCGATCTCGCGCACGAAATGCGTTTCCGGTGCCTGATTGCGGCGAGCGCGAGCGAGGGGCTGGCGCTGGCCGAGCAATTCCTGCCCAGTGCGGTCATCCTCGACATTCACCTTCCTGACCATTCCGGGCTCAGCGTGCTCGAAAATCTCAAGGGCCGCGCCGCGACCCGGCATATTCCGGTGCATGTCGTGTCGATTTCGGACTACACCCAGCAGGCCATGGAAATGGGCGCGGTCGGGTACGTGCTCAAGCCGGTCATGCGCGAGCAGCTGGTGAGCGCTTTTCGGAAGCTGGAGCAAAAGCTGGAACAGAACGTCCGCCGCGTCCTGGTGGTCGAAGATGTTGCGGTCCAGCGTGAAAGTATCGAGCGGCTGCTCCGTACCGAGGGCGTCGAGGTGGTTTCGGTCGGCGCCGGCAGCGAGGCGCTCAGCCAGCTCAAGGACTCCACTTTCGACTGCGTGGTCCTGGATCTCAGCCTGCCGGACATTTCGGGCTACGATCTGCTCGACAAAATGGCATCCGGCGAGGCTTTCTCGTTCCCGCCGGTCATCGTTTACACCGGACGCTCGCTGACCCGGGAGGAGGAGAATCGCCTGCGCCGCTATGCCAGCACCATCATCGTCAAGGGCGCGCGTTCGCCGGAGCGCTTGCTCGACGAGGTGACGCTGTTTCTGCATCAGGTCGAAGCCCGGCTTCCCCGCGAGCACCAGGAGATTCTGCGCGAGCTGCGGAACCGCGAGGAAGCGCTGGAAGGCCGCACGATCCTGCTGGTCGAGGACGACGCGCGGAATATCTTCGCGCTGACCAGCGTGCTCGAGCCCAAGGGGGTGAAAGTGCGCATCGCCCGCAACGGCAAGGAAGCGCTGGCGGTTCTCGAAAGGGCCATGCGGGAGCCCGGTGCCGCGGTGGAGCTGGTGCTCATGGACGTGATGATGCCGGAGATGGACGGATTGACCGCGACCCGGGAAATCCGCAAGCGCCCGGAATGGAAGAACCTTCCGATCATCGCGCTCACCGCCAAGGCGATGCCCGACGACCGCATGAAATGCCTGAACGCGGGCGCCAGCGATTACATCGCCAAGCCTATCGACATCGATAAGCTGGTTTCGCTGATCAAGGTCTGGATACCGAAATAGAGGCCGCTTTGCACGACGACACTTCTGAAACCGAGATCAAGCTGCTCCTCGAGGCGATCTATCTCCGGTTTCACTATGACTTCCGCCATTACGCGCCGGCTTCCATGGCGCGCCGGCTTTCCCTGGCCATGCGCCGCTTCGGCTGCCGTTCGCTGTCGGGATTGCAGGAGCGCGTCCTGCACGATGCCGGCGTATTCCCGGAGCTTTTGTCGCTTCTCACCATCATGGTGAGCGACATGTTTCGGGACCCCGGTTTCTATCGGGCCTTGCGCGAAAAAGTGGTGCCGTTTCTGCAAACCTACCCGTCCCTGAAGATTTGGGTCGCGGGATGCAGCACCGGGGAGGAAGTTCATTCGCTTGCCATCCTGTTGCAGGAAGAGGGGCTGCTCGACCGCAGCCTGATCTATGCGACGGACATCAATCCGGAGGCCCTGCGCAAGGCCAGGGCGGGGATCTACGAGCTCGATCGGATGGCGGGTTTCAGCGAAGCCTATCGAGCCGCGGGCGGACGCGCATCGCTCGCCGACTATTACACCGCGGCCTACGGTTCGGCGGTGTTCGACAAGGCCCTGCGCAAGAATATCGTGTTTTCCGACCACAGCCTCGCGACCGACATGGTGTTCGCCGAAGTGCAGCTCATAACCTGCCGCAATGTCCTCATCTATTTCGACCGCGCCTTGCAGAATCGAGCCATCGGCCTGTTTCGGGATGCGCTGTGCCGGAAAGGGTTCCTGGGTCTGGGGGCGAAGGAAACGCTGCGCTTTTCGGATCACGCCGCGGCGTTCAGCGAGTTCGCCCGGGCGGAACGGATTTACCAGAAGGAGTGAGCCTTGATATGGCATCGTGGCTTGCGCCGGTCCTCCCGGAAGTAATCGTGGTGGGCGGCTCCGCCGGAGCCCTCGATGCCCTTTCGATCCTGCTCGCCGACCTGCCCGATGATTTCGCGGTGCCCATCGTCATCGTCGTGCACCTGCCGCGGCGAAAGCGCAGCGCGCTGTCCGAGGTTCTTGCCGCCAAGCTGGGCCGCCCGGTGCGGGAACCGCTGGATAAGGAACCGGTCTCAGCTTCGATGATTTATGTCGCTCCGCCCGACTACCATTTGCTGATAGACCGGGGCATGACGTTCGCCCTTTCAGTGGACGAGCCGGTGAACTTCAGCCTACCCTCCATTGATGTTCTGTTCGAGTCCGCGGCGCGGAGTCTCGGCGGGGGCGCGATCGGGATTCTGCTTTCCGGCGCCAACGCCGACGGTGCGTACGGACTCAAAGTCATCGAAGACGCCGGAGGGCTTGCGTTCGTTCAGGCGCCGGCGGATGCTGCGATGCCGGCGATGCCGAACGCCGCCATTGCTTTGTGCGAACGGGCCGCAGTCCTGCCGGCCGCGGAAATTCGCGCGTATCTGATCCGGCTGGCGGGGCGCGGAGGAGAAAGTGGCCGAAAACGATACCATGACCGCTAAACCAAAAATCCTGTTGGTCGATGACCGCGAGGAGAATCTCGTGGCGCTGGCGGGGCTCCTGGGCGGGCATCACGCCGGCCTGCTGTGCGCGCATTCCGGCGAGGAGGCCCTCGATCTTCTGCTGGTGCACGAGGTGGCGCTGGCGCTGGTCGACGTGCAGATGCCCGGCATGGACGGATTCGAATTGGCCGAGCTGATGCGGGGAACCGAACGCACCCGTGAAATTCCCATCATTTTCGTCACCGCCGGCATACATGACCACACCCGGGTATTCAAGGGCTACGAGTCTGGGGCCGTCGATTTTCTGTTCAAGCCGCTGGACCCTCATATTCTTTCCAGCAAGGTCGCCGTTTTCATGCAGCTCTACCGGCAAAAGCGGGAGCTGGCGGAACGCGTGCGGCAGCTCGAAGTCGCGCTGGCGGAGCGGCAGCGGATCGAAAACGCCCTGAAGTCGGCGGATCGGCGCAAGAACGAATTTCTGGCCATGCTCGGCCACGAACTTCGGAATCCGCTGGCGCCGATCAGAAATGCCGCGCAAATCATAAAAAGATTGGACGTGTCGGATCCTAGGCTGCAAGCGGTTCAGCAAGTCATCGAACGTCAGACCGGCCATCTGGCCCGCCTGGTGGACGATCTCCTCGATATTTCCCGGATCGAGCAGGGCAAAATCACGGTCCGGAAGGCGCCGATCGAACTCTCCGCAGTGGTCGATCAGGCGCTGGAAAGCAGCCGACCCTTGATACAGTCCCGCCAGCACCGTTTGATCGTTTCGGTTCCGGATACCCCCGTTCCGCTCATGGGAGATGCCGAGCGCCTCGCGCAGCTGATCTCCAATCTGCTCAACAACGCCGCCAAATACACGCCGCCGGGCGGGACCATCTGGCTGACCGTGAGCCGGGAGGACCGGGAAGCTCTGATCCGGGTGAAGGACACCGGCGAAGGTATCGCGCAGCCCTTGCTGGCCCAAGTCTTCGAGGTCTTCACGCAGTCCGAGAGAACCCTCGATCGCGCTCAGGGCGGGCTCGGACTCGGTCTCGCCATCGTCAAGAAACTGGTGGAGCTACATCAGGGGCGCATCGAGGTCTTCAGCGAAGGTCCCGGAAAGGGGAGCGAGTTCTCGGTGTGGCTGCCGGTGTCTGCTTAGCGAACCGAACCGCCGGGCACGATCGAATTTCGGCGTTTCGCATGGGCGCAATCGTTCGTAGGTCGGCAATCCTTGCCGACGAAGACGCTCGGCCGGGCCGTGACGTCGGGAAAGGCTTCCCGACCTTGTATTATGAATTCCGTGTGGTTCGGAAGGGGTTGGAGAAGACTCCCGACCGGTCACCACAGGCCTGGAGGGCGCTCCAGGTTTGAGCGACTGGATGCCGTTCCCGCCCTTGGGACACCAAGCCCGTTGCGTAGATCGATGCAGCAGTCGCTCACCCTCATCGAGCGATCGAACAGTATCTTCGGCCCGGCTTGCCGGCAGCCCGCATTCACAAGGTAGATCATTTGAGGTTCATGATGCCCACGTTTTATCTCGGAATTGATGTCGCCAAAGCCAAACTGGACTGCGCGTTACGCCTCCCCAACGGGAAGTTCCGAACCAAAGTCATCGCCAACTCCCAAGACGGGTTCGCCACCCTCGTCACTTGGCTCACCGGCCCAGAGGCACGGAATGTTCACGTGTGTATGGAAGCCACTGGGGTGTATTGGGAAGACGTCGCCCAGTGCTTGGCTACCCAAGGGTTCACTGTCAGCGTCATCAACCCTGCCCAAATCAAAGCCTATGCCGCTTCCCGCTTAACCCGGACCAAAACCGATGCCGTCGATGCGCGCCTCATCGCCGAATTTTGCGCCGAGCGCCATCCGCCTCCCTGGCAGGCGAGAAGCGAAGCCGAAATCGCCTTGCGCGCGCTCGTGTTGCGTCTGGATGCGTTGCAAGCCCTGCGGACCCAGGAAAGTAACCGCCTGGAGGTCGCCCGGGACGCGGTGCGCACCAACATTCAAGAACACCTGAATTGGCTCGATCAGCAGATCAAGAGCCTGATCAAAACCATCAATGAGCACATCGACTCTAACCCCGATCTGAAGGGAAAGCGCGAATTACTCGAGAGCATCCCCGGTATCGGGGAACGCACCATCGCCATTCTGCTCGCCTTCTATGCCGAGCCCAGCCGCTTCGCCAATAGCCGACAAGCCGTCGCCTTCGCCGGGCTCGACCCGCGCCGGCAGGAGTCCGGAACGAGCGTGAAAACCAAGCCGCGGCTGTCCAAGGTCGGCCATGCCTTCTTGCGCAAAGCCCTCTACATGCCAGCCATGGTGATCCTGTATAAGACCGCTTGGGGCCAGCCCTTCAAGAACCGGCTCGCGCTCTCGGGCAAGCCCGCCAAGCTCATCATCGGTGCCATGATGCGCAAGCTCCTCCAGGTCGCTTTCGGCGTCCTCAAGTCCGGAAAACCCTTCGATCCAGCACTCCATGGCACTTGACCCGGATAACAGTATCTACTCGCGAGTTGCCTACGGCTGATATGAAAATGCTCCGGTACGACCCGCGCAAACTCGTCTCCGAAAATAATCCAATCTTCATCTCATTTTAATTTTTCTTTCGGCTGTTCGCTCATCTTGCTCCCGTAGGCTAATGGTCCAAGGCTGCTTCTCTTTGCAGGGACGGCCGCCTTGTCGATCTTGCGAGGAGTTATAAGAGGTTCACGAACATGCCAATCGGTTTCGGAAGCGTATTCAAAGGGCTTTACAAACAGTACGGGCACACGGTGATCGTGCTGTTGAGAGTTCTCGACGTCGCGATGCTGCTGGCCGCCGCTTGGGTCGCCTTTTATTTGTGGCATCAACAACCGGTCATCGACCAGGATCACCGGGTTGTCATCGCAATCGGCCTTCTGGGAACCATCATTTTCTTCGAGATCGGGCAGATCTACCGCCCCTGGCGGAGCGATGCGATGCGGGGGGAAGTCGTCCGCATCCTGCGCGCCTGGCTGTTCACCCTGATCTCGGTGGTATCCATCGTCGCCCTGGTCCGCCTGCATGTATGGCTCGGTTCCAGTTATCGCTGGATCGCGACCTGGGGCGTATTGGGCTTTGTTTTCATCGTCCTGATGCGGGCCGCGCTTTCGCGCGTGCTGAGGCTATTGCGCGCGCGCGGCTGGCAGCAGGGCCGCATCGTGATGGTCGGGCTGAACGAAATGGCGATGGCCGCGAGCCGGCAATTGAACGATTCGCCGTGGGCGGGCTTGCAGGTGATCGGTTATGTCGACGACCGCGTCAAACCGAGAGGCGCGATCGGGGAGATCGCGCTGCCGCGGCTGGGCGGGCTGAATGATCTGGCCCATCTGGTGGCCCGGGAAGAGGTGGATGAAGTCTGGGTGGCGTTTCCGTTCAAGGGCGAGGCGCGCGCGGAGCAGGTTCTGCACGAACTGCGCCATTTGCCGGTCAGCATACGGCTGGTGATCGACTGCTTCGCTTTCAAGATGAGCAAGTTTCTGAATCTGAACGATGTCGCCGGCATCCCGACGCTGGATATTTCGGTGTCGCCTCTGCACGGCATCAACCGCTATATCAAGGAAGTCGAAGACCGTCTGTTGGCGTTGATCCTCCTGATGCTCGCGAGCCCGGTCATGCTGCTCATCGCCGCCGGGGTCAAGCTCAGCTCGCCGGGGGCGGTGTTTTACCGGCAGGAACGCGTCGGCTGGAACAATCGCTCGTTCATCATGCTGAAGTTCCGGTCCATGCCGGTGAACGCCGAGGCGAATACCGGTCCGGTCTGGGCCAAGCCCGGCGAAAACCGCGCGACACCGTTCGGGGCTTTCCTGCGCAGGACCAGCCTGGACGAACTGCCGCAGCTGATCAATGTGCTTAAGGGCGATATGTCGCTGGTGGGGCCGCGCCCGGAACGTCCGGATTTCGTGGAAGTGTTCAAGGATCAGGTGCCGAACTACATGAAGAAGCACATGGTGAAAGCCGGCATTACCGGCTGGGCCCAGGTCAACGGCTGGCGCGGCGACACCGATCTGGTCAAGCGTATCGAGCATGACCTTTATTACATCCAGAACTGGTCGGTGTGGTTCGACCTGGAAATCGCCGCGAGAACCGTCGTGTCCGGTTTCGTCAACAAGAACGCCTATTGATTATCGATTTTGCAGGGGAGGGGAAGAGATGAGCGCATCGTCATCCTGGGATTGGTGGATTGGAGGGCCGGGGGGGGCCGCCGGGATTCTGGCGCTGTGGCTGGCCGTTTTTCTTTCCGGCTGTTCGCTGACGCCGGGCATGGACATGAAGCGGGGCAGCGATATCGCGGACGCCACCGTGCCGGTCATGAAGGACGGCAAGCTGGTCAAGGAGAAAGTGAAGATCGTTCCGATCACCGCCGATTTGATCATCGAGCGGGAAAACGCCAGGCTGCAGGACGCCAACACGCTCACGCTGCCGAATTCGGAACCGGAGCCTTACCGGGTCGGGCCGCACGATCGGCTGCAGATCACGGTTTGGGATCACCCCGAACTGAACGATCCGGGCGGCGAGGATATTCCTCCCGAA
Source organism: Methylocaldum marinum (assembly GCF_003584645.1). Taxonomy (GTDB): domain Bacteria; phylum Pseudomonadota; class Gammaproteobacteria; order Methylococcales; family Methylococcaceae; genus Methylocaldum; species Methylocaldum marinum. Next base: position 4,669,736 of record NZ_AP017928.1, read on the forward strand.
CTGGCGGGCAAGTCCGTTCTCGATGACGGGACGATTTTCTATCCCTACGTGGGCACCGTTCACGTCGCGGGCAAGACCGTTGCGGAGATCAGAGACCTGCTGAGCGAGGGGCTTTCCAAATACTTCAAGAAGGTCAAGCTGGACGTGCGCGTGCTCGCGTTCCAGGCCCACAAGGTTGCCGTGGTGGGCGAAGTCAAGTATCCCGGCGTCCAGTCGATGGTGGATTCGCCGCTCAATGTCGCCGAAGCCATCAGCCGCGCGGGCGGCGTGACGACAGAGGCGGATCTGAGTCACGTGACCCTGGCGCGCGGGGAGAAGCTCTATCCGATCAACCTCCAGGCGCTTTATGAACAGGGCAATAACGGCCAGAACCTGCAACTGATGGCTGGCGACGTGCTGCACGTGCCCGATCGCTATCACGCCAAGGTCTTCGTCACCGGCGAAGTCGGCCGGCAGCAGGCGCTGCAAATCCACAAGGGCAGAATGACGCTCGCTCAGGCCTTGTCGGAATCCAACGGAGTCGACTTCAACACCTCGAACGCGGAGGAAATCTACGTCATTCGGGCCGGGCAGGCTAGGCCGGAAATTTTCCAGCTCAACGGTGAGTCGCCCGACGCCATGATCCTGGCCGAGCAATTCTCCTTGCAACCGCACGATGTCGTTTTCGTGGGCACGGCGGGCGTGACCCAGTGGTCGCGTGTACTCAACCAGTTGCTGCCGTCGTCGTTCAGCCAGGTCATGACGCGCGGGGCGTTCTATGGCTTCTAGGGCTTCCGGCCGGTACCCGGATGCGCTGAGGTACGAAGCGCATCCTTTCCGGGCCCGAGCGGATGGCATCCGGAATGATGCGCTTCACTTCGTTCAGCACATCCTACGAGCTTTTCCGGCGACGCCTTCGTCGGCAAGGGATTGCATATCTACAAGCGGCGGCGTGGGTCGGGACCGGAAGTCGGCGGTACTCGGCAAAGGGTCTTTCAACCGAATCGATACGTGGATTGAGTCATGAACATGCACGGACAAAACGAGATTAGCCTGCCTCCTCCGCCTAACTGGTCGCGGATCGAGGAGCCGAGCGTCAGTATCCGCGACTATGTCGATCTGCTGCTCGAAGGCAAGAAGACCATCTTGTTGACGCTGGTGTCGGTCTTGCTGGTGACGGTGGTCTACCTGGTTTTCGCGCCCCGTACCTATAAGGCGGATGCCTTGCTGAGGATCGACAAGAACAAGGCGCTGCTGACGGCCCCGCTCCGCAGCGAGACCAGTAAATCCCCGGCCGAGGCGGAGAATCCGCGGGCGCAGCGGGAGGTCGAGATTCTGAGGTCGCGCTCGGTGCTCGGCAAGGTCGTCGACGGTCTGAATCTGGCGATCGAAGCCTCGCCCCGCTATTTGCCGCTGATCGGCGAGACCCTCGCCCGTTGGCACGACCCGCGCGACGGGGTGGCCGGCGCCTGGTGGGGCTTCGACAGCTGGGCTTTCGGCGGCGAGAGGATCGAGATCGGCGAATTCACCGTTCCCGAGCGATACCTGGGAAAAGACTTCACCCTGATCGCCCTTGAAGAAGGGCGTTTCCGGCTGCTCGGCCCCAAGGACCAAGTTTTGGCCGAGGGGCGGGTGGGCGAAGGCCTCGAAATCGACGTGGGCGAAGAAAAACCCGTCGCGGTCAAGATCTCCGAACTCAAGGCCCACCCCGGCACCTATTTCGATCTGCGCCGGGAAAGCCGGCTGACGGCCATCGAAAAACTGAAGAAGGCGTTTTCCGTCAAGGAAGCGTCCAAGGACACGGACATTCTCAATGTCGAACTCAAGGGCCGCGAACCCCTGCAGCTCGCCAAATCCGTCAACGACATCGCCACCACTTATGTGAACGCAACGGTGAACTGGGAATCGGCGGAAGCCGGACAAAAGCTGGATTTTCTCGAAAGCCAGCTGCCGGTCGTGAAGGAGCGCCTGGAACGCGCGGAGCAGGCTTTGAGCGCTTACCGGCAGCAGCACGGGGCGGTCGATATCTCCGCCGAGGCCGAAGTGCTGTTGAAGCAGGCGGCGGAAATGGAAACCCTGGGCATCCAGCTCAGACAGAAATACGAGGAGCAGAACCAGCGGTTCACCGACGCTCATCCCGACATGATCGCCACCAAGGCCCAGATCAGCCGGGTGGAACGGAAGCTGTCGGACCTCAACAAGCGGATCAAGGAGCTGCCGCGCACCCAGCAAAACATGGTGAGCCTGTCGCGCGACGTGCAGGTCAATACCGAGCTGTATACCTCGCTGCTGAACAGCGCCCAGGAACAGCGCGTGGCGGCCGCCGGATCGATCGGCAATTCCCGCATCGTCGATTTTGCCGTCACGCCGGAGAAGCCCTATTGGCCCAAGCCGGTTCTGCTGCTGGCCATAGCCTCCGTGCTGGGGCTGACCGCGGGCTCGGCGATCGTGTTCCTGCGCAACTCTTTGCAGCGCCATAACAATCACCCCGCACTGCTGGAATACCAGGTCGGTATTCCGCTTTACGCGGCGATTCCGCACAGCAAGAAGCAGAAGCGTCTGGCCAAGCTGACCGATCAGGATCAGCCGGCGGTACTGGCCAGCCAGGCGCCCCACGATATTTCGGTCGAGTCGCTGCGCGCCCTGCGTACGACCCTGGAAGCGACGCTCGCCAGCGGCGAGAGCAAGGTCATCATGATCAGCAGTCCCGCGCCGGGCATGGGCAAGTCCTTCGTCAGCTCGAACCTGGCGGCGCTCCTGGCGAGCATCCGGAAGCGGGTGCTGATCATCGACGCCGACCTTCGTAACGGCCGGCTGCACGAGGCCTTTTCCGCCCGCAAGGAACTGGGGCTTTCCGATCTCCTGTCCGGGACGGCTTCGCTGGCCGAGACCATTACCAGCCTTCCGGACGTCGGCGTGGATTTCATCTCGAAGGGGCGGAACGTCTCCAATCCCGCCGAACTCCTGGTGCTCGGCGGCCTGGAAGAGATCCTGGAGGATCTCAAGGCCTTCTACAACCATATCGTGATCGATTCGCCGCCGATCCTGGGCGCCACCGACGCCGCCATCATCGGCAAGCACGCCGACGCCACTTTCCTGGTGGTCAAGGAGGGGCGCTACACGGCGCAGGAGTTGGAAGTCAGCTTCCGCCGCTTCCAGCACGTGGGGATCAGGCCGAACGGCTTCATCATGAACGACATGAAGGAAGGGTCTTCGTATTACCCGTATTACGGGTATGGGTATGGTTATCCGAAGGCGGTTTAAAGGGAGGTGTTGGCTGTATGTCGAGAGAAAGCGTAGAGGTTGTAGGCCGGGATAAGACGGTAGCCATTTCCGGCAATGTGCCATATCCGCCACGGTTTGCCGGAAACGCTGATGTCAACCACGCGCTACAGTATGGTCGCTGGTTAAATGGTGAGTGTTCCTCCCGGTTGCTGCGCCGAGCACCAGCTTTCGGCCGGAACAGTCCTTGGCGTTGTAACCGATGAAAATCCAAGTCGAAAAAGACCTTCCCATGCTTCTGATCGTGCTGGTCAGCGTGTCGGCCGTGGCCTCGCTGCCCCAGGTCGACTCGGCCTGGAACGGGGTCAAGGAAGTTTACGGGGAGCAGGATTTCGGTTTGCGCATATTGCGTGAAGTGATGCTGGCGGTCATCGTCGCTTACGCCGCGCTGGAACGGCGGTTCTGGAACGGCGCGGCGAGCGGTTCGATGTTCGCTTTTCTTGCGGTGGTCGCGAGCTATGCGCTGTTCGAGGTCGCCTACGCGCTGTTTCTGGATCTGCCCTTGGTGGTGCCGCTGGCCGGGCTTCGGGTGTTCGAATATCTGCCGCTGGCCCTGATCGGCTACATGACGGCGCGGCTGGGTGCCGCCGAGCAGGTCGTTCAGAAATTCACGTCCCTGCTTCGTTTCTACATCGTCCTGCAGGGCGGTTTGGCCATTGCCCAGGCGCTGTGGGCGCCGCCCCTGGTCGGAGTGTCGATTCTGGGCGGCGGCCGTCCCTTCGGGACCTTCGTCAGCCCCAACCTGTTCGGGGCGGCGATGTCGACCTGCACGCTGTTCTTCGCGCTGGCCGAAGACCCGAAGGTCCGCAAATGGATGTACGCGACCACCTTTCTGGCTTTGTTGAGCGGGTCCCGCACGGCCCTGTTGAGTTCCTTTCTGGTCCTGTTCTTCCAGTTCTATCAGGCGGTGCGTCCCCGCGACCGCTGGGCACTGGTTCTGCCCGCGCCGGCGCTCGCGGTGGGGGCGCTGCTGCTGGCCTCGAGCCCGCTGCTGAGCGGGCGGGACGATGCCGATCCCACCCAGGACGGACGTATCGCCCTGTGGCAAAGAATGCTGAGCAACAATATCAACGACGTGCCGGACCTTTTGTTCGGGTGGGGTCTCGGCCTCGGGTCCAATACCATCAATATCTTGTTCGGCGCCGAACATTTTCCGGGCCAGTTCGACTCGGACAGCCTGTACCTTTTCCTGCTCAACGGTTACGGATTGATCGGCCTCCTCGCCTATCTGGTCTTCGTCCGGATGTCCGCCCGCATCTCGGGCCATTCCCGTAAAGGATTGGTGATGACCTTCATCTTCGTGGCGGGTCTGCCGTTCAATCTTTGGGAGTACTTCCCGCAGAACGCAATGCTGATGTTCCTTTGGGGCGCGGTACTGGGAACCGCGCGCAAACCGCATTTACTGCCGTCCGGTGCGGCACGGCGCAGATTCGACGCGCTCTCCCTCACCCCGACCCATCTCCCGGCGGGGAGACGGGAGTTCGAGTCTCTCTCCCGGTGGGAGAGGGATTTAGGGTGAGGGCATGGGGTTGAGCGGGATAACCCTGTCGGGTCGTACGAGCGTGAAGGAGAGCTATTTCGGTTATGGCGAACAAAACCGTTGACACCGGTTCCGGGCGGCGAATCTTCGGAGACGCCTCCTGGGCGCTGCTCGGCCAGCTCGGGTCGGGTGTCGTGCTTCTGCTCGGCACCCGAATTATCACTGAACTGGTTTCGCCAGATGTTTACGGCCAAGTCGCCCTGCTGACCGGAGTCGTGGCGCTGGGCGTCGCCATTTTTGCCTACCCGTTCATCTGCGCGGGAATGCGTTTGCTGCCCGAGTGCCAGGAGAGGGAACAGCGGTCGGGACTGTATCGGGCGGTGCGCGGCCTGGCTGCGCGGTCGAGTTTTGTTGCCATGGTGTGTCTGGCCCTAGGAGGGGCGGCGTACTGCCGGAGGACGGGGTTCGATCCCTGGCTGTTCGGGGTCGCTGCCCTGCTTTTTGCCGCCACAGTGCACAGGGAAATCGGGATTCAATTGTTGATCGGCGAACGCCGGCAGCGCGAGGCCAGTCTTTGGCAGACCAGTGACAGTATTCTGCGCCCGCTGATTGCCGTGCTGTTAGTGTGGCACTGGGGCGCGAACGGTGCCTGGGTGTTGCTGGGCTACGCCTGCGCCAGTATTGCCGCGAGTGCGGTCCGGTCGTTATTGCACCGGCCGAAGCGGAGCGAAAAATTTCGGGGGCAAGCTCCGGCCGAGTCGCGGAATCGCAAGCGGGAGATTTGGGCATACGCGCTGCCGCTGATTCCGATGGAACTCCTGTCCTGGTTCAGCGGCCTGGGCGACCGTTACATCGTCGGTTACCTGATGAGCGCGGCGGACGTAGGTGTTTATGCGGCCGCCTACACCCTGACCAACGAGGCTTTCAACCGCAGTGCCATGGTGCTGCTGCGCACCTTCCAGCCGGTGTATTTCCAGCATTTCTCCGCGGGCCGGAAACCGCGGGCGTTCAAGATCTTCTGGATTTGGCTGGCTTGCGTGGCCGCCATGGGGGCCGGGGGTGTGGCGGCCCTGGTATTGCTGAAGGACTGGGTGGCCGCCTTGCTGCTGGCGGAAACCTATCATTCGGCGGCCGTGCTGATGCCCATTATCGGGGCCGGCTGCGCGCTGCAGGCTTTGGGAGTGGTGGCGGCACAACCGCTGCTGGCGGAGAAACGGACTCGGCTCATGCTGTTCGGTCGTTCGTGCGGAGCGATCGCCGCCCTTGTCGCCATTCCGCTGATGGTGCAGGCCTACGGCCTGATCGGAGCAGCCACGGCCGCACCCGTTTATTTCGGTTGCGAGGCGCTGATCATGGCCCTGCTGGCGAGACCCTGGCGGATGATCGGCGCGGCCGGGCGGGAGGCATTGTGCCCGACGCCCGGAGCCACGCGTTGTTGAGCGGCACGATGATGCGAATCGAAAAATTTGGTCTTCGGCCAACGAATTCAACTCTTTCCTAAGGAGTCCGGTAAATGCCCATACCTTCGTATTTTTTCTCCGATCTGGCCTGGGGCGGGGTCGATACGGCGCCGGCGTCGCCCGGGTCCGCCTCATTCGGAGAAGTTCTGCGCGAATGCGTGGCTTGCGGCAGCGGGAATCTTCGATTTTGGCGCACGAAACGGTTCCGGTACACGCTCGGCGACAGCGGCGAGGCATTCCATATCTGGCGCTGTTCCGATTGTGGCACGGGCTTTTTGAATCGGGCGCCCGATGGGGATGGGCCGAAATCCATCTACCAATATTCCGGCCAAGCGCTGACCGAGCCGGTGACGGCCGCGGACATACTCACGCGCGAGGCGAAGTTCCCGAACATCACGCTCGACGCCGCGCGCATGGCGAGGGACGCCGATCGCTATAACGCTTCGGGAAACAAGCGAGCGCTGGACGTCGGTTCGGGCTTCGGCTTCTACACGCAGGCGCTTCGAAAACAGGGTTATCGCACCGTCAGTATCAATCCGGGCAAATACGAAAACGCGGTATTCAAGGCGCTCAATGGGGATGAGCCCATACCCATCATGCTGGAGTCTTTTCAGGATTCGGAACCGTTCGGGGTCATTTTGATGTCGCAGGTGCTGGAGCACATTCCGGAACCGCGGCAGGCGATCGAAAAAATGGCCGGGCTATTGGCTCCGGGCGGAGTTCTGGCCTACGCCGTACCCAATTTCGGTTCATTCCCGGTAAAGCTTCTCGGCCCCCGGGATAATGCCTGTTTATGTGTTCCGGAACATATCAATTACTTTACCGAGAAGGGTCTGAAAACACTTCTTGAAAACAATGGACTCAAGGTGATGAACATGGAACAGATAACCAGACTCCAGCCGAATACATTATCCAGGCGCCTTAACGGCGGGGAGAAACTGTCGTCCTTTCTGGTATCCCTGGTGGCGCGCCTGCAGAACCCGTTTTCCAGAGTCGTAAATTCGCTTGGAATGGGTATTTACCTCAGCGTCTACGCTATCAAGATTTAGCCGATTCAATGGAAGAGAGGGTATGAAAAACCGTTTGCTGACCGTGGTTATTCTGACCAAGAACGAGGAAGACAATCTCCCGCGCTGCCTGGACGGAATACCGCGCAGATACCTTATCGTCATTGTGGATTCCGGGAGTACCGACCGGACGATCGCGATCGCCAAGCAACGCGGCTGCATGGTTTATCACAATCCTTGGCCGGGATTCGCGGAGCAGCGCAATTTCGCGCTTCAGCACTGCAATGTCCGTAGCCGCTGGGTATTGTTCGTCGATGCGGACGAGGTTTATCCGGTGAAATTCTATAACTGGTTCGAATCCCAGATTGCGGGTTCGGACTCGACCGATGTGGTGATGGTGCCGTCGATTCTTTATTTGCGCGGGAAGCCTCTGAAATATGCTCCGGGCTACCCCATCTACCATCCGAGACTGGTGCGCAGGGATACCGTGAAATTCGTCACCAATCATACCGGCCACGGCGAAGCCGTGACCGATACCTGCCGCTGTTCGTATTCTCCCATTGCCTACGACCATTATTTCTATCACGGCGAGATTATCGAATGGATGCACAAGCATGTCGGGAAGGCCGCGCAGGAGGTGCAGCTGCGTCCCACGGCGGGCGCCGTGATGACGGCGCGCGGCCGCATGAGCGTGTGGCTCGGGCGTTCGGCGTTCAGGATATTCGCCCGATTCCTGTATCACTTCGTATTACGGCGGGGGTTCTTGGACGGTGCCGCGGGGCTGGAGTTCGCTCTGATGTTCACCTGGTATGAAGCCACGATATACCTGCAAGCCAAGGTGAAGCGTGATCGGAGTCAGGTTCTTCCGGTGGAGGCGGAGCCTTGCTCGAAGGCAATCCAGAAATAGAGGAGGCTTATTTCCATGAAATGTTCACTTATTCTGGCGACCTTGGGTAGGGATGTCGAGCTGATCCATTTTTTGAATTCCTTGCAAAATCAGACCTACCGGGATTTCGAGTTGATCATCATCGATCAAAACAGGGACGGAAAAATAGATTCGGTTATCGCCGCATGCAGGATGCGGTTTCCCGTAAACCACATAAAAGTGGAATTCAAGGGTAATTCCAGGGCCAGAGATTACGGGATTCGTTACGCTCAGGGCGACGTCATCGCATTTCCGGATGACGATTGCATTTACGAAAAGGATGTCTTGGAAAAAGTGGTCGATAGATTTCGGGACAAGCCTGATATCGCCATTTTATCGGCCGGTTCTTATGATTTCTCGAAAACTCATTTCAGCATAGGCGTCAACTCGAAGGCACCGCGATATTTTTCCCAGTATTACATGATGGGCGTGGAGTTTACCCACTTTTTCAATCTGTCGCGGATGGAGCGGAGCGAGTTTTATCTGGATCACGATTTCGGGATAGGATCGAAGTATCCAGGCGCCGAGGGTTTCGAGTTGCTTTACCGGTTGCTACGCGGCGGAAACAAGGCTTTTTACGAGCCCGCCATACGCATCTATCATGCCGACAAGGATAATTACAGAGTCGGCAAGGACAGGATGCTTTTGTATTCCGCCGGCGTCGGCGCCTATATCCGTAAATTCGCGAATGAATATGATTTGTCGATGCTGTATTACATCGCGAGAAAGATGTTTATCGCGCCGATGGTGAAAATGGCGCTGGCCGCAGTCTTGTGCAACCGGAAAAGATTTCTTTATTCCTACAACAACCTGATTGGCATATGGCGGGGCTTCTGTGCGTATGGGAGATAAAAACGATGGCTAGCACGATGGATGTAGGCGTGGTTTCCACGCATATACCGCCTGCCAAGGGGTACGGCGGAGTGTCGGTGACCGCCGGCGTTCTAACCCGGGCATGGGCCGAGTCGGGCTGCGGGATTTCGCTGGTGGCGTCCAGTGAATCGATCGATCGCCGCCTAAAGCCGACGGATGTGCAACTGGGCAATACCGTGAAGGTCAGCCTTTATCGCTCCTACTGGTTCAGGCGCTGGGGCTTCGGACTCGGGGCCGTGCCCAGGCTGTTCGGTTTGTGCCTGAGAGCGCCGGTCGTCTATATCCACGGCATTGCGACCTGGCCTGCCACGCTGGCGGCCCTGTTCTGCGTGCTGCTCGGCCGCCGTTTCATGGTTGCGGTGCACGGGGGACTGATGCCCGAGCATGTCGCGCTGATCCGCCGCCGAAAGCCGCATAAATGGCTGTTTTATAAATGGCTGACCTTTCCCACGCTGCGCCGCGCGATCGCCATCCATTGCACCAGCGAAACCGAGGCGGCAGGGGTAACCGAGGCGCTAGGCGGAGATGTCCGGATTCTGCTGGTTCCGAACGGCATCGACAGCCGTGCCGTATCGGTTGCGGACTACCCGGAGGGAGAGGGCATCCAAATCTGTTTTCTCGGCCATGTCCAGCAGGAGAAAGGCATCAATGCTTTTATCCGGGCCTGGCTCAAAACCCGGCGCCCTGCCGACCGGCTGGTGGTCGCCGGGCGCAGCGTGGACGGGGCTTATTTCAAGGAGTTCCAGGCCCTGCTCGAACAGGCCGGCGGGGCGATCCGCTACCGAGGCTATCTCGGGCAGGCCGAAGTCGCGGCGCTACTGGCCGAAAGCCATTACCTCGCGCTTCCGTCCGGTCTCGAGGAAACCGGCGGCATGCGCGAGAATTTCGGCAACGTGGTGGCCGAGTCCATGGCCGCGGGACGCCCGGTCCTGGTCGCGCGCGGTCTGGTCTGGGATCACGTCGAATCGATAGGGGCCGGTTTCATTTTCGACCGTGCGGAGGATTCGGCCTGCGAAATCCTGCGCCGGGCGCAGTCACTGAGCCGGGAGGCGTGGCGGCGAATGTCCGTAAACGCCCGCGGCTACGCCGAGACGAAGCTCGATCCCGTGCAACTGGGCGAGCAGGTCCGGCGGGTGTTGCAGGGCTCGGACGCGGCCGCGTCCGAGGACATAGCTCTTTGTAGGCCGGACTGAGCGTATCCTGCGCATGGTCGCCGGGAGTTCGGCCACAACTCGATTCATTCGCACCACTCGGAGTTCGCCCATGACCAAGATCGGCCTGATCGTCCCCACCCTGAACGCAGGTGCCCTCTGGCCATCCTGGCTTACCGCATTCGAGCGGCAAACCCGGAGGCCCGACCGTCTTCTGGTCATCGATTCGTCGTCCGACGACGATACGGTTGCGCTGGCGCGTTCCTACGGTTTCGGCGTGCATGTCATCGCCAAAGCCGATTTCAACCACGGCGGAACCCGCCAGCTCGGGATCGGCCTCTTGCACGACGCCGAGATCATCGTGTTCATGACGCAGGACGCCTTGCTTGCCGGTCCCGACGCCATCGAGCGGCTTCTGGAAGCGTTTGCGGACGAGCGTGTCGGCGCGGCTTACGGCCGCCAGCTCCCGCATCGGGACGCCAAGCCGATCGGTGCCCATGCGCGTCTATTCAATTATCCGCCGCAGAGCCGGGTGCGGAGCCTGGAGGATCGCCGCCAGCTGGGCATCAAAACCGCCTTCATCTCCAATTCGTTTGCCGCCTACCGGCGCAGCGCCCTGCTCGACGTGGGCGGGTTTCCGACCGATACCGTGATGAACGAAGACACTTTCGTGGCCGGCAAAATGCTGTTGTCGGGCTGGAAAGTCGCCTACCGTGCGGATGCCCGGGTCCACCATTCGCACGATTATGCTTACGCCGACGAATTCAAGCGCTATTTCGACATCGGCGTGTTTCACGCCCGGACTCCCTGGCTGCAGGAGACCTTCGGAAAAGCAGCGGGCGAGGGGCGGCGCTACGTCGTTTCGGAACTGCGCTATCTCGCAAAGAACGCGCCGCGGCTGGTTCCGTCCGCCGTCCTGCGCAGCGGCCTCAAGTGGCTGGGCTTCAAAATGGGGAGTTCGCTGCACCGCAAGCTGCCGCTGTTTCTCAACCGGCGGCTTAGCCTGCACAGGGCCTACTGGCGTCGAGCTTTGCCCTGAGAGGGTGTTCCGAGCCGTGGCATGAGCAAGGTACAGGGAAAGCTCCGGCCGGCGTTGCTCTTCGGATATCTTTTTTCCGTCGGGATAGTGGCCGAGGAGTCTCCGCCCGTGGGGGTTCTGATCGATGCCGCCAGGGAAAGCAATTCGGTGGTTCGTCGCGAGGCTATAGAAAAGCTGGGTGAAATCGGCGACCCCCGGGCATTCGATTCCGTGGTCGGCGCCTTGAACGACGATAACCCGGAGGTTCGGCGGAAAGCCGCCGAAGCCTTGGGCGAGCTCAAGGACCCGCGGGCGGTCGCAGCCTTGCTCGACACCCTGAGAGACGGCGATTCGGCGGTGCAGTGGGCGGCGGCCGTGGCGCTCGGGGAGATGGAGCGAAAGGCGGTCCGGCCTCTGGTCGATGCGCTCGAGCACGGTGAACCGCCGGTTCGGTGGGGAGCCGCGAAAGCGCTGGGAGAAATCAAGGATGCCGCGGCCGTGGAGCCGCTGATCGACGCCTTGTTCGACAGCGACGCCCTGGTTCGCCGCGAAGCCGCGGAGTCGCTGGGATATCTGCGCGACTCCCACGCGGTGCCGGCGTTGACCGAAGCTTTGAAGGACGAGGAACCCTCGGTCCAGTGGGATGCCGCGGTCGCGTTGGGACGCTTGCACGACGCGCGGGCGGTCGATGCTTTGATCGGGGCGCTCGAGGACAGCGAGGTGGGGTTTCGAACCAAGTTGACCGAAGCGCTGGCGGCGATCGGACCGCCGGCTTCGGAGCCCCTGGTCGCGGCATTGCGCAGCAACGACCCGGCGGTCCGGGCCGGGGTGACCGAAGCCTTGGGGAACATCGGCCAACCGGCGATCGACGCATTGATTGCCGGATTCGGGGATGGCGACGCCCGGTTTCGGGGTGTGGCCAGGGAAACGCTGTTGATACTGGGGGCCGATGCAATATCCCCATTGATCGCCGCTTTGGATGATGATAATTGGCGAATTCGCAGCGGGGCCGCAACGGTACTGAGTAAAGCCAAGGACTCGCGGGCGGGGGATGCCGTTGCCGCAAGAATGAAGTGCCTCGCCCCGGTGGCCGACGCTCACGGCGAATTGATCGAAACCGGACAGCCCGGAACCGAGGACAGTCTCATCGACGCCCTGACTCTTCTGGGAAATGCGCAGATGGCGCGGGATTTCATCGACAGCGGAAACCCCTCGCTGGAAGAAGCCGGGCGCCTATGGTTCGAGGACCACGGGCAGACCGTGCACAGTTCGTCGGAGAAGGCGAAAGGCAAGCGTCCACGCTGGGGGCGGCCAAAGTCGTTTGTCCCCTAAAGCGAATTCATCTCACTCAAACGGACTAACAGCCTTGATGGAAGTCGTTGGCGCCTTCGGCCAGGGCAAATCGACTCAAGTATTCGTCGGCAAAGGATTGCCGACCTACGACCGTGCACCCCGTAGGTCTTCTATCCATGAGGACCGAAAGACCGCCGGTATTCCGCGTTCGACGGACCCCGATCCTCGTTGTTTTGCCATGCGCCGAAACCGAGCGTAGTCCGGAAGACGGTCACCGCCGCTCTACCACTCGCTGCCCCGTGCTTTCCAGCCATTCGCCAGTCCGTGGATGCGGTTTTGTACGGTTTCCAGGACGAGATCGGGGCACTCGAGAATGAAGAAGTGTCCACCCGGGATGCGCACCAGGCTGAAATCGCCGTCGGTCTTTTCTCCCCAACCGGTCATCTCGTCCGGCGTGACGAGTTTGTCCGCGAGTCCCGCCAGAGCGGTCAGAGGACAATCCAGCATGAGACCCGGCGTGTAGAGATAGGTCTCGTTGAGACGGAAATCGGCACGCAACATGGGTAAAAGTATCTGAAGCATTTCCTCATGTTCGAGTATTTTCGCGGGGGTTCCGCCGTAGTCCCGCAAAGCGTCGACCAGTTCGGCATCGGGCAGGTGATGTAAGGTGCGGTTGCGCCGCGGCCGGTCCGGCGAACGATAGCCGGAAACGATCACGTGGGCCGGGCTGACGCCCCGTTCCTTCAAACGCCTGGCCAGTTCGTAAGCGATCAATGCGCCCATGCTGTGCCCGAACAGAATGAATGGCCGGTCGGCCAAGGCCAGTAAAGCCGGCAGCAGCGGGTCCAAAAGCTGATGCAGATCGCCGATCGGCAGCTCGTCCAAGCGGCGCTCGCGGCCGGGTAGAAGCGCGCTGTATACATCCACGCCTCGCAGGCGGTTGCCCCATTCCCGGTAAATGGCCGCGCCGCCGCCGGCGAAAGGGAAGGCGAACAGGCGCACCGGGGCGGTGGCCGGATGATTCTGATAACGGACGAACCACTCGGAAGGACTAACCACGGACATGCTCTTCTCCGTTTCCGTCTTGAGCCGAAGCCGTCGATCTTTCTTGTGGGTTCCGGGAATGGATGCCGGCGCCGAGCTGCTCGCCCGGAGCCGAGTTTTCTCCTTCGACGGCGTAAAGAATGAGTTCGCTCATATCAGGGCTTCTCCTGGGTTGACCTGTATTTGATTCGCTTCATTGATGAGAGCCTCGAGGTTCCGCGCGGGAAGGCGCGTCCCCGGAGGCCTGTAGGTTCGAAAGCGCTTCCTTCAAATGGCCGGTTTCGGCTTCTCGTGATGCCATCCAAGACCGCCATGTTCTCGGTTTTTCATCATTCGGTCTGCTGTCGTGGCAAGGGCGATTTGATCCGGAAAGTCTGAACGCCGAAGTTAAACGGTTCTATTGCCATTCTCCATTGCCGGTGCATTTTAGGCGACCCGCCGATAAGCGGAAGGGTCATGACGAATGGCGGAGAGAGAACAGCCCGATATCGTATCCGCTACAACCGTGTGTTGTTTCCGGCAATCATCAAGAAAGTGCGCCTTAGAGCCTATCCCAGTAGGTCTTCAAAACCCTTCGACAAGCTCAGGGCGAACGACCTACGGAGATAGGCTCTTAATGTATCGAGAAGGGCATTCGACAATACAAGTGAATATTCACATTGACATCCTTCCCTCAGCTCGCGCCCGGAATCGCTCCGCGAGCGAGCGGAACCGCCAATTCGATCCCTAATTCCAACGGTGCGCCTTCGTTCTGCGGGTTATGTAATCCAAAACGTACAAAAAAATCAGTAATGGATTACAAGCATTTTTGCGAATGTTGGACAAAGATTACATATATGAAAATATCTTGTCACAGCAATATTCCTGGTTTGAGCTGGCATTGGTCGATGCTCTTACCGTTGCCAAGACGGCTTGAGACATGTTGATCGGATACGCGCGAGCTTCGATATTCGATCAAACCCTGGCCCAGCAGCACGATGCTCTGAGTGGGGCCGGTTGCGCCAGGATTTTTGAGGACCGGATAACCGGATCCAAGGCTCTCCGGCCCGGGTTGAGTCGGGTTTTTGCGGTCGCACGCTCCGGAGACGTGCTGGTCGTCTGGCGCCTGGATCGCTTGGGCCGCTCATTACGGGATCTGATCGATCTGATGGGGAAGCTCAAGCGCAGGGGTATCGGGCTTAAAAGTCTTCAAGAATCGATCGACACGACCTCGGACAGCGGCAAGGCGATTTTCCCGCTTTTCGACGCGCTTGCCGAGTTCGAACGAAATCTGAATCGCGAGCGGACAAGGGCCAGGCTCAACGCCGCCAGCGCCGAGGGGCGTAGGACCGGGAGGCCGAAAAGGCTGGCGCCGGCCAAGCGCCGGCTGGCGGTCAGCCTGTATCACCAGCGTGAACAATCCGTCGACGAGATCTGCCGGATGATGGGCATCTCGAAGCCCACGCTCTATAAATATGTCGAAGAAGCGGATGAGTAAGAGTGAAATTGCGCCGCGTTCGGTCCGGTTCGATCACGGGTGTTTATCGGAACGTTTTGGTTGTAAGAAAAACGGCGCCAAAAGGCGCCGTTGATTGCTGAAAGCGTTCGCGCACAAGAAAGCGTCATTGTGTTTTTCGACGCATCCTAACGGCGGCTAAAAAGCCGATTCCCATTAAACCCAGCACTCCGGGTTCGGGCACTGCGCCGATGGGGGCGAAGGTGTCGTTGAACTGCCATGCCAAGATGTCGTGATTCCCGTAGCCTGAACCGGTAGCGGAAGTAAAGCCGACAAACACGTTTGGCGTTTGCAAAACCGTGGTCAGGTCGACGATAAGCGATAAACCCGCAGATGATGGCCGGTTGTTCGTGTCCGACCAGCGGGCTTCCAAAGTATCCGTGAGGCCGTTGTAATCGACCCACGCGTACCAGACATTTCCATTGTCGAAGTTCGGAGACAGTTCGCCGGTAGATACGACGGAGTCGACGCTTCCATTCAGGTCGATGCCGACGTGATTGCTGCCACCGGTTTCGTCAAGGCCAACATTAAAATAAGTGTCGAATTCGATGGCCAAGCTATTGCCGATGCCGGCATATCCGATTCCTTGGCCGATACCGCCTGCGGTGTCGGATACTGTTTGAATCGTAAAGGTCAAACCGTCAGCACCACCCCCAGCACCTCCTGCATCGGTGATTCGAAACTGGAATGCCGAGCTAAAGGACACGTCGTTCGCCAGAGTAACCGGAGAAGTGGAAAAGAATGAACCGCTTTGAATGAAATTTGCGGACGTAAGACGGATTGCATTCCCAACCTGGGTGGCAGTTCCGTTGAGAGTGAGTCCGGCAGTGCTGGAAAAATCGTTGTACGACAATGAGAGCGCCTTGGCGCTTTCTGTACTCAGAACGCCAATGAAGGCGAATACAGTAACTGGGACGATCCTGGTGATACTTTTTGATGTCATTGTTGATGTCATTGTTTTAGCTTCCGAGATATCGAAAAGTAGATTTGGTCTTGTTTTTCGTCAGAGAGCTCAACGATTAGAGCTCATGGGGGTAAGCATGGATTGAGCCAGTCGCTATTTTGTCCGTTAATACAGATATTTACGATATATAGCGTCCGCTGAGTAAATGTTTTGTAAATTGTTATGACTTTCTTAACTTTTTCTAACTGACAAGGTCTGCTGGCCTGGTTGAATGACACGAAAAGTCATCCCGCGAGTTCCGAGCGCTTTTCACCTTTTCCGATCCGGTGGCTGGCGATTTGCGCCGGCACTCGGCAGCGTTCGTGGCAACTCGCCGAGCCCGGCCTCCGCCGATCTGTGCACGGTTCATCCGCGCGCCGCTCGAAGACGGGGGCTATGGCACCTGCGATCACGGTATAGTCAAGCCCCCGAGCGCTTGTGCCAGGGTTTTTTTTCAATATAATGTTTCCCTTCTTTTCGGGGCAGTCTTGCGACTGCCTTTTTATTTTGGGGAAGAAGAGTGATGACCAGTCAGGTAATGCCGACTTATGCCCGGTTGCCGATAACGTTCGACCGGGGCGAGGGTGCATGGCTTTGGGACACGGAGGGCAAGCGCTATCTGGACGCCATTTCCGGCGTGGCGGTATGCAGCCTGGGTCATGCCCATCCGGCAATCTCCCGCGCCATCTGCGAACAGGCGGGCAAATTGCTGCACACCTCCAACATTTATCGAGTCCAGTTGCAGGAAAAGCTAGCCGGCGAATTGTGCCGCCTGAGTGGACTGGATAACGCCTTTTTCTGTAATTCCGGAGCGGAAGCCAACGAGGCCGCTCTCAAAATCGCCCGCCGTTACGGGCATCATCGCGGCGTAGAGCGGCCGGCCGTGGTCGTCATGGAGGGCAGCTTTCACGGGCGTACGCTCGCGACCTTGAGCGCCACCGGCAATCCCAAGGTGCAGGACGGCTTCGAACCCCTGGTCGAAGGTTTCATCCGGGTACCCTACGGCAGCGTAGCCGCCGTCGAGGCCGTCAATGATTCCAATGTCGTGGCCGTTCTGGTTGAACCGGTGCAGGGCGAGGGCGGCGTACGGGTTCCGACCGACGATTATCTGTCCGGCCTTCGCCGCGTCTGCGACCAGCGCGGCTGGCTGTTGATGCTGGACGAGGTCCAGACCGGCATCGGCCGGACCGGCAAATGGTTTGCCTTCCAGCACTACGGCATCATGCCCGACGTCATGACCCTGGCCAAAGCCCTGGGCAACGGTGTACCGATCGGCGCCTGCCTCGCTAGAGGGATCGCCGCGGATATGTTGACCGCAGGCAAGCACGCGTCCACCTTCGGCGGCAATCCCCTGGCTTGCAGTGCCGCACTGGCCGTATTGAAGACGATCGCCGAAAACGGCCTGGTGCAACGTGCGGGAGAACTGGGTGAGCGTCTGCTGTCCGGGATTCGCGACAAACTGGCGGGCAACCCTCGCGTGGTCGATATTCGCGGAAAAGGGCTGATGATCGGCATCGAACTCGATACCCCTTGCACCGATATGGTTGCTCAGGCGCTAAACCGGGGCCTTTTGATCAATGTCACGGCGGATCGAACGATACGCTTGTTGCCGCCGTTTGTTTTAAACGAAGATGACGAGAACGTGCTGATCGAAGGCATCTCTGCTCTGGTCGCCGACTATACGGCCCAGAGAGCCGGAGAAAGCGTATGAAACCGCGTCATTTGATTACACTGTTGGACCTGAGCAACGACGAATTCCGTGCGCTCATCCGGCGCGCCATCGAACTCAAGCATCTCAAGAGCCCCTACGAACCGCTGAAAAACAAAGTGCTCGGGATGATGTTCGAGAAATCCTCGACCCGCACGCGCCTGTCGTTCGAAGTCGGCATGGTGCAGTTCGGCGGCGCCGCGATTTTTCTGTCGCCTCGGGATACCCAGCTGGGACGGGGCGAACCCATCGAGGATTCCGCCCGGGTCGTCTCGCGCATGGTCGATGGGGTGATGCTGCGCACTCATTCTCATAAGGCCGTGGAAACTTTCGCAGCTTACTCCCGGGTACCGGTCATCAACGGCCTGACGGATAGATTTCATCCGTGTCAGCTGCTCGCCGACATGCAGACCTATTTCGAACACCGGGGCGATATCGTCGGTAGGACGGTGGCCTGGGTCGGGGACGGCAACAATATGTGCCAGACTTACATCCACGCGGCGGGACTACTCGATTTCGAGCTTCGGATCGCTTGTCCCGCGGGCTACGAACCCGAATCAGCGCTGGTCGATTGGGCCGGCGGTCGGGTGGAGTTGCTGAGAAATCCGTCGGAGGCGGTGCGCGGAGCGGATCTGGTCGTGACCGACGTTTGGGCGAGCATGGGGCAGGAATCCGAACAAACCGAGCGCAATAAGGCTTTCCAGGGCTATCAGGTGGACGCGTCTTTGATGAAGCTTGCGGCTCCGGACGCTTTGTTCATGCATTGCCTGCCGGCGCACCGCGGCGAAGAGGTCAGCGCGGAAGTGCTGGAAGGGCCGCAAAGCGTGGTATGGGACGAGGCGGAAAACCGTTTGCACTCGCAAAAGGCCTTGCTGGAGCTGCTGCTGGTTACGAACTGACTTCCCATAAGTGGGGCGGTGGCCGGGATTGTGCCACTGCCCCGCAGCATCAGTGGTGCCGGACCGGCATTTACAATGCACCGGCCGGTCTTCAGCGAAGGAGGTGCCGCACCGCTTCCCGTTCGGCCAATAGTTCGGCCTCGGTTATCTGGAGCCTGTTGCGGCTGAACTCATTGATTTCCAGATTCTGTACGATTTGGTACCGCGCATTCTCGGTTTTCACGGGGTAGGAAAACATGAGACCCGGTGTGACGCCGTAACTGCCGTCGCTGAGAATGGTCATGCTGGTCCAATCGCCGGCAGGTGTGCCGAATAACCAATCCCGCATATGGTCCAAAGCCGCATTGGCAGCAGAAGCGGCGCTCGATTTTCCGCGTGTTTGAATCACGACCGCGCCGCGGTTCTGTACGGTCGGGATAAAATCCTTTTCGTACCAATCCCATTCGAGCTTGTCGAGAGCGGGCTTTCCCCGGACCAGTGCATGATGCAAATCCGGGTACTGGGTAGTTGAATGATTGCCCCAGATGATCACCCGCTTGATTTCGCTTACCGGGCAACGGCAATGCATGGCCACCTGGCTTTTTGCCCGATTGTAGTCGAGCCGGGTCATCGCGGAAAAATTTTCCGGCGGAAGTTCGGGCGCATTGTGTTGGGCGATCAAGGCATTGGTGTTGGCGGGATTACCGACCACCAGCGTTTTGACGGTCCGCTTGGCGGAAGCGTTGAGCGCTCGCCCCTGGACGGCGAATATATCCGCATTCACTCTTAGCAAGTCCCTGCGCTCCATGCCGGGACCGCGGGGCTTTGCGCCGATCAGGAAGGCGAGATCGGCGTTTTCGAAAGCCACATAAGGATCGTCGGACACGACCACATCGTGGAGTAAGGGCGCGGCGCAATCGATAAGTTCCATTTTTACGCCGTCCAATCCGGCGATTGCCTCGGGAATTTCGAGCAAATGCAGGACGATGGGTTGATCATCGCCCAGCAGATCTCCTGCAATCAGCCGAAACAGCAATGCGTAACTGATTTGTCCCGCCGCTCCCGTAACGGCAATGTGCGCAGGCGTTTTCATGTGATTACCCTTTTTATAGTACTAGAGCATTGGGCCGCGGCATCAAGGCCGCTGAGCAATTCCCTGCTCGAAAACCTCTCTGACATTAGACAGGTGTACGGCGCGATTCGCCATTTCATTCTATCCATTGGCCCTTCTCCGAATACCGTTACGAGCCGGCTACCATACTTCAAACCTGTGCTGGATTTGTGGGGGTGGCTCCGATTCCGCGAAGCCGAGCTGATCACTCGTCCCAATGGGAAAAAAGTATCGCCGGGCGTAAAAGTTCGCGCAGCGGAACCTTTAGTCGACGGTGAAACCCTTCTCGGTGATCGCTTTTTTGACCGACGTTAAGTCGGCTTTCGTATCATCGTAATCGATTTCGACCGTGCCGGCCTGGTGGGACGCCTTGGCTTCGGAAATGCCGACACAGGATTTGGCGGCGTCCTGAACCTGATTTTCGCAGCCGCCGCATTTCATGCCCGATACCTTCAACACAATTTTAGCCATTGCTTATACCCGATCTGTGAAAGCAGTGATTTTCGACACGGATTCCCGAGCCCGCAAGCTTTGCGATCTCGTCTATGGGAAATCCTCTGAACCAAAGGCCGGCGGATTGCGCCAAAGTTTCAAGTCGGTTGACGCCGGCCTCGAAGAGGACCCGGAACTTGATGCCATGTCCGGATATCCGCGAATTATATGTCGTGGCGTTTGAGCGAACCAGACATTCGGCGCGCATGCAGACGCCCTTCGAAGCAACAGTTCGTTTGACAGCGAATACTCAATCACCGGATGATGCATTACGGGTAGACCCTATTGGAATATGACTCTGAACAGCCGAAAAATTCTGCACCGCTTCAACAACGGGTTGCTATCCGCCGAGCCAGCATAGAGCGCTCGCCTGGTTTCACACGAACGGATTTTCTTATGAACGGGCAAAACACCGCGCTTCTGACCGATCTTTACCAGCTGACCATGATGCAGGCTTATCGCCGGGAGGGCATGTCCGACACGGCGACATTCGAACTGTTCGTGCGGAAGCTTCCGCCGAACCGTAACTTTCTGGTCGCCGCAGGTCTTGAACAGCTGATCGAATATTTGGAAAACTTTAAATTTTCCGAGGAGGAGTGCGAGTGGCTGAGCACTTTGGCTGACTTTACGCCGGAGTTCATCGCGTATCTGTCGAGTCTTCGCTTTACCGGGGACGTCCATGCCCTTCCGGAAGGATCGGTCTTTTTTCAGAATGAACCCATCGTTCGGGTGACGGCGCCGATTTCCGAAGCGCAGATTGTCGAGACGCGACTGATCAACATCATCCAACTTCAGTCCATGATCGCGTCGAAGGCGGTTCGAGCGGTGCTCGAGGCGCCCGGAAAGCTCTTGGTGGATTTCGGGCTGCGCCGCGCCCACGGTGCAGAGGCCGGATTGATGGCCGCCCGCGCCGCTTATCTGGCCGGTTTCGACGGCACCTCGAACGTCTTCGCCGGCAAGCTGTTCGACATACCGATTTACGGCACCATGGCGCATTCCTACATCATGGCGCACGACGATGAGGCCGAGGCGTTCGAGCGGTTTGCGGAAAGCTTGCCGAACAACGTGCTGCTTCTGATCGATACCTACGACACCCTGAAGTCGGCCCAAAAAGTGGTGGCTTTGGCTGCAAGGCTGGCCGCAAAAAATATCGCCGTCAAAGGCGTGCGTCTCGACAGCGGCGACCTGGTGGAGCTGGCCAAAGGCGTGAGATCGATTCTGGACGACGGCGGGCTCTCCGAGTGCACTATTTTCGCCAGCGGTGATCTGGACGAGCACGAACTCTCCAGAATGCTCGAAGCGGGCGCTCCCATCGACGGGTTCGGAGTCGGGACACGTCTGACGACCTCCCAGGATATGCCTTATCTCAACTGTGCCTACAAGCTGCAGGAATATGCCGGACGGCCCAGGCGCAAGCGGTCGAAGGGCAAGGAGAATTGGCCCGGGCGTAAGCAGGTGTACCGCTGTTACGGCGATGACGGGCATATGCTGCACGATGTCATCGCCGAGGAGACCGAGCCTCGAGCGGAAGGCGAACCGCTGCTTCGCCAGGTAATGGCGCAGGGTAAACGCATCGGTGCTCAGGAGACTCTGTCGGTTATGCGGGAACGACTGCGCGGGCAATTGCAGCAATTGCCGCCCACCCTGAAAGCGATCGGGGAAGCCCGGGCCTATCCCGTTCTGATCTCCGAAGGTTTGCAGCGCCTGGTCGAGCGGATGGATAGCGAAGGTCTTTGAGCAGGTGTCTGTCCTCGACATCCATAAAAGCGAGTCCATGCATAATCTTGCGCCCCGGGACGGCGAACTGTATTTCGTGGAGAATTTCGTTTCCCGAGAGGAAGCGGACTCGATCCATGCACGCTTGCGGCAGGATTTGGCCTGGCGGGAAGAAGAAATCGTGATGTTCGGCCGCCGGGTCAAGGTGCCCCGGCTGGTTTGCTGGTACGGAGATGCCGGCGCGGTCTACCGCTATTCGGGCGTGGACCACGAGCCTTTGCCCTGGACCGAGACCTTGCTGGCACTCAAGGTCCGCATCGAAAGCTTTTGCGGACGACAGTTCAACAGCGTGCTCGGCAATCTGTATCGGGACGGGCTGGATTCGATGGGCTGGCACTCGGACAAGGAAAAAGAGCTTGGGCCGAATCCGTTCATTGCTTCCCTGAGTTTCGGGGCCGAAAGGCGGTTCAAGCTGCGCCATAACAAAACCGGAGAAGTCTTGGAAATCGCCTTGACCCACGGCAGTCTGCTGCTCATGGGCGGGCGCTTGCAGCACGGGTGGCGGCATTCCGTTCCGAAAGCGCGGGAGCCCGGGGCCGCGCGCATCAACTTAACTTTCAGAACCATTTTCCCTAAAAGCTTGTTCAAAACGTCTGTATTCGGGAGCGTCAATACATGGGCGAGGTCGTAAAATTCCGCCGGCCGAAGCCGTCGGAAAAACAGGCCGGCAAGACATTGTGCCGGAGCGGTTTTCACAAATGGAAAGTGGCCCGGGAAAGGCCTTTCGATGTCAAGCAGGGCAAGCTGATCACGGTTTATCGCTGCGAACGTTGCGGTGCCACCAAGAACGAGTTGCGGTGATTCGGGCGCGGGCGTCGTGTTTTCCCGTCGCCTCGGCGCTTTCTCAGCCGAGATCGGTCGGTGAAACCAACAGCTTGTCCACTCGATTCTTGTCCATATCCACCACCTCGAAGCGAAGATTATTCCATTCGAAGTGGTCGGCTGCGCGGGGGACGTGGCCGAGCTGCAGCATCACGAAACCGCCTATCGTATGGAAATTGCCCGTCGCCTCGTCCGGCAGTTCTTCCAGGTTGAAGAGCTGTTTGAATTTCGCGGTGCTCAGCATACCATCCAAAAGCCAGGAGCCGTCGTTACGCTGTATGGCTTCGGGTTCTTCTTCCCACTCGGCCATGGGAATGTCGCCCACGATGGCTTCCATGACATCCTTCAGCGTGACCAGTCCGGCGACCTCGCCGTACTCGTCCACCACCAAAGCCATGGGGGTTTTGGAGCGCTTGAACTCCTCCAGAAGCTGCATGGGATTGAGAGATTTCGGCACGTAGCGCGGTGTTTTGAGCAGGCGGTTCAGATCTATGGTTTCGCCGAGCAGGGACTTGGTCAGTAGATCCTTGGCCTGGACGAATCCTATGACATTATCGAGGCCGTCTTTACATACGGGGATTCTCGAAAATGGACTGTCGGTGATCTTGCGGCGGTTTTCTTCGAAGGAATCCTTGATGTCCAGGTAATAGATATCCATGCGCGGGGTCATGATCGCGCCCACCCGGAGGGCGTCCAACTGCAGGACGTTCGAGACCATTTCCTGTTCGGACTTGTCGAATACCCCGGCCGCCGTGCCCTGCTCGATCATGATCTTGATTTCTTTCTCTGTGACCAGCGGTTCCTCGGGTTGTCGCGTTCTCAACAGCCACAGGATGCAATCGGTAGACAGACTCAGGATCTTGACCAGAGGGAAAGCCACGAGCGAGATGAAGTTCATCGGCCGGGCGATGACCTGGGCAATTTTCTCGGGTTTTTGCAGTGCCAGGCGCTTGGGAACCAGCTCGCCTATAATCAAGGAAAAATAGGTAATCCCGATGACCACCACTGCCAGCGATAGCCCGCGGCTGTAGGGGGCGAGTTCCGGAAACCGTTCGAGATAAGCGGCCAGCTCGCCGGAGAGCGCAGCTTCACCGAATGCGCCCATGAGAATCCCGATCAGGGTAATGCCGACCTGAATCGTGGAAAGAAAATGGGAAGGTTCGTTGGCTAACTGAAGGGCGGCTTTGGCGCCGAAATGGCCTTCCTGGGCGGCTTCTTGCAGACGGGTTTTTCGAGCAGACACTATGGCCATTTCCGACATGGCGAACACGCCATTCAACAGAAAAAGAAAGACCAATATGAGAATTTCCATCAAGCGATAGCGGTAGTTGATGCGGTAAGCTAGAGTAGCGAATAAGAAAGGACGATGCAAAGAGGTGTCTTCTGGCACCGACACGCTGAAAAATGGATAAGAGAAGACCGGATGGCGTTTGCACGGCTTACGTCGTGTGGTCCGTGCGGCCTTCTCTTGCAACCCTTTGACAAGGGCAATGGTCGAACGTTGCACGACCCATGGGAGTTGACGGTCCGTCGGGAAGAGTTGAAAACGGCCGTCGGCAGACCTATTTCAGAAATAGACATGTCGGGCTCCGGTTACTTGTCGTGCCTGGCATGTGAGTTTCTCTTCGAGTGTGTTTAAGGAGGAAATGCCATGTCCGATAAGCAAGATGTTCCAAAAAAGAAATCTGCCGGCAAAGAAGTGGCGCAACCGCAAGCGGGGCAATTCTTAAGCCCGTTGGACGAGATCGAGCAGTGGTTCGACGAGGTGCGGCGCAATTGGATGCAGCCGTTCTTTTTCGGGCGAGCCTGGCCGGAAAGAGAATTCTTCTCTGGCGGGCGTTTGCCTAGAGTGGACGTTGTCGACCGCGAACAGGATCTGCTGGTTCGTGCCGAGCTGCCTGGTGTCGACAAGGAAAACCTCGACGTCTCGTTGCAGGACAACGTGCTTAACATTCGAGCGACGAGCCGACACGAGGAAGAGGAGGAAAAAGGCCAGTTTTATCGGCGCGAGTTGAGCCGGGGAGAGTTCCAGAGAGCCATCCGTCTGCCTTGCCCGGTGGAAGGCGACAAGGCAAAGGCGAATTTCAAGGACGGCGTGCTCGAGCTGACCATTCCCAAAGTAGCTTCTTCCAAGCGTAAGAGTATTAAAGTCGAATAAGTTTTCGGGGCCGTGGGCTTATTTCCCACGGCCCATTTTAGGAAGCTCTGATTAAGTCTCCAGTTCGGCGAAGCGATTGTGCAACTGATTGATCCAACAGGCCCTCACCCAACCCTCTCCCAGAGGGAGAGGGCTTATTCAGAGCTTCCTTTATGTGCCGGACCAGCCTGATGCGATCACCGTTTTCACCGCTCTATTTCTTGTTTTTTTTGGGCTTGCTGCTGTGGGTCATCTTCAGCATCAAGCTGGGCTTGATTACCTTGACCTTCCGGAAGCTCGGTCTGGATCCCGAATCGGCGCTGACGCTGCTGATCACATCCCTGCTCGGGAGCGCCGTCAATCTACCTCTGTTTACGCTGCGTGTGTCCGCTCCACAGCCGCCGGTCGAAAGAGCGGGATACGGTCTGCTGCGCCGCCCGCCGGTACCATTTACCGGCCGTACGCAGGTCGCGGTAAACGTGGGCGGCTGTTTGGTCCCGGTGCTGTTCTCGCTATACCTGGTGAAAACCTATGGTGTCCCGCCCTTGCACATTCTTGCGGCTACGGCATTCGTCACTTTCGTGAGCTATTTGATGAGCCGGCCCATTCCAGGCGTCGGCATAGGCATGCCGATCCTGGTAGCCCCCCTCTCGGCGGCGCTGGCCGCCATTTTTCTGGGAGAAGATTTTCGCGCACCGCTCGCTTACATATCGGGGTCCCTGGGAGTTCTGATCGGAGCCGATCTCCTGCGCTTGAAGGACATCCGCCGCATGGCGGCTCCGATCGCATCCATCGGGGGCGCCGGAACCTTTGATGGCATTTTCATCACCGGCCTGGTGGCGGTGCTGTTGAGCTGAAGCGACAGGGTTCCGGGATCTCGGTATCAATTTTTGGGCGGCCGATCAAGAAAACAATGCTGGCATTCAAACTTCTGTTCCTGCTAATGGCGGCAAACGGTGCTCCGATATTGGTCAACAAAGGCCTGGGTGAGCGCTTGGCGTGGCCCATAGACGGCGGTGCGCGCTTTATCGATCGGCGTCCGTTGTTCGGCTCGTCCAAGACCTGGCGAGGATTGATTACCGCGATTCCGGTTACCGGCGTGGCTGCCGTGGGAGTCGGACTACCGTTCGAACTGGGTCTTTGCGTAGGGGCTGCGGCCATGCTGGGTGATCTCTTTTCCAGCTTCATCAAGAGGCGTCTCGGCGTTCCGGCGAGCGGCATGGCGCTGGGACTGGATCAAATTCCGGAGTCTTTGTTCCCGCTACTTGCCGTGCGCGTCGAGCTGGGTCTGGAACTCATCCAGATCGCCGGCCTGGTCGCCGGCTTCGTGTTCCTGGAACTCGTCGTCTCGCGCATCCTGTTTCAGCTCAGAATACGCGAGCAGCCCTATTAGATCGAGCGCAGACGGTGCAGGGTTATCTCGGGCGGGCAGTTCAGGCGTACATCCACGATGCTGACACCACTGCCGGCCGATGTATAACCCTGCAGGGAGTGATAACGCCAGTATCCGTTGCAGAATGCTCTCGGGGCGTTGGCGTTGAGCATTAAGGGAATGGGGCCGGGCAGGCAGATCTGGCCACCGTGGGTATGGCCGCTCAGCATGACGTCGAAATTTGCGTAGGCCGCATGCCGGTACATTTCCGGCGAATGCGACAGCAGAATGGAAACGGCGTCTTCGGGAATCTGGTCGGTCGCTTTTTCGAGATTGTCGGCTCGGTAGTAATGAGGGTCGTCGATACCGGCGAGATGGATGGTTGCATCGCCTCGGGTAAGCGCTATGGACTCGTTCAGCAGCATCTGAATTCCGAGATTTTCGAACTCAGGCGCCATGCGGATCGTGTCGTGATTGCCCAGAACGCCGTAGATCTGTCCTTTCAGGAACGGACGAACCATTTGCATGGCGGCAACGGCCGGTTGATACGGGCCAAAGGTCTTTGCCCGGAAATCGCCGGTAAGAACGCAGATGTCGTAGTCATCGATTCGGTTCAAGGCATCGATGAGCGCCGTGGGAATGTCCTCCGAGATATCCAGGTGAAGATCGGTGATGTGCAGCAGGGTAAAACCGTCGAACTCCCGAGGAAGCCCTTCCAGCTTGAATTCGTTATGGCGGACCTCTATGGTCCGGGCATTTTCGCGGCCCCGGTTATGCAGCCATAGAAGTCGAAGGATATGGCGGATCAGGCCATGAACGGAATACCAGTTTTCAATGTGGAAAAAAGTGCGCCCCTGTCCGAATACCCGGGCCTCGAAATCATGTTCTATGCCCAGTCGTTGGTTGAGGTGGCAGCGCCCTACCCGCCGTTCCAGCCGTCCATAGGTCTCCGAATCGATAGGCGGACAACGAAGGTGGGGTAGAGAGCCGGGTTTTGGCGCGAGCTGCGCCTCCCCGGCCGCATGCAGTGGCGGAAAGGGCAAGCGCTGGCCCGGCGGCGGTGTGGGTTGCATACGTGTCAAGGCATCACGTGATTCAAGAGCTTGGCCAGCTTGCCGACGGCGTCGAAAACGACCGGAACGGCTTCGTTCAGGCGGGACGGTTCCTTGGCGGCCTTTTCGACGCGCGCCGCCGCCTGGCTCATGGCTTGAACCGCCTGCTGATAGGCCGGCGACGAACTGCTTACGCTGAGATTGACTAGGTCGATTTTCTGCTGAAATAGTTGATCAAGCAACTCGTCTACCTGATCGGCTTCAGGCAGCTTTTGTTCGCTCAGAGTTTCCAAGGCGCGAATCGTACGTTGCAGGTTCTGAATAAGACTTTCCATTTTTACACCTTCACGAGCGATTGTTTTACGAAAACTGCACGAACTCACGGGGAGTTCGTCCGGAACTGGGTGTATTCATTCTCTTGCCGTATTCGTGTTAACTATTTTCGCTTAATCCGCCTTAATAAAAAAATACGCTAACAGAGCTTTCCATGAACATCGCAGCGATACAACAGGCTTTACGAGAGTTCGCCGACGAAAGAGACTGGGACCAATTCCACAGTCCGAAAAATCTCGCGATTGCTCTTGCCGTCGAGGCCGCCGAACTGCTGGAACGTTTTCAATGGCTTAAGGACAGCGAGTCGTATCGTCTGTCTGAGAAGCCCGAGGATTACCGGGCGGTGAGGGAGGAAGTCGCGGACGTTCTGATCTATTTGTTGAGGCTGGCCGACCGGCTGAGCATCGATCTGGAGGAGGCGGTGTGTGAAAAGATGCGGAAAAATGCCGAGAAGTATCCCGTCGAATTGGCCAAGGGAAATGCGGTGAAATACAATCGGCGCGAACCATGATCCCGAAGACGGCAGGAGACCGCTTAGCGCTTATTCCGGGCAGGCCATGAAAGCCCTTCGACCGGCTCAGGACGGGCGCTTCGACACGCTCGGGGCGAGCGGCCTGCGGGAATGGCTCCAAACTACGGTACAAAAATTCATATGAATCCTGATTATTCGACCGTTTACCCCTATCACCGTGAATTGAGCAGCGGTCTGTCATGACAAGAATCTTACGCAATCAAGTGATCGCTTTGGCCGGCCTATCCCAGGCGGTCTACCTCGTGCAGCACATCGCCAAGTCGGGAACGGCCGACCGCGAGGACATGGAAGCCAGCATCGGCAGCGTGCTCAGGATCGATTCGGCGGAGGTGGTGGATGTATACGGCGGGCTGCACCGTGTCATGACGGGACTCAGGCAGATCGAGAAACAGTTGGGCGGTCCCGACGTCGTCGATCCGGAGCAGGCTCGCTATGCCTCGACGCTACTTTTTCTCGAACGCAGGCTTATGAAACAGCCGCGCATGCTCGACGTGATTCGCTCAGGGATGGAAAAAGCCTCGGCCCTGGCGGAACAGCAAGGTGTCCTGGACGAAGAGGTGCTCGCTACGCTCGCCGATTCCTACCAGCAGACCGTCAGCCAGCTGCGGCCGAGGATAATGGTGACCGGCGAGCAGATGTATCTGTCCGATCCGGAGAACGGCAACAGGATTCGTTCGCTTTTGCTGGCCGGAATCCGCTCGGCGGTCCTGTGGCGGAAATGCGGCGGCAGCCGATGGAAATTGCTATTCCTTCGTCCGAAGCTCCAAAAGGAGGCGAAGCAGCTCCTGGAGTCGCTCAGTCATACTTGAGATATCTGAAGCGTGGATCGTCCGGCGTGCCTTCCAGGATACCGCCGGTTTCCGAGTCCGGACGCCACTGGACGACCTCCTCGATCTTTTTTGCCAGAGCGAAATCCTTGTCCGTTATGCCCTTCGCCGTGTGTGTCATCAGCTTGACGATGACGAAGGCATAGGAAACGGTCAAATCGGGGTGATGCCAGGCGGCTTCCGCCAGATGCCCGACCGTATTCACCACCATCAGTGTGGCTTTCCAACCGTGGGTCTTGAACTTGCGGCGTATCCAGCCGTTCTCGTAATACCACTGCGGAAGCTCCTGTTTCAGGCGCTGTTCGATCTCTTCCTGGGAATAGGCCTTTTCCTCTTTGCGAGTCATGGGAAATTCCTCCGGGCACGAATGTCGACCAATCACTGAGCTTGTTGTTCGCGAGGCGGCTTGTCAAGGCCGATTCGATTGCTGCGAGGCCGTTCGGGCGTATCCATTTCCGGTCCGCATTGACCCCGTTGTCGGCGGGAATTAACCTTGCCTCAGCGGTTCTTCGGAAATCAGAAGATTTCCGCCTGTTGGCAGGAAGGTCGGAAGCAGGAGAAGACGATGGGTTCACAGGGGCGAATTCTGGTGACCGGTGCACTCGGTCAAATCGGTTCGGAATTGGTTCCGGCATTGAAGGCCCGATACGGAGAGGATCGCGTGGTGGCGGCCGATATCCGCATGCCTCCTGCCGGAGCCGGCGACGGCCTGTTCGAACATCTCGACTGTACCCAGTTGCGCCAGATTCAGGATGTGGTGCACCGCTACCGGATCGAGACCGTGTATCACCTGGCGGCGGTTCTTTCCGCGCTGGCCGAAGACCGGCCGCAAGTGGCCTGGAACGTCAATATGGGCGGTCTGTATCGCATGCTGGAGGTTGCCCGCCAATACCGGTGCGCCGTGTTCTTTCCGAGTTCGATCGGCGCGTTCGGACCGACCACGCCACGAGAGCAAACGCCTCAAGACACCATCCAGCGTCCGACCACCATCTACGGCATCACCAAACTGACCGGCGAATTGCTCTGCGACTATTATTTTCACCGGTTCGGCGTGGATGCTCGAGGTTTGCGCTTGCCCGGGATCATTTCCTATCGGACGCCGCCCGGCGGCGGAACCACCGACTACGCCGTGGAGATCTTCTATCAGGCGATCCGCTATCGGCATTACACTTGTTTCCTCCGGGCCGACACTCGTCTCGACATGATGTACATGCCCGACGCGATTCGCGCCATGATGGCGCTGATGGAAGCCGACGCCGTCGGGCTGAAGCACCGCAATGCGTTCAACGTGACCGCCATGAGTTTTACCCCGAGCGAATTGGCCGCGGAGATTCGGAAAACGATTCCGGATTTCGCGATCGATTACGACGCGGACCCCGTGCGTCAAGCCATTGCCGATTCCT
Organism: Methylocaldum marinum; assembly: GCF_003584645.1. Classification (GTDB taxonomy): domain Bacteria; phylum Pseudomonadota; class Gammaproteobacteria; order Methylococcales; family Methylococcaceae; genus Methylocaldum; species Methylocaldum marinum. The sequence goes on from NZ_AP017928.1 coordinate 4,700,129, forward strand.
GGCCCCAGTCCCTGGACGACAGCGCGGCGCGGCTGGAATGGGGCTGGACGCCGCATTTCGACATAACGCGTATGACCAGCGACATGCTCGAAAAAATTCGAGCCAAACTGCAAGGCACATTACGCTAGAAACGGCGACCGACCGTACCCATGGATCAGCACGCTTCCGTGAAATTCGTCTGTTTCGGCTCCCATAGCCACCGGTTTGCCGTTATCAAGCTCAACCGTTCAGCGATGAGGTGAATTTATGTCCATGGACCGAATGGAAGTTCTGTTGAGGCAGGCGTTGGCGCAGCTGGACCGTTCCGGCGTGCGCAAGAGCCGGGAAGCGATCATTACCGCCATTCTCCCGCCGCACGACGGACGCGGCATCCGTTATCGGTTGCAAGGGGAGGGAGACCGTCCGTTTCTCCGCATGAACTCGAACGGATATTTGGGACTCGCGCTTCACCCGGACGTGATGAAAGCCGAAGAGGACGGTGTTCGGGCCTATGGCGCGGGTCCGGCAGCCGTGCGATTCATCAGCGGCACCTTTGAGCCGCATGTGCGGCTGGAGCAGCGCCTGGCCGAGTTTCACGGCCGCGAGGCGGCGATGCTGTTCAGCTCGGCGTACGCGGCGGTGATGGGCGTCGTGCCCACGCTGATCAGTCCCGAGACCGCGGTGCTCAGCGACGAGTTGAACCACAACTGCATCATCAATGCGATTCGCCTGGCGCGTCCCAAGGAGAAGTTCGTTTACGAACATTTGAACCTCGATCAGGCCGAAACGTTTTTGCGGCAGTCGGAAGGATCCTGCCGACGCGCAGTCATCGTCACCGATGGTGTCTTCAGCATGCGCGGCGACCATGCTCCGCTCAAGGACTTGGCGGCGCTGGCACGGAACCATGATGCGAATTTCGCCGAGGGGGTGTTCCTCGTCGTCGACGATTCTCACGGGGTCGGTGCTTTCGGGCAGACCGGCCGGGGAACCGAGGAATATGCCGGGAGCGGGCCCGTGGATGTTCTGATCGGCACTTTGGGAAAGGCGTTCGGCGTCAACGGAGGGTATGTCGTCGGCAGTTCGCTGTTGGTCGATTTTCTGCGCGAGAAAGCGCCGCTTTATATTTATTCCAACCCGATCACACCGGGAGAAGCAGCCGCCGGCGCGAAATCGCTCGAGATCGTCGGCGGTTCCGACGGCCAGCACCGGCTCGAGCGGCTACGGAAGCTGACCGCCCGATTCCGGCAGGGATTGATCGATTCCGGATTGGAAACGCTGCCCGGCGGACATCCGGTCGTACCGTTAATGCTCAGGGACACGGAAAAGACCCGAGGCACGGTTTCCCATCTGCGGGAGCGGGGCATTCTCGCGACCGGCATCGTTTATCCGGTTGTGCCTCAGGGGGATGAAGAAATCCGCTTTCAGATCACCGCGGATCATACCGAGACCGACCTCGACGAGGTGTTGACGGCGCTGCGCGAAATCGAGCGATCGAAACCCCCCTGATCGAGTGCCGGAATCGGCCGGCAACCGTTTCCGAGCACAAATGTCATAGATTTAAGTCCAGGCGCGAAACGCGCCGGGGTGTAAGTCGACAGAAAGACTTCGGGTTGTATATCATGTCCCCGGAGCGGCGCGGAAAACAAGGGATTGAGCGTTCGTCCGACCCGCAAAGACCAAGCCTTACGGGCTCGCAAATCGTAAAACGAATGGACCGGACTACGGAAAACAAACCGAGCATTTGAACAACCGGACGGCATGTGCCGGACCGGGGCTCGGCGGACACGTTCGGGCCAATTACAGAGTCGACACTTAATGGGAAAGATCTATGCAAGTTCCACTAGAGATTACGTTTCGAGGAATTCCCCATTCCGACGCCGTTGAAACCCGTATTCGGGAGAAAGCCACAAAACTGGAGCAATTCTGCGATCACATCATCAGTTGTAGAGTCGCCGTCGAAGCGGAGCATCATCATCAGCACCAGGGTAATCTCTATAAGGTCAGAATCGATTTGAGCGTGCCTCAGAAACAGATCGTGGTCAGCCGCGACCATCACGACAAGCAGGCACACGAGGACGTATACGTCGCACTACGCGATGCGTTCGATGCCGCAAAGCGCCAGCTCGAGGAGCACGTTCGCATGCAGCGCGGTGAAATCAAGAACCACAAAATCTCAACCGCCGCCCCGTAATCGACTGACCATGCCGTGGATTGGGGCGTAACGAGGTCCAGCCGCTTCTTACGCCCCGCCGCGTATCCCAACCCTTCCTCGAAACCTTTTCCCGTTCTTTTTTCGTTCCGCGTCGGCTTGTCGTGCGTCAACGACAGTGCCGTCCGGAGCGGCTGTCTAATCGGTCTGTTCGCAGCAGACGGACGAAGTCGACAAGGGCTCCGAGGGACTGATCACGACGCCGGTAACCGGATTGGGCCGGTAGGTGGTACAACCTTTCAGGCCCATGTCGTAAGCCTGGCGGTACAGTGATTCCATATCGGAAAAGGGAAAGTCCTCGGGCAGATAAACCGTTTTCGAAATGGCGTTATCCACCCAGCGTTGAATGGCCGCCTGCATTCGCAAGTGTGCATGCGGCGGCAATTCGAAGGTGGTGACGAACGCGGGCGGTAGCGTAGGTTCCGAGCGCAGGCGCTTCCACAAGCGTACCGCGTAGTTTTCGATGTCGTAGTTTTGCAGGCCTACGGGTGACAGGATGCGACGCTGGTAGCGTTCGGCAAATGCCGGTTCGAGCCCGTTGGATACATTGTTCGCGAGCAGGCTGATGGAGCCGGTGGGCGCCACCGCCAGCAGATGGCTGTTTCGAATGCCGCGCTCGGCAATGGCTTCCCTGATCGTGTGCGGCAAGGTCCGGGCAAAACCGCTGTCGAGGTATTTGTCCGGATCGAATAGCGGAAAACAACCTTTTTTGCCCGCCAGTTCCACCGATGCCCGATAGGCTGCCAGACACACGGTTCGCATGATTTTTTCGGCAAGCTCGGCCGCGCATTCGTCGTCGTAGCGCAGTCCCAGCATGACCAGCGCGTCCGCAAGGCCCGTAACGCCCAGGCCCAGCCGCCGTTTGCCAAGCGCCTCGTCCCGTTGTCGCGGCAACGGAAACCGGCTTGCGTCGATGACGTTGTCCAGTATGCGCACCGCCACGGCGGTAATCCGTTTGATGGCCTGGAAATCCAGTGCGGCCTTGTCTTCGAACGGGTCCGTAACGAAGCGGGTGAGATTGATCGAGCCAAGATTGCAAGCGCCGTAGGGGGGCAAGGGGATTTCGCCGCACGGATTAGTGGCCGAGATATGTTCGCAGTACCAAAGATTGTTTTGCCGGTTAATGCGGTCGATGAACAGGACACCCGGTTCGGCATATTCGTAGGTGGACCGCATGATCGCATGCCACAGGTCTCGGGCTTTGATTACGCGAAAGACACGGCACGGAACCGGGGAATCGGTGTTCGACCAGCGCCTCGACACGATTTGTTCCGAGTCGGCGGGCGTTTTCTCGGTGTTGATGGGGAATACCAGCGGCCAATCCCGGTCATGTTCCAGCGCCGCCATGAAATCATCCGTAATCAGCACGGAAAGGTTGAAGTTTCGCAGTTCCCCCGCCACACGTTTGGCACCGATGAAAGTTTCGATGTCCGGATGATCGCAGCGCAAGGTGGCCATCATGGCACCTCGTCTGGCGCCGGTGGAAAGAACCGTGGCGCACATGCTGTCCCAGATGCGCATAAAGGATACCGGGCCGGAAGCGATACCGCCGCAGCGGCGTGCGGGCATGCCGGATGGACGCAGGGTGGAAAAGTCGTAACCGATTCCGCCGCCCTGCTGCATGGTCAGCGCCGCTTCCTTGAGCGCGGAGAAAATACCGTCGATGGAATCTTCGATGGTACCCATCACGAAACAGTTGAACTGGGTGACTTCGCTGCGGCTACCGGCTCCGGCCAGAATCCTCCCTCCGGGGAGAAAACGAAAGTCTTCCAGGGCTTCGAAAAAGGCTCGTTCCCAATGGGCGGAATGCCCGGATTCAGCGGCGGCCAAGGCTCGCGCCACTCGTCGCCAGGTATCGCGAACGGTTGCGTCGCGATTCGCTTCGTCGGGGAGACGATATTTCCACTTCCAGACTTCCCGCGATACGGGCGTCTCGAATACATCGGCGATTTCTTGCATGAGACATCTCCGTCGCTTTTCTTACATCCTCGTGTCGGCGCGGCGCAAGTTTCCGCTTCGCTGCGCCGTTCGACGACGTACTCGCCTTAGACGTTCAGGTCATGGCGGTTTTCTCGGAAAGCGGCCGGCCCTGCCAAACGATTTTGCTCCGGGATGCGAGATCGTGCCAGGCACGCCGGCGGGAATCGAACAATATCCAGATATAGCCGAGCCCGAAGCAGGCGAAGGACAGCAAGCCGCAGATGAAGCGAATCGCGGCCTGACCCCAGGAAACGGAATCACCGGATGTCGTGCACACGCGAATTTTCCAGGCGCGCATTCCCAGGGTCTGGCCGCCGTGGGTCCAGAACCAGCCGAAATAAGCGAAGCCGACCATCGATAAATATCCGCTGTAAAGCCCGTGGTTCGGACGAAAGGCTTGTCCGTCATGAAACGGCAGGATAAGCAGCGTCGCGACGAAAAGGACCGCGACGAGAACGAGGGTGTCGTAGAACAGCGCCGCCAAGCGGCGCAGCAAGCCGGGTGAGTCGGGTTTCGGTGTCACGAGGGCAAAGTTATCGAACGCTCCAAGGCATGCTTTCTCCGGCTGAGGGGGTAGCGACGCGGAGGAGGTGTGCATGGTTCTTGCATTTCTGTTTGATGAACGGTTTGTACGGAACTTGGTACTAAATCACATTTTCCAGCGCAGTCCGCATGTAAGCTGAGAATCGAGCCTCTTGGACTGCCGCGGTGACAGGACGACCGTTCATCGTCCGCCTGGTTGAGCGTCGTCATTCGACGACAAGCGTCCTTGTTTTTCGCGAGCCGCCGATTTGGCGCCGAAAAACATCGAGAAATAAACCAGGAGCGCGACGAGCAGCATGGATAGGGTTATCGGTGGGCGTACCAGGGGCAGAAACAGCAGAACCAGGAAGTTTGCGATGAGCGCGCTGGTATGGATCGGGTAAGCAAGGAATATGTCGAGTCTGGGTTTAAACATGTATCTCCTCTTCCAAAATCTCCTGCAGTCGTGGATTCGCAGAGATGCAGAATCGTACATCCCGCTCGGGCGGGACTGCCTTTCCGGCCGCGATCCCGGAATCCTGCAGGTCGGGCAGGCGGCAGCGAATAGTAGCATAAAGACCATGCAGGCCACGGCATCACTGCAAAAGGGGATAGTCGAGCAAGTCGTTAGACGGTTTTCCTTGTATGCCTTGCTGACGATTTGCTGGTTGCTGATTGCCTGCGTGGGACTGGCATTCGCCGTGTTTCTCGACATTCAGCGGGAAAACCAGCGGTTTTCCGAAGCATCCGCTTTAGTTCAAACGCAGTTGGTATCGCAGGCGCGCCGTTATGTCGATGCGACTCATAGCCTTGCCGCTTTCCTCAAGGTCCAAGAGCCTTTGAATCGGGAAAAGATCAACAGTTATTCGCGCCTGATAGCGGGGCAGGATGCGGGTATCTATTTCATGGGTGCCGTTCCGAAATTCGAAAAGGAAGCCTTGGACGAATTCGTGTCTTTTCAGCTTCATGAGGCTGTCGATTCGGATCCGGTATCCGTACTTCGAAACGCCTTCCAGCATGCCTTCGCGTCCGGGAAAATCGTCGCCAGCCGCTCGTTCCTGCTGGGCAATGGCGATCGCGGGTACGCATTGGTCGAGCCGGTCACACTAGCCGACGGCGAAAGCTTCGCCGTCGTGATATGCAGGATAAAAGCGCTGTTCCACCTGCCTTCCAGTTCCGCTTCCCTGGCGCTGACCTTATTCGAGTCGGAGCGTGCCGGCAGAACGCCGAGCCATAGATTGATTCACGCCGACGCATTGCCGGCAACACCCCTCGAAACCGCCTTGTTTCCCAAGTTGCAGTTTCGCAGTTCTTTCGGCGAGCCGGAGAAGCATTTCCTGCTCGAAATCGAGCAACAGTTGGGATGGGCGAACCTCGATTGGTACCGGCTGAATCTGATCTTCGTGGGATCTTTGGCCTTCCTCCTGGTCTTTCTCAGTGTCGCAAGAGTCCACGACCGTTATGAGAAGCGCAAACTGGAGGAGGATAACAAGTTGTTCATGATGGCCAATTTCGACCCTCTCACGGGATTGCCCAATCGTCAGTTATTCATGGATCGGCTCGACCGCTCGCTGGCCGACGCGCACCGGTCGAAGCGGAAAGTAGCCTTGATTTACCTCGATCTGGACGGTTTCAAGCAGGTCAACGATTTCTACGGACATCAGACCGGAGATCGAGTGTTGCAGCGCGCCGCCCGAATTTTCCAGCATTCCATCCGGGAGACCGATACGGTTGGAAGACTGGGAGGGGACGAGTTCGTCGTGCTCCTGCAGAACGTCGGAGACAGAAGCGGAGCGGAAGCCGTCGCCAGCAAGATCAAGAAAGCCTTTTTTCAGCCGTTCGTGGATCTCCACGAAATCGACAAGATCATGCCGGTACTGGGAACCAGCGTCGGTATCGCCGTATTTCCGGAAGATGGCTCCACTACGGCTGAATTGCTTAGATCAGCCGATCAGGCCATGTACCGGGACAAGGCTGTCGGCAAGAGCCAGCAGGGTTCGGTCACCGGACTTCAATCTCTGGATTGTCACTCCGTATAGGGACAATCGTCACTTATATTCCGTAAACCGCAGTTCGGTGCGCCCGGCGTCCCGCTGCCGCCGGGAAGGGGTGCGACCGATGTGGCTGTCTGCGCGTGCCGGGAGCGGTGCCCGCCCGGGATTCCTCCCTATAACCGTATATCCGGCGGCGTCAGCCGAACCTTAAGAACGTACGCGACCGGGCGAGCGAAACCCTTCGTTTTTCCTTCTCAGGACAGGCCCTTCGACTGGGCTCAGGCTTGTCGAACGCACTCCCGAGCCTGTCGAAGGGCATGAACGGAAGCAACTTGATCAGAGCTTTCTAAAACATCCCGGTGCGGTTCTCCGAGCGCGATGGTTCCGATTCCCACAGGTCTGACCAATTCCCGCAATCCGTACCTCCGCCACGCCCTCAGAACCAGCGCCAGATGAGCCGGTCCTAAGTGTTATGGGCCGGGTCAATCCGGAGTGCGGATGCCCGGCACGGCGATAAGCCGCGTGAGCCTGGGCCCGAAACACGAGGAGGGTCTTTTGAGGCTTATGTTCGTCACAGACACCGAGGCCTGTCATGAAATCATCGATCATACTAGCCATACTCGCATTATCGGGAGCGTCCCTGGCGGCAGCCGAACAGCAGCAAGTGCCGGGAACCTCCAGTCCGGATACGGCGACTGAAAAATCCCTGGATGTAACCAAGCAACCCGCCGAGCCTCCCGCTCAGCTGCCTCCCGGCCAGCAGATCGAGAAGGGCATTCCGGCGAGTCCGCATCAGGTCCAGGTCGAAAAGGAAATCAAGAGCAAGCGCTTCAAGAAGCTGGATGCAAACGGTGACGGCTTGCTGTCAGAAGACGAAGGTCGTGCGGACAGTAAGTTGATGGAGCAGTGGCAAGAGCTGGACAGCAATCGAGACGGCCAGCTGGATGAGGATGAATTCTCGAAGTTCGAGCAGAACGTCCCAGCCGATTGATCCCCTGAGAGACGGATGCAGAAAGCCATTGCAGCCCGGTCGGCAAAGGATTGCCGCCACCTCGATCCGTTGGCATTTCCGGACCTGCCGGTAACCCTGGACCGACGACCGAGTTTCGGGCGTCCCTTTGACGGCGCTCAGTACAGCCTACCGCCAGTCGTTAAGGAAGCTCTGATCAAGTTGCTTCCGTACATGCCCTTCGACAGGCTCGGGAGAGCGTTCGACAAGCCTGTCCTGAGCCTGTCGAAGGGCCTGTCCTGAGCCTGTCGAAGGGCCTGTCCTGAGCCTGTCGAAGGGCCTGTCCTGAGCCTGTCGAAGGGCCTGTCCTGGGCCTGTCGAAGGACTTAATCAGAGCTTCCTCAAATTGCATGGGTGCATCCGCCGTTTCTAGGTTCAAGGAAACGCGCCATCAATCCGTGGCATAACTTAAGTAGGCTTCCTTAGGTGCACAAACTTATATCGCCGGTTCGTCTTCCCCTACACCATTAAGTACCAATACGGTAGTGGGAACTGAATAAGTCGTGACTTTCTCGAAGGGGTTAGGTCGCCCGATGTGCCTGTAAATAAGGCTCTGGGCGGAACTTCTCTCTTACTTTCAAGGAGGCTGACGACATGGACTACATTGATATTGCCCAGATTGTCGAGGAATGTACGCGGGCCGAGGCCTTGCAACGCCTTAAAGCGTCATCGGCCGAAAACGAGCAGCAAGTCACCGATCCCGAATGCGGTCTGGTGATTTGCCTGGATTGCGATGCGCCTATTCCTCTGGAGCGTCTTGCGGCCAATCCGCGAGCGGTGCGCTGCATCGATTGTCAAATGGAGTATGACCGTGAGCAGCAGAACGAAGCCCGGCTGTATCCGAGTTTCGATGATTAGGAAAAGTGAGGTTTCGCTCTTCTGTTTGACTCGTCCTTTTCCCGCCTTCGCGAGAACCGGTAGGACACTCGACCGCGATCGGGGTTCGGTCGCGGGACGGCTGGCTTTGCCGGTGTGAATCCGCTGCTCCGTGAGCTTTTAGATTAGCCGGAGCAGTCGGCGGAATCAGTGTTCGTTCAGATGCCGAATGGTCCGACAAAGGGTGTTTTCAGTGGACAATAAAGACTGTGCGTTGAGAGTTATGCCGCCATCCGACTGTACCGTCCAGGTTATGGACATTGAGCATTCGATACCCGCCGAAGACACCGTTCCGGCTCAGCCGAGAAAAGATGAATTCCTCGCGATGCTGGCTCACGAACTGCGTAATCCACTGGCATCGATCCGCTATGCGATCGAAGTGTTGCGCCGCCTGGATTTGCAGGAGCCCAGGGCCGAGTGGGCTCGGGAAGTCGTGGATCGCCAGGCGGCCCAAATGTCCAGAATGATCGACGAGTTGCTCGACGTGTCCAGGATTACCCGCGGACAGATTACGCTCCACCCCGTCCCGCTCAACCTTGCCGCCGTCATCGTTCGAGCGGTAGAAGTCAATTTGCCCCTGATCAAGGCTCGCCAGCTCAGGCTCATCGTTGAATCGGGGCCGCTTGACATCGATCTGGACGGAGACGAGGTTCGTCTCACCCAAGCTTTGGCCAACATCCTCAACAATGCCGCAAAGTACAGCAATGAAGGCGGGCGAATTTGGCTCTCGGTCGAGATCGAATCGGGCGAAGCGGCCGTGCGCATCAGGGATGAAGGGATCGGCATACCACCCGAGCTTTTGCCCCACATCTTCGATTTGTTCACCCAGGGGCCGAGATCTTTGGACCGCAGCCAGGGTGGCTTGGGCATCGGGCTTTCATTGGTGCGAAGCCTGATCGAAATGCATGGCGGGAGAGTGGGGGTTTCCAGCGATGGGGAAGGGCGGGGCACCGAATTCGTGGTTTGGCTGCCGCTCCGACGTGAGCAAGGTCTGATTGCCCGCCGCGATCCCCACGATTTGCCGGCAACCTGGTCAAAGCTAAACTTTTTGGCAACATAGTAGTCGAAGTTTTGAGACTATGGTTGCTTTCCTTAATCTCGAGCCGGACGATGTCCGGCTTTTTTTGTGCCGCGCCCGGCAGGGCACACTCGCTTGGGGGTGAAAGTCTTCTGCTCGTCCGGCCAGGAGCAAGCGTTGCCGGAATGGCAAGGCTGTCCCAAGCGGCTGAGAACCGGAAGAAGGCCGAAGGCTAAGCATTGGCCTTCCGCTTGGTATTCAATCAACGGGAGCTCGCGAGTAGATCGGCAATCTTTTGCCGACGCTGCCGTTGGGCCGGCCGGTTCGTCGGCAAGGGATTGCCGACGATGGCTAGAGGCGATCTATCCGGGCCGAAGGCGCCAACGACTTCCGCCAAGCCTGTTTTGCCCTATGAGCGAGATGAAAATGCTCTAAACCCGTACCGGTCTTGGCGGCGATCCGAAATGCCCGGAGGGTATTTACGGGCCTGATTGATAGTCCGCGCGGCTGGCCGGCTTTAGGCCGAGACGTCTGGCGAGACGATGCAGATTGCCCCGGTCGAGTCCCAGGCGGCGTGCCGTTTCCGACCAATTCTGGCGACTTTCGTTCAGGGTCTTGAGGATCAGCTGCCGTTGAAAATCGTCCACGGCGCGTGTAAGCGGCACCGGATTCGTTCGCTCCGGCAGGCCGGTCTTGATGTCCATGCCGCGCTGGGCTTCGGGACTGATGTCCAAATCTTCGGGTTGCAAGGTCAGCGAACGTCCGCGATCGGCGGAGGCGCGCAGAGCGGCGCGGAGAATGACGTGTTCGAGTTCTCGCACGTTACCGGGCCAGGCATACGATTCCAGCGCTTCGATCGTCGCCGGCGCCAGGTTGACCCGGTCCAGACCCAGACGTGTCCGCGCCTGGTCCAGGAAATATCCGGCGAGGGGCGCTATGTCCGTTGTCCGCTCCCGTAGCGGCGGTACATTGAGGGGGTACACGCTCAGCCGATGATAAAGATCGGTGCGGAACCGCCCGGCCTTCACCTCTTCGGCGAGCTGTCGATTGGTCGCTGCGATGATGCGGACGTCGGCCTGATGGCTCCTGTCCGAGCCGAGCCGCTGGATTTCGCCGAATTGTAAGGCGCGCAGCAGCTTCGCCTGGATCGAGAGGGGGAGTTCGCCGACTTCGTCCAGAAACAAGGTTCCTCCTTCCGCCAGCTCGAACTTTCCGGCGCGATCGGTGACGGCGCCGGTGAAGGCTCCACGGACATGCCCGAACAGCTCGCTTTCCGCCAGGGATTCCGGTAGAGCGGCACAGTTCACGTACACCAGGGGCTGATCGGCGCGTAGCGACTGTGCGTGTATGACGCGGGCCACGACTTCCTTTCCGACCCCGGTTTCGCCCATCACCAGGACTGTCAGATCGGATCGGGCGACGATGCCGATGTTGCGCTTCAGTTCCTGCAAGGCAAGGCTTTCGCCGAGTATTCGGCCGCCGCGTTGTAAAGCCTCGTTGACCAGTTCGCTGGTGACCAGTTCGCGATGTCTGGCCAGTCTTTCGAGCGCGCTGATAAAGGACTCGTGACGCAACGCCACAGTCGCGATGGCGGCGAAGGTCTGAAAAATATGATCGTCGATGCCGTCGAAAACGCCGGGTTTCAAGGCATCCGCCGAGAGCACGCCGAGCAGGGTGTTTTCGTTATAGAGGCTGCAGCCGATACAGGAATGGACGGGCAGCTTGCCTCCGGCATCATTGAGCAGCAGCGAATCATAAGGATCCTGTCGCGGGTCGTCGGCCTCGAAGCGGACCGGTGTTCTCGAGCCCAGGATAGCCGCGAGCCGAGGATGTTGTTCCGGATCGAACCGGCGTCCCATGACCTCGGGCGAGAGACCCCGGGTCGCCACGGGCACGAGTATTCCGTCTTGAAATCGCAACAGCGCGCACGCGTGATTTCCCGTGACTTTGGCGAAAATCTCGAGAAACCCTTCGATGCGCTCTTTCATGGAAAGATTCGCCGTCAGACTCAAGACGGCCTCACGAATCGCGGTCTCGGTCGTTCTTGTCTTCGAGCGCTCGGTCATTCTCAAATAGTCGTAGTTTGTTTGACAGCACCGATGTCAGGATGACATCGGTGCAAGTCTATTGCAAATCGGATGTTGTATCGGGTCGTTTCCGCGTATGCAAGCGGACGTTCGAATCCGAACAGCCGCATTTCCCGTCGATTTGTTATCGAGTCGATGTCATTGTGACGACGATATAATGTTTTTCGTTAAAAAAGCCATTAAAAATCAGTAAGTTGAGTTGTGGCCGAAATATTGCATTACTCGGTGAAGGCGCCGGCGCCTAGGGTATTCTGCCGATGGGCAGATAAAACCAGTCGCTCGAGTGGCTGAGCTCCAACCTGGCACGACATTCCATAGCCCGTGGTATCCGCCCATGAAGCGTTATAGCGTATTATTGGTCCTGCTGGCGACCTTGAGCGCCTGCCTCGCTCCACCGATCAAACCGCCGGTTGCCGATACGAACCAAATCCGCAAGGTACTCGTGGTTCCGGTCGAGGCCCCGCCACTCGAGGTCAGGCCCGATCTGATCGAGTCCCGGCTGCCCATCTATCGGCAAAACGATACCGTACCGTTCGATCTTTTCCTGGAAATGAAAATCTACAGGAATCCCGGCGGAGTTTTGATCGCCGGCCTGGTAAGTCATGACGATATCGTTCAGGAAGCGGTTCCCCGGCAGGCGCGCGCAGCCGATAAAATCATCCCGGGTCTGGAACCGCTCGCGTCTCTCGCGGACAACTGGGTGCCGACCTTCGAACTGGCGAGGCTGGCGGCATCGCAATTGTCTTCCCGCGGTCTCGAAGCGGTTGCCGGCGGGCATTATTACCGCCTGCCGATTTCTCCCCGCGAGCGTACCGCTAATCTCGCCCATTGGCATGGCGCCATCCGGGAGTGGTACAAGCGGGACACCTCGGCGGTGGATTACCGTTCGTACCAAGCGGAGCGCATCGACGCCGTTCTGGAAATCGGCCTCGGGACTTACCGGATTTTCGAGGCACAGGCGCCCTTGCAGTTGCTGGTCAAACTGATAAACCCCGCGACCGGGCAGGTCATCGGCAGGACCGATGCCGAGGCTTTTCCGGTCAAGGGAAGCGCGCAAATGCTGCTCGATCATGAAGCGGAAAGGTTCAAGGAACTCGTGGTAGAAGTGGGTGCGCGGCTCGTCAGTCAGGGGTTGAGCGACCTGGGGCTGAGCTCGCCGCCGCGGAATGCCCTGTCGGGTGGGCCGACCCTCGAAACCTCGGTTGCGGAAGGAGTCCCGGCCCGGTGACGGTCGTCTTCCCCCGCCGTCTGCGCGGCTGGCGCTTCGTTCTGTTCAATATCGCGCTCGGCCTGGGGCATATGATCGTACTGTTCAACGCCGGCTCGTACATCGCCTTGATGCCCCATGTTGCCGGCGACCTGGGGGGCGTGTTGCCGAGTCTCGGCACCTGGGCCCAGACCGATTTCATGATCGCCCTGGCGCTGGCGTTTCCCATCGCCCGCTGGCTGTCGGGGCGCTTCGGCGATTACCGCTTGTTCGCCGTGGCGTTCGTGGTGTACGCGGCGGCTTCCTATTTCTGTGCCGTCAGCGAAAGTTTGCGGCTGTTCCTGCCGGCGCGCATTGTTCTGGGCTTCGCCGGCGGCATCACGCTTCCCATCGGCCAGGCTCTGTTGCTGAAAGAGTATCCCGCCCGGCTCAAATCGGTGGGGCTCGGCACCTGGGGCCTGTTCACCCTCGCCCCGTTCACGATCGGCTTTCCCATCGGCGGTTGGCTTGCCGACGAGGTCGGCTGGCGTTATCTGTTCTATCTCAATATTCCATCCGCCCTCGCGATCGCCGGTGTGACCGGCTCGCTGCTGTACGGGAGGGGATTTCAGCGCCGCTACATCCGTTTCGATTTCGTGGGGTTCATCCTGCTGGCCTTGCTGCTCGGCGGCACCCAGACCATTCTCAACCAGGGCAACGATTTCGACTGGTTCGATTCGGCCTTCCTGCGCGGCCTGCTGATCGTAGTTCTCGTGGCACTGCCTTGCTTCGTGGTCTGGGAATTGGCCGAACGCCACCCCGCGCTGGATATCCGGCTGTTCACCCACCGCAATTTCGCCGTCGGGGTGACGTGTCTGGTCGCGGGGTTTTTGTCCATCCAGGGATTGCTGTCCCTGTTCATCGTACAGCTGCAATTGCTGCTGGGATATTCTTCGTTGCTCGCCGGCATACTGTTCCTGATGATGATTTTCCTGGCGGCGCCGGTCATCGCCGTCATGCATGAGCTCGTCAAGGGCGTCGACGCTCGGGTGTTCGCCTGCCTCAATCTGCTGGGGCTGGCATTCACCTTGTTCTGGATCGGGCTTTTCGACGACCCGGCATCTTTCGATCAAATCGTTTGGCCCATGCTGCTTCTGGGCTTTTTCCTCGGATCTTTTTTTACCCCGCTGACGGCCATCGCGCTGCACGGCCTGTCCCCGGCGCAGGTCGTGCGAGCCGCCGAAGAAGCGGCGCTGCTGCGCATCGCCGCGGGTGCGATCGGCATAACCTTGCAGGGTGTCATGCTGTTCCGGCGCAGTCCCTTTCATCAGCTCCACCTGGCCGATCAGTTCGGCGGGCGCCGGTTTCCCTCGCTTGATTTGCTGCCCCGGCTGTCTTCACGGCTGGAGTCCCTCGGTTTCGATCCCGCCATGGTCCAGGGCAAGCTCTTTGCTCTCATAAAGCAGCAGTCCGGGATTTTGGCTCTGAACGACGCTTTTCTGATGGGGAGTTATCTTTTTCTCGGGCTGGCCGCCCTGGTGTGGCTGGCCCATCCCACACACCGGCCGCTGCACCCGAGCCGGGCGGAAGATTTGAGAGAAACCCGGGCCGAAGAACTGATGGAGCAGCCATGAGTGTACGAATCGGGAATTGTCGGCTGATCGTGCGTTTTGGCATCGGCGCGCTGTTTCTGATTCAACTCTGGGGCTGCGCGTGGATTCCGTCGGGTGGCCGGCATGCGGAATACTTGAAGCCCCCGGGCATGGCGCACAAATTGTCCGAAGCCCGCGACGGCGAGCCTCTGACGGCGGGGCGCTCGTGGCCCGAGGAGAACTGGTGGCGGCAGTTCGGCAGTTCCGAGCTGAACCGCTTGATGACCATGGCGCTCGCGGAAAATCCCGGGCTCAAGGCCGCCGCGGCCCGTCTGCGTGCGGCGGAAGGCTTTGCTCGTGTCGAAGGGGCGCGTCTGTTGCCGTTCCTGGATGCGGAGGCGGAGGTCGCAACGGCGCGGTTCTCGGAGCACGGGGTCAACGTTGCGCTTAGAGGTGCGCACGTCGTTTCCGGATTGATCAATCCCTTGAGCTTCCGCTATGAATTCGACTTCTGGGGAAAGAATCGCGCTGCCTTGGAAGCGGCTCTTGGCGAAGCCGCCGCGGAAGAGGCGGAGCAGGCCGAGGTTCACCTGCAATTGACGGCCGCCATCGCCCGTTGCTATTTCCGCGGGGTCGCGCTGCGGCAGCAGCTCGGTTTGGCGGAGGACATGGTGGAGTTGCGGCGGCAACTGCTCCGGCTCGCCGAAACGCGTTATCAATTGGGCCTGGACGCCGCCGATCCGGTCAAACTGGCCGAATCCGAGCTGGAGGCGGCCGGCAAGCGCCAAGCCCTCACGCGCGACCACCTGGATTTACAGCGAAACCTCCTGGCGCGCCTGATCGGTCGCGGGCCGGATTCAACGCGGCATCTGTTCGGCGATGACGTGTCGCTACCCGAGCGAATTCCGCTGCCCGTCAAGCTTCCATTGGAGCTGCTCGTCCATCGCCCGGATCTCGCTTCGGCGCTGCATCGGGCGGAGGCGGCGGCGCAGCGGATACGCGTGGCCAAGGCCAGTTTCTATCCGACCGTCGATATGACGGCCTTCGTCGGTTTAAATGCTCTGCGCATGACCAAGGGCGCGAGTTCCCTCGCCAATATTCTGTTCTCCGGAAACAGCTTCGCGTATGGCGTCGCGCCGGGGGTTCGGCTACCTATTTTCGAAGGCGGACGCCTGCGCGGACAGTTGTCGGTGCAAAGAGCGGAATACGACGAGGCGGTCGAGCTTTATAACAAGACCCTGCTGCAGGCGGCGCAGGAGGTGGCCGACAGCCTCAGCAGCTGGCGCGACACCCGGACCATCGTCGAGGCGCAGAACCGTCTGCTGGCTTCGCAACGGGAAGCCTTGGGGCTGGCGCAGGAACGGCTCCGCAGTGGGCTGGACGACCGCCGGGCCGTGCTGGCGCGCCGGCATTCCGTTCTGGATCACGAGTACACGCTGAAGATTCTGGAAACCGATCAGCTGGTGGCTATGACCGACCTGATCGAAGCTTTGGGCGGAGGCTACGACAGCGGTCTCGATCCGGCTCGGCCGCAGCCGATTGCGGATTGAGAGCGCTCGTATCCATCCATGTCGCAAGCCCGGGCACTATCCCGTTGCGCTGAAGTACAGTCCGTACCGCAAAATTAGAAAAACAATTCCGGGAAATTCGATTAGGTTCTATGAAGATTCATCCCAAGGCGATTCGCGCCCGGCGCAATCGCCGTCTCTTGTTGGTGGCGCTGGGCGTGATCGCGTGCGCTCTCGCCTATGCCGTTTATTGGTGGATGCATGGCCGGTTTCTGGTCGTGACCGATAATGCTTTCGTTGCCGGCAATCTGATCCCGGTGGAAGCGGACGCGACCGGCATAATTACCCGGATTTTGGCCGAGGAAACCCAGTTCGTGAATAAAGGCGACGTGCTGGTGCGGCTCGACGAACACCGCGCTTATGCCGCCCTGGGCCAGCGCGAGGGCGACTTGGGTCGAACCGTGCGCGGGATCGGCGCGCTTTTCGCGACACGCCAGCAACTCTGCCGGAAACTGGATGCGCGCTCGGCCAGGCTGGCGCGGGTGCGCCACGACGTGGTCCGTTTCCGCCAGGCGTATCCGAGCGGTTCGGTTTCCGAGCAGGTGCTGCAAAATGCCGAGGACCAGATGACCGCCCTGGAAGCGGAATTGCGGGAAGT
Organism: Methylocaldum marinum; assembly: GCF_003584645.1. Lineage (GTDB taxonomy): Bacteria > Pseudomonadota > Gammaproteobacteria > Methylococcales > Methylococcaceae > Methylocaldum > Methylocaldum marinum. The sequence goes on from NZ_AP017928.1 coordinate 4,716,747, forward strand.
CGGAGCCGAACTCAAATCCATAGAAGCGCGGGTGGGCGGGACCAGCCGCACGGAACACCCCGAGATCGAGGCCGCCAAGCACCGATTCATCGACGCCTACCTGGATTTCGTCCGGCAGCGCATCCGTGCGCCGGTGTCGGGTTACGTGGCGAAACGCAAAGCTCAGGTGGGGGATCGAGTCCATCCGGGGGATCTTCTGCTCATGGTGGTGCCGCTGGACCATCTCTGGGTGGAGGCCAACCTGCGGGAAACCGAGCTGCGGAAAGTGCGGCCGGGACAATCGGCCGAAATCATTGTCGATCTCTACGGCCGGCGCCGGGTTTATCACGGGACGGTCGAAGGTCTGGTACCGGGCACCGGCAGCGTGTTCGCCCTGCTGCCGCCGGACAATGCGACCGGGAATTTCATCCACATCGTCCAGCGGGTGCCTGTGCGCATCGCCCTGCACAAGGACGAGATTCTGAAACGCCCTATCCGCCCCGGTCTTTCCACGGTAACCTCCATCCATATCGATGAATCCGGCCGGCCGTTGGACACGTCGCTCGCGGAAGTCTCCGCCGACGCATACGCAACCGATATTTTCAGCGACGAACTCGCCGCCGCGGAAAATAGGGCACGGGAAATCATCGAGACCAACGTGGTGCAAAAAGACGACCCTTTGGAATCCTCCTGTGCCTGGTCGGGGGAGCAGTCGCTCGCCGGGAACGGTCAGGCTTCCCGGCTGAGATGAGCCAGGGCGTGTGCGTGAGACTCCCAGTTTTGGCCGTCGAAAGGTTCGATAACCAATTCCCTGGGCTGAGGCATCAGACAGCGGACATTCACGTCGTAGCCGTCGGGGTTGGATCTTGGAATGTAATAGGGCTTGATGCCGCAGATCTTGCAAAACAGATGCTTTGCGACCCCGGTGTTGAAGGTGTAGACGGTAAGGTTCTCCTCGCCCTTCAGGCGTTTGAACTGCGACTTGGGAACGATGAGGTGCAGGAAGCCGGACTTGGAACAAATCGAGCAATTGCAGTCCTGGCAAACGACTCGCTCGGGCGCCTCGATTTCGAATTGGATGGCTTCGCAATGACAACTACCGCGATAGAGCATGGGGATTCTTTCTCGTGAAAAGCTGTAGATTTTAAACCGGAGCCGATGACGCCAAGTGGCGTGAATGATAGCAGCCGAATGCTTCGCGCGTCTCATTCCATTCGGCACTCAAGTGAACATTAAGAAAGCTTGCGGCTCCGCACAGGGACTGTACGGAGTGATTGGGTTAGGTGAGGGCCTGTTGGATCAATCCGTTGCACAGGTCGCTTCTCCGAATTGGAGACTTAATCGGAGCTTACTTAATCGGATGGGCAGAGCGAAGCGAAACCCATCAATGGCGGGTTAGCCCTTCGACGGAGCTCAGGACAGGCCCTTCGACAGGCTCCGCGTAATTCACCGATTCGAGGCCGATCGGTGAGTTACGGCCGCGCGGCCTAATCGGGTATCAATCCGGCAGCGCGTTCAGTCTCCGCTCGAGAAACCGCCGCTCCGGTTCCTGCCGTGTCAGGCCGAGCGCCCGCTGGTAGGCGGCGCGGGCTTCCGAAGCTCTCCCCAAGCGTCGGCACAGGTCGGCGCGGGCGGCATGCGCCAGGTGATAATCCTTGAGATCGCCGCGAGCCAGTATTGCGTCAATCAGAACGAGACCGGCGGCGGGGCCATCCCGCATCGCCACCGCTACGGCGCGGTTCAGTTCCACTACCGGTGACGGTTCGGCGCGCAGGAGGAAATCGTAGAGCCCGACGATCTGGGCCCAGTCGGTTTCGGCGGCATCAGCCGCTTCGGCATGCACGGCTGCGATCGCCGCCTGCAGCGTATACGGGCCGAACCGGCGCGACGACAGCGCGCGCTCCACCAGGGCGCAGCCTTCCTCGATCCGATTCCGGTTCCAAAGTCTTCGGTCCTGCTCGTCGAGCAGTATCAGTTCGCCCCTGGGCGAGGTGCGCGCGGCGCGGCGTGATTCGTGCAGCAGCATGAGCGCCAGGAGGCCTTGCGCTTCGGGTTCCGGCAGCAGTTCGATCAGCAGCCTTACGAGGCGGATGGCTTCCTCCGACAGATCGTGCCGCGTCACGGATCCGCCCAGCGAGGCGGAGTAACCCTCGTTGAACACCAGGTAGATGACGCGCAGCACCGCATCCACACGCTCCGGCAGATCCTCCCGTGCCGGTACCTGATAGGGAATGCGGGCATCGCGGATCTTGGCCTTGGCGCGCACGATGCGCTGGGCCAGCGTGGGCGGCGCGGCGAGGAAGGCGCGAGCGATCTCTTCCGTGGTAAGGCCGCAGACTTCGCGCAAGGTGAGCGCGACCTGTGCGTCCGGCGCCAGGGCCGGATGGCAGCAGGTGAAGATCAGCCGCAGCCGGTCGTCTTCGACCGCGTCTTCATCCCAAAAGGCGGGATCGACGACGCCGACAGCGCTCCTTTCGGCGAGTTCGGTCAGCGAGGCGGCACCGTGTTCGAAATGCGCGTCGTCCCGTTCCGTGGGGTCGTCGCTGTCGGGCCGTTCGGCCGCGTCTTCCGGCAAAGCGACGAACCGGGCGCTCCGGCGCAGGTTGTCGATGGCCTTGAAGCGGCCCGCGGAAACCAGCCATGCCCGCGGATTAGCCGGCACGCCTTGTTTCGGCCACTGTTCGAGTGCCGCCCTGAAGGCGTCGTGCAGCGCTTCTTCGGCAAGGTCGAAGTCGCCGAGCAATCTCACCAGGGTGGCGAACACGCGGCGCGAATCGGAACGGTAGACGGCGTCCACCGTCTCGCGTACCCGTTCAGCGCCGTTGTCGTTCGAGAAGGACATTTGCCGCGCTAAGCGTTGTTTTGCTCGGACAGCGCCGCGGCGCGTCTCGCGATCTCATCGGGAGTGAGCTCTTCCTTGCGGGTAGCGAGGAACCAGACATGCCCGAACGGGTGGTGGGTCAATTTAGTTGAAAGCAGTGGCGATTAATGAAGAGGCCGATCACCCCATCGTGAAGCAACTCAGATTTTGAAAAGCAGATCGTTTTGCGAGTTAAGCGCTTGATGCGAGTGCGTAACAAAAGGTTTTTGTTTTCGATCTTTTGCGTATATTTCTTACCAATGACGTGCTGGTTTGCCGGAATGAACGCCGCATAGCTTGGCCAATCATCGGTGTAATAGGTTCGAATATTGAAAACGCGCAGATTGGCGATCAATTGTTCGCAAACGTCCTCTTTGCGCCGCCCAAACACAAATGACAAAATGCATCCGGTGGCGGCGTCGATGGCGTACCAGAGCCAACGTTGGTTCTTCTTGCGAGCCACATAGCTCCACTGTTCGTCCGCCTGAACATCCATCGGCGAATCAATAGAGATGCCTGATTTCCACGGCGATTTCCCGAGAGCCGATGTAAGGATTCACCGTGACCACTTCGGTGGACTTTTTTTCAGTGTAGACATGACTGTGTTTTTCCCAATCCCGAGAACACGAGCGGTATCTCGAATACCACTGCCATTCATCGCCATGTCAACAATCTGTTCTTTGATACCGGACTCGTAGGCCCGGTAAATGTATTCGGTCTTGAAGGTGCGCCCACAGTGCTTGCAACGAAAGCGGGGGTAACCACTCTGTGTACCATAGCGCACCACATCGGAACTTTTACAGTATTTGCACGGAATCGTTTGATAGGCCATTGGTCCAGTCAATGCTTAAGCTAAGAAATAATTGTACATTGTAGTATATAAACTACTTAAACCCACCGCCCCCGAACGGATCTTCCAGTGTGCCGGTGCGGTCACCGTAAAACTGGTCTTGTACCGGCCTGACAACTTTCGCGCCCGCGTTTACCGCGCGGGCAAACAGCGTATCCACGTCTTCCACGTACATATGGAGGCCGACCGACGAACCGCCCAGCGCCTCGGGGCTTCGGAACGCGCTCGTCTCGCACGGGTCGGCCATCATGATGGCCGAATCGCCGATTCGGATTTCGGCGTGCCCGATTTCACCGCCAGAGGCGGCCAGGCGAAAGAGTTCCACTGCGCCGAATGCCCGTTTGTAAAATTCGATGGCCTCGGCCGCACCTTTAATACTCAGGTACGGTGTCACGCTGTGGTAGCCGTCAGGGATGGGTTTAACGGTCATATCCTTGCTCCTTTCCGGTTGGAGATGATGGTTCAGGCTTTCGGCGATCCGAAACTCTATTCGAACCGCGTGCGCCGGTTTGCCGGAGCGTGCTTTGCCGCGGTTCAGCGGGGCGGTATTCGAAGACGCTGGCCACGCCCGAGAAAGCCGAAATCTTTCGCAAGTCGGCAGCCATTCCGGAATCCGGGGCTCAAACGCCCGGTCCGCGGGTGCTGCGCGAAGAAAGCCGTAGGTTCATGCCCGCGGCTGCGCCGTTTCCCGCTCGGGCCGGGTAATCGCAGCCGCTTCCGCCAGGGCGACCGCGTGGGTTCGTACGTCGTCCGGCCAGTTCGCGACAGCCTGGACCAACCGGCCGTGATCGCCGGCAAACAAGGCCCTGATGGCTTCTTCGAAGCCGGACTCGTTTCCGGCCATGGCATTCATGAATTTATAGGCCGCTTCCCGCGCCCGGCGGATCTGGTCGTCCTGCTTGTTCGCGCGCATGGCGTGCTCGACGAGTTTTCTCAGGGCCACCGAGGCGCCGCCGGGCTGAGAAGCCAGCCATTCCCAATGCCTAGGCAACAAGGTGACTTCCCGTGCCGTAACCCCGAGCTTCGGGCGTCCGGCCGCTCGCGGCACGCCGGCGGCTCCGTGCGGGGCCGGCTCGGCCGCGGGGACGGAGGTTTGCGGCAATCGGTCGAGAACCTCCGTCACCGAGCGGCGAAGATCGAGTTCCACGGGCCGGCTCGTCACGGCATCGAAAATCAAAACCATATCCTGGCTATCGGTATCGACGAAAGCCTTTACTTCGGAGGCCACGTCACGCGGCGGACCCAGGGCGATGCGTTTGGCGCCTGCAAACGCGATCCACATCGGTTGCGGGTTAATACTCATAAAAATGATCTCGTCAAAAAGTTACGAAATCATTTTACCCGGGTAAAAGACGGCGTCAATTTTACCCGGATAAAATATTGGCTGCTCATGCCGACGAATACCGCACCCTTCTTGGCGATGCCGTCCTGAATCGCGGCGCGGGCCGGTCAGGCCGTGCCGCACCCGGCAGTCTGCCCGGCAAAGTCCGGCACGCTCAGTGTCCGGGGTCCTCTGCGATGGCCTTCAGGCGCGCGAGACCGGCCTCGAAATCCTTGCCGATCATCTTGTCCATGCTGATGAAAATTCCGATGAGTTTGGAAATGTAGGGGAGGGGGCCGTACATGGCCCAGGTGGCTTGAGTGGTATCGCCCCTGGATTGCAGCGTGAACTCGACCATGTTGTGGGCCTCGAAAGGCCTGATGAAGTCCAGTTTCATCGCGATCCTGGACGGAGGAGACGACTCCGTGATTTCCATACGCCCCTGGCCGATTTCCTGGTTGCCGTCCCATTCGTACACGACGCCCTTGCCGTCCGGGGCGCCGCTGTAGGTTCGCTTCATCTCCGGGTCCTTTTTCTCGTACGGTGACCAGGAATTCATACTATGCAGATCGTTGATGAGAGGAAAGATCTTCTCCGGCGGCGCTTTGATGTCGGTGGTACGCTGGACACGGAAGGTGTCGGGTCTGGTCGCGGCATAGACGAGAACGGCGGCCAGCAGAAGAATGACTACGACGGCTACGATCCTTAACATGGTTTTTTCCGGGGTGTAAAACTGCGTGGAAAGGCACGGAGCCGAACCGGGCGATCAGGCCCCGGCCAGCCGCTCAGCCAGCGGGTCCAGGCATTCGCTCCAGCCTGCCGCGTGGCCGTCACGCGATCGGCGGGAGTCGAATAGGGCCAGGCGGAAGACCAGCCGGGTTTGTCCGTCGAAGTCTTCGGGGTTTACCGAAACCTCCGTCGTGTGCCGCGGCTTTCCCTCCTCGCCGAGTGTCTTCCTTGCTCCGAACCCGGAGGACGGTTTGATGCCAATTATATCTGCCGCCAGAAATTGGCCGACATAATCCGGTGCCAGTCGCCGTCCTCGCCCAGCACATAAGAGTTCATGACTCGGTGCTCGCTGCTCTTGAACTCGATGACGTCCCGGTATTTCGCCGATTTCCCCTGAACGGCGAAATCCGGTCCCGCGGTATTCAGGCTCAGAACCTGCCCGGCGACATCCAGCGAACCTTCGTAGACGAACAGCCAGCTCATCATCGACCCGAGCCAGGTGCCCACGAAGCGCTCCTTCTGCGAGTCGTGGCCCAGCGTCATCAAGGCCGTCGCCCTGCCGCCGCCGGGCATTTCGCCCCGACTTTCGCACAAGACCCAGATGCCGCCGAAAAAGCGCACGTTCTCCGTGCCGGTCGCTTTCTGCGGCGGCTTGCCGGGCTCGCACGCTCCCTCGATCTCGTAGGTCCAGTCCCCCACCAATTTTTGCAGCCATGGGTGTAAGTTTTGCGGTTCATGGTTCATGTCCGTCTCCTGGCAGCCGGATACCGGCCTTGTTTTCAGTTGCGGCGGGGAGCCGTCTCAACTCGGAACGATGATCATCCAGGCCACGCTGAAGCGGTCGGTGACCATGCCGAAGCATGGAGAAAAGAAGGTCTTGCCCAGGGGCAACTGGACCTGCCCGCCTTCGGCCAGCGCTCCGAACAAGCGTTGGGCCTCCGCTTCATTCGCCGCCGAAAGCGATAGCGAGAATCCTTGGAAGTTCGGCTTTCCCTGACAGAGCCCGTCGGAAGCATTCACCGTGGTCTCGCCGATGCGGAAGCTCGAATGCAGGATTTTATCCTCGGATCCGGGCGGGAGCGGACACTGGGAAGGCTCGGGGCTTTCCTTGTTGCGCAGCAGCATGGTGACTTCGGCGCCGAGCGCACTACGGTAAAAATCGATCGCCTCTTCGCAGCGGCCTTCGAAGAACAGATAAGGTTCGATACGCATGCTTGTCTCCTGGTTTGGGTTGGAGGATGGAAAAGCCCGCGAGGCCCGCTGCGTGAACCGAGCCTCGAGGAGGTTGAAAGTCTGTTCGTTATCCGGGCTTCGTCGTGGGCGGGTGTGCTGACGGTTGCATGGTCATGAGTCCTTCTCGACATTGACGGGATTTCGGGGAGCGGCAGCCCGGTAGTCGAACGAGCGACCGGGCAATCGACACTGCGATCTCCATTTCAGGTTGATACGTACGTTGACTCATGATGACCCGTTCCGGGCTGTTGTGGTGTCGGCGTCGGGTAGCCGTGATGCCGGCGTCATGGGCTTCCGTCGTAGCGCCTTTCCTCGCTCAGCACTTCTTCGATAGGCCGGACTTCAATGCTGCCGAGGCGCGCCGAAGGCCATTTCGATGCGATCCTGACGGCCTCTTCCAGATCCGGGGCTTCGATCAGAAAGAAGCCGCCCAGTTGTTCCTTGGTTTCGGCGAAGGGACCGTCCGTCACCGACAGTTCGCCGTTCCTGACGCGTACCGTCCGGGACGTGCGAACGCTCTTGAGGGCATGAGTGATGACCAGGTGGCCGCTCTCGCGCAGCGCTTCGACATAGGCGAGTGTCTCCCGCCGCAGGGCATCCCATTCGCCGGGGGACAGCGCATCGAGTTTTTCTTCCGCTTCGTACGCCAGGCACAGATATTTCATCGTTTTCTCTTGGGTTCGGTTTCAGGGATGGATGCGGTCGCCGCTGGCTTCATAGGACCAACTGCCTGACCGGACGCACCTCGATGCTGCCGACTCGGGCCGGCGGGATTTTTGCGGCAATCTGGATGGCCTCGTTGAGATCCTGGGCTTCGATCATGTAGAAACCGGCCAGTTGTTCCTTGGTTTCCGCGAAGGGACCGTCGGTGACCGAAACCTTGCCGCCGCGAACCCGCACGGTGGTCGCGGTCTGCACCGATTCGAGGGGGGCCGAGGCCAGCAGGTGTCCGCTCTCGCGGAGGGAATTCGCGCAGGCCAGGCATTCGGAGTCCTTGGGGCTTTCGGGCAGGCTGTGGAGCTTTTCTTCTTCGCTGTAGACCAGGCAAAGGTATTTCATGGTTTCCTCCTGAGCGTGATGTAAGGCGGTTGGCACTGGATAGTCGATAGGGACAGCCGGTTTTCGACACTGCCTTCCGTCATGCGGCCAAAAAATTTTTCCGGCGCCTCGAAAAACGACCGCGCATAGCGCTGCGACGACGTCGGACCAGTCCCGTGTCGAACCAGGGCGCGCGTCGGCTGCACGCGCTCGCCCGTCGACGCGATCTTCGCCGAAAGCGGTCGAATTCCCATGGCCGTTTCCCTCGACTTGCCGCGGTTTGTCATCAGCACTTCGGAGAGTTTCCGCGATATGCGATCGAATAGGGCTGGTCGAAGCACGCGATCAGGCGATCGACCACATCCAGATTCGGTACGGTGCCTTGAAGCGTCGGCCCCTTGGCGATTTCTTCCCGGAAATCGGCCAGTTTCTTGCGGTCACGTTCCAGAAAGGCGATCGTGGCACGGACATACGCGTTCCATTTGATCGGCGATTCCGCCGGCTCCTCGTTGTAAAGGGCGGACCTGAAGTGAGCCAGTGCCGCATCGTTCCGTTCCGCGGCAGCATAGAGCTGGCCTGCGTGAAACCGCAGATTCACCCGCTGCCATTCTGCGAGCTTCTCGGCTTCCCGCTCGTAGCGGTCGATGAGTTCGGCGGCTTCCAGCGGATTGCCCTGCTCGGCGATTTTCCGCCAGCCGCTTCCGGGGCGCTGGTCGAAATCCTGGTAGTCGAGTTGCAGTTCCCCGGTTTTCGCCGATTTCTCAAGGGCGTCGGGTGCTGAAACAAAAAGAACGGCTGCGGCGAACAGGATCGTCCAAGCAACTTTCGGCGACGGGATTCGGGTCACTGCAAGGCTCAAGGGACCGACTCCGGAAAAATGGGAAGGCTCCGATGAAGTCCTTCGACTGGCTCGGGGCGAATGGTGAAATATCGGTTTCGTCCGCGGCGCGTTTGTCCGGCGGCCTCGACGGTTTCGGGCATTTGCCTTTGCGCTTCGCTGAAGGGCGCATGCGGAAGAATCATTCAACACCTCCTTGGCTGGAGCGGCGGCCGTCCGGAATTTCCGGCGCATGGCGCCGCAATGTGTCCCTGCCCGGGCCGCCGCGGGCTTCGCGGTTCGGGACGGCGTCGATTTTCGAAGTACCGTTGGGCCAACCGGTTCTTAGGCAAAGGATTGCCGGCCTACGAATACCTCCGCTCGATAAGCGGTTCGTATGCCGTAGGGCTTTCCTGATTTTACTTAGCGCTGCGCCGCGGCCGGTTCGGCATCCTTGGCCCTGGCCCGTTCCACCGCCGGCCGCAGATTGATGCGATCGATGTAGGCCCTGATCGGCGGTGACTTCGGCACGAGCTTGAACGCCACGGACCAAGAGAGCGCGATGCTCCACAGCACATCCGCGGCGGTGAACTTCTCGCCCAGGATGTAAGGTCCTTTTGCGAGCTGATCGCTCAGCGTCTTCAACATGGTCTCGTAATCGCCGTAGGGCGAGGTCGAGCGCGGCGGCGGCTCGCGCTTCAACCTTTTGTCCACCAGGGCCGGTTCGAAACAGGAGCCGTAAAACACCAGCCAGCGCAGGTAGGGGCCGCGCAGCGGATTGCCAATGCCGGGCGCCAGTCCCGATTCCGCATAAAGGTCGGCGAGATAGATATAGATGGCCACCAGTTCGGTGACCACGGCATCAGCGTGCAACAGGGCGGGCACCTTGCCCATGGGGTTGATGGCCAAAAATTCCGGCTTGCGTTGCTCGCCCGCTTTCAGATCGAGCACCTTGAGCCGGTAATCGGCGCCGAGTTCTTCGAGCAGGGCGAGAGCACCGAGGGAGCGGGTGTTGGGAGCGTGAAACAGGGTAACTTGACGGTTTCCGTTCATCATTAAGTTCACTCTTGTTCAAAAGATTTCCGCATTGACGACATTCCAGAGGTATAGGGAAGCGACCGTGCGATAAGGTCGCCAGGCATCGCCCAAGGCCGAGAGTTGTTTGGGCGTGGGAACTTCCGGCATTCCGTAGACTTTCGCGATGCCTTTCCGAAGCGCATAGTCGTCGACCGGGAACACATCCATACGCCCCAGATTGAAGATGAGCAGCATTTCCACCGTCCACTTCCCGACGCCTCGAATCGAGGTCAGCCGCCTAACGACCTCTTCGTCGCTCAGAGCGACGATGGTTCGTGTGTCGGGCACGGTACCGTCCAGAGTCTTCGTCGCCAGATCCTTGAGCGCTGCGGTTTTCGCTTTCGACAGGCCCGCCTCCCGCAAGGCTTCGTCGGGGGTGCTCAGGAGTTCGCCCGGCTCCGGGATCGCCGCTGTCGGATACAGGGCTTTCACCCGGTTCAGGATGGTAGCCGCGGCTTTGGGCGTCAGCTGTTGGTGGACGACGGCGCTGAACAAAGCCGTGTAGGGAGAATGGCCGGTGTTCGGCTTGAATAGCACGGTCCGGGACAGGCACTCGGCGAGTTGCGGGTCCTGGGCTTTCAGCCGGGCTGCGGCGCGCCGGAGGTCCTGCACCGATTTGAGGGCGGGCGGCAAACCCCACGAAACCCCTTCGACGGCCAGCATCCGGGACTTGGTCGCCAGGCCTCCCGGGGCCGAGAATCCGCCGGGTTTGCCGCCAGCGGCCAGAACCCGGTGGCAGGGTATGATGAGAGGGATCGGGTTTTTCCCCAGGGCCTGGCCGACGGCTCTTGCCGCGCCGGGACGCGCCACGGCTTCGGCGATCTCGCCGTAAGTCGCGGTCCGCCCCGCCGGGATGGCGCGAGCAGCGGCGTACACCTGCCGTGCGAACGGTCCGACGTGATCGAGCCCGACTTCGATGTCCCGAAAATCTTCCGCTTCTCCCCCGAGATGCCTGCGGATTCTTTCAATGATGGCGGCAATCGCCGGCGGCGCGCTCGAGGGGCGCGCGCCGGATTCCCGCGCGATCCGCGCTTCCGTCGCCTGCACGGTAGCGTCGGGAAGCTGAAACGAGACCACCGCGGGCGGGGCGCCTTCGGGCCCGCCGTCGCGCCAGGCGAGGCCGCAGGGACCGAGCGGGGTGTCGAAGACACAGTAGTGGGGCGGCTTCATGGAGAACGTTCCTCGTGATCGGCGCAGACGGCTCATATCGCGGTCAGAGAGCTTTTGAGGGCAGGCCGGCAACGAATTCGACGGCCAGGGCGACATAATGCTGGAGTTGATGTTCTTCATGGAAACTTTCCAAGGCTTAAAATACTTGCATATGACAAGTGTTTTTGAAACTACTGCACGTGCTTGCGTAATGCAAGTGAAATTCGGAGATACGTTTTGCCGAAACTGTTATGCCATAGCGACACTTCGCCCTGTCCGCTGGCTCATGCCCTGGATATCATCGGCGATCGGTGGACGCTATTGATCGTCCGCGACCTGCTGCTCCGTAACCTGCACGAGTACAAAGAGCTTCTCAATTCCTTCGAAGGCATTTCCACCAACATTTTGACGGACCGGCTGCGCCGGTTGGTCCAGACAGGTCTGGTCAAATCGGTTCCGCATCCCGAAAGCAAGACCCGTAAGCTGTACTATCTGACACCCTCCGGCAAGGCGCTGGTCCATGTCATGCTCGAAATCGTCAAATGGTCCAGCGAGCATGTGGGTAGCGCAAAAATCCCGCCCGAGATTGCCGCGCAACTGGAGAACGACCCGGGTGAATTCGTCCGAAAAGTGCTGGAAAAACTGGAACGCTGGGAAGCCGAGCACTTGGCCTGAATCGTCTCGCGAGCCGAGCCGGCACTTGTCAATGGCGAGATCCTGTGCGGCAGTAAATTACTTGCATAAAACAAGTAATAACGGTCAAGCGTCTCGTAGGGCTCAGCGATGCGCCCCGAAATCATCCGGACTCGCGACAAGGAGCGAAACCATGACCAACCCTTCCAGGCAGCACGGACACCTTCAGGCCGATTGGCCATCCGAGAAAGCCCCCAGGGACACGCTCGTCAGAACCTACACCTTGGTCGGCATCATCCTCGCAGTATTCGCCGAGGGGCTGGCGGCGGTCGTCCGGATGACGCCGGCGACCGGCGACGGCCAGCTCAATCCGGGCATGCTGATCGAGCCGGTCGTGGCGCTTGCGGGCCTTACGGCCATCGTGACGGTCCTGATGATCGTCTACAGAAACCTCGCATTCATCCGGGGCATGGCATCGGAGCGCTACTTCCGGACCTATGCGTCGGAAGCGCCCGCCGAATGGATCGAACGTCCGGCCAGAGCGTACATGAATCTCCTGGAACTCCCGGTCCTCTTCTACGTTGTCTGTTCGTTCATGTTGACGACCGGCAAGTTCGACCGCGTGCAGGTCGCGCTGGCCTGGATTTTCGTGGCAACCCGCTGTACCCATGCCCTGATCCATATCGGCTCCAATTACGTGCCGATCCGGTTTGCCGCATTTTTTGCCGGGTTCATTACGCTCATTGTCATCTGGACCAGGTTTGCCGCGCAGAACATCTGAAACCACTCGGGGCGATGCCGACCCCATGCCCAGTCCCGGCTTCATCCAAGCGGTGAAGTCGGTAGGAAGGACGACGGCCACAATCCATGCGGCGTTTCGACGCCACCCAAGCGGCCAACGGCCGTTTCTAGGATGATGCCCCGTCGCTCGTCTCCGGCGGCGCGGCGGCCAGCAGGTTGGCATCGCGAAAAACCGTCCACATCCCGTCGTTTGTCTTGCGGAGGATGGTGAGCGTGTCGCCCGTCCTGCGCATCGGAGAGCCCCCCGCAGGGGCGTTACTGTGACCGCCAGGCGATTCCAGCAATATGCCCAGTTTCCCGCAATCTCGATCTCCTGGATCTTGCCCTCCGCTTGCAGGCGGTGGGTTTGCAGCACGCTGCGAAAGCTCCCTTCGAAGGTTTGGCGGCCGCGCATCGGAGCTTGTCCCGCGGTCAGGAAAACCACGTCTTCCGACATGAGAGGCAGAATCCTGGATACCTCGCCGGCTGCGGTTGCACGATGCCAGGCCGCGACCAATTCGCGTATGGATTGCTCGTCGTGGGTCATGTACGGCTCCTTGCTGAAACGGTTCAAAAGCGGTTTGCCTGGTCGATGTCGCCGGTTACGAGGCCCTGTCAGAGACTGCGCCCATCGAAGCGCCTGATCGGTATCTGTGATAAATCGACGCCTTCGAGGCAGCGGGCATTGATGGCCGCCATGGCCTCGCCCGAAGCAACCGTTCCTTCGCCATAGGTATGAATTCCGCAGTGGGCACAGAAGCGGTGCCTGATCTTGTGGGTATGGAAGGTGTAGGTCGAGAGCTCTTGTTCCGGCGTCAGCAGGCGAAGCTGCCGGCGCGGCACGAACCAGAGCAGAGAGCCGCGTTTGCTGCAGATCGAACAATTGCACTCGACGAGGTGATCGATATCGCCCTCGACCTCAAAACCGGTGTGCCCGCAATGGCAGCTACCCAGGTAAATCATCGCCGCATTCCTTAAGAGAACTATTCGTCGAGATCCGTGCCGTCCGAATTTTTGATGATCCGGCTACCCACTCCGCTGCTGCTCACGGCAACATGGACATTCTCGGGCAGATCTATGGACGTTCCTACGCCGGACAACTGTATGGATTGCACCGACGCGCCGGCCGCAACGGTAATCCTATGATTGACTCCGCTGACCCACAATGTCCTGATGGCGCTCCCCGAAGGCACCCGAACGGTATTGCCGTCGCCCGACACGTAGAGGTCGAACAGTCTCGCATGCGAGGCCGATACATCTCGTCTTGCCCCGGAAATCTTGACCGTCGCTACATCGTCGGCTCCGCTCGCGCCGCCCAAAGATTTTTCCGTACAACCTGAGCCGAAAGCCGCCAACGCCGCCGCGACAAAGAATCCTGCAAGACCATGCAACCTCATAGCGAATCTCCGTGATTATTGTTAAACCTAAAAATCGGCAGTCCAATCTATTTATCCCGTACGGCGCACGCATGCCGCAGGTCCGCCCCGGCCGCGAAGCCGGGGCCGCCCGGGTTACCTCGGGCTTTCTACTCCACCAAACCGATCCACTGCCGCTTTCAGCTTAGAACAAAGGTGTCGGAATATCGCCCCACATGACGTGAGCAGGGGGCTTTCCGATCGCGGAAACCTTGCCGACAGCGATGTCGACATCCACCGACAGCAACGGATCGATGCCATGGGCCGAGCGGACGATGTCCTTCCCGGCCGCGCCCATTTCGTGGGTGCGCGCCCGGCTGAACAGGATCTTGTAAAACCGTCTGTCGAAATTCGCCGGTGCCTGGTGGCCTGCCCGCCCTGGTGCAACCTCGATCGGCAAATCGGCCAGATGCCAGTCCCGAGGTACCACGTGGATCACCAGAGGATCCGCGCCGAAGCGGGCCAGCAGCTGCGGGACTTCGGAGTTCTTAAAGGCGGTGCGATAGGCCGCGAGTAGTTCCTCCTTGCTGAGCGGAGCGGGCGACAGGACGGCGGCGCGGTCGGGGTAAACCGCCGTGATTTCCGAAAGCGTATATTCCCGCAAACCGAAGCCGATGAGCAAGGTGGCAATGAGGCTCGCGACGGCAATCGGCACGCCGAGTCCGCTCCGGGGCTGTTCGCCAAGACTGGCGGAATGCGGGATGAACGGTAGAATCGGCGGAGTGCGGGCTTGGTAGTCGCGGTACGCCTGGCCGAATTGCGCTTCGCAGCGTCGCTCTTCCAGTGTGGCGAGATAGCGGTACATGAATAGCATCGCGACGTAAGCCACCAAGACCAGAAAGCGCGGCCACATCAGCAGCGTGCCGAACCCCAGCAGCGCCAGGGCGGTGTATTGCGGATGGCGGCTGAACGCATAAAGGCCGGTCGTGACCAATCCTTTCCGGCGAAATTTATTCCAATAGAGCTGGCCCGCCGCGGCCAGGAACCATGCCAGGCCGATCAGGGTACTAATCCCCCCGATCCAGGGGAGTGCATTGAGGACCGGACTCCGGGTCGTGGAAATGTGCGGCAGAAAGAACTGGGTCAGCCAGGCCGTAGCTTCCCAACGGTTGAGCACGTTCAACGCCGGTCCGTACAAGGCGTAAAAATAGAGGGCTGCCGGACTGATCATGAACAGGATCTCGAAACCGATGATCAGATAAACGATCCATGCGGCGGGTTTCATCAGCCGTGACCGGGCAGCGGAATTCTCGGGTTCGAACGGGTTGTACATGATTGACGACCTCTCCATTTGGGCTGGACAACACGATATTCCCTATCGGTTACCGAACGGTTTCGCGGAGCGGCAGATTTGTAACGGCCGATTTCAATTGCGCCGCCTGTTACCGGGTGTTACAAAATTTTTCCGCCAGGTCGCAAAAGATGTCTGACAATCCGCTCATGTCGCATGCTCCCCGTATTTTGATCGTAGACGACGATCGCGAACTCCGCCAACTGTTGTCCGGTTTTCTCGCTCGGCAAGGATTTCGGGCGGAGATCGCTGCCGATGGCCGGGCCATGTTCAAATTTCTGGACGCCGCGCGTTTCGACCTGGTGGTGCTGGATTTGATGCTGCCCGGCGAAGACGGCCTCGCCCTGTGCCGCCGGCTGCGAGCGACTTCGAACCTGCCGGTCATCATGCTCACCGCGCTTGCCGAGGAGACCGACCGTATCGTCGGACTGGAAATGGGCGCCGACGATTATGTCGTGAAGCCGTTCAGCCCCCGCGAACTCCTGGCCCGAATCAAGGCCGTGCTGAGGCGTACCGGCGGAACGCCGAGCGGCCCGTCCGACGGCGCCAGGACACTGGTGTTCGAGGGCTGGCGGCTGAATCTCGCCAAACGCGAGCTGCATTCGCCCGAGGGCGTACTGATGCCTCTGACCAGCGGCGAGTTCGATCTCTTGGCCGCTTTCGCCGAACATCCGCAACGCGTGTTGAGCCGCGATCTGTTGCTGGACCTGACCAAGGGACGCATCGCCGGCCCTTACGACCGCAGCATCGACGTACAGCTGAGCCGCTTGCGGCGCAAGATCGAAGCCGATCCGAACGATCCCGCGCTGATCAAGACCGTGCGCGGCGGCGGCTATATCTTCGCGCCCCCGGTCGAGCGCGAGAAGTAACGGCGGATGAGACTCTGGCCCGACACCCTGGCCGGCCGAATCCTCGGGCTGCTCGTTGCGGGGCTCTTCCTCACCATGATCGCGAGCTTGTCGATCTATATGCTGGACCTGTTCCACGGCAAAGGATGGGACGAGACTTTCCGAACCATGCACCGGACCGCCGTCGTCGCCTCGATACTGAACCGGGCGCCGCCCGATTTGCGTCCGACATTGGTTCCCGTCTTGAGCGATCCCGCGCTGACGGTGGCTTGGCAGCCGGGAAAGACGCCGCCGGTCATGGCAAGCGACGCGATGACCCGCCATTTGGCGCGCGATGTCCGCGTACTTTCGAAGCCTTATGGCCTGGATCGGGTCGAGGCGGGATATACGGCCGAATCGCAGCCGTCGGCATCGGACCGGCTGATGGCGGCGCCCGTGCCGCCGCAAGTCTGGGTAGCGCTTTCGGACGGCACCTGGCTGCGGTTCTCGATAGCCCTGGACCGTGTCGGCGCCCTTGCCACCTTGCGCTTACTGCTGGCGGCAGGCGTGTCTGCCGTCGGCATCATGGCGCTCGGGTTTTGGGCCGCGCGCAAGGTGACCGCGCCGCTGGCCCGGTTCGCCCTTGCCGCGCAACGGCTGGGCGCCAATATGGATGCGCCGCCCATGAGCGAGACCGGACCCCGCGAAATCCGCCATGCCGCCGTAGCCTTTAACGACATGCAGAACCGCATACGCCGCCTGATCGAAGACCGCACCCTGATGCTGGGCGCAATCTCCCATGACGTGAGAACCGCGCTGACCCGGCTGAGATTCCGCACCGAACTGATCGAAGACCCCGGCCAACGCCGGAAAGCCGCCGCCGACCTGGACCAGATGGAAGCGATGCTGAATGCGAGCCTGTCGTTCGCACGCGACGATGCAGCGGCAGAGGCTCCGACCGTCCTCGACCTGTCGGTGCTGCTGCAAAGCCTATGCGACGATTTCGCCGATGCCGGCAGGCCGGTCTCATACGAGGGACCCTTGCATCTGAAATATCTCGGCCGCCCCGTGTCCCTGCGCCGTGCGTTCGCCAACCTCATCGACAACGCCGTGACCTACGGGTATGCGGCGGACGTGGTGCTGGCCGACAACGGCGACGCCATCGAAGTTTGCATCGGCGACCGGGGGCCCGGCATTCCCGAAGCGATGCGGGACCGGGTCTTCGCCCCGTTCTTCCGGCTGGAGTCCTCGCGCAGCCGCAAAACCGGCGGCACCGGGCTGGGGCTCTCCATCGCCCGCATGGTGGTGCGCCGCCATGGCGGGGAGATCGTACTGGACGATCGCGCGGGCGGTGGACTGTTGGTAAAGATTACTTTGCCGGCGGTGCCGAGCTCGGTTTTATCGGCGCCTGAATGAAATCGGCGATGACGATGTGGTTGGCAACCCTTTGCCGACAAGGACGTCTACGAATCAATCCGCCCGGGAATCAGCGAATAGACCGCGGCGGGCTGGGGCTGCCCGTTAAGGATTAGCCGATTGCGGGCAATGCATTCGAACGCCGCTCCACTTTTTCCGCGACCCGCCGGCTGGCGTAATTATTTACGACGGCCACGAATTCCAGGCGCGTCAATCCGATCCGGGAAAAATCGAAAGGCGCGACGAGACGAACCGCCCGCGTGGCAATGCCTTGTCCCTGCCGGGATTGTTTCACCCAATAGTCGATGTTGCCGAAACAAGAGGGATGTCCCAGCAAACCGTGACATCAATTGGGCTGAGATACGAAGCCCAACGCTCAGCGGAACGCAACCCATCTGCAATGCCCCCGCGACGAGCCGGAAGCCCGAGCCTACGGAAAGAACCGAGGCCGCCGACCGCAAATTTAGGAATTTAGCTTTTGCTAAACAATAGACGTTATTGGAAACTGGTTTTCATATACTTTTGGGACCGCGGCTGCCGTCAATAACTGTGATGGCGGCAGTGGCTTCTATAATTGTGCAGGCCGCAGTCAAGTTCCATGACGACATCGTCGAAGCCGTGCTTGGTATTCCTGAACACGTCCTTGACGATGCGGCAACGCTTGACCCCCGCGATGATGTGCTCGATGACTAGGCGGATGCTCGAGATGAGCCGGTTGGCCTCCTTCTCCTCAGCCGAGAGCGTGCCGCCGCGTGGCTTCTTCTTGGGCTGGTAGATCGTGACCCCGGGCAGTTCGTGTCCTTGGAAGGCGCTGTCGCGGTAAAGTTCGGCCTCGTCGGGGAGGCGCATCCCTTCCTCGTCGCAAATTTTCTGGTCGTGCTTCTTGCCTTCATGCACGGCGCCGAGGTACTTGACTTGCCTGTCCTCCAGGCCGCCCACCAGGTTGTTTTTCACAGTGTGGCATTTTTTTTACCGATGTAGTGGACACGCTGACCGAGCTTGTCGGCGGGGCGGTTAACGCGCCGTTCCGTACCGTCGATGCCAAGGTCCTGCGGCCGTTCCTTCGCCAGCCTGGACAGCATCTCCTCGGTGAGGCGGGCGGGCCTGTGATCACTAGCCTCAAGGGTCTTGCCAAGCACGGCGGCCAACTGGTGGATCAGGAAATGGGCTTGAGGCTGACTGAGGCCGAACAGATGCGCGATGACCTCCTGCAGGGGGTAAGTCTTCAGGTAGAACAGGATGAACAACAGCCGGTCGGCCATGGTCGCGATCACCGGGGGACGCCCGCCCTTGGAGGCGTCTGTTCCGGTCATTTCTTTCCAGGCGGTCGTAAAGTGGACCAATAGCTCGTCGAATTCGGAAGGCTTCAGGCTGGTCATAGCCATCAAGGTCTTGGGTTTCCCCTTGAGATCTTCGTAGCAAAGCATCGTTCAGGTTCAATCGGTGTTGTAGTCAGTGAGATACGATTATACCGGTTTCCGATAATGTCTCTTGTTGCGCGTATGGATACCCAAGGCCATGGGCGGACAACGTCCTTTGGGCATACCCACCGTTCGGGATCGAGTGGTACAGATGGCGGTGCTGCTGATCATAGGTCCAATCTTCGAAGTCGACCTGTTACCGCGGCAATACGGATTTCGCCCCGGTTTAGATGCCAAGATGGCGATCCGGACGCTTCATTTCGGCATCGCTCAACGGGGGAAACGGGAGGTGGTGGATGCGGATTTATCCGACTACTTCAACACGATTCCCCATGGCGAGTTGATGCGCTGTGTGAGCCGTCGGATCAGGGATGGCATGGTGCTGTCCGTCATCCGGCAATGGCTGAATGCAGCCGTCGTTGAACGGGATGAAAACGGCGAGCGCCGGACCACGGAAGCCAGGGACAAACACCGGGGCACGCCCCAGGGGGAATTATCTCTCCCTTGCTGAGCAATCTGTACTTACGGCGATTCCTGCTGGCCTGGCAGAAATTCGGCTTTGCCCAACGGCTGCGTGCCGAAGTGGTGAATTACGCCGATGATCTTAGTCGTAAAGGGCTGTTCGGCATTGTCGGCCTCGCTTAGCGCAGTTTGAAGCCAAGGGCGTTCAGTGCCTCCCGCAAGCGGACTCGGGTGGCCAATTTGTCGGGTCCGGATACCCTACGCGCGGAATGTTCCGACCAGTCGCCGGCCGTCGCCATGTTCTGCTCGGAATAGAATGCCGACATAATGCCGTCGTAGCGCCGAACGGCGTCGTCCTGGCTTTCCAGGCGGTAGGTTTCCCGGTGCAGCACCGCGTCCTGCGGCAGCCGCGGCTTGACCGCCGGCGTCGCCGCCGGGTCCGGATGGCCGACTACGAGACCGAATACGGGGAACACGCCCTCCGGAAGCCCCAGTTCGGCCGCCACTTTCTCAGGATGGTTGCGCATGGCGCCGATGTAAACCGTGCCGAGTCCCAGGGATTCCGCGGCGACCACGGCGTTTTGTGCGGCCAGGCTGGCGTCCACCGTGGCCATCACGAACATCTCGAGATAATCGAGCCCCTCGGCGGGAATGCCGCGCAGGGCGGCAACGCGGCGGAGCCTGGCAAGATCCGCCAGCCAGACCAGGAACAGCGGCGCCTGCCGGATATGGGCCTGGTCCCCGGCCAGGATCGAGAGGCGCTGCCGGCGTTCCGCGTCCTCGACCGCCACCACGCTCCAGAGTTGCAGATTGGACGAGCTGGCCGCCGATTGCGCCGCGGACACCAGGGTTTCCAGCGTTCCGGCGGGCAAGGGTTCGGACGAATAGGCCCGTACCGAGCGGTGCGACAAGAGTCTTTCCAGGACTGGGTTCCAGGCGATGCTGTGTGGAGCCTGGTCATGGCCGTAGCGGGATTCGAGCAGGTTATGGGCTGGGTTCATGGTCTGTGTCTCGTTGGTTTCCAAAGGGCCGGCCGCCGCCGCGGCCGAGCGGTTTCGGCAAACGCCGGAATTCGGCGCGGAAACGGATCGGTGCGTCGGTTGCGGCCGGGTTGTTGCGGAAACACGATATCGCCCACGGTCCGGCGATGTCGATAGGCAAAGTGCGATTCGGGAAGCGGCTCACGCCGTCGATCGGCCGGTGCCGCGCTTTCCGCGGAAGGCTTTCAGAACCGGATCGCGGCCTTTGAGGGCAAGGCGCTTTTTGCAGATTTCCCGACAGGGTGCGCTGGGAATCGCTGTGGCGTGACTGCCGTTTCCCGCCTAGCCGCCGTCGGCCCGTGAATGAGCATAACCGGCCCCTCGATGCCTGGCTTCGGGCGGGTATCGAGGGACGGAGATCGGCATTTGCAGTATGGCTTTTCCTATCGGTGCGCCTGGAAGGGATGATCGATCGAACCCTTGCGCTCGATAACCTCGGCGATGCTGGGCTCGCCCGCTATGGCCCGCTTGATGGCCTGGCGGGTGGCAGCGTAGTTGTAGTCCTGGATTTTGTTGTCGTCCGCGGCCAGCCAATGGATGAACACCCCTACGGAAATGAAGATATCATCGGCCTCGCCGGCCGGAATCGTGCCATCCTCCACCGAGTCGGCCACGGCGAGGGCAACGCCGCGCTGGGCTGGACCGAACAGCTGGGTCGCCTGCTTGCCGTTCTTGATGGTGACCTTGTTGTACAGGATAGTGTGCGGTTTGACCGGGAGATTCGGCGCGACCACGGCCAGCAGGGCGGTAAAGCCGTGCTTGTTGTTGACCAGGGCATTGGCGAATGCCGCCTCGGCGGAACTGTTGCGCGGTCCCAGAATAAGATCGATATGGGCGATCTCGTTGCCTTCGCCCACCAGGGCTTCACCGACCAAAAGCGTATTGATCTTGCTCACTCTAGATTCCTCGGGTTGGAGACGATGAAATGAACCTCCGCATGGCGAGATCAACGGCAAACGTCGAAATCGTGAAAGCGGACGGCTGGTTTGAGTCAGAATCCGTGCCAGTGGCTTAAGGCCTTGATCGAGCGAGTATTCCCGGCTCCGGCCGGCGGAAAGTGTTTCGCATTCAGCAACGATTGTTTCGACTTTGCTGGCAGGGCAGCACGCGATCGTTGGGAACCGGTCCAGCGGAGTATGGGAAGAGCGGATGCGCTGTCGTCCGTGCTGGTGTCGCGGCGCCTCGGGCATCAGCAGGGTGGGATGCGATGCGGCCGATGCCCATGCTAGGTTCGGAACATCGCCAGGGAACGGTTGGTGAGCCGCATGCTCGGCAAGCCGTGAAGATGAGTTCGGATGCCGACAAAAACGATTGCCCTATCGCATTGTCAATGCCTATAGGAACCCTGGTGAGCGATTACCCTCGGCGAGAAGCCCAAGCGCCTTGTACTGAAAGGGTAATTGTTCTAATGTAGGCTTTTAATCGGCACTTTCGAACCATCCAAAAGGGCGCCTATGGCCATTCGGAATGCATTTTATGCCCAGTCCGGCGGTGTAACCTCCGTGATCAATGCATCGGCGTGCGGCGTGATCGAAACCGCGCGTCGCCACCGTGATCAGATAGGCAATGTTTATGCAGGGCGGAACGGCATTGTCGGCGCATTGACCGAAGATCTCATCGACACGGCTCAGGAATCCGATCAAGCCATCGCCGACTTGCGTCACACGCCGGGCGGCGCTTTCGGTTCCTGCCGCTACAAGCTGAAGGGACTCGAGGAAAACAGGGCGCAGTACGAGCGGCTGATCGAAGTCTTCAAGGCCCACGACATCGGGTTTTTCTTCTATAACGGCGGCGGCGACTCGGCGGATACCTGCCTGAAGGTGTCGCAGCTTTCGGAAAAGATGGGTTATCCGTTATGCGCCATCCACATCCCCAAGACCGTCGATAACGACTTGCCGATTACTGACAACTGTCCCGGTTTCGGCTCCGTGGCCAAATACATCGCGGTTTCCACCCGCGAAGCCAGTTTCGACGTAGCCTCGATGGCAGCCACGTCCACCAAGATATTCGTGATCGAAGTCATGGGGCGCCATGCCGGCTGGATCGCGGCTGCCGGCGGACTTGCCGCCGATCAGAAGCGTGATATTCCGCTTGTCATCCTGTTTCCGGAAATTCCCTTCGATCAGGCGAAATTCCTGGCGGCTGTCGATGAGAAGGTCAAGCATTACGGGTATTGTTCGATCGTGGTCTCGGAAGGCGTCAAACAGGCTGGCGGCAAATTCCTGGCGGATGCCGGCCTCAAGGATGCGTTCGGCCATACCCAACTGGGCGGCGTCGCTCCGGTCGTGGTCTCCATCGTCAAGAACGAGCTGGGATATCGGTGTCACTGGGCGGTGGCGGATTACCTGCAACGGGCCGCAAGGCACATTGCTTCGAGAACCGATGCCGAACAGGCCTACGCCCTGGGTAAAACCGCCGTGGAACTGGCTTTGGCGGGCCGGAACGCGGTCATGCCCACGATCGTTCGCAGTTCCGATTCGCCTTATCGGTGGGAGATAGGGCACGCCGACTTGTCGGACGTGGCTAATGTGGAAAAGAAAATGCCACGGGAATTCATTTCTTCCGACGGCTTGGGCATTACCGACGCCTGCCGCGCTTATTTGCTCCCTTTGATAGAGGGCGAAGATTACCCGCCCTATAAAGATGGCTTGCCTGATTACGTCGTGTTGAAAAATGCGTCGGTTCCCAAAAAACTGACCAGCCAGTTTGCAGTCTGATGTCCGAGTTCATGCCCCATGTGACGTAAAACAAGAAATCCGAAAAGAGGAGGAGAAAATGGCCTATTTACTCGTCGCCCGAGCGCAAGAGGGCGTCCGGCTGGTGCTGAGCGACCGCCGCTGTAAAGCGATTGCCGGTTTGGGACTCGTCGAGTTCCTGTACATCGGTTTCGCTATTGGATGGGGAGTGGCTTTTGCTTTCACCGCCGCCGTTGCCGCCCTGATTTACGGAATCCTTTCCATTGCCTGGATCAATGCTCAGTCGCCGGGCAACGAGCGCATGGTGGAAATCGCATCGGCCATTCAGCAGGGCGCGAAAGCCTATCTGAACCGCCAGTACCGGACGATAGGCCTGGTCGGCGGCATTCTCTTCCTGGTGATCGGCATGGCCCTCGGTTGGGCGGTCGCCATCGGCTTTGCCGCCGGTGCGGTGTTGTCGGGCGTCGCCGGCTACATCGGCATGAACATCTCGGTGCGTTCCAACTCCCGGACCGCGCAGGCCGCTTATCAAGGCATGAACGCCGCCTTTACCGTCGCGTTCCGGGGCGGCGCGATCACCGGCCTGCTGGTGGTCGGTCTGGGCTTGCTGGGCGTGGCCGGCTACTACGTGATTCTGAAAGCCTCGGGCGTCGAAGATCCTTTGCATGCGCTGGTGGGGTTGGCCTTCGGCGGTTCCTTGATTTCCATCTTCGCCCGCTTGGGCGGCGGCATCTTCACCAAGGGCGCCGACGTGGGCGCGGATTTGGTGGGGAAGGTCGAAGCCGGGATTCCCGAGGACGATCCTCGCAATCCCGCCGTCATCGCCGACAACGTGGGCGATAATGTGGGCGATTGTGCCGGCATGGCTGCCGACCTGTTCGAGACCTACGCGGTAACCATAGTCGCCACCATGCTGCTGGCCAGCTTGCTCACCGCGGGGTCGGAAAAAGCCATCGCCTATCCCTTGGTGCTCGGCGGCATTTCCATCTTTGCTTCCATCATCGGCACTTTTTTCGTGGAGGTTGTCGAAGGACGCAAGATCATGAGCGGCCTCTACAAGGGCGTCATCGTCTCCGGCGGTTTGTCCGCATTGGTGTTTTATCCGGTCACGCTGCTGATGTTCGAAGAGGGTATTGCGTTCGCCGGCACATCGATCTCGGCGCACAGCATCTATTTCTCCGCCCTCATCGGCCTGGTTCTTACCGGCGGCATGGTCGCCATCACCGAATACTACACGGCGACGGAATTCAAGCCGGTCCGGCATATCGCATCGGCATCCACCACGGGACACGCTACCAATATCATCGCAGGGCTCGGTATTTCCATGAAATCGACCGCGGGCCCCGTGCTTGCCGTATGCGCCAGCATTTGGGGCTCATACGAACTGGCCGGTTTGTTCGGAATCGCGGTGGCGGCGACGGCCATGCTGTCCATGACCGGCATGATCGTGGCCCTGGACGCCTACGGTCCCATCACCGACAACGCCGGCGGCATCGCCGAGATGGCCGATCTGCCCGACGAGATCCGTGATATCACGGACCCTCTCGATGCCGTCGGCAATACCACGAAAGCGGTGACCAAGGGTTATGCCATCGGCTCCGCCGGCCTTGCCGCGCTCGTGCTGTTCGCCGACTACACGCATAATCTCGGCGGCGAGACCGCCTTCGATTTGTCGAACCACATGGTCGTCATCGGACTCTTCATCGGCGGTCTGGTGCCTTATCTGTTCGGCGCTTTGGCGATGGAAGCCGTGGGCCGGGCCGCCGGCGGAATCGTCAACGAAGTGCGGCGGCAATTCCGGGAAATTCCCGGCATCATGGACTATACGGCCAAGCCCGATTATTCCAGGGCGGTGGACATGCTGACCATGGCTGCGATCAAGGAAATGATCGTGCCGTCCCTGTTGCCGGTGGCAATACCGATTTTGGTGGGACTGCTGCTGGGTAGCGAAGCCTTGGGCGGCGTGCTGATCGGTTCGATCATTACCGGTCTGTTCGTGGCGATTTCCATGACCACCGGCGGCGGCGCCTGGGACAATGCGAAAAAATACATCGAGGACGGCAATTACGGCGGCAAGGGTTCCGAAGCCCATAAAGCAGCCGTGACCGGCGACACCGTCGGCGACCCGTACAAGGATACGGCGGGCCCGGCCGTCAATCCGATGATCAAGATCATCAATATCGTGGCGCTTTTGATCATTCCGTTGCTGTAGGCGACGGGACGACGCAGTGATCGAGGCGGGCTTTGCCGGCCTCTTTAGTTTCTTGCGGTCGACGGTTTACAGGGGTTGAAACTGCGGAGCAGTTGGTCTAACGAGCATTCACGAACATCAGGTTGAGCCCATGGCACGCAAGACAATCTTGAACGACATCCACAGACAGGCCGGCGGGCGCATGGTCGAGTTCGCCGGGTGGGATTTGCCGCTGCATTTCGGCTCCCAGTTGGAAGAACACCACGCGGTGCGGCGCGATGCCGGGGTGTTCGACGTGTCGCACATGACCGTCATCGATCTCGAGGGTCCCGATTGCAGCAGGTTTTTGAGGGTACTCCTGGCGAACGACGTCGATAGACTGCGTGGTCCGGGCAAGGCTCTCTACAGCGGCATGCTGAACGAGAACGGCGGTGTCCTGGATGACTTGACGGTTTTCCGTAGAGCCCGTGATCGCTTTCGAATCGTGAGCAATGCGGCAACCCGCGAAAAGGTCATCGCCTGGATGCAGCGGCAGACCGCGGGCTATTCGCTGAACATTCTTCCCAGGGCGGATCTCTCGATCATTGCGGCGCAGGGGCCGGAGGCAAGAAACAAGGCGCGCGAGTGTCTGCCTTCCGAATTGCGTGCAGCGGCTGCGTCCCTGGCGCCGTTCGAATTCGCCGAGTTCGGCGATTGGTTCTTGTCTTGCAGCGGCTATACCGGCGAAGACGGTTTGGAAATCATCCTGCCTCACGCGGATGCTCCTGCCCTCTGGACGGCATTAGTCGCGAAAGGTTTCAAACCTTGCGGGCTCGGGGCGCGCGACACCTTGCGCCTGGAAGCCGGAATGCGTCTTTACGGATCGGATATGGACGAGACGGTCACCCCTTTGGAAGCCGGGCTGGGCTGGACCGTGGCCTGGGAACCCGCCGATCGACAGTTCATCGGGCGCAGCGCTTTGGAGGCGCAACGGAAAAGCCGGCAGCTGCGTCGTTTCGTCGGGCTGGTGTTGAAGGACAAGGGAATATTGCGCCACGGACAAAAGGTCGTCGTTCCGCAGTTTGGAGAAGGAGTCGTTACAAGCGGGATTTTCTCGCCCACGCTGAACCGTTCGATCGCCTTTGCCCGGGTTCCTCCCGGGGACTATGCGCAGGTTTGGGTGGATATTCGTGGCCAATTGAAAGAGGCACGGATCACACCGCCGCGTTTCGTCAGGGAGGGGCGCCCGGTATTCGACCTGGATCAAATTTAACTCACTCGATCTGAGAACCCGGATGCTCAGCTACGCCCTGACGTACAGCGTGCGCAAGACGGCCGCGCTGTTCCGGGTCAGCCCGAACACCGTTCACGTGCTTCAGAAGCTCTTCATCGAAACCGGCCAATTGGCCCCGAAGCCCAGCCAGGCCGGCCGTCCGCGCGCCATCTCCGCCGAGGGCGAGCTGTACTTGCAGGCCCTGCTCCGCGAGGAGGTGGACCTCACCGTGGAGGAATTCCGGGAACGCTATGCCGACACCTACGGCGTCACCGTCAGCGTCGGCACGATGTTCAACACCCTCCGGCGTCTCCGGATCACGCGAAAAAAAAGTCCACCGACGCCCCCCAGAAGAACCGCCCGGAGCACCAAGCCCAAACCGAGCACTATCACCACGTCGTCGATGCCATCCCCTTCGACCAGCGCCTCTACCTCGATGAAGCCGGTGCCCGCCTGAACATGACCTTGCCTTATGGCCGCGCCCCACGGGGCGAACGCGTGATCGGCGAACAGCCGGTGTCGCCGGGCGCGCGCAGTTCGGGCGTTTCTGGACCGCCATCACGTCCATTATGTCGACCTGCCGCCGTGCTCACCGGAACTCAATCCGAGCAAGGAAGCGTGGCCCAAAGTCAAACACGTGCTTAAACGCGAGAAGCCACCACCGTGGACCACCTCCTCGACATCCTTCACCGAGCCGCCCAATCCATTACCCCGAGTGATGCTCAAGGGTACTTCCAACAGGCCAAGGACTGTTCTTTAGTAACCGCCTGAAATTGAAAACGCTGTAACACTTATGTAGATGGCATGGAAACGCCCGGGAGGGATTTTTGCTCTCGATCACAAAATTGCCAGTCTTCGCCAAGCGCGATGATGTCGCGCTCCCCCGGAGCAGTTGCTCAGGGTATTGTGTAATGCCGGGAAATGGCTCGCCGAAACGGTGAGAGTGTTCGGTCAGTGATGGGTGTAGCAGCGTTTCGCGGTGTCCTGTGATAGAGTTGCCGATCGATTTCGTTTCGCCGTATTCTCGGGGCTGGCGGGCAAGCAGCGAGTCTCGCAATCAAGCTGCCGGTCGGGTTCGAAGGTCTGCCGGCGTAGCCGGGCGTTCCAGGCATTTGCCGAAAGTTTTTTCCGCGAGTGGGCGCGTTAGGATCGGCTCGAGCCCGTACTTCCCTTATGTTCTCAGACCGGTAAGAGCTTTTTGCCGACGCTGCATGGTTACACCGCTATTCACCTCAAATTCGAACTGCCTAAAATTAATTCCATTCCGGCATGGGTGAAGCGCCAAGAGAATTCGCTTTTGTCCGCCCGAAGTTTTTGCGTGCATCACGGATCCAAAGACAGGATGGACCGGACAATGAAATTTTTTGATACTTGACTCAGCCTTAACCCGTCTAACTTTTATTTCAATCGGTTTTTGTTGAATTATGAGCAACCCTTTACTCGAAACGGATGATCTTCCGCCGTTCTCCCGCATCAAGGCCGAGCATGTGGTGCCGACGGTAGAGCGGATATTGCAGGAAAATCGCGCGGCTATCGCGAGACTGCTGGAGCCCGGCAAAGCAGTGACCTGGGAGAACCTGGTGCAGCCGCTGGAAGATCTGGACGACCGCCTCAACAAGGCCTGGTCTCCGGTCAGTCATATGAATGCGGTGGTGAACAGCGACGAGCTTAGAGAAGCCTACAATGCCTGTCTGCCATTACTGAGCGAATATGCCACGGAAATCGGCCAGAACGAAGAATTGTACGCAGCCTACCGAAGTCTCGCCGAAAACGGCAGTGCAGCCGAACTGGATATTGCGCAACGCAAGATTCTCGAAGATTCTCTCCGGGATTTCCGTCTTTCCGGCGTCGAATTGCCCCCGGAGAAAAAATCCCGTTTCAAGGAGATCGCCCAAGAGCTCTCCAGGCTCGCAAGCCAATTTCAGGATAATGTTCTCGACGCGACGCACGCCTGGAGCAAGCACATCGAGGATGAAAAGCTGTTGAGCGGATTGCCCGAGTCGGCCATTGCAATGGCGCGTCAGTCGGCCGCCGCACAAGGCAGGAGCGGCTGGCTGTTCAGCCTTGAATTCCCGTCTTACATCGCGGTGATGACTTACGCGGACGATCGCGATTTACGCCGCGAGTTCTACACCGCTTACAGCACGCGCGCTTCCGACCAGGGCCCCAATTCCGGACGCTGGGACAATTCCGAAGTCATGGAGAAGATTCTCGCTCTGCGGCATGAACAGGCGCAGCTACTCGGATTCCGGAACTATGCGGAATTGTCGCTCGCCACCAAGATGGCGCCCTCAACCGCGGAGGTGCTTCATTTTCTGAACGACCTGGCAAGCCGTAGCCTGCCTCAGGCGAAGCGAGATCTCGAAGAGCTGAAAGCCTTCGCCGGCCGGGAGCATGGCCTGGCTTCGCCGGAAGCCTGGGATCTGCCTTATTATTCGGAGAAGCTCAGGCAGCATAAATTTGCTCTGTCCGAAGAAGAGATTCGAACCTATTTTCCCGTGACACGAGTGGTTCCGGGGATGTTCCGCGTGGTCGAGCGCTTGTACGGGCTCCGTATCCAGGAAAAACCCGGAGTGGATGTCTGGCATCCGGATGTCAAGTTTTACGAGATCCATGACCGCGCGGGCGAGCTGCTGGGCGGTTTCTATCTGGATCTCTACGCACGTCCCAAGAAACGCGGCGGTGCCTGGATGGACGAATGCGTCACCCGGCGCCGAATAGGCCAGAGGATACAGCACCCTATTGCGTATCTAACGTGCAATTTCACGCCCCCGACCAACGGCGAGACATCCTTGTTGCGGCACGATGAGGTGCTGACCCTGTTCCACGAATTCGGTCACGGCTTGCACCACATGCTGACCAAGGTCGATTACCTCGGCGTTTCCGGCATTCACGGCGTCGAATGGGATGCCGTGGAATTGCCGAGCCAGTTCATGGAGAACTTCTGCTGGGAACCGGAGGCGCTGGGGGTAATAGCGGGCCACTTCCGGACCGGCGAGCCCTTGCCTCAAGACCTGCTGGACAAGATGATCGCGGCCCGCAATTTCCAATCCGGCATGCAGATGGTCCGTCAGCTGGAATTCAGTCTGTTCGATTTCCGAATTCATCTGGAATACGATCCCAGCCGCGGCGGAAGGATTTACCCGATTCTCGACGATGTCAGAAAGCAGGTGGCGGCATTCGTGCCTCCGCCGTTCAACCGGTTCCCGCACAGTTTTTCGCATATCTTCGGCGGAGGCTATGCGGCCGGCTATTACAGCTATAAATGGGCGGAAGTCTTGTCCAGCGACGCATTCTCGCTATTCGAGGAAAAAGGTATTTTCGCGCCCGAGGTTGGCCGCTCTTTCCTGGAAAACATCCTCGAGCGGGGCGGCAGCCGCAAGACCATGGAGCTTTTCACCGCGTTTCGTGGCCGCGAGCCGACCATAGACGCCCTGCTTCGGCACAATGGCATTGTCGACGCCGCTTAGCGGATGATGCCCGAAGGTTCACGGCAAGGCGGGGCGGCTTAACCGCCCCGCGCAGCATTCTTGATCTTAACCGATATCTGCGGTTTGCCGTTAAGTCGGCCTTGCCGGCTCGAGCGCCGGTGCTTCGCAAGTGCCGGTTGTTTCTGATCAAAATCCACAACAACTCTATTTATGCTAGACCGGCTGATTGCTAGGGACTACGTCCTCCTCTGGTGCGTTCTTGTGTTCTCCGGCTTCGCCTTCAGACCGCTGATGCCGGTCGATGAGACCCGTGTCGTGTCGGTAGCCTGGGAAATGTGGCAAAGGGGCGATTTCCTCGTGCCGTATTTGAACGGCGAACCATACAGTCACAAACCGCCTCTCTTCCAATGGTTCATTCATTTGAGCTGGCTCGTTTTCGGCGTCAACGACTGGACCCCGAGATGGGTGGGGCCTCTGTTCGGCTTGGCCAATCTGGTACTGACCGAACGCCTGGCGCGTCGGCTGTGGCCCGAACTCGATTCGGTATCCCGCCTGGCGCCTTTGATTTTGCTCGGTTTTGGGGTTTGGGCCTTGTGGACGACGCTTACCCTATACGACATGCTGGTGGCTTTCTTCGCCTTGCTGGGCGTGCTGGGTATTCTCCGGGCAGCCCGGGAAGCGTCCTATCTCGGCTGGCTGATCACGGCTTTGGGCATCGGCGGAGGGGTATTATCCAAAGGGCCCATAATCCTGCTGCTCATTCTGCCGGTCGGGCTACTGGCACCCTGGTGGATGGGGCGCGTTCCACGTCGGGGTTGGACCGGGTGGTATGCGCGGATGTTGGGGGCCACGGTTCTAGGCGCCGCCATCGCCTTGGCTTGGGCCATTCCCGCAGGCCTAGCCGGGGGCGACGCGTATCGCCGGGCCATCTTTTGGGGGCAGTCGGTCGGCCGTATCGCGGATTCTTTCGCTCATCGCCGGTCCTGGTGGTGGTACGGGGCGATATTGCCGGTTTTCCTGTTTCCCTGGATTGTTTGGCCAAGTCTAGGGCGTAACCTGTGCCGGTGGAAAGGGGATCTGCACTTACGCTTTTGTGTTCTTCACGTCGTAGCCGTATTTGTCCTGCTGTCGCTCATCAGCGCCAAGCAGGTTCATTACCTGCTTCCCAGCTTGCCCATTTGGGCCTTGGTGTTCGCCCGTGCGTTCGGCGATCCGTTGGCTCAAATCGGTCTGTTCGGCCAGAGGATTTTCGGATCGATCGTATTGGGCTCGGGCTTGGCCCTGGCTTTTCTTCCCGCCGCTGCAAGCGCGTTCGGTTTTGCCAAAGCCGACAGTACGGTTGTCGCCGTCGCCCGCGCCTCGCCCGTTTTCGCATTGGTGCTCATCATCGGCTTGGGGGCTTTCCTGCTGTTATGGCGGCCGGGAGATTCTTCGAGAATGGTGCGGGGAGCCGTGGGAGCGATGATCGGCATGGTGCTGGCCGCGCATCTCATTTATGTCGAAGCGGCGCGATCCCACTATGACATGCGCCCGATGGGCGCGCGTCTTGCGCAATTGCAGGCGCAGGGAAGATCGATTGCGCACTGGCAAAAATACAGCGGGGATTTTCAATTCGTCGGGAGGCTGAAGTCGCCTCTGGAGACGCTTTCCACGCGTGAGGCACTGTCCGAATGGTTGGCGGCGCACCGGGGCGATTACGCTGTTTTCGTCTATCGCAGCAGCAAGGCCGCACTTGAGGACAGTGCCGAATTCGCCCAGCCCTATCGAGGCAGTCGCCGGGTCGGACTGTGGAAGGCGTCCGAACTGCTTGCACGGCCCGATGTGCTGGACCGGCTGACCGATTGAGCGGGCTGTTTCTGGCGGGAGTGCTCGGGCGAAACCTCGGCCTAACGAGTACCGTAAACGACGATTGTTTTGCCCTTGGCGGAGAGTAGGCCCTGTTCTTCGAGATTTTTCAGAACCCTCCCCGCCACCTCCCTGGAACAGCCCACGATGCGGCCCAGTTCCTGGCGGGTAATTCGGATCTGCATGCCGTCGGGATGCGTGAGCGCTCCGGGCTGCTTGCAGAGCTCCATCAGGGTGTGAGCGATGCGGCCCGAGACATCCATGAATGCGAGATTGCCGACCTTGCGGCTGGTGTGCAGGAGGCGCCGAGACAGCTGGCGTCCGAGCAGAGTCAAAATGCCTACGGCGTGTTCCGCGAGTTCACCTTTCAGTAATTGAGAAAATCGCGCGTAACCGATCTCGGCAAGTTGGCTCGGTTCCCGAGTCGTGACCGTCACATCGCGCAGCATGGGTTCCATGAATACGCCGATTTCTCCGATGAAGTCTCCCTTGTTCAGGTAAGCGAGTACGATATCGTCACCACTGGGCTTGTACGGCATACTGACTGTTACCGCGCCTTCAATGATGTAGTACAGAGTGTCACCGGCGTCTCCGGGTCGAATGATGTGGGTTTTGCCGGGATAGCGGCGTCGGTGGCAATAAGGCAGGAGATTCGCCAGAGCTTCCTCGGGTTTCGAGAGGGAATGCATGCGCGTTTCGGACCTCATTTATGGAAAGCGATTTACCAAGTTTAGCAGCGATTATTTTCGCTTGGCCCGCTATGGAATTGTGATAAAGTAAGCGGCTATTTTTACTCGGGGGTCTTCAATGAAGGCGCGTGTCAAGTGGGTAGAAAATGCGATGTTCCTGGCTGAGTCCGGCAGCGGACATACGCTGGTCATGGATGGGCCGCCGGAATCGGGCGGTCGGAACCTCGGTGCGCGTCCGATGGAAACCTTGCTGATGGGGATGGGCGGTTGTACGGCGTTCGACGTCGTGCATATCCTGCGCAAGGGGCGACATGATGTACGCGATTGCGAACTTCAGCTCGAAGCCGAACGCGCCGAATCCGATCCCAAGGTTTTTACTCGGATCCATGTGCATTTCGTCGTCAAAGGCAAAGGCTTGAGTGATGCAGTGGTTGGTCGAGCGGTTCAGCTTTCCGCCGAGAAGTATTGTTCCGCGTCGATTATGCTGGGGAAGACGGCTCAAATCACACACGACTACGAAATCATCGAAGTCGAGTGAACGATGGACGGGTTTCTCGGTCTCATGGGCTTTTGGTACCGGCCAGGTGTTTTAGTCATGAGTGCAAGTGGTCAAGGGAAAGTTACAACCGACTACGGGGGTAATCGTTAGATCGATGGAAAAATTGCAGTTACACGGTTTCAATAACCTCACCAAATCGTTGAGCTTCAATATTTACGATATCTGCTACGCCAAATCCGGACAGCAGCAGCGTCGTTACATCGAGTACATCGACGAGATGTACAATGCCAAACGCTTGACGCAGATATTGACCGATGTGAATGCGATCATCGGTGCCGAAATCCTGAACATTGCGCGTCAGGATTACGAGCCTCAAGGCGCCAGCGTGACCATGCTCATTTCGGAAGGCCATGTGCCGGAGAGCATTACCAACGTGGAGGGGCCGGGTCCCGCTCCGGAGTCGGTGGTGGCGCATCTGAACAAAAGCCACATCACTGTGCATACCTATCCGGAAAGCCACCCTTATGGCGGTATCAGTACCTTTAGAGCCGATATCGATGTCTCGACTTGCGGCCGCATTTCGCCGCTAAAGGCGCTCAATTATCTGATCCACAGCTTCGAGTCCGACATCGTGATCATGGATTACCGCGTCCGCGGTTTCACGCGCGATATCAGCGGTCAGAAGCACTATAACGATCACGAGATCACGTCCATTCAAAACTATATTTCGGATGCGATGGCCGAGCGGTATCAGATGATCGACGTCAACGTCTATCAGGAGAAGATTTTCCATACCAAGATGATCCTGAAAGACTTTCATCTCGACAATTATCTGTTCGAGACCGACAAAGATGCGCTGACCGACGAAGAACGGATCGCCATTCAGAAGCAGCTCAAGCAGGAAATGGCGGAGATCTTCTACGGGCGGAATTACAAGTTGCGGCGATAAGGAATCACGGACTCCGATACGATCCCGTAGGCGTCCTGAAACTTGGAAGCCGGCTTCGGAAATCGGAGCCGGCTTTTTTATCGAACCAGCCGACGTGCCAGCAGCGTGACCGGATGCAGCACCTCGATATGCCCCAGTCCTTTTTTCTTCAAGCCCGCCCTCAGATGCGCCGCGCAACCCGGATTGGACGTCGCCAGGAAATCGGGCCGGGCTGCCACCACCGCCTCCAGTACATCATCCCGTAAGGCGCCAGCCATTTCCGGATGCTCCAGCATGTAGCTGCCCGCTGCGCCGCAGCAGCGTAGAGAACTCGGCAGCGGCGCGACCTCCAGTGAGGGAATGCGGCGGAGGAGGTCGGTGCCGTAGCGCTCCGCCCGCAACACGTTCTTCAGCGTGCAGGGCGTATGTACGCAAACCTTGGCTGCCAAGGGGAGGGGCTCGATGTCGCCGATCCAGGCGAGTTCCGCCAGGAACTGACAAATGTCCTGGACTTTTGAAGCGAAACCCGAAGCCGCGGATTCCAGTTGGGGATAATCGTGTAGCATCGCCCCGCAGCCGCTGGCGAAGGTAACGACGGTGTCCGCATCGGACAGATCGAATGCAGCCAGGTTGCGTGCCATAAGCTTGCGGGCCGAGGCCTCATCGCCGGCATGAGAATGCAGCGCCCCGCAACACGCCTGAGCCTCCGGTACCCGGACACCGACGCCGAGCCGATTCATCACCGCCAAAGCCGAGGCGACGGTTTCGGTATCCAGAAGGTTTGCCGTACAGCCGAGAAACAGGGCCACCCGGCGACGCTCGTTTCCGTCTTTCGCCGGATAAAATTCGCTTCGGCGTTCCGCTGTCGAATTCTCGGGAAGTCCCGCTTCGAATTCGGATAGCTCCAAGGCTCTGAATAAGCCCGACCTTCTGAGCAGGCCCCGCCTCGATCCGCCGGATTTCCCGATTAGCCGTTCCGCCCAACGGGAGGCCCGCTTATCGGTAAGCGCGATCTTGATCGCGGCAGACTTGAGACGCGCTGACGCCGTCTTGCCGGTTTGGCCGGATTCGCTGCGAAACCGATCGACCAGGCTTCCATACGGGACATAGGCCGGGCAGACCGCTTCGCAAGATCGGCACAGCAGACAATTGTCGATGTGCTTGGTCAATTCCGGCGTCATGGCTAACGATCCTTGTGCCCAGCCCTGGATCAGCGCGATCCGGCCGCGCGGAGATTCATTCTCGTCCAGAGTCTTGCCGTAGGTGGGGCAATGGGGCAGGCACAGCCCGCATTTGACACAGAGATCGGTGTCGGAAAACCGTTCGGATCGATTCAATGAAGTAACAGAAAAACTGTAGGGCTAATCAGTGGCGGAAATGGCGCATCCCGGTAAAGACCATGGCCATGCCGTGTTCGTCCGCGGCCTGGATGACTTCCGCATCGCGTATCGAGCCGCCCGGCTGAATGACGGCGGTGACACCCGCCTCGGCGGCCGAATCCACCCCGTCGCGGAACGGGAAATAGGCGTCCGAGGCCATGACCGAACCCTGGATGACAAGTCCCTGGTCGGCGGCTTTGATCGCCGCGATGCGCGCCGAATAAACGCGGCTCATTTGTCCTGCGCCTATCCCGACGGTCTGGCGGTTCTTGCAATAGACGATGGCGTTGGATTTGACGTATTTGACCACTTTCCAGGCGAATAAGAGATCCGCGATCTCGTCCTCGGTGGGTGCGCGCCGGGTGACGATGCGCAAATCCTCCGCACCGACGATGCCCAGGTCCCGGTCTTGTACCAGAAGGCCTCCGGACACGCGCTTGAAATCCCATTCCGGCGCGGGAGCGCTAGGTGGCCAGGAACCGGACGCCATAACCCGCACGTTGGGTTTCCCGCCAAAGACTTGAAGCGCTTCCTCACTCAGATGGGGCGCGACGATCACTTCCACGAACTGTCTTTCGATGATGGCCTGGGCGGTTTGCCCGTCCAAGGTCTGGTTGAAGGCGATGATGCCGCCGAACGCGGATGTGGGATCGGTGGCATAGGCGCGGTCATAGGCTTCCAACAAGGTATTCCCCTGTGCGACGCCGCACGGATTGGCGTGCTTGACGATCACGCAGGCGGGCGAGTCGGTAAAGGTCTTGACGCACTCGAGAGCCGCATCCGCATCGGCGATATTGTTATAGGACAATTCCTTGCCCTGGAGCTGCTTCGCGGTCGCGATGGTGCCGCCGGGCGCGCCGGGGTCCAGGTAAAATGCCGCTTTCTGGTGCGGGTTTTCACCGTAGCGCATGCCCTGGACTTTGCGAAAACGGATGACCAGCGGATCGGGGAAATGTTCTGAACCTTCGACTTTGCCGAGGTAAGCCGCGATGGCACTATCGTAGGCGGCGGTGTGCCGAAAGCTCTTGATCGCAAGCGTGAAGCGCGTTTCGTCGGAAAGTCCGCCGTCCTGCGCCCGGAGTTCTTCGAGAACCCGCGGGTAATCGGCCGGATCGACGACAACGCCGACCGATTCGTGGTTCTTGGCGGCGGCACGAATCATGGCCGGACCGCCGATGTCGATGTTTTCGATGGCATCCGCCAGTGCGCAGTCGGGTCTGGCGACGGTTTGCTCGAAAGGATAAAGATTGACGACGACCAAATCGATGGCGGAAATGCCGTGTTGAGCCATGACGGGCTCGTCGATGCCGCGGCGCCCGAGGATGCCGCCATGGATCTTGGGATGCAGGGTCTTGATGCGGCCCCCCATCATTTCAGGAAAGCCGGTGTAATCGGACACTTCCACGGCAGCGATGCCGTTGTCGCGCAAGAGCGCAGCCGTCCCGCCGGACGACAGAATCTCGATGCCGAGGGAGGCCAGTCCACGGCAAAAGTCCACAAGTCCGGTTTTGTCAGAAACGCTAATGAGCGCTCGGGATATTGTGAGTTTCATAAAAAAGTGGCGTAGTCCGCTGCCGGTTAAAAAATCTGAAAAAACTATTCGATACCGTACTGGAGCATCTTTTTGCGCAAAGTGCTGCGACTGACGCCGAGCACCATCGCCGCCTTGCTCTGGTTATGACCGCATTGCTCCAATACAGTTTCGATCAGGGGTTTCTCCACTTCGCTGATGACCATGGCATAGAGGTCCGTCGCCTCGTGCCCGTCGAGCTGAGCAAAGTAGCGCTGCAGGCTCATGCGTACGTGATCGCTCAAGAGCAGAGTGGTGTCGGGTTTGAACTCAACGGTATTGGGAATCGTCTCGATTTTCCTTGCTTGTGCTTTCATGCAGCCAACTTCCGACATTCTTCGTTAAACAATTGGTTTATTAAATCCAGTTGCTGATCGGCACAGTCTTGAACATTGAACAGCGGGCCGAAATCCGGTGGGCAGGAAAGATGATTCAAGTACCAACCGACATGCTTGCGTGCGATCCGCACTCCGAGGTGATCGCCGTAGAATGCATAAAGTCCTTTCAGATGTTCCAGGATGACATCCCGTGTTTCCTCCGCTCCGGGTAATCCGGACTCGACCTCTCCGCTGAGAAAATGGTCGATTCGGCGAAACAACCATGGATTTCCGAGGGCGGCTCGGCCGATCATGACAGCATCGGCGCCGGTGAGCTCAAGGACAGCCGCCGCTTTTTCCGGCGAATCGATATCGCCATTGGCGATCACGGGGATGCCGACAGCCTGCTTGACCCGTTGGATTGTAAGGTATTCGGCCTGTCCGGAAAAGCCGCAAGCGCGGGTGCGTCCGTGAACCGTGATGGCGCGGATGCCCGCATCCTCGGCGATTTTGGCGATGGCGACCGCATTGCGATGGTCGGGGTCCCAGCCGGTGCGTATTTTCAGCGTGACCGGTACGGTCGTTGCCTCGACCACGGCTTCCAGGATTCGTCCGACCAAACCTTCGTCTTTGAGGAGCGCCGACCCGGCCGCCTTGTGGCAGACTTTTTTCGCCGGACAGCCCATGTTGATATCGATGATCTGGGCGCCGCGATCGGCATTGATTCGCGCCGCCTCGGCCATGGCCGCCGGATCGTTGCCGAGAATCTGCACGGCACGGGGTTCCGGCTCTCCGCTGTGGTCACTCCTGCGCAGGGTCTTGCGATCGTCGCGCAGCGCCGGATTGGCGGATACCATTTCCGACACGGCGAGCGCCGCACCGTAACGGCGGCAGAGCATTCGGAAAGGGCGGTCGGTTACGCCGGCCATGGGGGCCAGAATCAAGCGGTTAGCCAGTCGAAAAGGACCGATATACATAGTGATGAGCCTATTGCGGGCGCAAAAGTCTAGCCGGATCGGTAGGCGGACGCAAAAGATTTTCCGTCATCCCCCTGTAAAATGGATAGCGCTGCGTCCGCTCCGCTTTCCGTGCCGCGTCCGGTCCTGCCGAACTATCGGCGTTCCATATTTCATAGGTTCACGCTCTCGAGCCGCTGTAGATCTTCAGGACGGTCCACATCCCATAACGGGGCGAGTTCCGACCACCGCCAGCCAAGATTGTCGAGCCGTCGCCGCGTCTCCAGCAGCACTCGTTCTCCTCCCCACGGCATGGACTGGAACAGTTCGTCGGCGGTCCGGTTCAGACCCAGCAAATAGTATCCGCCATCTTCAGCCGGACCGACGATCGCATCGTGTCCGTTCGTCAAAGTGATGATCGCCTGTTCTACGAATCCGGCATGAAGCACGGGACAATCGGTGCCGATGATAATGACCTTGCGAGCCGTCTCCAGGCACTCGCGAGCGGCATGGCCCATGCGCGCCCCGAGATCGCCCGGGCACTGCGTTTTGAGGACGGTTCCAAGTACTTGCAGCTCAATGAATTCCGGGTGATCGGTGTCGGGAGAGCACCACAACTGTATCGGGCACAGGTTTGCATGCAGCATAGCCCCGACCGTTCTTCGCAGCAGCGCGGCATGCAGCCGTGACGCGCCTTCGGCGCCCAGGGCGGGAATTAGCCTGGTCTTGACCTGGCCGGGAATCGGAGCCTTCGCCATGACTGCCAGTGTGGCGTGCGGAAAACGGTAATTCGGCACAGCTTAACGGAACGGTACAATCAAGAGACGCCAAAAGCCCAGCTGTTCGGGGCCGTCGCGCTGTTCTTTCAGCCCGATTTCCATGGTTTCCTGACCCGGATGCGGTGCGGTGCTGTGCAATAGGTGCCGCACAGTTTGTCCCTTACCGGTGCGGAAAGGCCGAAATTCCTGATGAAGCCGAGATACCGGGCGAACCGGCGGGGCTTGCTTTCCGGAAATGTTCGGAAGGGTTTCCGCCATTCCCATATCAGCATCAGTTCGAGCGCGCCGAGAAAAAACCAGACGGAGGAGAGATTCAATCATGCTCATAATATCGCGCGGCCAACTTTGCCGGATCGGTGCCGAGAAAATAGAGCAGTCGTAATTGCCACATGAGGAGAATAGTACGCACTATCCCGTTTTTTTCCCATCGCCGGCTCGAGGTAACCACCCGCTCCCGAAGGCAAACCGGCCGGGCGATGCGATTCAGGCGCTTGCTCAATGAGACGTCTTCCATGAGCGGGATCTCCGGAAAGCCGCCGATGTGTTCGAACAGGTCTCGTCGTACGAACATGGCCTGGTCTCCCGTTGCGATACCGGTCAGGCGGGAGCGCCGGTTCATCAGCGTTTCGACCACGCGCAGCAAGGATTGTTTTCCGGACAGCTGTACATCGAAATGTCCCCACACCGCCCCGCTCGCAAAAATCCTTGCCAGCGTGTGGCCGGCGCTTTCCGGCAGCCGAGTGTCGACATGAAGGAACAGCAGGTATTCGCCCGTCGCCACTCCGGCGCCGGCATTCATTTGCGCGGCGCGTCCCGTGGCCGTATGTACCAGCCGTACCCCGTATTCGCGGACTAAATCCGGACTGTGGTCCGTGCTTCCGCCGTCGGCGACGACGAGTTCGATGCCCTGTTGTTGCAACGGCCGCAGCCGCGTCAATGCATCCGCTATTATGTCCGCTTCGTTCAGCACGGGAATGACGATGGACCATCGGATGTTTGCCGACCCGGCGCAGCAAGAGCCGCGCGCGGCCTGGATGCTCGACAATTCAGTTGAGCCGCTCGATCTGTTCATCGTGCCACCGACTTAACACGGCAAGCGAGAATAAAGCGCCGCCCAAGGCAAAAGCCATGTCCGATTGGGCATCCCACGGATCGCCTTGCATTGCCAGAAAATCGCGGGCGCCGTCCTTCAGGATCATCGCAGCGGCCCATTCGACCAGTTCATAGCCAGCGCTGAGCGCGAGGCATAGTGCCGGCACGATCGCAATCAGCCAGCGCCGATCCCGAAACACGCCGAAACGAATGAACACTTCCCGGAAAACGATTGCCGGCGAAAATCCCTGAAAAAAATGAGCCAGCTTGTCGAAGTTGTTGCGTTGAGTTCCGAACAGCGGTTTCAGCCAATCGAAAAGCGGCACTTTGCCGAAAGAGTAATGGGCACCGACGAGAATGAGCAGGCATAAAGCCAAGAGCACCCCGGTCGCCAGAGGCGTTAGGGGAAACCGGCGACGGGTGATGATCATGGCCGCGAATATGGCCAAGGCCGGAATCGCGTCCAGGAACCAGATGCCGTAGCTATACGGTCGAACGGCCGACCACGCCAGTACGATGACGAAAACTGAAATATGGATTTTGGACAATGATCCGGTGTCTCCCTCGGCTTGGTTTAAAGATTGACTAATTACGGGTTGATGGGTAGCCTTTAAATCGGCTCTCGAGATAATTCTAGGTCGCCCGACCACAGATTCGCAGAAATGCCGCGAAGGCCGCGGCCTTACCGATTCAAGGAGGAAGCATAGTGTACGTTAAGCCTTCAATCCGGTCCCATCGGGTGTTCGAGGCTACAGCGCCGTACACGCAACACGGAGGTTTGACCGCAACCAA